>JBFWMB010000014.1:0-68310 GCA_050251815.1 Salinivirgaceae bacterium | reverse complement strand
AATTTACCCAAAAAAACAGCTTCAAAAATCAACCCTGAAAAACATTTACTCTAAAACGAGGCTTTTAGTGCCTGAAGGTTTTCAACAAACCAATCGCGTAAAAAATTACGCACCTCTGAAGCACTTAATGGAATCTCGCCCAGCATTTCTTTTGCTTCGCGGGTATCGAACAGTAGATTTCCCAAATCGGTTTTGTGGATAACTTTAAACTCAAGATTCGGATTTGCAGCAAAAAGCAGTATATAGGATCCAATCAAATCGCCAACCGGAAGCCTATCGATATGATTTAAAATAAAGCTTGCGGATATTTCGGTTCCTTTCCCCGGTTCCGATTTCAAGTGGAATACGCCTCCACTTTGCTCGGCATTCTGCTTTAATAAGGGAATTCCCAGACCCACTTTGCGGGTGGTTCTTGAGGTATAAAACGGATCGCTTACTTTTTTGCAGGTTTCGGCATCCATACCCAAACCATTATCGGTAATTAGCAATTCGTAGCTATTGCTTACCACTGATTCGCTCAACTGAATAGTAATTAGCTTTGCCTTAGCCCTGATGCTATTTTGTACAATATCGAGAATATGTTCAGCAATGTTTTTCAACCTATAAGGATTAACAGTTTTTCAAGGCATTTTTAATTGTGCTAAACGAAAGTTCGGACAGTTCAAGCAGCGTAAACGCACTTCCAATATCGTTGCGATAATGCGCATCGGAACTTTGAATAAATGGGTAATTTTTAAGATAGCTGTTTGAACTTTTAAAATCACTGATGGAACTATGCCGCGAAATTTCAAGTGCATCAACGTTAAGATCGGGCGGAATAAAACCCAACTGGCTAATAATGCTGTAACTTGGGCGGTTTATGTGAGCCGGAATAAAAATACCACCCAATTGGTGTACGGTTTGTTCTATTTGCTCTATACTTTGATTAATAGCTGAAAGTAGCGAACGGTCTTCTTCGTAAATAATTTCCTCAGCCTCATTCACACAAACCTGGTAACCAAATTTATTTATGTCGTTTCGAATGTCGGGCAAATGCTCATTCAAATAATTCTGAAATTGTTTGCGGCTGGTTTCGTCGGGTACGAAGCACAAACAATGAACTTCCTCCTTCGAGCACACTTCGGCTCCAATCATCACAAAAACTCCCCTTTCTTTACCTAAGCGTTGAATTAAAGGAGCTTGCAGGGTTGTATTGTGGTCGGTTATACCAATTATCTGCAATTCTTTCTTTTTTGCCTCTTGAATAATTACCGCCGGACTCATCGCCAAATCGCCGCAGGGCGAAAGAATGGTGTGGATATGTAAATCGGCTCGATAAGTTTTTTCAGGCATAAAATGAAATAGAAGTTATATAAATATACCATTAAGGATGAAACAGTTGAAACAGTTTCCCTGAAATTTCGAAAGCCTGTTCTTTCGTACTTAAAACCGGTATGCCTTCTTCGTTGGCTTTTTCGAGCATGTCGGCATCGGGTTGCAGGCCTTTTACCAAAATTACCGCACTTAAATCGCGCAACGACGCTATGGCCATAACGTTCTTATGGGTTTGCAAGGTAATCCAGATATTGCCATCATCAACATTTCCCATCACATCGCTAAGCAAGTCACAGGTATAAGCTCCAGTTATCTCTTTGGTTAAACCTTGTTCACCGCCCAATACGCTAAGATTTAATTTTGATAGTATGTCGTTTACAGTCATTTCGAATGCATTTTATTGTTTATAAATGGTGTTTTATTTTGTCGCTCTATTTGGTTTTTGCTCAAAAAGCATCAACACATTTCTCAGGTATTGTCTTTGAGTGTTCCTTTTACTGTTTTTCGGTCGCCCCAAATTTTATCGATAATTGCAAAGGCGGTATCCATATTAATTTCACTATTTTTCATTAATACTTTTTGTATAAAAACACAATGCGAAAGGGTTGCATTTCCTTTAACAATGTCTTCACTAAGCGCCCGGCAACTGGGAGCGCCACAAGCACCACAATCGATACCGGGTAATTGAGCTTCGATTTTCTGGGCTTTTTGCATTTTTTTCATGGCAGCTGCCATGTCTACATCAAGCATCATCATTGAACGCGGAACTACCTCACCCAGAGGTAATTTACTGCGTAAATATTCCTTGTAATGATTTATTCCTGAAGAACTAAACTGATTCTTTTTTCGATTCCGTTCCACCCTTTTTTGCAAGCGTTCAACTACCAAAAAACGGTTTTCGGTGCTTAGTATTCCTCCGGCACATCCTTCGTGGCAAGCTCGGCATTCAATATAATCGAGTCCTTCAATCTCCTGATTTTCCAGTTTTTCCAGAAACTCCATTACATTATAAATTCCATCGATTGCCAAACTGCGGCCGTTAACGCGTGAGGATTCGCCTTTAGTTAAAGTCCAAAGAACTTCGTAATCGAACAACTCGGTTGAACCTGACCCGGAGGACTGCTTGCCCGACCCATCCATTATTTTACGATACACCCGATTAAAAAGGCTGTTCATATTTATTGCGCCATCGACCACCGATTCCTCTTCTCCTACCGGACTTTTTATAGCTGCTATTTTTGCTGCACAAGGAGTAACATAAAAAATCCCAATTTCATCTTCAGGAATTCCTTGATCGATAAGTTTGCGTTTGAGAAATTGCGCCGCTATATCACTGGGTGTACCCAGTTTTAGAATATTATCGACCAGCGAAGGAAATTTTACCTGAACCAGTCGGATTACTGCCGGACAAAACGATGAAATAACCGGCAATTCGAGCCCTTCTTTGGATTGATATTCCAAAATGGCTTCATTAAGAATTTCAACAGCCCGTTCCACCTCAAACACATGGGTAAAACCTATTTCGTGCAACACGCTGTATATCTGACTGGCTTTTACCTCTTCAGGAAACTGTCCGATAAAAACCGAAGGGAACAAAGCTATCCGGTATTTGAAATTAAAAATGGAATCAAAAGCATCTTCATCAACATAAATGGCATTAACCGGACATACGCGCTGGCACTCGCCACAATCAATGCACTTGTTTTCATCAATCGTGGCCAAACCACTCCAAACCCGAATGGCTTCAGTAGGACAGGCATTCATGCAGTGCGAACAACCGTAACAGGTTTGCTCGTTAACTTTTAGCGCATGAAAGAAAAAAGGCTTGTCCATAATACTGAATGTAAACTTATGCTTTGGTTTTGTTGTTTAAATAGGTAATAATTTCTACCCGGGTTCCTTTATTAACTTCAGAAGTTATATGCAATTCGTCGGCGTTTTTGCTCATATTAGGCAATCCCATTCCGGCTCCGAATCCCATTTCACGAACTTTTTCCGATGCGGTTGAAAAGCCTTCCTGCATGGCTTGTTCGATGCTGGGTATGCCCGGGCCTTTGTCGTCGAGAACCAGCGTAACTTTTTCGGTATCGATACTTGCTTTAATGGTTCCGCTATAAGCATGAGCCACAATATTAACTTCGGCTTCGTAAAGTGCAACTACAATCCGGCGTGTTATCTTAGGATCAACATTTAACTTTTGGAGCACTTTTTTAACTTCACTTGAAGCATGTCCAGCACTGATAAAATCGCCTCCGGTAACGGTAAAGTTAAATTCCATTAATACAAGGGTTTTATGCCATTTTGGTACAAGATACCAGAAATTTTAAAAACTGAAAAAGGTGATTCAATTAGGCATATATTGCTTTTGTTTGCCAGTTCAAGCATATCGGGCGTTACTTTTTTATTGCGCCCAATTATCACACATTCAATATCTGACATCTCGGCTGTTCGAATGGTTTGTAAATTTGCCAAACCGGTAATCAGAATGGTGTTACTTACATCGAGGGTAAGCACATCGCTCATTAAATCGGATGCAAAGGCATTTTCAAAAACAGAATCTTCCGAAATTCGGGTAGTAATTAAATTACCCTCAGTATGTGCTAACAACGATTTTATATCCATCGAAACTAAGTTCAAGTTAGTTTTAAAGCTGATTGTTGCAACAAAGATAGCGCATGTTAAACTAATAAATGATGACAAATATTAGCATCCGTATTAAATTAATGGCTACAAAACAGACCGTTTGCGGGGTAAGTGTAAAATAAAAGTACTACCAATTCCCGGTTTGCTATCCACCTTTATAGTACCTCCGCTTTTTTCTACAAACTCTTTACACAAAATAAGGCCCAGGCCGGTACCTTTTTCCTGGGCAGTTCCCAATGTCGATATGTTATTGTCGAGTGAAAATATTTTTGGAAGTATTTCCTTATCGATACCAACCCCATTGTCAATCACCATAACTTCAACCCTAAATTCATCAAGAACAACAGCTTTTACTTTAACCACATTGTGTGGGTAGGAAAACTTTACCGCATTAAGAATCAGGTTACGGAATACCGTGGCCATAATTGATTTATCGACACATATTTCAAGTTGTTCCGGAACATCAACCATCAGACTAATATCTTTTTGACTGGCTGTAGTGGTAATTGCGGTCAATACTTCATCAATAAACGGTTTAAGCAAAAGTTGTTTCGGTTCAATCTGCAAAGCACCTGTTTGAGAACGTGCCCAATCGAGCAGATTTTGCAATAGCTTGTAGGTATTTTCTGAAGTTCGCAGCATTTCCTCAAGAAATTGTTGCATTTCGGCTTCTGAAATATCGTCCCGGTTATTTACCAGCAACTGCGAAAAACCTATGAGTGTATTAAATGGACTTTTTAAATCGTGGGCTAGAATAGAGAAAAAACGATCCTTCGACTTAATTGCTGCCTCAGCCTGGTCTTTTGCACTTTTTAAATTTGAATTTAACAGGGTAAGTTCTTCATTCTGTTCCTGAAGATCCCGAGTTCGCTGTGCAATAATGGCTTCCAGCTTCTTTCGTTCCCGTTCGCTTTTTTGACTGGCTAAACGCAGGTATATAATTAATGAAACTACTATTCCGATGTATATAAGTGTTAAAACCCAAACTTTCTGGTACCATCGTTTGTAGATGGAAAATTCATAGCTGGCAGGCTCGCTCCAGGTGTAGAATCCTTTACCCATGGCCCTAAGCTGAAGCTTATAGGAGCCAGCCTGAAGGTTGGTAAAAACAAGATTCCGCTGGTTTCGCTGAACAGGCATCCAACCCTCCTGCTCCGAATTTAAAAGCCGATACTCAAATGAAACGTATTTTGCCGGGTATTGTGGGTTCGAAAACTTAATACTTATGGGAGTATTTACCAGAAAAGAATTACGCTCATCAGGATATACCCTGCGGTATTCATTTTCGATGTGACTTATTTTGGGTTTGGGAGTGCACTTATATACTTCTTTTATTTTCCCCTGAACCATTCCAAGGTTAGTTCCCATCCATATTTGTCCGTACTCATCGATATGTAAATTACGAAGGGAATTGGTTTTTGATGGAATACCATCGTAATTATTGAATGTAATTGCAAAAGTACTGTCCCATAAAATTAATCCATTTGAATTACCAAACCAAATACGTTCCTGGCTATCAACGGCCACAGAAGTAACATGCTCCTGATTCATCTCACCCAAATTGATTTGCTTTATATCAAGCGGGGTATACTTCCAGATCCCTTCTGAAGTTCCCAGAACTAAACTATTTGAACGATAAAACTCCATATCGTTAACTTCAAAAATCGCGTTCTTTGTTTTTTTAATCGGTACGCTAATGTTTTCAAAGACATGGGCATCGGTATTAAACCGCCAAAGGTAACTCTGTGTTCCCGATGCTCCCAAATATAGTGTACCATCGGAGGCAATTTTCAACATCCTAAGGCGCTCTTCGTCAGGAAGAGGAATTACATATTCTGATTCTTCAAAATCGGATGAAAAACTGACTACAGTTGGTTTTTTCCTATCTTGAATAAACCAAACCAAATCATCGTTACCTAAAACCAGTTCCGTTATAGCTCCGCCTTTTGCAGAAAAATCGTATTCCAAAAGTGGAACGCCTTTATTGATAACAATTATTCTTCCGTCGTCGGTAGCTACCCACAAGTCGTTGTTTTTTATAATAAATTGGTGAATCAGGTATTCCCACTGATTAAACACCGTATGCAATGCACTGTTTCCCGGATTAAAACTGGCAACGCGCCAACCATCGGTAAAATAAAGTCTCCCATCAACCGCTTCCATATCGTGAATATAGAATTTGGTATAATAGGTAAAAGCTGGCTTAAAATCGAGGTTCCGAAGAAGCGTAACACCAAAGTTAGTTGCCAGCCATAATTGGTTTTGTTTATCAATTAATACATCGTTAATGGTTTTTTGCTCTGAAAGAGCAACGTGCTCAAATTTTAATTGATTATGCTCAAATTGTGCTTTAAAAAGACCGTGTGACCAGGTTCCCAAATAAAGAACACCGCTAGCTACCGGTTCAATATGAGAAACTGAATAAGGAAAACCGAGTTCTTTAGCCAAAATAACAGTTCCCGATGAATCGAATTCTAGGAGCACCAAACCATTTTGTACGCCCACCAAAACCTGATTATTCTCAATCAACTGCAAAGCAAATACTTCAATTCCCGCAAATTTCCAATCCAATAATTCCAGGACACCATTTTGGGAATTCACTTTAAACAGCCCCCCATTTTGGCACATTACATAAACCACCGAACCAATTTCAAAAAACTTATGGTTTCGTACATAGTGATTGGTATGGCAATTAGCCGGAAGTTCATAATTAACAATGGTATCTGCGGTAAGTTGGGCAATCCTAAGATTGGTTGCAATCCAGATGCTGGAATCAGAAGCCTCATACAAGGTTTTGGCATACCTCAAATCGGGCCAGTCAGAAAAACCCATCAGCTTGCGGGTGTATTCGGTGGTATAGTTATGCTCTTTTGATGAAATACTTACTAAACCATCGTCAGATGCTGCCAAAAAACCAAACTTTTTACTAAACAAAAGGCTTTTATAATAATTCGATGACCGTTCAATATTCTCAACAGCAACAAATTCATTGCCTTCAAAGCGCACAACACCGCCATCGGTAGCTACCCAAAGATAACCCGCTGAATCAATTTCAAAAGCTTTGATTAAATCGGTTGGTAAGCCATTTTCCTGGTGATACTCTTCGACCCCCACATTTTGTGCAGCAATATAATTGGCATAAAGAAGCAATAATAATATTGCAAAAAGGTAACGAAGATTTTCCATCCTTGTAAAGGTATAGAAAAGCCCCAACCAGCAAGCTTACAATAAATTGATATAACTCAGTTTATAAACCGAAGTATGTCAGAAAAAAGCATGCAACCCATTAGTCATTCGTAGGTTATATTCTATTAACACATACAAAGCACCCTATTAAAATTCAATCATAATTCCAACCGAAGGAACCAACGTACCACTACCATCGGTAACAATATAGCGCATTTGGTACTTTTGTTCCTCAATAGGCGCATCCGGATTTACAATAATTTTTGTCCCGTCGGGATTTGTGTCCACCGTTAAAATATCGGGTGTATCTACTTTTGCATTTAGTAAATTCTGAATATCCACATAAACCATCAACGACCATTTATCGAAGAAATAACTTTTATCGACACGAACATCTAACTGGGTAAATGCATTCAAACGTTTCTGATTGAAACGGGAATAATCGGGATAAGCCTGTAGGCGTGCATCCCAAGCAAGTACATAAGAACTTTTTTCAACATCGTAAGGTGTATACGGAGCACCTCCTGCAAAACGAAACTTAAAACCAAAATCCCAATGGTTTTTGAAACTGCGGGTTGCGGTAATATTAAACAAATGCTTGTTATCCCAGGCTGTTGGAATATACGCTCCATAAGCATCTTTAAACTCGCTGCGTACAAACGTATAAGACAGAATGGTGTTGAATCCAAAAAGATTGGTATAACGCATATACAATTCTGCCCCCAGGGCACGGCCAACGCCCGTTGGAACCACCTCCTCGTCGCCAAAGGTTCCATAATCGCCTCCTTTGCTGGCCAGTGCAATGGAATCGTTTACTGAAAATGGGTAGTTGTTATACTTTTTATAAAACCCTTCCAAAGTTATCTTTGATTGCTCGTTAGGTAAATACTCCACACCTCCAACCAAATGATCAGATTGCAGGTAACTTATTCCATTGGCTTTATTGATTAAAACACCATTTTGTGCGCCATAGCCCAGTGTGGTATAGGCCGGAAGCTGATAAAACCGTCCGGTATTAAAGTTTAATGCCCATTTTTCGGCAAAAGGGTAACTCAATGACAAGCGCGGACTTAGCCGTTTGAAAAGATTCGACATTTCGGACGAATAATTATTGGCATCGGCTCGTAATCCTAACGAAACGGTAAGTCGGCCATCAAGAATACCTTTGCTTACCTGCCCAAAAGTACTCCATTTGACTAAATCCAAATCCGATTCATAATTTATGGCAGTAGAACCGGCATTTAAAAACCGCATTTGAAACGTTTCATTAAAATACTGCGCATATTCCATGCCTGCACCAATATTAATCTTTGTTTTATTCTCAGTTCGCCAGGTATGCTCGTACCTAAGTTTCGTTTCAATTTCGTCAGAATTGTAATCCAGTATTTTTAACGAATCTACTTCAATATTGCCAATGTACTTGTACGAAGTATTGTTCAGGTGATTCCTGCTTAATACCAGGGTTTGGTAGCCATGTGCCCGATAATGCTTGTAAACGCCCCCAACTGTATAGTTCCATTGCTCAAAAACCGGCAAATAACCCACAATATACCGTTGTTCCTCGGTTTCGTCGGCATTTAAATTCAATTCAAACTGATCGATAGCTCCCAAACCAATTAGAGTTATTTCATTTTTCTCGTCGATGCGGGTTTTAAGCTTGAATTGCACATCGTTGTAGGTTGGCAAAAAGGGTAAACCCAGCCCGGCAAACAAAAATTGCAAATACGAGCGGCGGGCCGAGAAAACCAGACTGGTTTTATCATTAATTGGCCCATCCATGGTTAAGGCAAGGTCTGATGCACCAACGGTTGCCCTGAATTTCATCTTTTCTTTATTGCCATCTACCTGTTTGAATTCGAGCACTGAGCTAAGCGCATTTCCCCGATTGGCAGGGAAAGCACCACTGTAAAAATCAACTGAGCGCACAAAATCGACATTAATAATACCGATTGGTCCACCCGACGCACCTTGTGTGGCAAAATGGTTCAGGTTGGGAATCTCCACATCGTCAAGATAGAAACGGTTTTCGCTGGGACCCCCACCCCTTACAATTAAATCGTTACGGTACGATACCGAGCCAGCAACTCCAGGCAAAGACTGAACCACCCGGCTGATATCGCGGTTACCCCCCGGATTTTTTTCTATCTCGCCAATGCCAATACTACGCATCGAAAGCGGGCTCTCCTCCCGTCTGACAAATGGTGAAGCCTTCACGTTAATTTCTTCGATTTGTGTGGACGATTCGTTCATTTCAATCTCGATAAAAGCCGTTTTGGCATTGGTAACCAAAATCTCAGTCGAAACTATTGTTTCGTACCCGATAGACGAAACCTGAACTTTGACAAAACCTGCTTCGATGCCGGTTAAGCGAAATTTGCCATCCAAATCAGTAACAGAACCTATGGTAGTTCCATATATTATCACATTAGCAAAGGGTACCCCCTGGTTATTTATCGGATTCTTTACCACGCCTTCAAGTGTTCCGTTTTGCGAAAAGCTACTAAAAGCCAGCAATAAAAAAGTTGCTATTAATAATTTTATCTTCATAATTTCCTTGCATTGAATCTTCAAATGTATTACGTTTTCGTTGCATAAAAACATTTATTCACTACTTTTGTTTCAATAAATGCAAAATTTTATTACGAATTCGTAATTCACTAATGTATGAAATACCAACTGCTCAATGAACTAATACAGCATTTGGAAAAATTTGAATCCATTCAAGGCCAAAACCATAAAGACATCAATGCTTTTGCCCAGTGGCTGGCCAACGAAACCAAACCAAGCAGTTCCAATGCCGCTATTGAACCATTAAAAAGCAGCGAACCCATTTATCGCCAACCTGTAAATGCCTTAATAAGTATTTTAATTGGCCGAATGGGAAAATACGCCCGTGTTTACAGTAAGAAAATACTATCAAATACTATCCTTAGCGGAATGGACGACTACAGTTTTATGGCTACGCTTATGTTTCATGAGCAAATGACCAAAAGTGAACTAATACATTATAACCTACTCGATTCGGTAACCTCAGGAGCAGACATTATTAAACGACTGCTTTCTAATGAATTGATTAAGGAAGAAGAAAATCCAAATGATAAGCGTTCAAAAAGTGTCAGCATTACTCCCAAAGGACAAAAACTAATGGTAGAAGTTTTTAAAGAAATGCACCTGGCTTCTGAAATTGTTACCGGAAACTTAAATAATAATGAAAAACACACACTGGTTGAACTCCTTAGCAAACTTGATGCCTTCCATAAAGACATCTTTGAAAACGATCGGAAACTGGCATTAAGTGCTATTAAAAACAAACACCTTGGTGAATAAGCAGCTGTATTACTTGCTGCATTGAACCTTTTTAACATCCAACTGTTTCATATCCAACTGATTTATTAAACCCAAAAATGTAGCCTTATGCAAAAACAGCTTATTTATTCGTTTGGAGCAGCACTTTTGATAGTAATTGTTTTAATGCATGTTTCGTGCAAAAAAGAAGATCCCATAAGTGGCACCGATTTGGAACTTTATAACATGGCCACCGAAACCGAAGGAGTTACCTGGTATCAGAACTCCGATATTTTGCTGAATCGCAGCGCAGCCAGCGGCCATACCGAAGCTTTTTTAAGAACCCGCTATAATTCCATCGCCTCCACTCATCTTGATGCTACCGGAAAAGTTAAGGCGCAAACTGTGTTTAACGAAGGTTCGCTTATTGTAAAAGAATTGTGGAGCAATGAATCGACTATAAACCGCTATGCCATTTTGTACAAACAAAGTGACCATGAATTTGCCGATAAAAACGGCTGGGTGTGGGGTTATATTAATGCCGACAAAACTGTTCAGGCACCTTCTTCTGCCAAAGGCTCGGCCTGCATCAGTTGCCATATGCAGACCGACCATATCGACAATACCTTAATGAATAAATACTTTCCTTAGTTGGATTTGCCTGTTATAGCATTTCCATTTCACTAAAAGAGTTGAAACGGAAAGTAAAATTCAATTGTTTTAGTTTTTCGGGCACTACGCGTTGGTTGGCCAACAGCATTTCGCTTGTTTTTTCAGCACCCAAAAATATTCTGAAAACAAATGCTGGTATCGGAAAAACCACAAGTGCCCGGGTTCTTTTAATTAGCCATCGTGAAAAATCTTTAAAGGAAATGGGATTGGGTGAAACTGCATTAACAACCTCCAAATAATTCCGGTTTTTTATACTTTCGCTAATTATTCCTACCAAATCGTCGAGGTGGATCCACGAAATGTATTGCAGCCCATCGCCTGGATAAACGCCTAATCCCAGATTAAAAGCCTGCTTCATCTGGGCCAGAAATCCACCTTCTGGCGAAATTACAATACCCAAACGCAAAACTACCTTGCGTATTCCATCGAGCTTAACCCCTTGTAATTGCTGTTCGGTTTGTTCAACAACATCAGCTAAAAAGCCGTTGCCTTTGGGACCTTGCTCATTAACAAAACCATTGGTATCTGCACCATAGAAACCCACTGCTGTGGCTTGTATCCACACTCCGGGCATATCAGGTAAATTTTTTGCAATTTCTTCCAGTTGAATTATTGATTCTGTCCTGCTTCTTAAAATTTCCTTTTTATACTTTAGAGTCCAGCGGTGTGTGCCAATATTTGCTCCCGACAAATTGATTATGGCATCGCAACGTTTACAATTTGACAGAAGTAGTTTACTGTTTCCATCGGGCCATTTTATTACACCCACCGATTCGGGAAAAAGTAAACGGGCTTTATCCGGATTTCGGGTCAATACATTAATTTTATACCCTAACTCAAGCAAATGAGTAACCAGGGCCTTGCCCACAAAACCGGTTGCTCCGGCAATCAATACGGTGGTTTGTTCTTTCATATTCCCTTAAACAATTTCACCCAAGGTAAGGTTTTTAGAAATAAAAAAAGCCACCTAAGTAAGTGGCTTTTCTATAATAGAGTTATTTCTTATTCAAAATGTCCGAATTTTCCTTTTTGCAAAAAACCAACTGCCAGTTCCATTTCCTGATACATCACCTTATCGTTATTTATAAATTCAACCGATAAGCGGAACTGACTTACAAAATCGTCGATATAGGGCGATGGCCGTAAGGGTTTACGTAAATCTAGCGCCTGAGCAGCATTCATCAGTTCAATAGCCAAAATACGCTCTACATTTTCAACCACTCGCAAGGCTTTGGTTGCTGCATTAGCTCCCATACTTACGTGATCTTCCTGGCCGTTGCTCGAGACAATGGAATCGACACTGGCGGGTGTACATAATTGTTTGTTTTGGCTCACAATGCCTGCCGCTGCATATTGGGGAATCATAAAACCTGAATTTAAGCCGGGGTTGGCCACCAAAAACTCGGGCAAACCACGTAACCCCAATATCAATTGAGCCGTACGGCGTTCCGATATATTTCCCAATTCAGCCATGGCAATAGCCAGGTAATCGAGATTAAGTGCCAAAGGCTGACCGTGAAAGTTTCCTCCAGAAAGCACCAGATCCTCATCGGGAAAAACTGTGGGATTATCGGTAACCGAATTAATTTCGGTTTCTACTACCTGCGCAATATATTTTACGGAATCTTTGGTTGCCCCGTGCACCTGAGGAATGCAACGGAAGGAATAAGGATCCTGTACGTGTTTCTTGGGCTGTGCCATAATCTGACTTCCGGCCAACAAATTACGTATATTTTTTGCCGTTTCAATCTGCCCGCTGTGCGGACGAATCTGGTGCAGCAAATCGTTAAAGGGTTCCAGACGTCCGTCGAAAGCTTCGAGCGAGGTGGCCCCAATGATATCGGCAAACTTTATCAACCGGAAGGCTTTTAACAGGGAATAAACGGCATGGGCACTCATAAACTGCGTACCGTTGAGCAAGGCCAAACCTTCTTTCGATTGCAATTCGATAGGCTCCCATCCCAATTGTTCCAATACCCGGTCCGCAGGCAAGCGTTCTCCCCGATAATAAACTTCGCCCATCCCGATTAAGGGTAAAAACAGGTTAGCCAATGGGGCTAAATCGCCAGAGGCGCCTAAAGAACCCAGTTCAAAAACTACGGGAAGCACCTCGTGGTTGTACATATCAATAATGCGCTGTACCGTCTGCAATTGAACCCCGCTTTTACCCATCGACAAGGCATGAGCCTTTAATAAAAGCATTAGCTTAACTATTTCGGGGCGAACCAAATCGCCTGTTCCGCAGGCATGGGACATGACCAGATTTTTTTGCAACTGGCCTAACTCATTGTTCGAAATACTTTTGTTACACAGCGATCCAAACCCGGTATTAATACCATAAATGGGTTCAGGATGCGTAGCTACTTTTTTATCCAGGAATTCACGACAATGCACAATGGCCTGAGTCGCTTTTTCTGAAAGTTCCAGTTGAAAAGCTCCTTCAATAATTTCTTCGATGCGCTCAAAGGTTAAATAATCGGGAGTGATATAATGCACTTTAGTCATAGCTAAGTTTCTATAAATTAAACATGATGCAAAAGAAACAAAAGGGATTCACTTTAAAAGAAAATCCCTTATGATTTAAAGCAGTTTGCCCTATTTTATCAGGAAAAACAGATTTCCTTCATCCGTTTCACCAATTCATCCCGGCTCAGGGTTTCCTGGCTTCCTTTTTCCATGTCTTTTAAGGTGATGCGCCCGGCGTTCATTTCTTCTTCGCCCACCATGGCCACAAAAGGAATGTTACGGCTGTTGGCATAGGTCATTTGTTTCTTCATTTTTGCTGCTTCGGGGTAGATCTCAGCACTGATTCCTGCGTTACGTAACTGCTGAATTAAGGGTAAACACCAGGCTTGTTCTGCTTCACCAAAGTTTACAAAAAACACCTGGGTTGTGGTGTCGGCTTCTTTGGGATAGCTATCGAGTTGCTCCATTACGTCGTAAATACGATCGGCACCAAACGAAATTCCCACGCCCGACACATCGGGCAAACCAAAGATACCGGTCAAATCGTCGTAACGCCCACCACCGGTAATGGAACCCATCTCCACGTCGAGGGCTTTAACCTCAAAAATAGCCCCGGTGTAGTAATTTAATCCGCGGGCCAGGGTCAGATCAAGTTCAACCCCGGTTTCAACACCCAGTGGCTCTAGCCAGTTAAAGATGGTTTCCATTTCTTCAATTCCTTTCCGTCCGATTTCAGAAGTGGCCAGCACCTTTTTAATCTGCTCCA
Source organism: Salinivirgaceae bacterium (assembly GCA_050251815.1). Classification (GTDB taxonomy): domain Bacteria; phylum Bacteroidota; class Bacteroidia; order Bacteroidales; family SZUA-534; genus GWE2-40-63. The sequence continues at coordinate 53,978 of JBFWMB010000014.1, read as the reverse complement.
GCTTTTCGGTATTGGAACCTTTTAAATTCAGGATGGGTTGCAAACCTTCGATGGCTTGTTGGGGTAAACCTTTTTCAGCCAGTTCGGCATTCACATTTTCAATTCCAATTTTATCAATCTTATCAATGGCTACGGTGATATCGATAATTTTATCGGGTTGACCAATTACTTCAGCTATTCCGGAAAGAATCTTACGGTTGTTGATTTTTACCAGCACATTAATCTTCAGGCGGCTAAAAACTTCGTTCACAATCTGAATCAGTTCTACCTCGTTCAGCAACGAATTGCTCCCGATTACATCGACATCGCACTGATAAAACTCACGGTAACGGCCTTTTTGCGGGCGATCGGCACGCCAAACCGGTTGAATTTGGTATCGCTTAAACGGAAACTGCAACTCGTTGCGGTGTTGCACCACAAAACGGGCAAAGGGCACGGTTAAATCGTAACGCAGGCCTTTTTCCGAAATCTGAGAAGTTATTTTTGCTGAATCTTTATCGTGTAAGAGGGTATCATCGGCCTTCGACAAAAAATCGCCAGAGTTCAGTATCTTGAATAAGAGTTTATCGCCCTCTTCACCATATTTTCCCAACAAGGTAGAAAGGTTCTCCATGGCCGGAGTCTCAATGGGTTGGTAGCCATACAGCTTAAATACACTTTTAATGGTGTCGAAAATATAGTTGCGCTTTACCATTTCAGCTGGTCCAAAGTCGCGGGTTCCTTTAGGTATTGATGGTTTTTGAGCCATATTTTTCTATTTGATTTATGCGTGGCAAAAATAAGGTAAAGATTTGTGAATAGAAAACGCAGCCAAGGGATTGCAAATCGGAATTAAGCCCACCTGGAATCTACTGCTTTTTATTCACTTTACCGAAAGCTGCTGTGTTTATTAGGTTATTATTGGTTTAGCTCTTCCGTCACCAGTTTACCTTCACCAATTTCAATAGTTATTCTCATGGGGTATTCCTCCTCAAAGGCTTGCTGCTTTTGGGTATGGTTCTCCCACTCGGGTACCTTGTGTTCCAGATGCAGTTTGGCCCCGGAAGTAACACGAAGGTAAACTTCTCCTTTTTTTAGGTTTATTGAAAGGTTGGCAGACAGCGTATCGGCCGGAATGTCCATATAAATTTTACCCTCCTTTAAAAAGAGTTGGTTTTGCCAGGCTGTATTTTGAGGCATCACCAGGTTTATTTGATTGCGTACTTCGGTAAACCAACCGGTTTTTGCCAGCCAAAAGTGACTGGTGTCTCCTGCCTCCCAGTTTAACCCAATTTTACTGTTCGGAAAACCAAAACCATTTACGGCATAATTCACGGCAAACAGGGTATCGAACGAAAGGGTAACCGTTCCTTCGTCGAAGGAGGTTTTAAGTAAGACGGGTGCCAGATTTTGCAATTCGGTTCGAGTCCTTGAGAACTGTTTTTTCGAAATATAGGGTGTTGCCAGTAAAAGTCCTACGGTTAATATGGGCAAAAACAGGCCCAAAGCCAGCGAAACTATTTTTCCTTTTCGTTTTTGTTTGGTCGTATCAAAATCTTCGACTTTAAGCGGTTCGTTTATCTTTAACAGGTGATAAAAAAGAATGGCCGGCAGCCAAACCATTCCGGCGGCCCACAATACATCGCTGGCAAAGTGTCCGCCGGCAATCATCCGGGCATAACCAATGAGCAAACCATAGAGGGTTCCAAAAATAAAAAAAGTCCAGGCCCAGCTGCGGTATCTTTTCCGAAGAAATAAAAAGGGAATTGACATAAAAAATCCCATGGATGCATGTCCGCAGGGGAACGACTTTCCCCCGGTGTCGCCTTTAACCCATACCTTATGGTATTGCTCTACCCCGTCGAATTGAACTATCTCGCGCGGACGTGGACGGCCCCAATGATCTTTAAATGTTCCGTTTACTAGAATGCCCGGCCCCACAATTACTATCAGCAACATAAACAACGCGGCCTTACGCCAGACTACCAGAGCCTTTTTCCAATACGAAAGACTTACCACTACAAGGGCTGCAAAGGCCAAAAGGTAACCCACAAAGATTCCGTACTTGTAAATAAAGTGCCAGAAAGGCCAATCCCCCATAAACCAACCTTTAGCGGTGGTATAATAAGGTTTTTGCCAGGCAATATCGATATCGAAAAACCAAAAAGGCAGGGTCAGGAGACCAAACAGCAGAAAAAAAACAAGCAGGTCGCGTTTAAATTGTGTACTCATCGTAAGCGGTTCAAAATTTTATAAAATGCGAACAAAAATACAGCGATAATTTTAGAAAGCGAAATATCAGCGAAATTGGTGCCGCCAATTAATTGGATTAATTACCTTTTTTGTTCGCTAAAAGCGGCCAAATATTGGGCCGATTTATAAATATTGTTGTAACTTATAGCCGTAATGCTTAAGCCAAAAAAACTTTGATTTATGCGTGGTTCCGGAAAAAAAACGTACATTCATTTGCTTTTTACCCTGGGTTCGTTGCTGTTTTTGTACCTTTTTTTATTGGTAGCTTCGTTTGGCAACCTGGCTGCCGACGATTTTCATTTTCTGGATAATGCAAACCATTTTTCATTACTTGAAGCCACCCAACACGAATACCCAAACGGGAGTTTTGGCTATTTCTCTGTATTCCTGATTCAAAGTTTCCTTAAAATTTTCCCTCTAAACCGGGTGGCTTCCCTGTTTTTTCTTTTCAATTTTGTTGTTTGGCTTTTGGTAACGTATCAATTGGTTCACCGCTTATCTAAAAAACACATTCTGCGTCTGCGCACCCGGCGTTTTACCAGTAAATTCCTGATGAGTTTGTTTTTGATTGCCGCCCTGTTTTACAGTTCATTTAGCATTAACGAAAGTTGGTTCTGGCTATGCTCCACCAGCACTTATTCGCTGAGTCTTGCCATGGCCATACTGGGTTTTACCCTATTGTTGAGCAAGCATTTGTCGTTATTTAACTATATATTGCTGGTGGTAAGCTTTGCCTATGTGGGCGGTTCCAGTGGGCCGTTGGCACTCATGGTACTTTTGTTTTTAGTGTTGCTGATTCTTTATCTTTTATTCCCTATCGATCGCAGGCCCTATTTAAAACAGCTATGGCCTGCATACCTAATCGCTTTTTTAGCCGTAGGTATGGCATATACAATTCAATACCATAGCAAAGGGAATGAATTGCACAGTCAGTTTTTTCACAAAATAAGCGTGCCTGAAGTTTTGGTTTTAAATGCAAAGATGACGGGGATTATCTTTTTAAAAAGAGTACCTTCCGTACTGGCTTATGCTATGCTATTCGGGATTGCCCTTCAGTATTACCTGGTACGCCGACCGGTTCCTGAAAAGAAAAGCAGCACCCTTATCCGAATAATTTATTTGACCCTGGTATTTGTGCTGTTGGTTTACCTGCATCAGCTTTCCATTACCTATAAAACACAGGATGTTGCTGCCTATCGGGCGCTTTTGCCCATAAGCCTTTATACGCTGGTGTATTTCACCCTGGTTTTTTATGTTTTGTTCCGTAGCGGTATCTTTACTAAAGCTTTCAAGAAAGGACTATTTCTGCTTTGTTTTGTTTCGATAACGGGAATGAACGGTTACCACCTGATAGAACAGCAAATTAAGCTCACAAAATACTCCCGTGAATACACCAAACGCATAAACTACCTGATAAGTCACAAACACCAGCAAAGTCCGCTGCTTGTAACACCCCTTCCCGATTCGGGCTGGCTTAAAAGTGCTGAACTATCGGGCAATCCCAATAATCCTATGAACCGGTACCTTAAAGCCGGCTTGCAACTAAACGCTGAGGTAATTAGGGTTGATGCATCGGCACCTGCGGACACGCCTTAAGAAAAAAGGCTGTCCTTTTACTCTTTGGACAGCCTCTGTAAGCTATTCATTTTTGAATCTTAATCTTTGGTAAGCTTTTTATAGCGGATGCGTTTGGGGCCTTCGTCGCCCAGACGTTTTTTGCGGTTTATTTCGTATTCGGAGTAGGACCCCTCAAAGAAATATACCTGTGAATTGCCTTCGAAAGCCAGAATATGGGTGGCTATGCGGTCGAGGAACCAGCGGTCGTGCGAGATAACCACGGCACAACCGGCAAAACCTTCCAAACCTTCTTCGAGCGCACGCAGGGTGTTTACATCGATGTCGTTACTGGGTTCGTCAAGGAGCAGCACGTTGGCTTCCGACTTCAATGTCATGGCCAGGTGCAAGCGATTTCGCTCCCCGCCCGATAGTACGCCGGCTTTCTTTTCCTGGTCGGCTCCGGCAAAATTAAAACGCGATAAATAAGCGCGGGCATTGATAAACCGTCCACCTACCTTAATCTCTTCCATGCCTTCGGATACTATCTGGTACACCGATTTCTCCGGATCGATGTCGGCATGGCTTTGATCGACATAACCCAGCTTTGCTGTTTCGCCCACGGAGAAGGTTCCGGAATCGGCCTGCTCGTGTCCCATAATCATGCGGAACAAGGTGGTTTTTCCGGCGCCATTGGGACCAATTACACCGACAATACCGTTTGGTGGCAATACAAATTCAAGGTTTTCGAACAGCAGTTTCTCGCCAAAAGCTTTACTTACCGAGTGGGCTTCGATAACTTTAGTGCCCAGGCGCGGACCATTGGGGATGAATATCTCGAGTTTTTGTTCTTTTTCTTTCGAATCTTCGTTCAGCAGTTTGTCGTAAGCACCCAGACGGGCTTTTTGTTTGGCATGACGGGCTTTTGGGACCATCCGCACCCATTCAAGTTCGCGTTCGAGGGTTTTACGTCGTTTGCTTTCGGTTTTTTCTTCCTGGGCCAAGCGGGCACTCTTTTGTTCGAGCCACGAGGTGTAATTCCCTTTCCAGGGGATGCCCTCGCCCCGGTCGAGTTCCAGAATCCATCCGGCTACATTATCGAGAAAGTAGCGATCGTGGGTAATGGCAATCACCGTTCCTTTGTATTGCTGCAGATGCTGCTCAAGCCATTGTACCGACTCGGCATCGAGGTGGTTGGTAGGCTCATCGAGCAGAAGAATGTCGGGTTCCTGAAGTAACAAACGGCACAGAGCTACCCGGCGGCGTTCGCCTCCCGAAAGGTGTTCCACCCTGGTATCGGAAGGTGGACAACGCAGTGCATCCATGGCCCGTTCGAGTTTGTTGTCGAGCTCCCAGGCGTTGTGTTGGTCGAGTAATTCGGTTAACACGCCCTGGCGCTCGATGAGCTGGTTCATTTCATCGTCGCTCATGGGTTCGGCAAACTTCATATTGAGTTCTTCGTACTCTTTAAGCAAAGCCACCACTTCGGCAGTTCCTTCCTCCACAATTTCGCGTACGGTTTTGGAATTATCGAGTGCCGGTTCCTGTTCGAGCATCCCAACGGAATAACCCGGAGAGAAAACCACCTGGCCCTCGTAACTTTTTTCGGTTCCGGCAATAATTTTAAGGAGGGTTGATTTACCCGAGCCATTGAGACCGATTATCCCGATTTTTGCCCCGTAAAAAAACGAAAGGTAAATGTTGTTCAAAACCCGCTTATGGGGTGGAAAGGTTTTGCCAACCCCCACCATTGAAAAAATAATCTTTTTATCGTCCGACATACAATTTTTGAATTAATGATGGCTCAAAATTAGGAAATTGTTCGGTACGGCCATCAGGGCACGAGGCAATAATTTTCGGGGTATGGGGTGGTAGCCCATAAACCGCGTGCATGCGGAGCAATTAGGCCACGAATTCAGGAATTAAATGCGAATGTATACCGGATAACCAGGCGAATAACAATAAATGTCGCTCCTACGGAGCTGGGGGTTATACCAACTAATGTTTTTCTACAAAAATGTCGCTCCTAGGGAGCTAAAATCAGTCATAAAATAATTCGGATTCTTATTAACTGAACCCAGAAGAATCGGTATTTTGCCAATTCCGGTTAAAAATGAACCCCGTCTGCATGCAAGCGGGGTAACTATTTTTTATTCGTTCCTGGAAACGAAAAAATTAGCTGTTAAAACGCTTCAAAATCACTATCGCTGACGTCGGAACCCAGGTTTAAATTAAAGCCTTTTCCGGCATTGCCAGTATTTGTTGGTTTTGATTTGGGTGCCGGGGCCGCTTTGGTTTCGGGTTTGGCCGGGGCTGCTTTTTTGGGCGGTACCACAGATTTGGGAGCCGGTGTTGTTTTTTTCTGCTGTGCCGGCTTTGTCTTTAGAACCGCTGGTTTGCTTTCTTTTTTTATTTCAATGGGTTTTGCCACATTCTTTACCGTGGGTGCCGCTGGTTTTGGCTGTTCTTTTTTGGGTAAGGTTGTGGTTTGTGTCTTTTTAGGAACTGTTGTCGAGGGCTGCGCTTTAAACTGAACCATAGCAGGTTTAAACTCCTTCTTTATCTTCTTCTTTTCGGTAGCGACATAGGCTTTTTTCTTACCCTGAAACTTAAAGAAACTGATTAATTGATTTAAAGTACGTGCCTGTTCGGCCAGCGACTCGGCATTTCCTGCAATTTGTGTGGCTACTGAAGCTCCCTGCTGGGTTACCTGATTCAAATCCTGGATGGCGTGGTTCACCTGATTGGCGCCGTTTGATTGCTCGATGCTGGCGGCAGCAATCTCCTGCACCAAAAGGGTTGTTTTTTCAATGTCAGGAATTATATTCAGGAGTAACTCGCCCGATTTGTTGGTTACCTCCACGCTTTTAGCCGCCAGGTCTACAATCTCGTCGGCTGCAACCTTGCTACGCTCGGCCAGTTTGCGTACTTCGGCAGCCACCACAGCAAAACCTTTTCCGTGTTCCCCGGCCCGCGCTGCCTCAACGGCCGCGTTCAGGGCCAGTATGTTGGTCTGGAGGGCAATGTCGTTGATGATACCAATTTTTTGAGCAATATCGTTTACCGAGCTCAGGCTTTCGGCCGAAGCCTCCTGCACTTCTTTAATGCGTTTGGCGGCTGAGTCGGCAATCTGCTCGGTTTTGCGGGCATTATCGGTATTTCCTTCGATATTAGCGGCCATTTCTTCCATGGTAGCAGAAACTTCCTGCACTGAAGCTGCCTGCTCGTTTGAGCCATTGGCCATTTCTTCGGCAGTAACGCTTAAACCGGAACTGGCATCGATCAACTGGCTGGAACTGGCATTGATATCACCAATAATGGCAATAAACTGGCGCTTTAATTCGCATAAAGCATTGGCCAGGCGGTTTAGTTCGTCATTACTTTCGTTTCGTTCGACGGAAATGTCGAGGTTTCCTTTCGATAAATCATCGACATGATCGATAATATTGTTCAAAGGTTTATAAAGCAAACGCGAGGTAAAATACAGACCGGTAATGGTAAAAGCTGCAATGATGGTATAAGAAACGGCATTATTAAATAAACCCATCATGGCGTACTCTTTAACAAAAGCGCTAATAATTACGTTGACAATCCACATGATGCCAATCTTAATGATTACTGAATTCCTGAAAAAGTAATTCAGCACAAAATAGCCGATGGGAATGGATACGGCAATCTCGATAAGTTGAATTAATACTACCTGTTTCATAAGATGCTGTTTTTACAAATACACTTAAAACACTGCTTACGCAGGAAATGGTTTCGGGTTATAATAAAAACAATTGCCGGAACGAATCTTGTTTGGAAAATTCGTTCCGGTTACTTCATTAGTTTTGTTTTTTAGCCTTGGCCAGTTTCTTAAAATCTTTGGTGGTGAGCCCTTCGGGTGCTTTATCGCTAATCATGTGCCAGCTGAAATAGTAGAGCTGGGCATCGGCAGCGCCCACAATGGTGTTAAAACAACGGGCTTTGCGTTTGGCTCCCTCAGGACCTACCTTATGCACAAAAACCACGTTTTCGTCTTTGTTGTCAATAGCAGCCTGAATCTCTTCGCGGCTCACAATTTTAACATCGTAGGGATAAAGCGCCTTGATTTTTTCCACGGTGTTCAGCGATTTGGGTAAATCGCCTTCGGTAACATACAATACTTTGTCGTGAATATCGGCCGTAAGGTTTTTGTAATAGTATTTAAGAATGTTTTTTGAATTAAGCTCGGGATGCTCGTAAGTGAGTTTAATGTGGTTCTGCAAAAAACGGCACAACATACCCAGTTTGTAGGCATAATATTTTTCGTCGATGCCGTCGTAGGCAATGGGAACGGAAGCAATGTCGGGCATCTGGCGAACAAATTCGTACGGACCGCCCAGTTCCACGCTTAAATACTTGTATTTGGCTTTGGTTTTGTCTTTATCGAAGTAATGCAGGTTTACAATCAGGAACGATTTGTTGGGGTCCTTACGGGCTTCTTCAAATTCCTCGGTAGAGAAGGTTACAAACTCAAATTTGGTAATATCCCAGTGTTTTTCAACGGTTTCTTTAATCACATGATTGTAGCGCAACATGGGATTGTTCTCAAGTACCACATAAGTTGTAGTATTCATAAACTGTTTTAACTGTTCGGGGGTACCAACAGCCTGTTGTGCTTTAAGCCCGGTGAAGATACATGCCAACGCGGTAAATAGAAGTAGTTTTTTCATTTTTTTTATTAAATAAGTTCGACAATTGTTTTCAATACAATCGGTTAAATATAATCTGTTTTTTATTGATTCGTTTCATTTTTAGGTTCGCAATTGTATGCATAGGTAACAATTATAAGTTAAACAGGTTTAACCTTTTTCCCGCTCAATAGATAAAGGGTGTTTTTCGTTATACTTACGAATGTACAAAAACTTTTGCTGCTTCTGCTTTTTCTTTCGTAGTTCGGTATATTCCTGATAAAGTTCCTCGTCGGTTTTTAGTAATATTTTCACATTATCGACCGTAAATTCCAGAATTTTACCGCTCTTAAAATCCATTACAAACTGGTACACTTCGGTTCGCTCCGACGATACCGGGGTCCCATAATAACCGTAGTTGTAATTGTACGGATATCCCGCTTGTGCGTAATTATTTTCACGTGTGGTAATGGTAGCCACAAAATGGCAAATGGAACCCATTACGGGAATTCGGTTAAAATCGTCGCCCACATTAATATACACTGAACCCCGACGGCAGAAACCCCACAAATCTTCCACTTTAAGCTCGTTTTTCAACCCAAATTTATCGAAAAAAATAACGGACTCTTCAGCTAAAAGTTTGTTAAAAAAGTCGAAATCGGTTTTATCGTATTTGGTGATGATGTATTTAACAGGAATGGGATTATTCGTCAGCAATTGTTGATGGTTTAGGTAAAGGCCTTCTTTAAACCGATGCCCCACATAAGGCTTTGAAAAGCTCAAACTATCGGTTTGTGCATGCAAAACAATACCCAGGAAAATTAACACTATGGTCGCTAATGTTTTCAATACCCCCAATCATCCATTAATTAATTGCCTTTCACTTTGCCCTAAAAATACCAAAACTTCGTTGATATTCTGAACTGATATTGGAATATTTCATAAAATTATTGGCTATCAAAAGCTCCTAAAGCCCAATTTTCGGGTCTCCCCCAATTTTTATACCTTTGCCGCCAAAAGAATGAATCATGGAACATTTAAGCGAACAATTTTTAAACAAACTTATATCGTTGGGACTTAACGCCAGCCAGGCAAACTTAATTCAGTTGAGTATTTTTGTACTAATTCTTATTCTGGTATGCTTTCTGGCCGATATAATTACCAAGCGGGTAATTGTAAATACCATTTCACAGTTTATTAAGAGAAGTAAGAACGAATGGGACGATATTCTTTTTAACCGAAAGGTAATTAACCGGGTTGCTCACCTGGCACCTGCACTGGTATTGCATTTTTCAATAAATCTGGTATTCGGAAACTATCCGCAGTGGGTTACTTTTATTGAAACAGTAATTTATTTGTATATAACCTTAATTGTGTTGCTGGTATTGGTATCGCTAACCCAATCGCTGCATGAAATCTATTTACGACGTGAAATTTCAAAAACCCGTCCCATAAAAGGATACATCCAACTTATAAATATATTCTTTTATTTTATTGCCATCATCATTATAATTTCCCTGGTTACCGGCAATTCTCCCGGAAAATTGCTTGCCGGACTAGGAGCTCTTGCTGCCGTACTCCTACTGGTTTTTAAAGATACTATTCTGGGTTTGGTAGCCAGCGTGCAACTGTCGGCAAACAATATGGTGCGCATTGGCGACTGGATTGAAATGCCCAGCCACAGTGCCGACGGAACCGTTCTTGAAATTACTTTAAATACCGTTAAAGTACAAAACTGGGACAAAACCATTGCCACCATTCCCACTTATGCCCTGGTATCGGAATCGTTCACCAACTGGCGTGGCATGGAGGAATCAGGCGGGCGACGCATAAAACGCTCGGTAAATATTGACATGAGCAGTGTCAAATTCTGTTCTCCTGAGATGATTGAAAAGTTTAAGAAAATTCACCGGCTAAAAGGCTACATTTCGGAAAAAATGGAAGAGCTGGAATTGTTCAATAAAGAAAATCAAATTGATGATTCAGTATTGGTAAACGGCCGACGACTTACCAACCTGGGGGTTTTCAGAAAGTACGTGGAGGAATACCTGAGGCATCACCCCAAAATACATCAGGACATGACTTTCCTGGTAAGGCATTTGCAACCCAGTGAAAAAGGGATACCTATTGAGATTTATGTATTCAGCAACGACCAGGTTTGGGCTAATTTTGAAGGTATTCAGGCCGATTTATTTGATCATATCCTGGCTATACTGCCTGAATTTGAGTTGCGGGTATTTCAAAACCCCTCGTCGTTTAATATTGAGCAACTGGCAAAAACTTTAACACTCCATTAACATAAGAATCGGTGCAAACAAGTGGTTTAACAGGTCATTTTTTTTACATTTGCCTATCCAGTAATTAAATACTTTACTTATGAAACAATTAGGCTTTATTTTATTCATAGTTATTGCATCGCTTGGTGTGGTGCAAGCCCAGCAAGTAGGGCCCAATATATCGTGGGACAACGACACCCACGATTTTGGTGACATTAAAGAAGACGGCGGAAAAGTTACCTACAACTTTAGCTTTACCAATACCGGAAATGCTCCTTTGGTAATTACCCAGGTTCGTCCGTCGTGCGGTTGTACCACATCAGACTACACCAAAGAACCGGTAATGCCTGGTCAAAAAGGTTTTGTATCAGCTGTTTTTAATCCGATGAACCGTCCACACCGCTTTTCAAAATCGATTAGCATCACCACCAACAGCAATCCACCCACATCGACCCTGCGAATTGTTGGAAATGTAATTCCCAAACAACTTACCGTTGAAGATGAATACCCCCGGGTATTGGGAGAATTACGATTAAAATCAAACCATCTGGCTTTAATGAAAGTTAGTGTTGATGAAGTGAAAGAAGGTGAACTTGAGATGGTAAACACCAGCAGTAAACTTTTGAATGTATCGTTCCGCAATGTTCCGGCACACATAAAAGCTGAAGCGGTTCCCGAAACACTAAAACCCGGAGAAAAAGGCGTTATTAAAGTTTGGTACGATGCCAAAAAGAAAAACGACTGGGGTTTTTTAATGGATCGCATTACCGTAGCCATAAACGGCGACACCCAACAAAACAAGAACTTACTCTCGATAAGTGCTAATATTGAAGAAGATTTTTCGGACCTGAGCGAAGCAGAAAAAGCCAAAGCTCCCAAAATTGAGTTCAACGAAAACACCTTCAATTTTGGAACCATCACTCAGGGACAAAGCGTTGATTACATCTTTGAATTTAAAAACACCGGCAAAAGCGATTTAATTATCCGCAAAACCAAGGCATCGTGCGGATGTACCGTAATTAATCCGTCGAAAAGCCTGCTGAAACCCGGAGAAACAGCCGAATTAAAAGTGAAATTTGATTCCACAGGCAAACTAAACCGACAAAATAAAAGTATAACCGTAATTACTAATGACCCCAGTCAACCCCAGGTTACATTGCGGGTTACCGGAATGGTTGAACCGGCCAGCGGAAGTTAAAATATAAACTTTCAAAGAACTGACAAAAGCCATTGGATGCGTTCAATGGCTTTTGTTATTTTGCATAGCACTGAACAAAATTTTCAACAATCGGAGGTTAACAAATAATATTAAATCATCGGGGATGGTGTGCCGATTAGTTCTAAATTTGAATCAATTTATTTAGCATCATGAAGCAAAAGCCAAAAACAAAAAGCGCCTTAAAAGTAAATCAGGGAATTGAACAACCACCATCGGTTGACGAAGGTGCTGCCCAACGGTTTCTTAATATTAAACGAAAGAAATTAACTGCCGATGAATATTTTGAAGGGATAATCCGGGGAGACCGTACTATTTTAAGCAAGGCCATTACCCTGATAGAGAGCTCCCTGCCGGAACACCAGCAAATGGCCAAGCAAATTATCGAGAAATGCCTCCCACACTCAGGAAAATCAATACGCATAGGCATTTCAGGGGTTCCCGGAGCAGGAAAAAGTACTTTTATTGAAGCTTTGGGGAAATACATAACCGGCCAGCATCATCAATTGGCTGTCTTGGCTATTGACCCCAGTAGCGAACGTTCAAAAGGAAGTATTTTGGGCGATAAAACCCGGATGGAAGAACTGAGCAACGATAAAAATGCTTTTATCCGACCCAGCCCGTCGGCTGGTTCGCTGGGAGGTGTGGCCCGCAAAACCCGGGAAACCACCCTGTTGTGCGAAGCCGCCGGTTTTGATGTGATTTTTATTGAAACGGTTGGTGTCGGGCAATCGGAAACAGCCGTACATTCCATGGTCGATTTCTTTTTGTTGGTACAAATTGCCGGAGCCGGCGACGAGTTGCAGGGAATTAAACGTGGAATTATGGAAATGGCCGATGGTATTGTTATTAACAAAGCCGATGGTAACAATATTGAGAAAGCCAAACTGGCGGCTGCTGAATTCCGAAGTGCCCTGCATTTGTTTCCACCATCGCAATCGGGGTGGTATCCCAAAGTATTAACCTGTTCGTCACTCTACAAAACAAATATCGACCAAGTCTGGAAAATGATAGGCGATTACCTGCAACACACACAACAGAACCTGTTTTTTGACAATCGCCGCAGCGAACAGGCCCGCTATTGGATGTATGAAACCATAAACAATTACCTGCGCGATAATTTCTACCAACATGAAAAGGTAAGAATTTTGATTCAGCAAATGGAATCGGATGTATTAAGTGATCGAATAAGTTCATTTGAAGCGGCCAGCAAACTGCTCGATGTTTATTTTAACAACAAGTAATGCAAGCTCTGTTTACAGCCGTGCAAACATTTCTTTAAAATACATATTGGGTGTAATTCCATCCTGGTTTTCTGAAAATTCGGGCTTTATTCGATGAACAAAGTACATGTCGATATGCCCCTTATGCTTGGCTAAAATTTTACCCCGGTGTTCGCATTCAAAATAATCTTTAATAATCTCGTAGGTTGTCGACGACACGTTTACCATTCCGGGAACACATGCCGATTCGATGCGCTTGGCAATGTTTACCGTATCGCCCCATATATCGTAAGTCATTTTTTGTTTGCCCACCACACCGGCAACAATGGGCCCTGAATGAATTCCCACCCGTAAATTCCAGGCATGTTTGCCTTGTTCTTCGCGTTCGCGGCCCAGTTCCCTGATTATGCGCTGAAGATTTAATCCAACCAAAACTGCATCGAAGGGGTGGCTTTTATTTCGCATGGGGATACCTCCCACGCATAAAAATGCATCGCCCATAGTTTTAATTTTCTCAACAAAGTTACGGGTCACTACATCGTCGAAACGCGAAAAATACGATTGTAATTCCTCAACCAATTCTTTTGGTGTAAGGTTTTCAGCCAATTTGGTAAAATCCTGAATATCGGCAAAAAGTACCGAAACACTTCTGTAGAAACGAGGTGTAGCCTCACCTTTCGACTTCAATTCTTCAGCAGTTTCTTCGGGCAAAATATTAAGCAATAAACGGTCGGCTTTATCGCGCTCTTCTTCAATCCGCGCTTCGGCTTCCTTTATCTTGGTAATGTCGGATTCCACTACAATAAAATTCACAATATTTTCAGCATCGCTATGTATGGGTGTTATTGAAGTTTGCTTCCATTTGAGTTCGCTATCCCGGTTCATAATGGATGAAACAAAAGTGTAGGTACTTTTTACTTCAAGTACCTTTTTGTAAAGGTTTTCATGGCCGCTTACTTTAAGGAAATTTTTGAGCGAATCGCCATGCAATGCGATAAACTCGCCTTTTGTATAACCATATAAATTATGAAAGCCTTCGTTAACCCAGTCGATTTGTTCAGCCGCATTAAAAATCAATACCGAATTGCTTGTTTTGCTGGCAACCAAAGAAAGTTTTTTTAGTTTATCGTTTATTTGTTTTAACTCCGAAACATCGGTTTGTAATATTACATACTGTTGAATTTGTTTGTTTTCATCTAAAATGGGATTCAGGGTGGTTTTAATCCACTTTGATTCACCACTCTTGGTTTGAATCATGGAAGTATAATTCAGCGACTTTTTAGCTTTTATGGCCCTATCAACTACCGGTTTGATATTCATTTCGTTGCTGGCACTATAAATATCAGGACCAACCTCACTTAACACTTCGGCGAGCGTGTATCCATAAAGATTAACGAAGCCCTGGTTCACCCAGGTAAACCGCCCTTTTTTATCGGCAATAATTACTGCCGTATCGGTTTTGCTGGCTACCAACGATAAGCGCTCCAACTCCATATTTAATTCCTGCAAATGTTCAGCCTGCGCAAGCAGTTCCTCACGATGAAGAGCCACCGTTTGATTCTCCTGCAAAAGAGTATTTCGCAGGGTGTTCATGTTCTCTTTATACCTGAACATTATTTTTTTATACCTATTGAGCAGTTTTCGGGTTTTCTGAATAAAATAGGCCAATACAATCATAATGCCTACTAAAAACACTACAGGCAGCCAGGCTGAGGTAAAGATGCTAATCACACTTGAAAATGCCATGCAACTTTAAATATGGGTTATTTTAGTTAAACAGATAATCGGGTAAATTGATTCATCTGTTTTATAAACGTTACTTTTTATTGGCGGAAAGATAAGAAATGCCTGATCAAAAACAAAATCAAAAAAAAAGGCCGTTAAAAAACGGCCTCAATGATTTTTATTCATTATCTGGTTTTGAACTAATTCTAACCTTTAACAAAAAGAAATAATTTTTGGTGTCTTCGAGTGGCAGAAATTGATAATCGAGTTTACGGCCTATTTTACGTGCAATATCAATTAATCCTAAGCCGGCACCTCCTTTATCGGAAAGAGAACCTTCGCGAATTTGTTTTTTATAAAGTGCATTTAACTCGTCCTTCGATAAGGAATTGATGTAGTCGATTGAATTTTTTAGTTCGTCAATACGACTGTTTAAAATTTTATTGGCTGTTATCACATTCCAAAAGCCATCTTTTTTTCCAACTATAAACAAGCCATTACCAATCCGATCGTCTTCATCGTAATCGTCAGAATGTTTGGTCATGTTCTGCAAACATTCAACCATCACATGAAAAACTTTACGTTTAACGGAACGTTCTTCGTTGGTTTTGTCCATATCGCGTTCAGCCATTGAGGTAAACATTTTCATCACTTCATGACTAAATTCACCCTCGTACACCAATGAAAAACCGTTGCTGGCCATTTCATCGTGCAACGACAATACAGATTTTATAAAGTTAATATCGGCACTCATAGTATTATTACTGGATTCAAGTTGCATAAATTATAATTATCTGGCTAAAAATAAGATATTTTTTTTAGATAAAAGAACTTAAACAATAATTTTCTAACGTTTTAGCTTTAAATTACGCCAACAACTAATTTTTTAATATTAAGCAAACATTTGGGCATCGTGAAGTTTTTTATAATAGCCATTTAAGTTGAGTAATTCACGATGTGTACCCTGCTCAACAATTTTACCTTCGTTTATAACACAAATCAAATCGGCATGAATAACCGTAGATAAACGGTGAGCAATCACAATGGAAGTACGGTTTTGCATGAGCCGGGTAAGCGATTCCTGAACCAGCTTTTCCGATTCCGTATCAAGAGCCGAAGTTGCTTCATCAAGTATCATAATGGGCGGGTTGGCCAGAATAGCCCGGGCAATACTTAAACGCTGACGCTGCCCGCCGGAAAGTTTTGACCCCCTATCGCCAACATTTGATTCATATCCACCTGACATTTCAGAAATAAATTCATGGGCATTTGCAATTTTTGCTGCCTCAACTACTTGCTCCATGGTAGCATTTTCCACACCAAAAGCAATGTTATTGAAAACGGTATCGTTAAACAGAATGCTCTCTTGATTAACCACCCCCATAAGTTTCCTCAGATTACTTATTTCAATTAATCGGATATCGACACCATCAAGTTTAATCGCTCCCTGGTTAATGTCGTAGAACCGGGGCAATAAGTCAACTAGTGTAGTTTTACCTGACCCCGACTGTCCTACCAGTGCAATGGTTTGTCCTTTTTT
Source organism: Salinivirgaceae bacterium (assembly GCA_050251815.1). GTDB lineage: Bacteria > Bacteroidota > Bacteroidia > Bacteroidales > SZUA-534 > GWE2-40-63. The sequence goes on along the minus strand of JBFWMB010000014.1, from coordinate 37,557 downwards.
AATGGAAAGCGAAATACCATTAATTACATTTTCAGTTTGGTATTTAAAATAAATGTTATCGTAAAGAATTTCGTCTTTAAAGGTATTTACTTTTATTGCTTGCGGATGGTTTTGTATGGCGATCTCAGCATCAAGAACTTTATTTATACGATCGGTAGCCGCCAGTCCCTTTTGAATATTATAATAAGCTGTTGTAAAAGCCTTTGCCGGATTAATTATTTGGGAAAAAATTACCAGATAGGTTATCAATTCCTGGGAGGTTAGATGCCCACGTGAACCAAGCACCAATGTACCACCATACCACAAAACAATAACTACGGTCAGAATTCCCAAAAATTCGCTTACCGGAACTGCTAAATCGCGCCGCCACCACATACGTATCATAATGTGTGCATAAGAATTATTAACCTCGCGAAATTTGTCTTCAGATTTTTGTTGGGCATTAAAGGCTTTAATTATGCGCAGGCCGCCTAAAGTTTCTTCAATTCGTGAAATTAAATCGCCCAATTTGGTTTGTGCCAAATTTGAACTCTTGCGAAGCGTGCTTCCAATTCTCCCGATTATTAATCCCGATATCGGAAACATAAGTAATACAAACAATGATAAACCCGGACTAAGCAGTATTAATCCACTTAAATAAACCACTATGGTTACGGGCTCTTTGAGCAGTGCTTCTACCGATTTTACAACCGATGTTTCCACTTCACTTACATCACTGGTCATTCGCGATATGATATCGCCTTTGCGCTCATCGGAATAGTACGATAACGGCAGTCTTAAAACCTTGCTAAACATACTGTTTCGCAAATCACGAACTACGCCAACACTTACCGGCACCATAATATATTTTGCCAGGTAAAAAAACAAGGCCTTAAAAAAACTGGTGATAACTACAAAAGCCATTACATAGAGCAAGCCCTTAGCTGGCCCATGGTTAATTACTACACGGCTTAAATAAAAATTAAAATAGCCCAAAATAGCATCTTTTGAAAATTCCCATTGGGGTAATTCGGTAATCAGCTGTTGTTTCTCAAATAACACATCGAGAAATGGAATAATCATCACAAAGGAGAACATACTGAAAACAACTGAAATTAAGTTAAATACAATGTATAAAACTGAATTTGCCGTATAAGTTGGGAATACGTATCGTAGAATTCGAATAAAACCTTTCAATGCTCTATTTATTTAGTAAATACCAGTATAATTAAACGGGGTAATTCTCATGAGTTCATCTTTTACCGCATCGGAAACATTTAGTGTTTCAATAAACGCATGAATGGACTCTTTATTTATGTGCGTATTGGTTCGGGTTAGCTCTTTTAAAGCCTCATAGGGATTCGGATAATTTTCACGCCGGAGAATGGTTTGTATGGCTTCGGCAATCACATTCCAATTGGCATTTAAATCTGCTTTAATTTTGTCTTCGTTTAACAAAAGTTTTCCCAAGCCTTTTTTTAGCGACTTAAAGGCAATTATACTATGTGCCATGGGCACGCCAATATTTCGCAAAACAGTTGAATCGGTTAAATCGCGCTGTAAGCGGGATATCGGAAGTTTATTTGATAAATAATCGTAAATGGCATTAGCTATTCCCAGGTTTCCTTCGGAATTTTCAAAATCGATGGGGTTTACTTTATGAGGCATGGCCGATGACCCAACCTCTCCTTTTTTAATTTCTTGTTTAAAATAATCCATCGAAATGTAAGTCCACATATCGCGATCCAAATCAATTAAAATGGTATTTATGCGCCTAAGATTATCAAAAATAGCCGCCATATCATCGTAATGAGAAATCTGGGTGGTTGTTTGCAGGCGTTCCAACTGCAAAACATGACTCACAAAATGGTTCGCAAATTCAACCCAGTCAACATCGGGAAAAGCCACAACATGCGCATTAAAATTACCAGTTGCCCCGCCAAATTTTGCAGAGCAGGGAATGGCTTTTAACAAATTGAGTTGTTTATCCAATCGTTCAACAAAAACCATAAGTTCTTTTCCCAAGCGGGTTGGCGATGCCGGCTGCCCATGGGTACGTGCCAAAAGGGTTACGTTACTCCACTGATCGGCTAGGCCTGCTAATTGTTCAAGAATATCTTCCAAAAGCGGATACAGCACGTTTTGAATGGCATCGCGCAAAGAATAAGGAACGGCGGTATTATTAACATCTTGCGAGGTTAAACCAAAGTGGATAAACTCCTTATATTGCTGCAAATTCAGGGTATCAAATTTTTCTTTGATATAATACTCCACGGCTTTAACATCGTGGTTGGTTACTGTTTCTATTTCTTTTATCCGTTTGGCATCGTCCAATGAAAAGTTTTCATATATACTTTTAAGTTCCGGATACAGGGCTTTTTTAAAACCGATTAGTGGCTTTAAAGGAAGTTCGCATAATGCGATAAAGTACTCTATCTCGACCAAAACCCGATAGCGAATCAGTCCAAATTCTGAAAAATAGGAGGCTAACTCTGATATTTTTGATCGATACCGACCATCGATTGGAGATACCGCTGTTAAATCCGTTAAATTCATTGTGTTTTATGTAAAAATTTTGCAGGGGCAAAATTAGAAATTATTTACAGATAACCGTACTTTTAAGCAGTTAATAATAACCCGCATCATTAAGAACAGGCATAGGTAAACCTGGTTGTATTTTGCTTAAAGGTGTCATCAACACGCCTAAATTAAATAAGCTTTTAAAGCCTTTTACTATATTTGGAGCCAAATAATTTGTATAAAATGAATAATTTAAAAATATACGTAATTCATGTTCGCGGGGAAAAAGAGCGTGAAAAGCATATGCGACAAGAATTGGAAAAATTCAAGCTTGAAGCAGAATTTATGCTCGATGGTAATAAAGAAGACATTACCCCACAAACCCTCACGCAATATTTTACCGGCAGCATGCATGAGGTTTCAGGAAAAGTTTCCTGTGCACTCAAACACATCAAAGTTTACGAATCAATAATCTCCAACAAGATTGAACAGGCTTTGATTTTTGAAGACGATATAATTCTGAAATCCAACTTCGAAAGCACGTTGCATGACGTGCTTGAAGAAATAAAAGAACGACAACTTAGCAACTATTTCATCTCGCTTGAGAACAGTAACCACGGGTACATAAAAAAACATGAAAGGGAAGCGGGCAAACACCTCTATGAAAAAAAACAGGGACGGTGTGCAGGAGCCTACCTGATAGATTACCAATGTGCACAATCCCTAATTCAGGAAATTAAATACAATAAATGCGGCGAAGCTATCGACTGGTTTCACAACCAGCTTTCGGAACAACAAAAAATAACCATTTACTGGGCTCATCCCTACCTGGCTGAACAGGGAAGCCACAACGGCAGTTTTAAATCGTTAATTGATAACAAACCTAGTGGTTGGTTCAGAAAAATGGTATACTATTTTCAACGGGTGATAAAATCGAAAAGAAAATAAATGGTGTTTGGTTTAAATAATCCGGTAGTTTTTATACCCAATAGTCACTCCAAATAGATTTTTTACCAGTCGTTTAAATTTATCTTTCGTAGAAATGCGGTTCATTGAAATATCGTGGTCAAATTTCCAGTTTAACTTAGCTATTCGTTCATGCATTACCTGTGGATGGCTACCCTGGAATTTTTTTTAGCGCATCGATTTGGGAATAGTCGAACACTTCGGCTTTTGCAACATTCTTATCGAGCCACTCATCGTTGTGCCACAGTTTATGAAAACTTTCCTGTTTGCGTTGCATGGCTCGCGGGTCTTTTACCCAGCCATAATGATAAATGTAGGCATCGATGGCTTTGACATTTAGTTTTTGATTGTCATTTTTCCGAAAGCCCTGGGCATCGCGATACGAATAAATCGCTTTATTGTTCCGCACAACGCGAATCTCATGCGGATACCAGTTCGATGCAGAGCCTACATAATCGTATGAACCATAAAAGTGCAGGTAATTAAACAACAAGCCGTCAACCTGCTGATCATCTTTATATTTTTCCATGGCATTTTTTGCCACATCAAGATATTTCTCGTGCATCACCTCATCGCCCTGAATATAAAAACACCAGTCGCTGTCGGCATCAATAGCCTGAAACGCTTTATCGGTTTCTACCGCCAAAACTCGGCCACCTTCGCGCAGGGAATCGTCCCACACTGTTTCTACAATTTTAATTTTCGGACTGATATTTTTTATCAATTCCAGCGTTTCATCTTCGCTGTTCCCAACTGCTACCACAAAATTGTCGCAAAGGGGTAAAACCGACTTAATGGCTTCAACCACCGGATAATCGAACTTTATTGCGTTTCTAATAAACGAAAAACCAGTAACTCTCATTTAAACAAATATCAAAAAAAATAAAACCTAAGTCCCAAAAACGGTAAACATTACGCCTAAACCGCTTTGCATTATTATTACTCACTTTTAAAGCAAGCAAAAATAACAGATATTAAAACCATTACCAAAAGCGGTAATAAAACAATAGGCAACAAAGTAAAATAAAGGATTTAAAATTCATTAAAATTCGATAAATTGCAGCATTCATTAGCCGTGCGGCTTATATTGTGAAACTGTTTTATTGTTACCCAATGCAGAAAAAATCGCCCATAGCCGGTTTTAATACCGGATTTAAAAATTTCTTTAAAGCCATTCCCTTTATATTTAACCACGGGCTGTGGTGGACTTTTTTAGTTCCCATTGTACTCAACCTTTTGCTTTACTTTAGTGGTTTTGCCTTAATGGATTCACTGGGCGATATGTTGGGACTTAAAATTGATGAATGGGTTAAAACCGATTCTGAAAACGGACTCATGCAAATGCTTCCCGGATTCTTAGCCGGATTTGCCAAAATACTGATACAAATCGGTTTCTTTTTCATTTTTGCCTATTTCAGCGGATATGTAATTCTAATTCTGCTTTCGCCACTTTTTGCCTGGCTGTCGGAGCGTACTGATCAACTGCTCAACAAAACCGATTACCCTTTTCAGTTCAGGCAATTTTTGCGCGATATCTGGCGGGGAATGGTGATTGCGTTACGAAACCTGTTTTACGAAACCGGAATTGTAATTCTTGTTTTTATCGCCTCGTTAATTCCTGTACTTAACTTTATTTCGGCACCGGCAGGCGCTGTGTTTATATTTATTGTATCAAGCTATTTTTACGGTTTCTCTTACATGGATTACACCAACGAACGCGTCAGACTTCCGGTAAAAGACAGCATAAAACTGATGCGAAAATACCGGGGAATGGCCATTGCCAATGGCTCGCTTTTTTCTTTATCGCTGCTGATTCCTTTTTGCGGGGTAATGTTAGGTGGTTTTACCGCCATTATCGCTACTGTAGGTGCCACATTGTCGATGAATGAGCTCCCTGAAATTAAAGAACGAACCAAGAACTACCAAATCACACCCAACTAATCTGCTCCAGCTATGCAAAAACGAATGCTAATTCTACTGACATTTCTTATTAATCTGGCTTTCCTGTCACCGCTTAATGCGCAAAAAACAGACACCACGGTAATTTTAACTTTCGACATGAAAGAAGAGGTGGCTCCTGCCCTATGGCGAAAAACACAAAAAGCTTTTGAAGAAGCTGAACGTATTAATGCCGATTTAATCATCATTCAGATGAATACCTATGGCGGCATGGTGGTTAGCGCCGATTCCATTCGCACCAAAATATTAAACAGCAAAATTCCGGTATATGTATTTATCGATAACAATGCCGCATCGGCCGGAGCATTAATATCGATTGCCTGCGATAAAATTTACATGCGCCCCGGAGCAAATATCGGAGCCGCAACGGTTGTAAACCAAACCGGCGAACAAATGCCCGACAAATATCAGAGTTATATGCGCAGCACCATGCGTGCTACGGCCGAAGCTCAGGGCAAAGACACCCTTATTGCAGGAAACGACACCACCTACCGATGGAAACGTGACCCAAAAATTGCGGAAGCCATGGTGGACCCCGACATGGCTGTAGCCGGAATAATTGATACGGGTAAAGTTATTACTTTCACAGCGCTCGAAGCCTCAGAGTTTGGTTTTTGCGACGGAATTGTGGATAACATTCAGGAACTAATAGAAGAAGCTGCGCTTAAACCAGCTGTAATAAAAGAATACAAACCCACCCAGCTCGACCAGTTAATCGGCATGTTGATGCACCCCGTTTTTCAAAGCTTGCTTATAATGGCCATTTTTGGCGGCATCTATTTTGAATTACAAACCCCGGGCGTTGGATTCCCTTTAGGTATTGCAATTCTGGCAGCCATATTATACTTTGCTCCGCTTTACCTCGAAGGCATTGCCGCCCATTGGGAAATCGCCGTTTTTATTCTGGGAATCCTGTTGATTGCTTTAGAATTGTTTGTGATACCCGGATTTGGAGTTGCCGGTGTTTCAGGCATTGTGCTGGCCATTTTTGGTTTGTCGCTGGCTATGGTCGATGCCTTTGAATTCGATTTTGAAGGATCGGGTTTGTTTGTGAGTCTGCTTTTAAAGGCAATGCTCCTGGTTATTGGTTCCATTTTTGTTTCCTTCCTGGCCTCGCTCTACCTGAGCAAACGCCTGTTTGAGTCGAGTTACCTGGGAAGCAAAATAGCACTTCAGGCGGTACAAACTACCAGCGAAGGTTATGTAGGTGTCGATGCATCGCTGAAATACCTGATTGGCAAACAGGGAATTACAGAAAACAGTTTGCGCCCCTCAGGAACAGTAATTATTGATGGAGAAACCTACGATGCCAAAGCCGAATTTGGGTTTATTGAAAAAGGACAAAACGTAGTGGTTACCCGATTTGAAACCAGCCAGATTTACGTAATGAAGATTTAAACTTTCACAGCATTGAATTACATCATAACAACTTATCAGTCCTCCGATTATGAAGCGCTGGAAGCCCTGTGGATTAGCACCGGATTAGGTAATGCAGCACGGGGTGATAACCAGCAAACCATTACTGAAACCCTGGCGCTTGGGGGTGTTTTGTATGTGATGAAAACGGAACCCGAAAACGAACTCATTGGAACTTCGTGGATTACCAATGATGGCCGTCGGCTATACCTGCATCACTTTGGTATAAAACCCGAATACCAAAAGCAAGGCTTATCGAAACCTTTACTAAAGAAATCGCTGGAGTTTGCCAAAAAAATGAACCGGCAGATTAAGCTCGAAGTGCATCGTGACAACCTGCCAGCTTTGAATTTATATAAAAAAGCCGGGTTTACCTACCTGGGCGATTATCTGGTATTTATTATCCGAAAACCAAACGAAATTACCTTTTAAACTAAAAATATGAAGAAAATTATTTTGACAGTTATTGTATTCAGCAGCATTTTACTGCTAACTTTTTGCAGTCAGAAAATTAAAAAAAATCCAGCCATATCTGCCGACGAAATTTATGAGCACATTGCCTATCTGGCATCAGATAGTTTACAGGGAAGGTTACCCGGAAGTGCCGGAGGTAGATTGGCGAGTGCCTACATTCAACAGCAGTTTATCAATTACGGACTTAAGCCGCTTTGTGATGAGGGATTTCAACATTTTACCGTTACCACGGGATGCTCAGCGGGTGAGAAAAATTACATGGTGCTTAACAACGACACCCTGATTATGGGTACCGACTACCTTCCCCTGGCTTTTTCTGCCAACGCGGAATTAAGTTCCCGGGTTGTTTTTGCCGGCTACGGTTTTGAGATTGAAAACGAAAACCTGAAGTGGAACGATTACGCCATGATTGATGTGACTGGTAAATGGGTAATGCTTTTACGCGAAGATCCGGAACCTGAAAACATGGAAAGTGCGTTTATTCCTTTTGCAAGCGATAGGGTAAAAGCAACACTGGCCAAGGATAAAGGAGCAGCAGGAGTGCTTTTTGTAAACGGAGTGTCAACATCAAAAACCGATAAACCACTGGAATTAAATTACGATCAAAACCTGAGCGATGCAGGCATTCCATTGATTAGCATTACCAGAGCTGTTGCCAATAAAATTCTGGCCGGAACTGAACGTATCGAAGCTCTTGAAAAAAATATAATGGACAAAAAAAGTCCTGTGATTATCCGTACCAAAACTCAGGTTTCAGCAAAAACCGATGTAATACACGATACGGTGCAGGCTTCGAATGTGGTATTTGCCATTCATTCAAAAGTTCCCGATGCCAAATATGTAGTGATTGGAGCCCATTTTGATCATCTGGGAATGGGTGGCAAAGGCGTTTCGTCGCGGCAACCCGATACGGTAGCTGTACACAACGGTGCCGACGACAATGCATCGGGTGTGGCCGGAATTATTGAGCTGGCCGGATACTTTGCAGCAAAAAGCGATACCTTGAAAAAGAACCTGATTTTTGTTGCTTTCGATGGTGAAGAAATGGGCATATTAGGCTCCAAATATTTTACACAAAACCTGCCGGTTCCCAAAGAGCAAATCTCGGTCATGATAAACTTTGATATGATTGGCCGGATGAAAGCCGACAGCATTGGCATTACAGTAGGCGGAACCGGAACAGCCACCGAGTTTGATTCGCTGCTTGCCGTGCATCAGCCGGCATTTAATGTAACACCCAATCCAGACGGATATGGTCCCAGCGACCATGCTTCGTTTTACGCGCTAGATATTCCTGTTTTGTTTTTAAGTACCGGTGCTCACGAAGATTACCATACTCCGATTGATGATATCGATAAAATTGATACCAGCAAAGAAGCCGAACTTTTGCATTACAGCACCCGCCTGATTGGTTCGCTGGTTGCCGACACCAACAGTCTTACTTTTCAAAGTACCGGACTGCCCCAGGGTAGTCAACGAAGAACCCGTTTAAAAATTACCCTGGGTATTATCCCCGACATGAACGGTGTTCAAAAAAACGGACTGGGTATTGATGGAGTGCGTCCCGGAGGACTTGCCGACAAAAACGGTTTGTTGAAAGGCGATAAAATAACCAGCATAAACGGAGAACCGGTTACCAATATTTACGATTACATGTACCGGATGGCCAAACTCAAAACAGGAACAACCGCTGTGGTTGAGTTTGAACGGAATCACAAAAAAGAAGTAGTTTTAATCCTCTTGTAAATTATTTGAATGGAAAATCAATTTGATGCCAAAGATATGTCGCCCTTTGGGCAAACCTTAATTCTTTTATTTATTGCCATTTTGCTTACGCTGCTCTCAGGCTTGCTCATAAACTTGCTGGTGCGTTTTGTTCCCTTAATCAGTGATTATTCCATTTTGTTGAATTACCTACTCTCGTTTGGATCCTTCTTTTTTGTAGTGCGCTTCCTTTGGCAAATTGATCGTCTTGACACGAATAAATTGCCATTCTCAGCGTACCTGATTTTACTGCCTGCCATTCTTTCGCTCTTGTTTTTAACCGAAGCGCTGGTGAGTTTAATTCCCATGCCCAAATACTTCGAAGATTTGTTTTCGGGAATGATTAGTCTTGACCTGAAAGGCTACCTTACGGTAGGAATTGCCGCTCCCATTTTGGAAGAATTTATTTTCAGAGGCTTGATTCTGAAAGGGCTGTTGCAACGTTATCAGGCAAAAAAAGCCATTATCTGGTCGGCTGTTATTTTTGGTGTAATCCATTTGAATCCCTGGCAATTTGTTCCGGCCTTTATCATCGGTTTGTTTATCGGATGGATTTATTGGAAAACTCAATCGGTATGGCCAGGTGTGTTCATTCATTTTGTAAACAACTCGTTCAGTTTTTATGTGGGCTATCGTTTTCAGGACATCAACACCAGTTTTAGCGAACTGTTGGGCGGTGGACCCCTTTATGTTTTCTCACTACTTATAGCTCTTGTAGTATGCTGGGCATCATTTAAATGGATACAAAATTATTTTAAAGAAAACTGCAACCTTATTCAAAATCAATAATACCATGAAAAAACAACTAATGACAGCCTTATTTTGGATAATCGCCTTGCTGATAACGCTAAGTGCTGCCATTTATCAGCGGGTGACAGGCCCCACCTATCCCAAAAAAATCAGTCTGAATGATGGCGGGCAAAAATATGAACTGAAACTGGTTCGCAGTGCCGAAAGCACCGGCGACCTTATCCTTGAGTTTCCCCTGCCCGATTCCAGCATTTACGCTTTTCTGGAATACCGGCGTTTCCCAACCAACGAAAGTTGGCAGAAAGATTCGCTGTTACGAAAAGGAGACCAGCTAATTGGGCAGCTTCCCATGCAGCCACCGGCTGGAAAGGTTGAATACAAACTTACTTTTTATAAAACGGGTAAAACACTCACCCCCTCAGAGCCCATGCATGTAATTGTTCGTTTTAAAGGCGCTGTACCCGATCCTATTCTGATTCCTCATATTATTGCCATATTTTTAGCCATGCTGCTGGCCAATTTTACTGCATTACTGGCACTGGCCCGTCGCCCTGGTGCCCGGCTATATACTTTTATCACTTTAGGTATGCTAACACTTGGAGGAATGATCTTTGGTCCCCTGGTTCAACTGCATGCTTTTGGTGAACTATGGACCGGAGTGCCTTTTGGCTATGACCTAACTGACAACAAAACACTGATAGCTTTTATTTTCTGGATTTTTGCGGCCTATAAAAACCGCAACCAAGCCAACTTCCGGTGGATTATTATAGCCGCTTTAGTTACCCTTATTATTTTCTCGATTCCCCACAGCCTGTTTGGCTCGGAACTAAACCATGAAACAGGTACTATTATTCAAGGCTAAAAAAACTAATGATGGTGAAGAAATCTTTTTTTCTTTTGCTACTTGTTTTTCTTTTGCAACTTATACCCAGTTGCATCTTCCGTTGCCCCGATCCCGGAGTATTTGAGAACATTTACACTGATGTCTCCATTACTGCAATCAATACAGCGGGTTTTTATCCCAGCGAAGTAAGCGACAGTGTCTATAAAAATGCCTTTGGATTAACTGTTGTGGTAAATTTTGAATGGAAACAAATTGCTGCCACATGGAAAAAGGCCATACCCCGGTTTAAGACCGCTTTTGCACTAAGTTGCGACGGAGACACCTATTTGTACCCTGACCCAATCAAAACGTTGGAAATTTATGCCTTTAACCCAAACAACCCGGAAAAGATAAATGCCACATCGTGGTTCTCAATTCACGGATACAACAGCAATTTACTGGGGCTTGAAGAATTTATGCAAATCCGGGAAGAATGGCACGATGGTTTTCAACTGGAACTGAGCGATTACTCTTTGGTTCCGAACGATGTGGTTTTTGAAGCTGTAGTTCAATTGGAATCGGGAATCACTTTCACCGGGCAGACAAAACTTATTCACTTTAAACATCCGGTTAAATAATAAACTACAAACTTCTTAAATGAATTATCCTCAAGGCTACTGCCCGGAGATATTTTTCTGAATCAATTACTTTTAGCATGCCAACAAAGTACATTGAAAGGAACGATAAATATAAGCGCGCCAAAGTTTGAGGAACTGAGTTTATTAGCTGAGATTACAGTCTCACTGATTAAAAAGTTTTACCTTTTTAACGATTACCTCAACCGCCATATCAATATCTTCGAAGGTTGTGTGTTTTCCGGTGGAGATGCGCACTGTGGATAAAGCCGTGGCTGCATCTACCTTCATTGCTTTTAGAACCGCCGAAGGTTCAATGGAATGGGCATGGCAAGCCGAACCGGTTGCCAGTAATACTTCATCGCTGATTGAAGCAGCCAGGGCATGCGCATCGACGCCTTTAAAAGCCACACTGAGCGTATTGGGCAGCGTTGAAGCCGATTCTCCGTTTACGGTAAGCTTATCCCCCAAATGGCTTCTTAAACCATCGAATAAACGTTCTTTAGTGGTACGCATGATACTTACATTCCTGGTGAAATCGCGGCCAGCAATTTCACAGGCTTTACCCAAGGCTACCATATAGGCTACATTTTCGGTTCCGGGCCGTAAACCGTTTTCCTGACTGGCTCCGTAAAGCAGGGGTTTAATGGGGGTTCCCTTTTTCACATACAAGGCCCCTATTCCTTTGGGAGCATACAATTTGTGTCCGGCAATGCTTAATAAATCGACCCCAAGCTGCTGCACGTTGGTTTCAATTTTGCCCAGGGCCTGGGCGGCATCGGTATGAAATATTACCTTATGCTGCCGGGCTATGGCTGCCAGTTCTTTAATGGGTTGAAGGGTTCCCACTTCGTTATTGGCCAGCATGATGGAAACCAAAATTGTATCTGTTCGAATAGCCTTGTTGAGCACTTCGGGTTGCACCCGTCCGTTGGCATCGACCGGAAGGTAAGAAACTTCGAAACCCTGCGTTTCGAGGTGTTTGCACACTTCAATTACTGCGGGATGCTCGGTGGATGAGGTGATTATATGCTTTCCTTTATCGCGATTAGCCAGGGCCACTCCCTGAATGGCCAGGTTGTTTGACTCGGTAGCACAACTGGTAAAATAAATCTCGTCAGGTGCGGCATTAATAAGTGTGGCAACCTGCTGCCTTGCCTTGTTTATGGCCTCTTTATTCGCCTGCCCCATGGCGTATGCACTTGAGGGATTTCCGAAGTGCGTTTGCAGGTAAGGCAATATTTCGTTGAGCACTTCCGGGTCGACCGGCGTGGTGGCGTTGTAATCGAGATAAACAGCTTCGCTCATAATTCAGGCATTTAAAGGTTTTGGGTAATGTTAAAAGACACCCTGAATGCTTAGGGTTCAAAAGTAATAATTAATTGAGAGAATAGACTAAAGACTATAGACAATAGACTAAAGACACAAGACCTAAGACTTAAGACTTAAGAAGGTGGCAAAGAGAGATTAGCGTTTAGAGATTAGAGACTAGATTTTAGACTCAGTGGTTTAAAAGGGTATATAGTGAAGCGTGAAAAGTGAAAAGTGAAAAGTGAAGAGTGGATAAAGAGACTAAAGATACAAGACATTAGATTTGAGACTAAAGACGGCGGTGGAAAATTCACCACTCCTGATCGCTCCTTGATTCCGTAAGTCACGGTGTGAGTTGTTGGATAGTAATAGTTTAGATTGATCGTTTTGGTGATGTTGGTAAAATACTCACACCATGAGTATCAATAAACTAAAACAAGACATGCGGATTTTAGACGCTATCAGGATAACACAGATAAATCCAAATCCAGCTCCGCCAACTTTAGTCACTTTAAGTACTTTAGTCACTCTAAGTACTTTCTAAATAAATCAGTGTACTATTCTGTTTGTGGCTTGGCGGAATAAAGCCTATAATCAATCAACCTGCTGGCAGGATTCCAGATAAGGCAAGGGTGAAACCCATTCAAATTCTTTCGATACTTCGAAAAAGGGGTTTAAAAGATTCAGGTGTTCGCGACCAATAATTAATAAAATTCTATCGCCTGGTTTATGGGGTATCCGTTGAATATTTCTGAAAATACGCAGGTTGCGATTAAACCATCGTCCGGTTTCAAAATCCACCCCGGTAAAGTCGCCTGCCTGCTCTTCGTATTTAAAGGGGTTTAGTAAATAGATGGCTAAACGTTCTTTTATTGCTTCCGGATTGTTTAAGCTTATCAATTCATCTGCCATATTGCTTACCTTTTTGGCTTCGCCGGAAGCGCCATAAACCGAATCGGGTGAATTCAAGTAATATTCTTCCAAGCGGGCACTGCGAATGCTGTCGGTAAATAATTCCTGCACATTATCGTAATGTCGGCCCCAATCGTTCACACAATAAATAGCAGGTACTTTTGCTTTTTTACCAATTCTAAAAGCCAGCTGAAAGACCTCGCTGCGCTGCAAATCGAATTTATCGGCCTGGTATAAAGCGTAAAGCGAGTCAATGCGGACTTGTTGATCGGGGGTAAGTTCAATGGCCATGTGGGTAGGTTTGTAGGCACTTAGGGCATCGGCAATGGCTTTAATCTCGGATTGATAGGGCTCATCGAATACTGAAATCTGATCTTTCTTTAAGGTTTTAACGGCATCCAGATTAGGAAAGGCAAAGTGAAACACACCCAGGGTCATAATTTGTGTTTGGTTCCCGGGTTGCTGCCCGATGGCATGTTCCATAAGACAAAAAGTGAGAACCAGGATTAGTAAGTTTTTCATCATTTTTAAGTTAAGTTTGGGAAAAGACCCCGCAGGAAGGATTATGTTACGCATGCTTATCATGACTGCCAATTGAATAGGTTTTGGCAATTGTTGATAGAACAACTAATCAGAATAAGATTTGTTCCTAGCTTAGTATAAAAGATTAGTCGGCACGAAAAAATTCCCTTACATCGGCAGCAGGTTTAACTTTTGTTAAAATTTAGCATTACGAAACAGAAAAGTGCATATATCAAATTAACATCGATTTAAAAACAAGACATGTCAACCCCAGTTTCAATATTTTCTATAATCTGTTTTCCAACTATTTAAAATCTTTCAATTGATAATCGACATTATTTGTCCACCCCAATATTATTTCAAGCCATTGTCCTAGATTAGCTGGTAAGCTGTTTCTTCGTACGAAAGAATTTGAAACCAAAAAATTCAAGATAAATGAAAGAAGTAGTTATTGTATCGGCAGCGCGCACCGCTATTGGAAATTTCAATGGAGGATTAGCAGGTTTAAGTGCCATTGAGCTTGGAACTATTGCTGCTAAAGCAGCTATTACCCGGGCAGGAATCAACCCTAACGAAATAAACGAAGCCATTGTCGGAAATATTCTTTCGGCAGGTTTAGGACAAAACATTGGTCGTCAAATTTCCATTCATGCCGGATTGCCAGAAACCAGCCCGGCCATGACTATTAATAAATTATGTGGTTCCGGACTTCGGGCTGTATCCATGGCTGCCCAATTTATAATGCTGGGAGATGCTGACATTATTCTGGCCGGAGGAACCGAAAGCATGAGCAATGCACCTTACCTACTCGACAAAGCCCGCACTGGTTATCGTATGGGTCATGGTCAGATTACCGACAGCATGATTCTGGATGGGTTGACCGATGCTTTCAACAACTACCATATGGGGATTACTGCTGAAAACATTGCCGAACAATGGAACATCAGCCGCGAAGAACAGGATAATTTTGCTGCATTCAGCCAAAATAAAGCCGAAGCTGCGCAAAAAGCCGGCAAATTCAACGATGAAATTGTTCCCGTGGAGATTCCACAACGCAAAGGTGATACCCTTATTATTAAAAATGACGAATTCATTAAAACGGGTATGACTGCTGAAAAACTGGCCAATTTACGCCCTGCATTCAAAAAAGACGGAACGGTAACTGCCGGAAATGCTTCCGGAATTAACGATGGAGCATCCATGTTACTTGTAATGTCGCTGAATAAAGCACGCGAACTGGGTTTAAAACCCTTAGTTAAAATTAAATCGTATGGCAATGCCGCCCTCGACCCAAAAATTATGGGTTATGGTCCGGTTCCGGCAACACGTCAGGCTTTACTGAGAGCCAACATGACCATCGACGATATTGATTTAATTGAGGCCAACGAAGCATTTGCAGCTCAATCTATTGCGGTGGTTCGCGATTTAAAGATGAATCCCGAAATTGTAAACGTAAATGGAGGAGCCATTGCCCTGGGTCATCCCATTGGAGCCTCCGGAGCCCGAATCCTGACAACTTTAATTTACGAAATGAAACGCAGAAATGTGGCCACCGGTTTGGCAACCCTTTGCATTGGTGGCGGTCAGGGAACAGCAATTATTGTTGAAAACATGTAAACCTTTAAATATAAATCAAATGAAACGCATAGAAAATAAAATAGCCATTATTACCGGTGGAGCGGACGGAATTGGAAAAGCAGCCGCAAAAAAATTCGCAGCCGAAGGTGCAACCGTAATAATCTGGGATATGAACGAAGCCAAAGGCGATGAAACCGTATCCGAAATTCTAAAAAGCGGTGGAAAGGCAGCTTTTGCTAAAGTGAATACCGCCCAGTTCGAAGAAGTAGAAAAAGCAGCTCAACAAGCTTTTGAAACCTATGGGACTATTGACATTTTGGTTAACAATGCCGGAATTACCCGCGACTCGACCTTGAAAAAAATGACTCCCCAGCAATGGCAGGACGTTATCGATGTGAACCTTACCGGTGTTTTCAACTGTACCAAATGTGTTAGTGCCTACATGGTAGAAAAAACCTATGGCCGTATCATTAACACTTCATCCGTAGTGGCCCTTTATGGTAACTTTGGACAAACCAATTATGTAGCTACCAAAGCCGGTTTAATTGGCATGACCAAAACCTGGGGAAAAGAACTCGGACGCAAAGGTATTACAGTAAATGCAGTAGCTCCCGGATTCATTGCTACGGAGATGGTTAAAAAGATGCCCGAAGATGTACTAAAAGCCATGGAAAACAAAGTTCCTGTGGGCCGTTTGGGATTACCAGAAGAAATTGCATCAGCATATTTATTCCTTGCCAGCGACGAAGCTGCTTATATCAATGGAACTGTACTGAGCGTCGATGGTGGAATAACCATTTAATTAAACCCTGTTACAAATGCTGTCCAAAATTCTCCAAAGTTCTTTATTTTGTGAGTCTTTTGGACCGCATTATTTTTCATTATCTTTAACTAAAACAAACCTTCAATGGCAACAACAGGACAAGTAATTGGAACCTGGATTTTAATTATCCTTTATGCTTCCGCCATTATCTATTTTGTAATTAAAGGAGCCTCCCGAATAAAAAGTATGAAAGACTATGCCGTAGGAAATGTAAGTTTTTCACCGGTATTTGTTGGTCTATCGCTTGCTGCCGCCATGACCAGTGCCGCTACTTTTGTTATTAATCCGGGACTCATTGCAACGTATGGCTGGAGTGGCGTGTTATCTTTTGGATTATTCTTTCCATTGGCTACCGTTGTTTCACTGGCTGTTTTAACCAAAAGTTTCCGGCGTTATGGCGAATCAGTAAGTGCTGTCTCTTTAGCGAGCTGGATAGGCAAACGTTTCCAAAGCAATAATTTTGCCTTATTCATTGCTTTTTTATCGGTATTGTTAATCACTTTCATTGTGCTTATCCTGGTTGCCATAACCAAAGTATTTTCAAGCGCCTTAAACGTCAACGAAGTATATACCCTGGCTGCTGTTATTCTTTTTGTGTTTGGATACATGATGTTTGGTGGTGCCAATTCCATGGTGTACACCAACATGATACAATCGAGCATTATGATAGTGGTAGCAGTCATTCTCATCTTCTCCGGCTTTTCCCATTTTCAGGACGGTTTTAGCGGATTTTTCCAAAAACTGGCAACCATAGATCCTGCTTTGACAAAAAACACCAACGCACACAGTCCCCTTTTCCGAAACTTTTATGAAATAGCTTTTGCGCAAATCATTATTGGGATTGCCGTGGTTTGTCAACCACACATCATTACCAAATCGTTGTTATTGAAAAAAGAAAGCGATGTAAACAAATTCCTGGTAACTGCCATTGTGGTAGAACTCTTATTCTTTTCCGTGGTAATTGCCGGCCTGTATGCGCGCATTGAATTTCCTGATTTAAGCCTCAATGGTGAGCGTATGATGACTGACAGCATCATTCCTAACTATGTGGTAAAAGTATTTTCCAATGGAACCGTGGCAACTTTGGTTGGATTACTGGTAATTATGGGATTGGTTTCGGCTGGTTTATCTACCCTCGAAGGGCTGATTCAAAGTTTAAGCTCCAGTATTTCCAACGATTTAATCAAACCACTGTGGGGTGACAAAAAGAACCTTTCCGATGCCAAATACATTCGCCTGAATAAAATCACCATTGTAGTTATGGCAATCGTAGCATTTTTTATGTCGCGCGACCAATTGCTACATCCAAAACTTAGCGTAGCCATACTGGCGCAAAATGGAGTTTACGCTTATTTTTCCATCATTTTCATTCCTATTTTAATGGGTATTTTCATGAAGGAAGTAAAAGCCTGGATTCCTTTTACTGCTGCTATTGTAGCTACAGTAACCCATTTTGGCGTATATTATTTTCTGCCGGTTTTGGTTGCCAAAGGCATTCATTTTGGCGCCTTTGATGTCTTTTTGCAAGGATCGGTACGAAATCCTGCAATTGCTGCTTCTTCAGCAATCATCTTATCACTGATAACCGGTTTGATTTTGCTGGGAGCATCAAAATTACATAGCAAACAATCGTAAAATCTATATGAAAGATCTAGATAAATTATACCAAAGCAAATTAATAACTACCGATAAGGTAGCTGATTTAATCCAAAGCAACTCGGACATTATTGTGGCCCAGTGTGCTTCGGAACCTCAAGGCTGCATGAGCAAATTTCACCTGGCTAAGGACCGGGTCGAAAATGTAAATGTATTTTCGGTACTTACCCTGAAACCTTACGAATTTTACATGAAACCTGAAATGAAAGGTCATTTTGAATTATGTAGCTGGTTTCATGCGCCAGGCTCACGCCAGGCGATTGCCGAAGGAGCCGGAACCGTAACCTATGTTCCAAACATGTTGCACCGGGCCGCCACCGACCGGATGAAAGTGCGCAAACCCCATCTATTTGTGGGAACCTGTACCCCACCCGATGAAAAAGGTTTTGTTTCCTTGTCGTTGGGAATCACTTATGAAAAAGACATTCTGGAAAATGCAGAAATTTCCGTATTGGAAGTAAATAATCAATTACCCCGTACGTTCGGGGATACCCATGTGCACATCAGCGAGGTGGATTTTTTTGTAGAACACCACCAGGTGCCGCCTACGCTTCCATCGCCACAGCCGGATGAAGAAGCATTGAAAATTGGCGAAAATATTGCCAACCTGGTGGAAGATGGTTCAACCATTCAACTGGGAATTGGTGAAATTCCCAATGCAGCTGCCCTTTCATTAAAAGGCAAAAAGGATTTGGGTGTACACACCGAAATGTTTGTCGATTCCATGATGGAATTATACGACCAAGGCGTGATAACCAACAAAGCAAAAGCCGTTTACAACGGGAAATTCGTGTGTACTTTTGCCATGGGTTCTGAGAAAATGTACCAATGGTTACACAACAATCCTTCTATTGAATTTATTCGGGGCAAGTTTGCCAACGATCCTTGTTTAATCAGGCAAAACTCAAAAATGGTTTCCATCAACACCTGCATCATGGTCGATTTTACCGGTCAGGTAGCCAGCGAATCCATTGGAATTAATCAATATTCAGGAACCGGAGGCCAAACCGACACCGCCGTTGGAGCTATTGAAGGTTTCGACGGTTTGGGGAAATCAATTATTGCCTGTCGCGCCACCGCAAAAAAAGGAAAAATATCAACCATTGTACCCGTCTTGCCGGAAGGCACTGCGGTGACCCTGCATCGTAGCCATACGGACTATATTGTTACGGAATGGGGCTCTGTTCGCTTAACCGGGTTAACGGTAAAAGAACGGACCCGTGCGTTAATTTCTATTGCGCATCCTGATTTCAGGGAATCGTTAACCGAGCAGGCAATAAAAATGGGATACTTGTAAAATTTGAATTATGTTACCTGTAAAAATTAAAGGAACCGGATTATACGCCCCTGGATCACCCATTAGCAACCAGGAACTAATGCAGCTAACCGGCATCACCTTCGACGACGAAAAATTTAAAAATAAGATTGGTATTACCCATCGTCATATAGCGCATTTGCAAAACATAAAAGAAAGCACCGCCGATTTTGCCACCAAAGCGGCCCAGGCTGCCATGGAGGATGCTGGCATTTCTGCAGATGAGTTGGGTTTGGTTATGGTGGGAACCGATACACCGGAATTCATTTCCCCGGCCACAGCCATTGTAGTTCAGGGCCGTTTACAAGGTACTGAAAAATGGTGTGCCGCTTTTGATGTCAATGCCTCATGTGCCAGTTTTGCCATTGCTTACGATAATGCAGTTCGCATCCTGGCTTCAAATCCTGCCATTAAATATGCGGTAGTGATTGGCGTTTACAACATGCCGGCTTTCATCCGTAAAGACGACAATTTCTCTTACCCCATTTTTGCCGATGGTGCCGGAGCTGTGGTGATTGAACGCGACGAAACCAATCAATCGGCATACATTGGCGGTCAGCAATTAGCTGATGGCACCCAATGGGACTTTAT
Organism: Salinivirgaceae bacterium; assembly: GCA_050251815.1. Classification (GTDB taxonomy): domain Bacteria; phylum Bacteroidota; class Bacteroidia; order Bacteroidales; family SZUA-534; genus GWE2-40-63. The sequence goes on along the minus strand of JBFWMB010000014.1, from coordinate 17,563 downwards.
CGGAATCTATGCCGGTGGTGCACACCAACCGGTAACCAAAAACGTTTTGGACGCAAACCAACAGGGCCTGTTAAGTTTAAAACCTTTGCCGGGCGATCGCAATGTGCGTCTTTGGCCAATGGTTGTAAAGCAATTACTTAACAATCACCAGATTGACGTGAATGAAGTAGATCATTTCATCTTCACCCAAATCAACAAATCGGTGATTGTTAAAGTAATGGAAGAGCTGAACCAACCGCTTTCGAAAACCACTTTTGTGATGGATAAATACGGATATACCGGTTCCGGTTGTGTACCCATGGCCTTTCATCACGCCATAAAAGACGGCAAAATAAAGCGGGGCGACAAAGTGGTTTTTATGGCTTCCGGAGCCGGACTGGCTGTGGGAAGCAACCTGTTTATTTACTAAATTGATTTATTGTAATGAAACATAATATAGGAATTGTAGGAACGGGTATTTACATCCCTCAACAACGGATGACTGCCCGGGAAATTTCGGAAGCAACCCAGGGCAAATGGACTGAGGATGCCATAATCAGTAAATTAGGTATTCAGGAAATTGTAATTCCCGGTCCCGAAGACGGAACCCAGGAAATGGGCGTAAAAGCTGCCATGGATTGCTTAAAAAACACAGGTGTCGATGCCAAAGAAATTGACCTGATTTTGTGTATTGGCGAAGAATGGAAAGAATATCCATTAACCACTTCAGGTATTTACATCCAGGAGCAAATTGGCGCCACTAACGCCTGGGCTATTGACATTCAGCAGCGTTGCGGAACCACGGTAGCCGGGATGAAAATGGCCAAAGACATGATGATTGCAGACGAAGATATCAACACGGTAATGATAGTTGGGGGTTACCGTAACGGCGACTTCATCGACTTTACCGATCCTTCGGTTTCATTTATGTACAATCTTTCAGCTGGTGCAGGTGCGCTAATTATGAAGACAGGAATGGATCGTAATTTATTGCTGGGCACACATATCATGACTGATGGTTCACTGGCGCGCGATGTAGCGGTTGAATTTGGAGGAACCATAAATCCGGTTACCTGCGAGAATGCATCCCAAGCATATAAATCACTTCGGGTATTCGACGAAAAACATATGAAAGATCGCTTAAACGAGGTGTCAATGGATAACTGGATGCATTGCATTGATCGCGCCATTGAAAAATCCGGATTAGCCAAAAGCAATTTAAGTTACCTGGCTTGCCTGCATTTTAAACGTTCCATGTACGAATACATGGTAAACTCGCTGGATTTAACCATGGAACAAACTGTGTATTTAGAAAATTACGGCCATTTAGGACAAATTGACCAGATACTTTCTTTGCACCTGGGACTTAAAGAAGGAAAAATTAAAGATGGCACTGTTATTTCAATGATAGCTGCAGGTATTGGTTATGCTTGGGGAGCCAATGTTATTAAATGGGGCTAAAATAACACAATAAGTCATACGATATATTTAATACTTTATATAACTGTTTTATTGTTATTTAATTAAATATTTTAAAAATAAAACCAACACAGTCAACCCAGGGTAATTTATCCAAAAGTTGACCAAAACACACAATTTTTATTACTTAGTTTTATATTCAAAATTTAAAATAAACTTAAAAACTTAAATTTTTACCGCTATGAAAAAAGGATTAGCTATAATTTTGTTATTTGCTTTAGCATTTACTGCTTGTGAAAAAAGTGATGAGGAAACAACTTATAATCCATCAACAGATGGTATAGCTGGAGAATGGTATTCTTCAGGTGATAATGTGGCTCCTTTATTGGTATCATTCGAAATTGATTCCCTCTACGCAAATTTTGAAACAAACAATACCTATTTGGTAGAATCATACGCTAATGGTGCAAAAACCACTTTTAACGGCACCTATACCCAAGAAAAATCGAGCGTTGACGGAATTTGGAACATTGTATTAAATCAAAGTACTCCAACTGCTGTAACCAGCGAAGGAATTTTCGAAATTAATGCAACCGGAAGCGAATATACCATGACCTATGAAGTAGTTCAAACAGAACCTGCCTTAGGAACAGCCCCAACTGCTGAAGCAGGATTTGGAAGCACCAGTGGAGGAGCATTAGGAAACATGAATATTCAAAAATTTGTAAAAATTCAGAAATAATTGAATCTTATCTCCGAGTCAGCATAAACTATGATAATATTTTATGCTGACTTTTTTATTTTCTTTCAAAAACATTTTAACCGAATTAGGGCAATGAAAAAAGCGATTAGCTTTGGATTTTTGGTCCTCATGGTAATAAGCAACTGGGCACAGAATCCATCCAATCAATACTTTACCCGGGAAATTCCGGAAAAAGCCAATAAAGAGTTCCAGGTTCTGGCTTTTTACATCAACCAGGCTGTAACCTCAAATATGTATCCAAAAAACGACTTCTTAAAAGGGCAGGTAGTAGGTCGCTTATTTGGAGGAAATACTACAACCACCAGTAGTAAATACACCAGCAGTTACATTGAACAACGATTGATTCCATTTTTCATTTATCAACCCAAATTGTTCAATAGCAAAGCTACCCTGCGGGCTTCCTTTGAACTGGACTGGACCTGGGGCGATGCAGCCTATGGTGTAGGGGGGAATATGGGAGGTGGTTTTTCGGCTGACCAGGTAAACCTGCAAACCCAAAACCTGGAACTGGAATTGCATCCGGCCAAAGGATGGTACATAAACCTGGGGCTACAACGTATCTTTGATACCCCATATAATCCCTATAAAACCATGTTCGATAAAATGACCACCACTGGTTACCGATTGGCTTATTTCGGAACCGATGGAGTGGGAATCTCCGTCCGCAAAGACTGGGACTTTTCTCGAATTAAAACCGGCTATTACAAGTTATACGAGAACTACATCCAATTGAATGACGATGTAACCTTAATGGAACTTACCGGCGAAAAAGACATTACCAAGAAATGGAAACTGGGCGGTTCGGCTTATTACATGCGCGACCGGGCTTCCGGTGCTGGGGGGGTTTCGCTTTTAAGCCAAGGACTTAACAGTTTATTGGCTGTGCATAATGGCACCTACAAATTCGCTTACGGCGATGTACCTTACAAAGCTGATATTTTCTGGCTGGGAACTTTCTTTGGCAGAAACACTGAACACTGGCTCGACCAATGGATGGTAAACGGGTTCCTGAATTTTAACCTGGGACATGCCGACACCCTAACTCATCAAACAATATCAGACGATGAATGGAGCCGGGCCACTGATATTTTTGGATTTGCAGGAAACCTCCGGGTATCCTATCGCTATGGCCAAACAATGCATGATGCGGTAACCCTGGATGCCATGTACACATCGGGCGATGCCAATGGCTTGCAAGACGGAAAATACAATGGGGTAATTACCGGAAATCAGTGGGGCGCCCCGGGTGCTATTTACATCAGTTCCGGCTCATACATCCTGATGCCACACGGCAATGTAGTCAATCGTTTTACGCCTGCCATAATGGACATCTCCAATATGGGTTACGGATTAACATCCGTTAATCTGAATGTATCAAAGGGGTTGATTCCACATAAACTGAACGCCAAACTTGGTTCGGCCATGGCCTTAAGTAATGTACAGCCTGCAGGTGGCGGTTATTTAATAGGAACTGAAGTGAACGGAAATGTAGCTTACAATTTTGGACCGTATATGAGCCTTGAATTACATGGAGCATACCTGTTTTTAGGCGATTTCTACGACAGCACTCAAAGCTCCTACGGAAGTGCAGTAAATGGCGGTTCTGTTACACGCCCCCACGATCCCTGGACCGCTTTTGTTGTGTTTAAATGGCTTATGTTTTAGGAAAATAAATTAGAATATGATGAAGAATATAGTATCAATCATAGCATTTGCTTGCACACTTGTAATCATGAATAGTTGCAGTACCCCGTATGCCTCCTTGGCGCATTTTAAATCAATGGATGAAATGACTTATAAAGACCCGGTAAAAAAGGTACACTTGCCTGAATCGGGATTCGATATTGCCTACACCGATCAAGGTCAGGGTAAGGAAACCATCATTTTTATTCACGGCCTGGGCAGTTACCTGCAAGCCTGGATTAAAAATGTGGATATACTGAAAAATGACTACCGTTGTATTTCAATTGATTTACCTGGATACGGCAAGTCGAGCAAACAACCCCACAGTGGAAAAATGACTTTTTACGCTTCCGTGGTAAACGAATTGGTTAGAGAACTTGGATTAGGCAAAGTTTACCTCTCAGGACACTCTATGGGTGGACAAATCTCCATGATCTCTGCCCTTAAATACCCTGAAATGGTAAAAGGGCTCATCTTAGTAGACCCAGCCGGCTTCGAAAATTTTAACAAAGGACAACGACAATGGTTCCGCGATGTCATGACATTTGACGGCGTACGTTTAACTACCGCTGAAGCCATTCAGAATAACCTGGCCACCAATTTTTACCGTTTGCCACAAGATGCCGAATTTATGATTACCGATCGTTTATCAATGCGTACCGCCAAAGATTTTGATGCTTATTGCTATACCGTAGTTCAATCGGTAAATGGCATGGTGGATGAGCCGGTTTTAAATTACCTGCAGGATATTAAAGTGCCCACACTCATATTTTTTGGCGAAAACGACAACCTGATTCCCAATCGGTACTTAAACCCCGGATGGACTCGCGAAATTGCTGAAAACGGAGCCAGTAAGATTCCCAACAGCAAACTGGTTATGGTACCTCAATGCGGCCATTTTATGATGTTTGAAAAATCGGAAGTATACAACACTGAAGTGAAATCATTCTTAAGCAATTTAAAATAATTTATGAATCCCATAACGATTGGCGAACATTGTACCATAGAATATTTATCGGAAGTGCCTTGCGCTATGATTCGGTGGAATGGCTTACCTCCAAGCGATGAATTTCGTAAAGGATGCATGGCGGTGCTGGACTTAATGAAAATACATGGCCTTACCAAGATAATAACCGATAACCGGCAAGCCAAGGTGTTTAAAATAGAGGATCAACGCTGGTTAAACGATGAATGGCTCCCCCAGGCCCAACAATTGGGATACCGGTATTCAGCGGTTTTGGTGAAGGAACACGATCCGTTTATCACCTTTGCCGTAAAAAATATAATGGCCAAACGTGAAACATCAAAATTTGAAGCACAATTTTTTAGCCAACCGGAAAATGCCATCCAGTGGTTAAAAACCCTAAATTAAAAAGGCATACCGTCAAACAAATAAAAATTTAGTTATTTGGTTTATTACTAAAACAAAGAATAAAACAGGAATGATTTAAACGATGGGCAGCGAACAAATTCAGGTTTCTGCCCCTTCGTTTTTTTACTTTCCGCGACATTCGGTATCTTGAAGCCTATTTTTATCTCAATTGATACCATTAAAGAACAGAACCCAAGGGTATGAAAAACAAACTCGAATCGTTTACCAGTTTTACGTCAGAATTGTATCCCCACGAATTGGATTACCTCCTGTCCATTCAAAAATTTCAGAAACCAGCCAATGTGCAAATCCTGAACCTGATAAACTACAACTGCCATAATCCCAAAAACCAGCAGCCCTTTGATAAAACCTTGGATAAACGCACCTACTCCTACCTGAAAAACTGGATTTCGGAGAGTCTCGACCGTATTAATGTCGATGTATTTTACGACTGGCTCATTGGTGTGGAACAGGATATTATGACCGACCGTATTGAAACATACCAGGAAAAACGATTACTTAAAGAACTTGAAAATATTACCCCATCAGGTTACTATTTTATGAAGTTTTTCAGGGTCTTGCAACACTATCGCGATTACCTGATTGTAAGAAATCGTACCCGAAATTACGCCTTCATTAATAATTATCTGGAACAAAATAAAAGCAACTACCTTATTTCGCAGTCACTAAATAACAAAATGAACGAAGCCACGGAAAAAGTAGTGTTTAAAAAAATACTTATTGCCGAAGAGTTTACTGTTTGGGAAACCTTATTTTCAGATATCTATTTTAACGAAACCCTTGATGGTTACACCCGATACAGGGCTGTTGTCCGACTTACCATTTTATATTATACCAACCGCGAATTCGATAAGCTTCGAAATGTATACCAGCACCTTGACAAGCAATTTAAAACACCAGTTTTTTATTCCAAACGTATTCTGGCCAACTATTATGCCAACCGGGCCATGATGCACTCCAAACTAAATGAACTAAACGAAGCTGAAAAATATAGCCTACTCTCAATTCGTTACAAAAACAGTGATTATCTTTTTTACCTGGCCAATGTTGCCGACATTTTATTACGCAGCAATAAAGCTGCGGAAGCACTGGAAATTTTAACTAAATCGTTTGCCGAGTTTAAAAAATCGGGTAATTTTTATTACAAAATAGGATTTGCAGTTTTTTACATCAAAACGTTATTGGCCAACCAAATGATTGACAAAGCTCACAACTATGGTGAGATATTTTTAAACGCATATAAGCGAGAGATTTTTGAATTTCGCTGGCATTTATTCTTTACCACCTACATTACAGCTCTTTTTCGTGCCGAAAAATATGCCAAAATATCCTCCCTCATCAAGCGCTATAAGTTGGTTTCCAAAGAAAAACAACTCTACGGAACGGCTCAATACATTCCATTTATTCAGATTTATCTAACCGCATCGGAATACATGGAAGGGAATCTTTCGCAGGATTTGGTAAAAAAACAGGTAGTGCAACAAATTACCGATTTAGGCCAAAACCGGTTCCGCCAGCGTAAGGTTCTGGAATTATTGCAAAACCTGGCATTTAACTTACCCGGACTGATGAATTCTATTTTTCAGGAATTACGCATTGAAGTAGAACAAAAACAGTAATACCTTCCTTTTTAACCTTTAGACATTAGGTTTTAGACGCTACAGTAAAAAGACTTGCTCTGAAACCAAGAAAACTTCAGGAAAATCAGACAGCAAATGGTACGTAGACCTGCCATAGGCTTGTTGATTCTGTACCGCCGCATCAATAAAACATTTCGTATTTTTACCTTGTTAGTACTTAAAAAATATATCATGCGTTTACTACTGATTTTGTCCGTTATTTTAGCTATCAGCGCCACCTCCCCAGGGCAAGCCCGAGGGCAGAAATTTGAGGCCATTGACCAGCACGCGAAAAATGCTCCGGCAGCGGCTACCCGCTCGGTGGAAAAACTGGCCGAATACCTGAACCAAAACACCCAAACCGATGTGGAAAAGGTTCGCTCGTATTATACCTGGATTACCCACCACATTGCTTACGACACCAAATCGTTTTTTAGTGGCAAATCGACACCGGAAACCAGTGCCGAAGCTACCCTGAAAAACCGGAAAGCTATATGCCAGGGGTATTCTGAATTGTTTAAGGCGCTGTGCGACTACAGCCATATTCCCTGCTACATTGTTTCAGGTTACAGCAAGGGTTACGGCTACCGCGAGGGCAAGAAATTCACCGAAGCCGACCATGCCTGGAATGTGGTAAAACTTGACCAGCAATGGCAATTGATTGACGCTACCTGGGGTGCCGGCCATGTAGACGATAAGCAAAAATTTATAAATGAAAGCTCTTACGAATTCTTTTTATCGCCGCCCGAAACGTTTGTTTTGAAACACCTGCCATCGGATCCCATGTGGCAACTGCTTCCCTGCCCCATTACGCTGGATGATTATTCGAAAGACGATGCGGCCATTACAGCGAAAATAAACTCCAGTGAACCCTGTTTTAATTTTAAGGACACGCTGGCTGCCTATCAGCGCTTAAACCGGGTGGAACAACTAATAAACTCAGCCGATCGGGCTTACCGCTTTAACCCTACCAACGTTGAAGCGCCGGGCTTTGCTTACCTGAATATGGCTTATGAAATGGGCAGTGAGCTTAAAAAATATTACGATAACAAAGATTATAAAAAAGCGCTTGAACTAAATCAGAACCTGTTGCTTATCAATCAGAAAGCCTACGGATATTTAAAGCAAAGCAAATCGGACCAGGGAAAAAATGCTGCCGATATCTGCAAGCAGAACATCAGTTCGTTAAAAACCAACATTAAAAGTCTGGAGCAGTTTTTAAAGTAGGGGTTTTGAGATTTCTTACTCCTTACAAATGGAGAAAACGAATTCGATACCGCCGGTTTTTAAATTTTTGGCCGATATTTCGCCCTTATGGAACAAGACCCCGTTTTTAACAATAGCCAGGCCCAGGCCGGTGCCACCCATGGAACGTGAACGTCCGCTGTCGACGCGGTAAAAACGTTCGAAAATGCGAACCAGGTGTTTTTCGGGAATTCCGGTACCGGAATCGGCAAAAGAGAAATAAAGGAATTTTTCGTCCTCGTGGTAGTTTTTAATGCTGATGGTGATTCCAGGGCCGGCATAATTTACCGAGTTCTCCAACAGGTTTCGCCAAATGGAGAAGAACACCGAACGATTGGCTTTAATTGTTAAATTGGATGGTAACTCGGTTTTAATGGTAATTTGTTGTTCCTCGATACGTGTCCGCAAATCGTCGATGGCTTCATTAATTAGAGCTTTCACATCGACCGGTTCCAGTTCGAACAAATCGGAGGCTTCTTCAATTTTATTGAGTAACGAAAGGTCCTGTATCAACGAACTTAGGCGCTGCGACTGGGCGTAAGCCCGTTCCATAAAAAACTGGCGTTGTTCGTCGCTCATTTTTGTATTGAGCATGGTTTCGAGGTATCCCAGAATACTGCTTACCGGAGTTTTTAATTCGTGGGCAATATTGCTGGTCATTTGCTGTTTTAGTTTTTTCTCCTTTTCGAGTTTGGTCACATCGTTTATCGAAATCTCGAAACTCCGGTCTTTAAACACGATGGCCTGAATCACAAAATATTTTCCACTTTTGTGTACGGTCAGAATATTGCTCGACAAATCGGACAAAAAACTATCGCTGGCTTTATCGAGGTTTTGGTTGATGAAATCGTTGATGGGTCTTAATTCTTTTAACTCGAAGAATTTTCGGGGGGTAACCGACGACACATCGGAAATAATATTCAGGTATTGAATGAAATGGTTGTTGGCCAACAATTGCTTTTTCTTTTTCGAAAACACGGCAATACCTTCGTGCGATATCTGCAAATGCCGAAACAGTTTTTCACGCTCGGCCGCCAGCTCCTGTTTGGTTCGCTGCAAACGTCGGTACACTTCAACAATCTGATTGCCTATTACGCCCAGTTCATTATCCGGAAACTTTACATCAAAATCTACGTTTTTTCCATCGGCAGCCTGTGCGGCAAACTGGTGCAGGGAAGCAATTGATTTGCCAAAGCGATCGGAAAGGTAAATCAGCAGTACGGCAAAAACCACAAATAAAAACAAAATAACATAGATAAAAAAGGTATCTACCTTCAGGTAATTCTCCACCTGAATGTTAAAAGGCAAGGCTGCGCGAATAAAATAGCGGTTAAAGTTGATGGCGCAATAATAGTAATCGCGATCGGTTGAGGTAGAAAAGCGGATGCTTTTTCCAAAGTCTTTATGCAGGGATTCCTGAATCTCGGGTCGATGCAAATGGTTTTCGAGGGCTTCGTAATCTTCTACAAAGGAATCGAACAGAACCAAACCCCGCTTATCGATTACGGTCATTCGTAATTCGGATTGCGGAAAGGTATGAATAAACTTGTTCAGGCTTTGGAATTGTTTTTTTTCGAGCAAATTGTTTTCTAAAATATATCCGTTGGTTATATTGATGTAGGTGAGCAGGGTGGTTTCGAGCTGGTTAACCCGGTACAGGCGCTCGCGCTGATACTGAAAACCGCCAATGGCCAGTGCAAAAGCAACGAAAAGGAAAAAGAAATTGTAAAAAAGCTTTCGCCGGTAACGCGATACGTTTTTCAGTTTTATCATTACAGCAACACAATAATTTTGGGTAAAGTTAAAAGTAAAAATTTAGATTACTTCAAAAACTTAGGTATTTACAAGGGCCAAAGGCCGAGCATCAAAATAATAGCCATAGCCCGAACGGGTAACTATGCATTTTCCGCAGGCGCCTAATTTTTTACGTATGCGGGTAATATTCACATCAACGGTTCGATCGGAAATGTAGGGCTGGTCGCTCCAGATAGTTTTTACCAAGGCTTCGCGTGAATAAACTTTTCCGGGTTGCTCATAAAGCAGGGTTAAAATATCGTATTCGGTACGGGTTAAATCTATGGTTGTTTTGCCGATAAACACCCGCTTTTGCAGGGCATCAACCTGAAAACCCGAAAAGGAAGCTCCGGAAGATTGTTCCCGCGTTTGATAGCGATCGAGCACGGCCTTTACGCGAACCAGCACCTCGTTTATTGAATAGGGTTTGCGCACATAATCGTCGGCTCCTATGGTAAACCCTTTGAGCAGATGGCTCTCGGAACTCATGGCAGTAACAAAAATAACCGGCATTTTCAGCTTCAGCTCATTACAGAGTATGGAAAGCATCTCGAAGCCGGAAATCTTTTCCATCATTACATCCAATAAAATCAGATTGTACTTTATCAGATTCAAGTTTAAAGCTTCCTCGGCTGAATTTACCACATCGACCTGATAGCCGTTTGCCTCGAGGTTGAACTGCAATATCTGACACAAATCGGGTTCATCGTCAACTACCAGAATCCGTGCTGTTTGTTTGTATTCTTTTATGTTCATAGTGTTTGCAACGCTATATTAATTTTTCCTGACAAAAATATTTCAACAGAAAACAAAACAGGTTAACTCAATATTAAGTTAACCTGAAGTTTAAAAGCAATAAGCTGCCCCCTATTGTTTGAATTACCCGAACAACATTAGTTTATTTAGATTTTTGAAACACTAAACCTGGGGGCAGCTCTTAAGGTAAAGAATTAGTTTATGCTAAACCAGGTCCAGGCCGAAATATCCAATTTGGTACTGGTTTTACCTGAATTCAGGGTGTATAAGGTTGTTTGACCGTCGATTAGCGTAACATCCGCATCAGCTCCATCAATCTGCACATTGGTTAAAGCGCCTCCGTCTTTCATATCCAAATCGGCAGCATAACCTTCGAGGTAGAGTCCGGTAATTGTGGCTCCCGATTCTTTTTTGAATTGTAGGGCTGTTCCACCGGTAGTTGAAACCGCGGTTAAGTTAATCAACTTTGGGTTTTGGTTGTCCTTATCGGCTTCAACCACGGTTGAGAATCCTTCGATGGTATGCTTCACGTAAGCATTTTCAACGGTTCCATTCCAACCTTCAGTCCAGTCGATGGCATCGTCTTCGTTATTCTCGAGGTAAAGATTGGTAACCGATACGGTTCCTCCAAAAAACTCCACACCATCGTCGGCACCGTTAATTACGGCTATGTTTTCGAGAATTGTTTGTGAACCCACGGCGTATAACGATACGCCGTTGTATTGCGATTCGGAATTAATCTGGGCTCCGGTTCCTTTAATTACCAGGTATTTTACCGAACCTGAATTATCAGCATCTTCGGCTCCACCGTATTTAAATCCGCCCACTTCGGCTTCGGCATCTACTCCGGCAGTTGTGGTTGCTTTTCCGCAAATGGTTAATCCGCCCCAGTCGCCGGGTAAAGCATTGGCCGATGACATGATTACAGGATTTGTGGCTGTTCCCTCGATATTTATTTTTCCGCCCGTTAAAACAGCCACATATACTTCGGTTCCGGCTGCATCGGCAAGAATCTGAGTACCGGCTGGTATGGTTAAAGTAAAGCCATCGGGAACAATAAACGAACCCGTAAGCTGATAGTGTACCGAAGCGTTTAAGGTGTAATCTTCGGTTAAGGTCCCGTTCATAACGCCTTTTTCAAGATTCTCAATAACCTCCAGTTTGGGTTGGGGAGTATCTTCATTGTCGCAAGCTGAAAGCACAAAGGTTGCCAGCAAAGCAAGACCAAAAATTTTAGTTACCATGTTTTTCATTTTTTTAGCGTGTTTAATTAATAAATAGTTAAAAGTTTAATTTAAGTTTATGTTGACACCCAGCCCCAGCCGGATTCCTTTTTTATAAGACATCACCACTTCGTTGGTCACCTGACCATTGTTCAGTGATTTAATTTCCTGGGTTTGTTCAATGTCAGGATTCAACAGGTTTTTTCCGTAAAGCTTTACTGACACTCGGTCTGATAACTTTTTGGTTAATACTACATCAAGAGATACAAAACCTTTTTCGATGATTTCGCTGTTAAATAAAGTGGCACTGTTTATAAAATCTTCGGGCGAGCCCAAAGCAAAAATGTTATCGGAAGCATAATTAGCCGTAAGTGTTGCGGTAAATTCGTTTTCCGTATGGCTCGAAAAACTTAACGAACCGTTTACAATAAAGTCGGATGCTCCCTGAAGACCAACTGAGGTTTTATTGTTGTACTGAAATTCTTCAAGCAAATCCTGACTAAACCACATTTTTGTTGCGTTGAAGTTTAGTTTTAATCCGGGTTTACCCATTGCTACTGATTCAATTAAATCGATTCGCGCTTCGAATTCCAGGCCATAAACTTCGGCTTTTTCGCCGGTGTTTTCATAAATAAAATTACCTGACGACCCACGGGTTTGGGTCAGGTTGATGGGCTGGTTTATTACCTTATAAAAAGCGGCCAATGAAATAAGTTCATTGGGCCTGGGAAAAATTTCCCACTTTGCATCAAAATTGTAGTTTTTTGAACTTTCCAGGTCAGGATTACCTTTGGTAATGCGTCCAACCGGCGAAACATATTCAAAGGGGGCCAGCTCTTTAAACTCCGGCAAAGTAATGGTTTTACTTCCTGCCAGACGTAGCGCACTTTTATCACTTAACTGGTATTTTAAATTTAAAGCAGGCAACAGGTTCTCATAAGTGTACGAAATAGCTCCGACCCTGCCCACATAATTGGCTACATCCCAATCGACATTCATTTGATCCCTTTCGTAACGTAATCCCAGGTTACCGCTAAAGCGGGACAGTAGAAAATCGATATTGACATAAGCGGCATAAACTCCCAAGCGGGCCAAATAACTATCGGAGGGACGTTCGCGAAGCATCAAATCGCCCGACAGGTACAAGTCTTCATTCAAAAGGGCCTCATCTAAATTATCGGCCGATTCCACACGAACACCTTTGGCCCTTACACCCATAAAAAGTGAATTAAAATCGCGTTGTTTGCTACGAAAGTCAGCCCCTGAATTTAGAGTTAAGCGGGAATTATCGTTATCGATAAAGCGGAACTCGTTTTTGATAAAGCCTGTAAATTCTGCATCGGTAATGTTTTGCTGCGATTTACGTTGCTGAAAGTCGCCGACATGAGCAAACTGATAGCTGCCATCATTCATCAGGTTAAATTCGTTTCGGATGCGGTTGGGTTCATCGGCTTTTACGCGGTTATAGGCCAGGGCCCAGTATACTTTGTTTTTGTTGTCCAGTTCATGAGTACCCAACAATTGATTTATGCTGATTCGGGTTTGCTTTAGGTTTTGATCGCGCACAAAAGCTCCGTATTCCGAGGGATCCTGATCAAATACATAGCCATCCCCATTACGGCCCTGCTCATACAAGTTATCGCTTGTTTTAAACAGCCACATGCTGTTAAAACTTATCCGATGCCTGTCGTTTATTTGATAGGCCAGGTTTATAAGTCCGGTGGTATTTATGCGGGTTTCAAATTCTTCGACATCGGTAAAAGAATTATCCAACACATTGGAACGGTACTTTTTAAATATTCCCTGCGAGTAATCGGACGAAGCATCATGGGAAAGTGTAGCAAAGAAGGACAAATTATTGCCGAATGCTGTAATTTGCTTTCCGCCTGCCAGCGAAAAACCATAATTCAGGGGCAGGTTACGCGAAAGTGTGTTCCAGCTCTGTTGGCTTACCGCATCGTTTGTGCTGTAGGATCGCTGATAGAATCCAAAAGTTAAATCGTTGAAATTCTGCGTAGCCTTAAACGCGCCAAAGCCATTGGCCAGCACATTGGTATTGGTTCCGGAAGTTAAGCTCAGGGTAAGCTTTTCGGCGGTATTTTTTGAACTGATATCGACCTGCCCTGAAGTTTGATCGGCATAGCTCGTTACGTCATTAGTTTTACTAATTCCCAGGTTTTCGATTATTTCGGTGGGGAATAAATTCAGGTCGATGTTCTTTTTATCCACATCGTCCGATGGAATGGGCAGTCCGTTCATAGTGGTTAGTAAATAGCGGTCGCCCAGCCCTCGAATATATATTTCGCTGGAACCTTCGCTTTTGGTTACTCCCGAAATTTTGGTGCTTGCCGCTGCGGCATCAGAAACACCCATGCTTGAAAGTTGCTGAGCCCCGATACTTTCTTTTATCAAACCCGCATTTTTTTGCTCCAGTATTAGGGCCACTTCGCTTTCGCGATTCATTTTGGCCACGACTTCAACTCCCTCAATGGCAATCCCCTCCGGTTTCATTTGAATAGTTAGCGTAAGGGTTCCTCCGGCAGTAACTTCAACTTCTTTTTTAAACGTTTCGTAACCCATAAAAGCAGCTATCAACACATAACTTCCAGGTTGGGTACTTATAGAAAAATTACCGTCAAAATCGCTGGTGGTTCCCAAAGTGGTTCCTTCAAAGTAAACATTGGCAAACGGAAGCGGAACCTGCTGGTTGTTTTGCTCCTCGGTTAAAACGCCCTGAATAATCCCTTTTTGTGCCATCGCATTCACACCCATAAAGAGGGTTAAAAAAATAACTACTAATCTTCTTTTCATTCTACAATTCAATTCAAACATTCGATAAAACTGTGTTTCAAAATCTGACACAATGTTAGCCACAGCATGTTTTTTGGAAATTATGCCAACATTATCCTTCGATGTTGTAAATGTTACAAAAGCATTACATGTCTTATTTAAAGTTTAACCCCTAAGAACCATCAAGTAAAATGATAGTAAAGCATCCTGGTAAAAGCACCTTTTATGCTGGTTTTTGGAGTAATTAAGATTAACTTTACAAGCAATTTATAAGCAGAACATAGCATGGAAGATTTATTAAAAGACAAGGGAATTTCAATTAAGGGACAGGTGCATTTGTCGCCAAAAGAAGCTTATGAACTAAGCCAGCAGGGTGCTGTTTTTGTTGACGTGCGCGAAGAGTTTATGAGTCATATTAAGACTTTTGACGTAACAAAAATTTATATTGCACCCCTTCGAACTTTTAAAGAAGGGCTTGAACAATTACCTAAAGATAAACTGCTTATTTTTGTTGATGCTACCGGCATTAAGAGCAAATACGCCCTGGAATATGCCAGCGAAAAGGGACTTACAGCCATTGCCAATCTGGCCGGCGGACTGGTTGCCTGGGAACGGCAGGGCCTGCCAACCATTACTTATCAACGCATGCGGGTAGCCGGGCATAGCCGCTGCGAATTCGTTCATAAAGATCATATTGGGCAATAGCGGGAGAGAATTTAGAGTTTAGACACTAGAATTTAAACACTGGATGCTAGACGTTAGACTCAAGATGCAAGACTAAAAAGGTTGATTGCTACCCATTGTTATTTTTATTACTTGGTACGTTTCGTAAGGGCTTCGTCGTTGTTGTGTTTCGAGTTCATGTTTCAGATTTTTGATTTACTTAAAACCATTAAGAAATTAAGGGGCATTAAGGAATGGCTGGATGTTAGACTATTGGAGTTTAGACACTAGAATTTAGACACTAGAATCCTGCCCGATGGTCAGGTGGGTTAGACTTAAGAGTCAAGACGGAAGATCCGAGACTAAAGACGAACTGCAATGCGGATAGTGCTAACCCAGTTGAGTTTATCGCGAATGGCAATAGATGCAACCAGAACCTTATTGTTAGTAGCGGGAACCACAAGGTACGAAGCGGGAACCACAAGGTACGGAGCAGGAACGAAAAAGCCCCGAACCAGACTAATCCGGTGTCGGGGCTCAAAGGGTAACCAAAAACCCTAAAGCTGCTTACTTATAATTTTTCTTCTTCGCTTGAAAATTGTGTAAAATCGCGCTGTGCTTTGGCCATATTAACCATGTAAAGCAATAAATTGCGGGCTTCACTTAAAATATTCAGATACAACATACTGTTTCGTGTACCCACTTCTTTATTTTTAATACGTTTAATCTGATTCTTACGAATGGCCTTTATTAACTGCAGCAAGCTGTTTTGTTTTTGAATCAACTCATCCAGATTGTCAAGCTTTCCGTTGGCAATCAGTTTTTGAAGGTAGCCGGCAAACTGACTAATACCATCAGCAATTGACTCCAGTTCGGTAATCTGTTCGCCAATGATGGCCTTATGGTGATTGTCCACATGGCGGAAAACTGGTTCCACTATATAATTTAACGAATGTGAAATTTCACGCTCGTAGTCGAGTACCTGCACATAATAGTGCCCTGTTTCCACCGAATCTTTCTGAAGTTTTGCAATGGTCTTCGGCAGGTTATTCTTCAGGGTCTTTGTTTTCACATTAATCTCATCGGCCAGTTGAACCTGTTTTTTTAGTATTTTCTTATCTTCTCCAATTAAACCCTGCATGGTATCGCTGAAAATTGCCGCAGATTCAATGATTAGATTTGAAACACCCATATTGCATTTATCAACAATTTTACTTGCCGAAGTAATGGTTTCAGCCACAGCGTCAAGTTTCTTTTCCTGTTCTTTTTTACTGTGCGATTTACCCGATTTGTAAACTGCAAAAACAGCCAGCAATACCAGAGCTATTACCGTATAAAAACCTCCCCAGCTTAATAGCAGAGCAATAACAAAAGCAGCAGTAAAAGCAATTAAAGCGGTTAAAAACCAACCACCAATTACTGCAAACACTCCGGTAATGCGGTACACTGCGCTATCGCGTCCCCAGGCTCCATCGGCCAACGATGTACCCATGGCTACCATAAAAGTAACGTAGGTCGTTGACAAAGGAAGCTTAAACGAGGTTGCCAACGAAATTAAAATGGATGCCACAGTCAGGTTTACCGATGCCCGAACCAGGTCGAACATGGGTGGGTTTTCCTGCTTTTTAATTTTCTTCTGAATTTCTTCCTGATTGAAACGTTTTTTAATGCCTTCGCGAACAACTGCCGGGATCAAGTTTCCAAAGAAAGTACCTGCGGCGATGGAACGGCCAACTATCATGCGTGCCATAAATGAAGAACCAAAACGTTCGTAACCTTCATCCTGACGACTTAAGTTTAATTCAGTTTCGGTAACCGTGCGGGCTTTACGTGATAACCACAAAGTAATTACCATTACCAACCCAGCAATGACTAAAAATAAGGTTGGGGTATGTACCTGCCCCGACAAACCAGTCATCAAAATATCGTTACCTCCATTGGCCTGAAACAGTTTAAACGATTCAAAACCTGCCAAAGGAACTCCGATAAAATTTACCAGGTCGTTACCGGCAAAGGCCATGGCCAAAGCAAATGTACCTACCAATACAATTACCTTTAAAACATTGGTCTTAAATAACCAGTGGAACAATTGCATTAAAATGGTCCAGCCGATTAAGCTTACAAATAATATTTGTGAGGTGTTGTGTTTTATGTAATCGTTAGTGGCGTCAGACATAAATGAAGCCCCTTTAGCTCCTTTAATCAAAATGAAGTAAGTAATGGCTGTAATGGCAAA
>JBFWMB010000013.1:0-71206 GCA_050251815.1 Salinivirgaceae bacterium | reverse complement strand
CCCGTTCTAAATCGTTTTGCGTGTTTATTCCGCCACCAAAATCGACGGTTAATTTGGGGTTTTAGCAAATGCTTTCAAGGACATTGTAGTTTATAATGTTTCCAGTTTTAGCTCCGTCGAGATCGACCAGATGCAACCGTTTGATTCCGGCTTGTTCAAATTGTTTGGCTACTTCGAGCGGATTTTCGTTATAAACTTTTCGCTGTGCAAAATCGCCATAAGTAAGTCTTACGCATTTGCCGTCGATGATATCTATTGCTGGGATTATTTCCATAGTTTTTGTTTTTCTGTTAGTCTGTGTACTGTGTTGTTGTGATTCTGTGATTCTGTGATCCAGTGATTCTGAGTTGTGGTATATACTGGTATTACTTACCGAATTACCGGTTATCTGAATCACAGTCTTACATATTACATTTCGATAAAATTCTTTAAAATAGTAGCTCCAATGGTTCCGCTTTTTTCAGGGTGAAACTGAAAGCCGTAAAAATTATCTTTTTGCAGTCCGGCAGTAAATGACACAATGTAGTTACTTTCACAAATGGTTTCAGTTCCCAACTCGGCATAATAACTGTGGACAAAATATACGTATTCCTCTTCCTTAATTCCATTTAACAGGGGCGAATTAAAACGGTTTATGGTGTTCCAACCCATATGCGGAACCTTATCCAACGGAGGAAATTGTTTGACCTCCAAATCAAAAATACCCAGGCAATCGGTATTATTTTCTTCGGAATGACGGCACATGAGTTGCATGCCCAGACAAATACCCAGAAAAGGTTGCTTCAATTCTTTTAAAACCGAATCCAATTTACGTTCTTTCAAATACCTCATGGCCGAGCTGGCTTCTCCAACTCCCGGAAAAATTACTTTTTCGGCGGCCTTTAATTGTTGCGGGTTATCGGTTACCAAGGGGTCAATTCCGAGTCGGTTTAAAGCAAACTTCACCGATTGAATATTTCCGGCATTGTATTTAACTATGGCTATTTTTGTCATGGCTTTTATGTATTATTGTTTTATAAGCTGCTTGTCCTAATCCTTTTTTATATAAGCTAAAGTATTCCTTTGGTACTCGGTAATTCATGATTATTGTTTAATGTCATGGCATCGTTAATGGCCCGGGCCACTGCTTTAAAAACGGCTTCGAGTTTGTGGTGATCGTTTTCACCCGTAACTTTCACATGCAGATTACATTGGGCGTTGTCGCTAAACGATTTAAAAAAGTGTTTGGCCATTTCTGTGGGAAAATCACCCACATATTCGCGTTGGAATGAGGCTTCCCACATAAACCAGGGACGACCCGAAAAATCGATGGCTACGGTGGCAAGACTCTCATCCATGGGAAGTAAAAAACCGTAGCGGTTTATTCCGCGTTTGTCTCCCAACAGTTTCAAATACGCTTGTCCCAGTGCTATGGCCACATCTTCGATGGTGTGATGTTCGTCAACCTCCAAATCGCCATTAACGTTGAGTTCCATTCCGCATCCTGAATGCCGTGTCAGTTGTTCGAGCATGTGATTAAAAAAGTTTAATCCCGTTTGAATATTTGTCCGCTGGGTTTGCCCACGATAAAGTGTCAAATCGATTTTGGTTTCTTTGGTATTGCGTTGAATCTGGATTTTCTCCACCGGACTTAACAGATACTCGGTAATTTCATCCCAATCCTCCGTTATAAGCACGCAAGATTTTTCCAGATTTTTTTCGATGAGTTGCCTTCTATTTTCTGATTTATTAAACCAAATGGCTTTGCATCCCAGGTTTTTTGCCAGTTGTACATCGGTAATTCTATCCCCAATAACGTAGGATCCGGCAACATCAAACTTTTCGTTGAAATATCCGGTTAGCATGCCAATTCCGGGTTTACGCATGGGCGAATTCTCTTCTGGTAAGGAGGGATCAATGTGTTCCGCATCGAACACTACACCTTCGCCCGCAAAGGTTGAAAGCATTTTTTGATGCGCTTCTTCAAAAACTTCGGCAGGAAAAGAATCGGTTCCCAATCCGTCCTGATTGCTTACCAATGCCAAATAGAAACTGCTTTTTTTTCTTAACTCGTAAAGATTGCGCATTACTTTAGGTATGAATTCCAGTTTTTGCAGGGAATCTACCTGATAATCAACAGGCGGTTCTTTAATTAAAGTACCATCGCGATCGATGAATAGTATTTTTTGTTTGCTCATCATTTATATTTTATAAAACGCTGATGCTTTGCATCGTAGATTTATTGTTACAATTCATTTTTAACCAGTAACTTTAGTGAAATACCCTGCATTTGTTTTATTAAAGCCTGGTTTTCGTTGGGGGTACCTACGGTGATGCGCAGGCAATTGTCGCAAAGCGCCACGTTGCTGCGGTTACGCACGATAATTCCTGAATCAGTCAGTTTTTTATAAAACAGGTTGGCTTGTTCGATGCGCACCAGCAAAAAATTGGCATCCGAAGGATAAACTTTATGTACCGCCTTAATCTTTACCAGCTCTTTTTCCAGTTTTTTACGTTCGCTAATAAGTGTTTGAACTATCTGGTTTTTAGTTGTTTCGTTGCTTAAGGCATCCAAAACAAGCTTTTGGGTAAGCTGATTGATGTTATAGGGATATTTGATTTTATTCAGGATGTCTATTATAGGTTTTTGAGCAAAAGCCATGCCCAGACGTAAACCGGCCATGCCCCAGGCTTTACTAAAGGTTTGCAGAACAACTAAATTGGGATAAGTATTGATTTCAGAAACCATGCTGGCATTGCCGGTAGCAAAATCGATATAGGCTTCATCAACCACCACCAGGCCTTTAAAGCACTGAAGAATATCAATAATACTGGCCTTGCTGATTAAGTTGCCACTGGGATTGTTGGGTGAGCAAATAAACATGAGTTTTATTTGCGGATTAACAACTTCCTGAATTTTTTCCAGGGGTAACGAAAAATCGTCGTATAAAGGAATTTCGTCAACGGGAGTGTCGTTTATGTTTGCCTGTACTTTATACATGCCGTAGGTGGGCGGAAAAATCAATGCACGGTCTTTTTGTGGCTGGCAAAAAGCACGGTACAACAAATCAATGGGTTCGTCGCTGCCATTTCCAAAAAATAGTTGTTCTGCTTCGATGCCTTTTAGTTTTGCAACTTCAATACGAAGTGCATTTTGCCGCGGATCGGGATAGCGATTGAACAATTCGTTACTTACCGATCCCAGCGAATTTTCATTGGCATCAAGATATATCTGAGCTTCGCCTTCAAACTCATCGCGGGCCGAGGAGTAGGGGGCCATTTCGCGGACATTGGGCCGCACCAGTTTATCTATATCAAAAGTATTCATGTGTTCTGTTTTTTCTGTGATTCTGTTTTCCTGTGATTCTGTAATCCAGTTCGTTTGTGATTCTGTATTCTTGTAATTCAGATATCTGATTCACTGCTTTACGGTGCTTCAGCATCACTTTATTAATTTCTATAAAGCATTTAATCGAATAGTTACTGCATTCTTATGGGCAAATAATTGTTCGGCTTCTGCCATAACTTCAATGGTTTTCCCGATGTTTTTTAATCCCCTGGGTGTTATTTCCTGAAACGTAATTTTCTTTAGGTAACTATCCATATTGACGCCACTGTAAGCATTGGCAAATCCGTTGGTGGGCAGGGTGTGGTTGGTTCCCGAAGCATAATCGCCGGCACTTTCAGGCGTATAATACCCCATAAACACCGAACCGGCCTGAGTTACCCTGTTAGCCCAAAGTTTTGGTTCAGCTACAGCTAAAATTAAGTGTTCGGGCGCGTAGGCATTCATAAAAGCAACACATTTATTAAAGTCGTTAAAGCATATAAAGCGGGAGTTTTCCAATGCTTTTGCTGCCAGTTCCTTTCGGGGAAGTTGTTCCAACTGTTTTAAGGTTTCTGCTTCAATTTCCTTTAATTTTTCAGGATATTGGCTCAGCAAAATTACCTGACTGTCGATTCCGTGTTCGGCTTGCGAAAGCAAATCGGCAGCTGCAAAAGCAGCCGGGGTTTCTTTATCAACTACTACCATAACTTCAGAAGGACCTGCAGGCAAATCAATGGCAATTCCCTGTGACGAAACCAATTGTTTGGCGGTAGTCACGTATTGATTTCCCGGACCAAAAATCTTATCCACCCTGGGAATGCTTTCTGTGCCAAAAGCCATAGCAGCAATTGCCTGTGCCCCGCCAACCTTAAATACTTTGGTAACCCCACAAAGTCGCGCGGCATAAAGGATTGTCGTATCAATTTTCCCGTTTTTATCAGGTGGTGTGCACAGAATAATTTCGGGGCACTGGGCAATCCGCGCAGGAATAGCCAGCATCAATACCGTAGAAAACAAGGGGGCTGTACCCCCGGGAATGTACAAACCTACCCGGTTAATGGGAACGCTTTTTTGCCAGCATTCCACACCGGGCATGGTTTCAGTCCGTATTAGCCTGGGCAATTGATCGATGTGGAATTTTTCGATATTTGCAGCAGCCGTATGAATGGCTGTTTTTAATTCCATAGAAATGGTTTCAAGTGCCAGGTTAAATTCCGGATCACTTACTTTAAGTTGGTCGATTTCAATCTGGTCAAACTTACTGGAAAAAGCTTTTAGCGCTTTGTCGCCGTTGAGTTTCACTTCATCGAGTATTGCCTGAACCTTTGGAATCAACTGGCTGTTGTCAAATACCGGTCGGCTAATTAATTCGCGCCAGCTTTGTTCCGGTGGGTTTATAAATTTCTTCATCGTATGCTATTAATAAATCATTTTCTCAATAGGGACTACCAAAATACCTTCGGCACCTGCTTCATGTAGTTTTTCACAAATTTCCCAGAACTCATCTTCGGCCACTACCGAATACAAAGCACTCCAGCCTTCCAAAGCCAATGGGGTTACAGTCGGACTTTTCATTCCGGGAAGTATTTTTGAGATTTCCTCGATTTTATTATTCGGCGCGTTTAGAATGATGTACTTGTTTCGTTTGGCTTTCTGAACCGCTTTAATCCTGAAAACCAGCTTATCGAGCAGCGGTTTTTTGGCTCCGTTCATTCCCGGTGTGGCAATCAGAATGGCTTCTGATTTATAAAACGATTCCACTTCTTTCAATCCGTTAGCCAATAAAGTACTTCCGGTACTAACAATATCGCAAATGGCATCGGTTAAACCAATGGCCGGAGCAATTTCAACCGAACCACTAATTTCGCTTACTTCGGCCGAAACACCTTTTTCGTTCAAAAACATTTTCAATATGTTGGGATACGAGGTGGCAATGCGTTTGCCAGCGAGAAATTCAGTTCCGGTGTATTCAAAACGTCGTGGAATAGCAATGGACAAGCGACATTTGGCAAAGCCCAGGCGGTGAACGGTATCTACGGTTACCATTTTTTCATCAACCACATTTTCGCCTACCACGCCAATGTCGGCAACGCCGTCGGCTACATAACCGGGAATATCATCGTCGCGAAGGAATAGTACTTCCAACGGAAAATTAGTAGCCCTGATTTTTAACTGGCTGATTCCTGAATTAAAATCCAGGCCACATTGTCGGAGTAGTTCCTGTGTTTTTTCACTTAAGCGACCGCTTTTTTGTACGGCAATTCGTAATACTGTTTCCATTTTGTGTTTTTATTTCCGCAATTGCGGGGTTTGTTACTGGTTTGGCTAAACGAAAAAAGGCCCGCATTCCTGCGAGCCTTCTGTTTATATCGTTTTAATTATATCTACAGCACCATCAGTTCTGCGCCTTTTGAGCGTGAATAAAATGATGATGGTGGTGATGTAGATTTAAATACATGTTTCTTTTGTTTAATTACGAAAGCAAAAGTAGGGGAATTATTTTAATGTGCAAGTAAACTATCGCATTTTTGTTAAATTATTAATTGGCATTTCCTTAAAAACTCTTGATTTTAGTGATTTTCTTTGTCTTAATTTTTTTTTAAATGCAATAAAATTATTAATAATTCGCTGTATTATTGAATGCTAAAAACAAAAGTAAATGAATAGAATGCTTATACTATTTACTGCTTTACTACTGGTTTCGTGTGCTGGAAATAAGGCTGATAATTCAATTAAAGAGGACGAAACTCCGATTGCATTTAATATAGCTGCATCGGATAGTTTAAAACTGGCAGAAGTCTGGCAAAAGGCCAAAAATGGAAACTGGCAACAAAAAAGTTTGGCCGAAATTGAAATGCAGCTTGCCGAACTGTTTTTGGAAACGCCTTATGTGGCCAATACCCTTGATCAGGATTCTGTTGAAAAATTAGTAATCAACCTGAAAGGTTTCGATTGTGTAACTTATGTTGAGAATGTGTTGGCAATGTCGCTAACCATAAAATCAGGAGAGTTGTCGAATCCCGCTTTTGCACAACATTTATTGCATTTACGCTATAGAAATGGCAACTTTGATGGTTATGCATCACGTTTACACTATTTCAGCGAATGGCTTACCGATAACCAGCAAAAAGGAATTTTGGAGCTTGTAAGCAATCAAATCGGAAGGGCTGATTTAGATACAAAAGTGGATATTATTTCACGAAACTGGAATACAAACCGCTTTGCAACCAATAGCACCTTACTGGCTGAAATTAAATCTGTTGAAACAGTAGTTTCAAAAAGCAACCTGAAGTATATAAGCAAAGAACAACTCGAAGTTGTTGAAAACAAAATTCAGGCAGGCGATATTATTGCGCTTACTACTTCCATTAAAGGATTAGACGTGGCTCACACCGGTATTGCCATCCGTGTAAATGGTCGGTTGCACCTGTGCCATGCTTCATCGGAATTGGGAAAGGTAGTTATTTCCGAACTTCCTTTAAGTGAATATTTGCAGAGCAAAAAAAGGTTTAACGGGATATTGGTTGCTAGGTTAATTAAAAATTGACAGCTTTTTTTCACCTTGCTTTGCCGAATGGTGAAAAGGAAAGGTGTTGACAGAAGATTATTTAAAGTGTATGAAAATAAGTGTATTACGGATTGAAAAATTTCTGGATGGAAAACAAGAAGTGATATTTCCTGTAGTTATTCAAAATAAAAATCGTGTTTTTCTTGTGGATTGCGGATACGAGGAAACAATTGATGTGTTTGAATCGGAACTAAACACCCTAGGAATTAAAATCAACAACATAAGTGGAGTAATCATAACCCACGATGATCACGATCACTTGGGCGGGTTAAAAGGTATAAAAACAAAACATCCCGAGGTAAAGGTTTATACCGGTGTAATCGAACAAAATGCTGTATCCGGTAAAGTAAAATCGGAGCGTTTAGTTCAGGCTGAAATGAGTTTCGATAGTGTGCCTGATGAATATAAAGCCTGGGCCTCGGAATTTATTCAAAAATTAAAAAACCGGCAACGATTTAACGTTGATTTTGCATTACATGATGGAGATATAATTGAAAACCAAATACGGGTGGTTCATACTCCCGGACATACCAAAGGTCATATTTCCTTGTTTTATGAAAAAGAACGCATAGTAGTGGCAGGAGATGCTTTGATAATTGAAAATGGTACTTTTAATTTGGCGAATCCCCAATTCACCCTTGATATAAAACAAGCGATAAAGTCGATTGAAAAAATAAAAGCTTTGAAACCAAACAGAATTATTTGTTATCATGGGGGAATTATGGACAAAGCCCTTGATTTGCATTTGGCACGTTTGATTAATAAATATAGTTAAACTACTGATGCTATCTATATACTGCAAGACCTGGAAAGCAGTAATCTTTAATTGTTAATAACTCCATTTGCATCCGTATATTTCAAAAGTTATTTTTAGCCAAAATTTGGACTCAATTACTTAGAATTTACAATTCGTGTTCATTCGTGGCTAATAATTTATGAAACTCTGCATTGCCGAAAAACCCAGTGTTGCCAAAGAAATTGCCCGTATTGTTGGAGCAAACCAACGTCGCGATGGCTATTTTGAAGGAAACGGCTATCAGGTAAGCTGGACTTTTGGCCACTTATGCACACTAAAGGAACCCCACGATTATTTTGCTCAATGGAAAAGCTGGCGATTCGATTCCCTGCCCATGATACCCGAACGGTTTGGAATTAAAGTGATTGATAACGACGGGGTAAAAAAACAGTTTGCTACCATCGAAAAACTGAGTCAGTCCTGCGACGAAGTTATAAACTGCGGTGATGCGGGTATCGAAGGAGAATTGATTCAACGGTGGGTGCTTACCAAAGCAAACTGTAAGAAACCACTTAAAAGGCTCTGGATATCATCGTTAACCGATGAAGCCATTAAAGAAGGTTTTGAAAAACTGATGGTAGGTTCCGATTTTGATTTGCTTTACGCAGCCGGAAATGCGCGTAGCATTGGCGATTGGTTGCTGGGAATGAATGCCACCCGTTTGTACACCCTGAAATACGCCAACGGAAAAGGTGTATTATCCATCGGTCGGGTACAAACACCAACGCTTGCACTTATTGTAAAGCGTCACAAGGAAATTGCCGAATTTGTTTCGGAACCCTTTTGGGAATTGAAAACTACGTATCGCGAAGTAGTTTTTAATGCTACACAAGGCCGTTTTCAGATTAAAGAAGATGCAGAAGCCTTTTTGGAAAAAATTAAGGAAGAGGAATTTGAGATTCTTTCGTTTACCCGAAAAAAGGGAAATGAAGCGCCTCCAAAACTCTTCGATTTAACCTCACTTCAGGTGGAGTGTAACAAAAATTTTGGCTTTACGGCCGACGAAACCCTGCAACACATTCAAAAACTCTACGAACGAAATCTGGTAACTTATCCGCGGGTCGATACCACCTTTTTGCCCAATGCCATGCACGCCAAAATTAAAGGCATTCTGGAGAAGTTAACACCCTACGAGAATTTTATTAAATCGCTGCTTTCAGAACCCATTCGCAAAACAAAAAAGGTTTTCGACGATAAGAAAATTACCGATCACCATGCCATTATCCCAACAGGAATAATGCCTTCAGGCCTTGTTTATCAGGAAAAGCAGGTGTACGACACCATTGCCCGCAGGTTTATTGCAGCCTTTTATCCCGATTGTGTGGTTTCAAATACCACAGTTATTGGCGAAACGGCAGGTGTGGAATTTAAAGCCACCGGAAAAGTTATTGTGGAACCGGGCTGGCGCGAATTGTATCCTAAAAAGGAAAACGAGAACCAAACGGACGATGAGGGCCAGTTGATGCCTGAGTTTGTAAAGGGCGAACGCGGACCACACACACCCGATTTACAGGAAAAACAAACCCAGCCACCCAAACCCTATACTGAAGCTACCTTGCTGCGTGCTATGGAAACTGCCGGCAAGCAGGTCGACGATGAAGAGCTGAGCGAGCTGATGAAAGAAAACGGTATTGGGCGCCCCAGTACCCGGGCAAATATCATTGAGACTCTTTTTAAGCGCAAATATGTAAGCCGTGAACGCAAGAATCTGGTGCCAACCATTACGGGTATTCAATTGATTGAAACTATTCGGAACGATTTGCTCAAGTCCGTTGAATTGACCGGTATGTGGGAAAAAAAACTCCGCCAGATTGAAAACGGGGAGTACGATGCCAAAAACTTTCTGGATGAAATGAAATTAATGGTAAGCGATTTGGTGAAAGAGGTAAAGCAGGAGCGAAGGCAGGCCATTACTATTGAAGAAGAAAAAGAAGAAAGCGGAAAACGGAAAGCGGAAAACGGAGAACGGAAATTAGAAAAAGGGAAACAGGAAACGAAAAATTCAATAACTTGTCCCAAATGTGGCAAGGGAACCATGTTAAAAGGGAAAACGGCTTATGGCTGTTCCGAATTCAAAGCAGGTTGCCAGTTTGTGGTGCCTTTTGAACAGTTTGGAAAGAAACTTACCGACAAACAAATGGAGACCCTTTTAAGTAAAAAGCGCACCGGCCAAATCAGTGGCTTTGTGGTTAATGGTGAAAAAACAAAAGGAGTTTTAAGCTTGAATAATGATTTACTACTTGAAGCTGAATTTGAAAAACCACCAAAGCTTACTGAAACAAATAATGATGCCAAACCTTTATTAAGCTGCCCCAAATGCGGTCAGGGAACTTTGTTAAAAGGAAAGGCAGCTTATGGTTGCAGCCGCTTTCGCGAGGGCTGTCGTTTTATAATTCCCTTTGTCGATTTGGAATCACGGTTTGCCAGCCATGAACTAAATGCAGAACGCCTCAAAGCTTTCAACCAGTAGGTTTATCCATTCACTTAAATAAATTAGTATTTGTAAGGATGCAATGATCAAAGCATTTTGTCGGTACGTTTAAATTGTTTATCTTTCATACATTCAAAACAGTAACACCTAAGGTGTTGGTTTATCAGCAAAGAATTAACTCTAAATTAGTGTATATCAAGTTTTAATAGTATAAAATTATAGCAATGAAAAAGCTGCTCAAGATAGTGATGTACTTCTTTGTCATCCTTTTTGCCTTAATTGTTTTATTAATAGTTGTAGCCAAACTTTCTGAAAAAAAGATAGCCAAATTAGCGGTTGAGAAAGCAGGCCAGGTGGTCAATGCACCAATTACCATCAACGATGTTTCGTTTAATCTGCTGCGCAAGTTTCCTTTTGCCACCATTGAATTAAACGATGTGTGCCTGGGTGCATACCAGTATCCAAACCCTGACGATTCATCGCAAACTACCATTGATACGCTTGCTTGTATTGGAAAATTGTATGTGTCGGTTAAAACCCGCCCGCTGATAAAAGGAGAAATTGATATAATAAAAGTAGAATTACTCAATACCTATGCGAAATATACTGTGGATTCGATGGGGGCAACCAATTTCGATTTTTTGATGGATACCACGGCAGTGGCCGAAGAACCGGAAACCGATACCACACCTTCGACTCCCTTAAATATTACCCTGAAAGAATTGACCTTAAAGAATATTGTACTGAATTACGACGATGCCTCGTTAAAAGCCAAAGCACAGGTAGGTATTCCACGACTTAAAATGAGTGCCCGGGCCCTGGGTGATGCTTACAGTGCAACTGTCGAAGGAAACATTGTTTTAAATAACAGCGCTTTCGATGGAACCAACCTGCATTTAATGAAAGAAGCTGAACTACGTTTCGACGTGGATTACCGGAACGATTTGGCTACCATCAGCCAATTGCAGTTTGTTACCGATGGCCTTGAATTTGAGCTGAATGGGACAGCGTTGGTACGCGACACCATTACCACCGATTTGGCCTTTAATGCAAAAAAAATTGATTTGGCTGAGCTGATAAAATATGCCCCGGCTGAAATGCTCGAGGAGTTTGGTGTGAAAAAAGTTGCGGGAGTCATCAGTTTTGATGGAACAGCCAAAGGAAACTACATCGATTCCCTGCTTCCCCAGGTTTCGGTTAATTTGTATATGAATGATGGGGCTGTGCGCACCACCGAATACCCCGAACTTAAAAACCTGTCGTTTGCCGGTAGCCTGACCAATGGTTTGCTGGCTACCAATAAAACCACCAGCGTTCAGTTTAAAAACATTCATGTGGAAACTGGGTCAAGCAGCGTTGATTTGGCGTTTACCTTGGTCGATATTGATCATCCGGCTTACGAAGTGTCCACAAAACTGAAAATAAATGTGGCCGATTTTGCCTCATTTATTCCCGATTCCCTGTTGAAATCAATCAATGGGGTAGTACTGGCCGACTTAAAAACCCGCGGCCAGTTGCCCGATTCCATTACCGATGCTTTTACCGATTATGCCTTGATGAATTCATCCGCATCGGTACAGTTCCAAAACTTTAATGTGGTAATGGATTCGAGTCTTTCGGTAAAAAACTTTGGCGGACAGATGATTTATACTCCGGGTCGTTTTCAGGTTAAAAACCTGCATGTGAGTGTGCCTGAATACAAGGTGAATCTTAAGAATACCGGACTTGATACGTATTTTAAAGGCAGTGTGAATCGTCTCGATAAACTGGCTGTTGATGTAAAGCGCTTCCATCTGGAAACCGACAGCAGTTCTGTTTCGGTTGCAGCCTACCTGAAAAACCTGGATCATCCAAGCTATCGATTTAATGGCAAAATCATGCTGAACCTGGCCGAAGTATTTACCATGATGCCCGATACTTTATTAAATCATTTGTCGGGTGGAGTAACCTTTAATATGAAAAGTGCCGGAACTCTTAATCTCGATTCCATCGAAACCCAGGCTCCGGCTTTGGCTTTTGAAAACAGCAGTTTTGCTCTGGGCTTTAGTAACATCAATGTGGAACTGCCCGATGAGCTTACCCGGGTTAATAATTTTTCGGGTCAGGTTACGCTCAGCGACGATACCTTAAGGGTAAATAAATTAGGCGGTTCAGCTGTAGGTATCGATTTTCTGGTCGATTCCACCCAGGTTTGGAACCTTTACAAAGCCTTTATTCAGGAACGCCGCGATGTAGAGCTGATTGTACAAACCAAACTGCATCTGGGTACCATTGATTATGCGGCTTTGTTGCCTTTTATGGGAGAAGAAGCAGTGCCCGAACCTGAGCCGGAACCAAAAACCATTTCGGGTAAAATGAATGTAAGTGCAGCCGCTTTAGCACAACTGCGCGATTCGCTGGCTACTGCCGATTCATTAAAATTATTGGCCGCACAGGAAGTTGAACCTGCCGATTCTTCAACCGGTCTGATACCCGATTTTCAGGCTATGGGATTACCCCATATGTTAATCCGTGGCAGTCTGTCGGTCGATAAGGTGATTTATGAAAAGAACATTCTGGAAAATATCTCAGCGCTTTTCCGCATTTCCGACAGCCTTTATGTGATCGATCAGTTTAAATTTATTACCTGCGGAGGATTAATTAATACATCGGTAATGCTTGATGCCCGGAATTGGGCGGAACCAAAAGCCGATATAAAAAATGTGATTGAAAAACTCGATGTAAATAAACTGTTGGTTGTGAACGATAATTTTGTGGCTTATACCGGCGACACGCTCATTACCAGCGATAACCTGAGCGGTATTTTAACCAGCGAGTTTCATGCCCGGGCCTTTATGGTGGGCGATACCTTTCCCACTAACCGCATAAGAGCCAAAGGGCATTTTACACTCGAAAATGGAAAAGTTTACGATTACCCACCTTTGGTTGAGTTATCGGAAAGTATGAAAGCCTTTGGCGGGCTGCGTGAGCTGGCGCAAATGGATTTCAATACGCTTAAAACCAGTTTGTTTATGTTGAACGACAAGATTTACATTCCGCAAACCGATGTGGTAAGCAATGCGCTCGATTTATCGGCATCGGCTATGCAGAGTATGGGCGAGGATTATGAATACCATATAACCCTGCATTTGGGCGATGTGCTGACTGGTAAATCGAAGAAACTAATGGAAGAACAGGCCAAACAAAATAAAAAGGATGGTGGAACCGTGGAGCGAAGCGGAATAAACCTGGTTTCGATGAAGGTGGGTGATGAAAAAAAGAATGGTTTCGATAACGATAAGCTAAAGGAAAAGATGAAAAAAACAATTACCCGTCAAAATTCATTCTTAAACTTATTATTCGATCCGAGGCTGGTAAACTTTAGCACCGATTTAAACCGCGTACAAAAAGAGGAAAAAACCCAAACGGGTAATAATTAGTCTATTTTAATGCATTGGTTTTGATATTTTGAGGCATGAATAAAAGACAAATAGTTTTGATAGCAGCAATAGCAGTTGTTTTGGTGATAGCCGGAGTCATTTATTGGCACATAAAACCAAAAGCCCCTGAGGTAGTGAAAACGGTAACCAAAGAAGCTTTTGATATAGTCTTTGGTGCCGAAGAAGCACCAATTCAGGTGTATCTGTTTTTCGATTATTTTTGTTCCCATTGCCGCAAATTTTTTATTGAAGCTTATCCCGACATTAAACAGGAGTTTATTGATACCCGAAAAATACAACTGGTATTGAAACCGGTATTTTTTTCTACCCAGGCCCGGATAGTTAATGCCTATAAATCGGCGATATGCCTGAATAAGCATGGACAATACCAACCCATGCACGATTTATTGCTTGTTGAATCTGAGGTGGTTTTTTCCCAATCATTCGACGAGTTGATTGAGGAGTATGTTCAGCGAAATTCCCTGTTTGCCGAATGCTTTTACAGTGGGTCGGTAGAGCAGTACCTCGACGATATAAGAAAAATCTTTATTGCCAACCGGTTTAAGGGCACCCCAACCTTTGTGATTAATAATAGAATGTATGTGGGTTATCTTAGTTTTGAACAATTTAAGCACATTATTTCTGCCGAATATGGAAATATTCCGGCCAGGGATAATTAACAAAACAAGCGCAAATTTTTTTTTGCTAATTTTGTATATCGCATGTTGCATTAATTAATTAAACATAAACAATTATGAAAAAAGGAACCAAACGTTTTTTTACAATGTTAATGGTAGTAGGCTTTGCTTTTACAGCCTGCGAAACTACCGACGAGGATTTATGCTCCAGTGAATTGGGCGATGTGGGTCCCGATTACGGTTGTACTGTTCCGGTAATGCCTGAGATTTGCACCATCGACGGTGTTGACGACCACTGGGTATTAAATGGCGTTGAGTACGAATGTCCCAATGGCGACTGCACACAAATACCGGAAGATTTGGTCAATGCAATTTTGGCCATGGAAGGTTGTTCAACAAAGAAATCAATCGATTTTGCTGCTGTAAATAGGACTATATCAGAACAGGCAAAGTCAATTCTCGATAAGCTTCATGCCGAAGCTGTTTTGTGCCGGAATTAATAAGAATGAAATAAAAAAAAGAGGCGGTCACTTTTGGGATCGCCTCTTTTTTGTTTATAGACTTTTCATCCTAAAATATCCTTCAGAAGCCAAACAATCCCTTTTTCTGTTTGCGCAATTCTTTTTCCAAAGCATCACCCCTAAGGTTCATGGCAACAATAGTTCCCTCGCCATCGATTAAAAAACTGGCCGGAATGCTCTTCACCTGGTATTCTTTTGAAACCGGACTGAGCCATCCTTTTAAATCGCTGATGTGATGGGGCCATAGCATATTATCTTCTTTAATGGCAGCAGCCCATTTGTCGGCTTTCATATCCAACGACACGCTTAGGATGGTAAAGCCTTTGCCATTTTTAAACTCGGCATCTTTATACTTATTATATGCTGCTATTAAATTCGGGTTTTCTCTGCGACAGGGTACACACCACGATGCCCAAAAATCAATCAACACCATTTGGCCATTTAAGCCCGATAGCTTAAATTCCTCGCCATTTAACGAATTTAACACGATTTCCGGAGCTTTGTCGCCCACCTTTAAATTCTGTGCCAGCAGGCTTCCCGAAAGAAGAACACTGAGGACCAGGAGTATCGTTTTTACTTTCATGCTTGTAGGTTTTTATGATTTTGTGAATATAAGCATTTGTTTTTAAACGAAAAAAATGCCTGTAGGGCTTAACAAGTCAATAACGCCGGTTACAGCAGTTCTATTTCCTCATCAGGGGTTTGCGGTATATCCTCATCCGGCTGCGCGGCAAGTTGATTGTTGTATTCAATTAATTTGCTGTCTTTACATTCAACTATCCGTGCGGGGAATTTATTCAACAGGTTATAGTCGTGGGTGGCAAACACCACGGCCTGTCCGTTGTTGCTTATCTCAAGCAGCAGACGGAGCAATCCTTCCGATGATTCCGGATCGAGGTTTCCGGTCGGTTCATCGGCCAGAATTAAATCGGGATTATTAAGCAGGGCACGGGCAATGACCACCCGTTGCTGCTCACCACCCGATAGTTCGTGTGGCATCTTATATTCTTTATAACCCAGCCCCACCTTTTCAAGAACTTCGGTTATCCGCTTGTGCATGTCGGCTTTCTTTTTCCATCCGGTGGCTTTGAGCACAAACAGCAGGTTTTCATAAACCGAGCGATCGGTGAGCAATTGAAAATCCTGAAAAACAATGCCCAAATTACGACGCAGGTAGGGAACCTGTCGGGTCTTTAGTTTCTTCAAATCATATCCGGCAACCATTCCTTCACCCCTGAGCAAAGGCAATTCGGCATAAAATGTTTTTAATAAGGAGCTTTTTCCGCTTCCCGTGCGGCCAATCAGGTAAACAAATTCGCCCCGGCTTACTTCAAAATCTATATTGGTCAGCACCACATTGTCGGGATGCGCAATGGTGGCATTCTTTAATTGAATAATCGTGTTTGCTTTGGTCATAATCGTATCGGTGCATTGCTTAATGCTACAAATGTAAAAATATTGTTCTATTGTTCTATTGCTTTATTGTTAATTGTTAATTGTTAATTGTTCATTGCTCATTGTTCATTGCCCATTGTTCATTGCTCATTGTCAATTGTTCATTGCTTTGGCTGTGAACTGCCAACTGCGAACTGCTGCCTGTAGGCTGAAGACTGGTTACTGCTTGCAGGTTTCTCGTTTCTGAATTACAGGATCACAGAATTACAGAATCACAACATCACTGGATAAAAAGGAATACGGAGCGCGGAACTGCCAACGCTTCATTTTTCACTCTTCACTTTTCATTATTAATTACTCATTACTCATTACACATTACTCATTACTCATTACTCATTGTTCATTGTTCATTACTCATAGTTCATTGCTCATTGTCAATTGTTCATTGCTTTGGCTGTGAACTGCCAACTGAAGACTGCTGGCTACTTGCGGTCTCAGGTCTAATTTCTAAAATCTAAAAGTCTAACCGCATACAATAAACCCTCAATTTATCGTTTCTAAAACTGTATGGGGCTAGCCAAAGTAATAAACAATGCTTTGTTGAAAACAAGCACTTAATGGGCGTAAGTCCTGGCGTTTTCTTTGTTACCTTTACCCAATTATTAAAAATAAACAGAATGACCTACAAGTTGCTGCGAATTAAATTACTGATTCTTGTTTTGATGGTTTTTTCGGGTACGATTTCGGCTCAAAAAACCCTCTTGTTTACCGACGAGGATTATACCTATAAACTGGGCGTTGAGCTGTTTGAGAAGGAACGCTACGCCCAGGCCATGGACCTGTTCGATAAGGTAATTGCCTATTACGGAAACGAACATACCGATATTAAAGCCGATGCCGAATACTACCGGGCCCTTTGTTCCATCGAACTGTTTAATAACGATGCCGAATACCTGATAGCCCGTTTTATTGCCAATTATCCCGAAAGTCCGCGCACGCGGGTGGCTTATTTTGAGATGGGCCTTTACAAATACCGCAAACGCAAATACGATGAAGCACTTTTTTATTTCGATAAAGTCTGGAAACAGAACCTTACCCGCGACCAGCTCAACGAATACTATTTTAAACGGGGCTATAGCTATTTTAAAACCGATGATTTAACGGCATCGGCAAAAATGTTTTATGAGCTTTTAAACAAGGACAGCAAATTTACGGCTCCGGCGCAGTATTTCTATGCCCATGTAGCTTATCTCGATAAAAACTACGAGACCGCCCTGAACGGATTCACTAAGCTGAACGACGATCCCACTTTTGCACCGCTGGTTCCGTATTATTTGGTGCAGATTTATTACCTGCAAGGCAAAACCGATAAAGTACTTGAGCTGGGAACCGAATTACTGACCCAGACCGATACCAAACGCGAAGATGAAATTGCCCGCCTGGTGGGCGAGGCTTTTTACGCCCGGAAAGAATTTCAGCAAGCCCTGGAATACCTCGAGATTTATAAAAAGAAAGCCGACACCTACACCCGCGACGATATGTATCAGCTGGGTTATGCCTATTACATGACTCAGAATTATGAGCAGGCTATGGCAACACTGTCAAACATTACCAATGTGGAAGACGGTCTGACCCAGAATGCCTTTTTTCACATGGCCGATTGCAACCTGAAACTCGATCGCAAAGAGCAGGCACGTATGGCCTTTGAAGCAGCTTCGAAACTTGATTTTAACAAAGAGGTAAAGGAAATATCGCTGCTTAATTACGCCAAATTATCGTACGAACTTTCGTATTCGCCTTTTAACGAAACCATCACGGCCTTTTACGATTACATTACTACCTATCCCAATTCCATTCACCACGACGAAGCTTACGGCTACCTGGTAAAGGTTTACCTGAGTTCACGAAATTACAAAGAAGCGTTGGCTTCGCTGAATAAGATTAAGGTAAAATCGCCCGAGATGATGGCAGCGCACCAGCGGGTGGCTTTTTTCCGTGGCTTGGAGCTTTTCAATAACCTTCAGTTTTCAGGCGCATTGGCTGCTTTTGAATTATCGCTGGGCGAACGGGCTTTCGATAAAAAGATGCACTCGCTGGCCATTTACTGGAAAGCTGAAGCCCTTTACCGGCTTGAGAGGTATCAGGAAGCAGCCGAAAGCTACAATCAGTTTCTGTTGACTCCCGGCGCTTACCTGCTCAACGAATACCACCAGACCTATTACAACATGGGTTATTGCTACTTTAAGCTAAAGAATTACAAACAAGCCATCTCGTGGTTCCGCAAATACACCGACAATGCCGCCAAAACCCAGATGCTAAAACGGGGCGATGCCTTTATCCGCATTGCCGATAGTTATTTTGTTACCCGCCAGTACATCGATGCGGTTGAATACTACGATATGGCCGTTAAACTCGATACCTTTGATGTGGATTATGCTTTATTCCAAAAAGGTTTTTCTTTTGGCTTAATAAAGCAATATGCATCAAAAATTAGCACACTAAGCACTTTGTTAGTTGAAAAACCATTATCGACTTATGCAGCCGATGCTTTATTTGAGCGCGGACGAAGCTATGTTGCTCTGGATTCGGTACAAAAGGCACTGGCCGATTTTAATCTTTTGGTTCAAAGCTACCCAAACAGCTCGTATGTGG
Organism: Salinivirgaceae bacterium; assembly: GCA_050251815.1. GTDB lineage: Bacteria > Bacteroidota > Bacteroidia > Bacteroidales > SZUA-534 > GWE2-40-63. The sequence continues at coordinate 52,479 of JBFWMB010000013.1, read as the reverse complement.
TTAAAAGTTTGCTGCAACTGGGGCTTTTGTATTATGGTGCCGATAAGCCTGAACTGGCACTCGATAGTTATAAACAGGTGGTTACCCGGTTTCAGGGTACGGCCGAAGCCAACGATGCCTTATTGGGAATAAAAAACATCTATGTCGATTTGAATCGCGTAAACGAGTATGTTGCTTTTGCCGAAACTTATGGCGGAGCAGGAAACATCAGTGTTAGCGAAAAGGATTCCTTAACATACCTGGCCGCTGAAAAAATCTACATGAGTGGAAAATGGAAGCTTGCTAAAAATTTATTTACCGATTACCTGGATCAATATGCCAACGGTCGTTTTGTGTTGAATGCCCGCTATTATCGGGGCGATAGTTACAATCGGACACAAAACAACGATTCGGCACTGATTGATTTTCAGTATGTGATTGACCGGGCCAAGAATATTTTTACAGAGCCTTCTTTATTAAATGCAGCCCAATTGTATCAGCAAAAAGGTGCCGACTCACTGGCTTTTGCTTTATTTAAGAAACTGGAAAACCAGGCCGAAGTAAAATCGAACTTGCTGGTGGCCCGCAAAGGTCAAATGCATACAGCCTTCCGGCTGAAGGATTATGACCAAGCCATTGAATCAGCACGACGGGTTATTATGACCGATAAAGTATCGGAAGAGGAGGTACGCGAGGCCCGTTTGATTATGGGGAAATCGTTTAAGGCACAAAATCTTTTGGATCCGTCAATTACCGAATTCCGCATTCTGGCTCTCGATGTTAAAAACCAGGAAGGTGCCGAAGGAAAATACCGGGTTGCTGAAATACTTTATAAGCAGAATCAACTCGATGAAGCGGAAAATACCATTATGGAGTTTATTTCCATGGGAACTCCGCATCAGTATTGGCTGGCGAAAGCCTTTATTTTGCTTTCGGATATTTACCTGAAAAAAGACGATGGATTTATGGCAAAAGCCAATTTGCAGAGCGTGATTGATAATTATAAAGAAAGCAGCGATGGAATTGTTGAGGAGGCCAGGGAAAAGCTGTCTGTTATTGTTAAAAAAGAAAACGAACAGTTTATTGAAAAGGACAAAACCAACGATGGGTTGAACCACACCAACTAAAAAGCTTGGTTGAGAATGAATAGAAAAATAAAAACACCAAATAAATTGAATTAATGAAGCGGTTAATTACATACCTTATCTTAAGCGTTGCACTGATTACCACCATTCAGGCTCAGGAATCGATGAATCAGGAAGTAAGAGTGGTTAAACCTTACGAACCAGTTATTAGCGACGCCTTTAAGATAAGCGAATTGCCCAAAATTGTTGATACCATAAAAGTTGATGCCCGGTTCGAATACGAAATAGCCCCGGTTCAACATGCCACTAGTTTTTCACCAAGTCCCATAAATGCCGCCCGTTTAATCAGCGAACCCTTATCGAAGCTCTATTATGGTTATGCAAAAGCGGGTTTTGGCTCATATTTATCACCCATGGCCGAAGTGTATCTGGGCAGCAAACGTTCTGAGAACTGGCGATGGAATGCCTTGCTGAATTACCATTCATCGAACGGAAAAATTAAAAACAGTGCCGACCAGAAAGTATATGCCGGCTTATCTGATGCTGGAGCATCATTTAATGCAAGCCGCTTTTTTAATAACAATACCACCTTAAAAGCCGAAGCCGCTTACGGAAACCACAAGAACTACTATTATGGTTTTGATCCCGAATGGTTGCAACAAACAAATACCACGGCACCGCTTTTAAAAGATGATATGGAACATCAGGTGTTGAATATAGCCCGGTTGGGAGCGCGTTTTGAAACAAACCATCTTGATTCGACCCATGTAAATTACTTTATCGATGCCAACTGGCAAAGCACTATGGCACTTAATAACATTGGGGAGAATGTACTGCATGTGAAATCGAGCCTTGATTACTTTTTTGAACGAGAGTTTGTTGGGGCCGATGTGGGTTTAACCTACATCAATAATCACGGACTCAGCAATAAAACCAACGCGGCGCTTTTCCGCTTCAGTCCCTGGGTGGGTGCATTTGGCGATAAATGGCGTATTGTTGCCGGAGTGCATACGGTGTTCGATCAGGCTAACGAAGATTATAAGTTTTATCCGCGCATCAGCATGCATTACAACATTATCGACTACTTTTTAATTCCTTATTTTGAGTTGGATGGAACTTACGAGGAAAACAGTTATTATAAGGTGTATAAAAAGAATCCGTTCATCAATCAAAGCTTAAGTGTTAAACCTACCGACACCCGCTTAAACCTGACTTTTGGATTCAGAGGCAACATTAGTTCCAAAGTAGCCTTTAATGCCAAGGTAAATTATGCCCAAATTAATAACATGTACTTTTTTGTGACCGATACCAATACCTTGTTACGAAATAAATTTACCACGGTAGGCGACACCTTAACCCGAATCCGACTTTTGGGCGAGTTGTCGTATAAAACCAGCGAAAAGCTTTGGCTTTCGGTAAAAACAAACCTGTACAAATACGAAATGGGTTCTCAATTAAAGCCCTGGCATCTACCAACTTTCGATTTGAGTGTAAATGCACGTTACCGGATACAAGACAAAATAACCCTCGATGTAAATGTCTTTGGTATTGGATCGCGCTATGCCCGAAGCTTTGATGAAAACAACCAGTTAGTAGCAAAAGAACTGCAAGGGATTATCGATTTAAACATTGGTTTGGAATACCGTTTAACAAGAATCCTATCAGCTTTTGCTTATTTTAACAACATCAGCTCGGTAAAATATTATCCCTGGCATAATTATCCCTCACAGCGCTTTAATGTAATGCTTGGAGCTACCTATTCGTTTTAATTGAGCACGGTTCGTAGTTGGGTTAACTACCAAAAGCAAACTAGCTTTTGGTCATTTTTGCTTCAAAAGTATGGTATAACCAATCGCAATTAAAACCTGCGTTGCAACAGGAAAAATATTGTTCAAATCTTGTTAAAAACTACCTGAAATTAAGCTGCGCGATAAGCAAATAAAAGCCGCTAAAACACTATATTTGGTTGTTTGTACCGGAACCATCGATTACGGTGTAAGCAATTAAAAATGAATTTATTATATTAAAATAATATAAGATGAGTGATTTAGAAAACAACAAACGTCCGAATAATGCGTATTCAGCCGATAGTATTCAGGTTCTGGAAGGCTTAGAAGCGGTTCGTAAACGCCCTTCGATGTACATTGGGGATACCGGAGTAAAAGGGCTGCATCATCTGGTTTATGAAGTGGTTGACAACTCCATTGATGAAGCATTAGCCGGGCATTGCAACAACATTGAGGTCATTATAAACGAAGATAATTCCATAACTGTTAAAGACGATGGACGTGGTATTCCCACAGAGCTGCATCAAGGCGAAGGAAAATCGGCACTTGAAGTAGTTATGACCGTACTGCACGCCGGGGGTAAATTCAATAAAGATTCATACAAAGTATCCGGTGGTTTGCACGGGGTTGGTGTATCGTGTGTAAATGCTCTTTCAACTTACCTTAAAGCCGAAATTCACCGCGATGGTAAAATTTATGTACAGGAATATGCTATTGGCGTGCCTCAGGGCAATGTTCAAATTGTTGGGGAATCTGACAAAACCGGAACTTTCATTACTTTCAAACCCGATGCTACCATATTTAACAGCATTGAGTATCATTACGATATTCTGGCAGCACGTTTACGCGAACTGGCTTTCCTGAATCAGGGAATTAACCTGATAATAATTGATAAGCGCGAAATAAATGAGGATGGAACCTGTAAAACAGAAACTTTCTTTTCAAAAACCGGATTAAGCGAATTCGTTGATTATTTGGATGGAACACGTGAGAAACTCATTGAGAACCCCATTCATATTTCAACCGAAAAAAACGATGTTCCTGTTGAGATTGCCATGCAATACAACAACTCGTTTACCGAGAACATTCATTCGTATGTTAACAACATCAATACCATTGAAGGGGGTACGCATTTAACCGGTTTCCGAAGGGGCTTAACCCGTACCCTTAAAACCTGGGCCGATAAATCGGGCATGCTGACCAAATTGAAATTTGATATTAGCGGCGACGATTTCCGCGAAGGATTGACTGCAGTTATTTCTGTAAAAGTGGCCGAACCCCAGTTCGAAGGGCAAACAAAAACCAAATTGGGTAACTCTGACATTAGTTTGGTGGTCGATCAGGCAGTGAGCACCATGCTAACCAATTATCTCGAAGAAAATCCAAAAGATGCCCGGGCTATTGTACAAAAAGTAATTCTGGCTGCTCAGGCACGTCATGCAGCACGCAAAGCTCGCGAAATGGTGCAGCGTAAATCGGTAATGACTGGTGGCGGATTGCCCGGAAAACTGGCCGACTGTTCCGATAAAGATCCAGCCAATTGCGAGATTTACCTGGTTGAGGGAGATTCGGCAGGGGGAACAGCTAAACAAGGCCGCGACCGTAAATTTCAGGCCATTCTTCCCCTTCGCGGTAAGATACTGAACGTTGAAAAAGCCATGCACCACAAGGTTTTCGAAAGCGAAGAAATAAAGAACATATTTACGGCCCTCGGGGTTACCATTGGAACCGAAGAAGATTCCAAAGCCCTGAATCTTGAAAAACTGCGTTACCACAAAGTAATTATCATGACGGATGCTGACGTGGACGGTAGCCACATCGACACGCTGATTATGACGTTCTTTTTCCGTTTTATGCAAGATTTACTGAAAAACGGCCACCTTTATATTGCTACTCCGCCGTTATATTTAATACGAAAAGGAAAAAATCAGCAGTATTGCTGGAACGAAGAACAGCGAGTTAAACTGGTTCACGAATGGGGAGGAGGCTCTGAAAGTAACCTGCATATTCAACGATACAAAGGTCTTGGTGAAATGAACGCTGAGCAGCTTTGGGATACTACTATGAATCCCGAGAACCGCACACTACGCCAGGTTACTATCGATAATGCGGCCGAGGCCGACCGAATTTTCTCCATGCTTATGGGCGACGATGTACCACCCCGTCGTGCATTTATTGAGAGTCATGCCAAATATGCAAAAATTGATGCGTAATAGTAGGTAATTATAATTTTTTTAGCGGGTTATCAGTTTTGATAACCCTTTTTTTTGTGCTGGTTTTATCGATAAAATACGAACAACAGGTAAATTAACTTTGAGGCTAACTGATCAAAGTTAAAATTGGAAGAATATTTTCAGCAAACTGGTTTTGAGTCCTTGTTATTGTAACTAGTTTTTTTAACTTTCGTACTTTATGCTTGCAACCATCATTTAAATTAATTATAAAAATATATGAAGAAAGGCGAAAAAGAAAACCTTTCAAATGATAAGGGTTTAATATCCTGGCAGATTATATTATTTTCATCAAATCAACAGGCTAATACGCAATTTAAACTAGCTTTTTCTGAGTTTTCTGATAATAATATAGGCATCCATCAAGTGGTCTCCGAAGAAAAATTAATCAACCTTGTTCGGAATAATCATAATACCTTGCTTAATCTCGATATATCAAATCTTGAACCCGACAACCAATTAGCGCTTATTTCAAAAATCAATAAAAAAACCTGCCGGAGTTTTTGTCATACCATTTTGTGGGTTAAACGTAATGCTTTAACCTTTATCATGGATAACAAAATTGAGTTAGAGGTAAATGACATTCGATTTATCGAAGACTTGACACAACTTTATGTAAAGTCGGTATTTAATACCATATATACCAATTATTTAAACAATTTTAAGCTTGCGGCTAAAGATAAAGACAACCACAATTTGTTTCAAAAAATTGAACATCTGTCTGATTTCAACAAAAAACTACTTAAAGCCGTTATCGAAAGCAGCAATATAAAAACAAAGCTTACCCAACAGCGCCTTGCCATTGAACAGCAGAATAAGGAAATTGAAGAACGAAATCTTGAGTTGGAACGGGCGTTCAAAAAGTCGAGCATCAATCATATAAAACTGCAGAAGGCATTTCACGAAAACGAACAACAGCGCAAAAAACTTGAGGAATTGTTAAGTGAATTGCAGGAAACCAACCAAAAGCTGGAAACACAATTTCACGAAATTATGGCGCAGCGCGATTTTATTGAACAACAAAACGAGGAGATTCAGTCGCAGCGCGATATGGCCTTGAAACAACGCGATAAAATTGTTGCACAACAAGAAGAAATAAACGACAACATTCAATACGCAAGCAAAATACAACAGGCGCTTTTTCCGCAAAAAGACTGGGTGAATGTTTTGTTGCCCCAGCACTTTGTATTAAACCGCCCTAAAGACGTTGTGAGTGGTGATTTTTACTGGATATCGCAAAACAGGCATAAAACAATAATTGCCGTTTCAGATTGTACCGGTCATGGTATTTCAGGAGCCATGATGAGCATGTTGGGAACAGCATTTTTAAACGAGATTGTAAATAAAAACGACATTACCCATTCACAGTTAATTCTTGAGCAATTACGCGAACGGGTTATTTCCAGTTTGCATCAGGATATTTCTCAAGATATGGAATATTCGCGTGATGGAATGGACATTGCAGTATGCATTTTAGATATTGTTGATAATTCATTGGAATATGCCGGAGCCAATAATCCAATTTATATTGTCCGAAATAAAGAACTTATTGAATTGAAAGCCGATAAAATACCCATCGGAATACATGAATTTTGCAATGAACCTTTTACTTCGCACAGGATTGATGTTTTTCAGGGCGATAATATTTATATGTTTAGTGATGGGTACGCCGATCAGTTTGGAGGAACAAAGGGAAAAAAATTAAAATATAACAATTTTAAGAAAATCCTGCTTGAAATAAATGAGCTACCTATTGAGGAACGAGAAAGGATTCTTAATAAAAAATTTGTAGATTGGATGGGTAATCAGGAACAAATTGATGATGTTTTGGTAATGGGTTTCACCATAGTGTAACACTTAATCAATAAATAACTGCCATTAAACAAATTATGACGGCTGTTTTGCGTAAAAAAACGTATCGAAAAAGTAGTTTTCCCTTAATTAACTTATCTTTAGTTGGGATTTGGACAGATTTATTTAAGCATATGATACAAAGCAAAAACATAGTACCCAAAATAAGCATGGCTTATCTATTGTTATTGGGTTCCTTTTTATTGGTTTCTAATGTATTTTCACAAACAAAAAAATTACCTGAAGATGTTTACATCCAAATAGATAATTTTAAAAATAATGCCATTAAGAACCGAAATTTGGGCAATGACAATGCTGCCGCAACTTACCTGAATAAAATTGCTTACCTGTATTGGGAGTATTTTATTTATGAAGAAGCAGTTAAATATTTTCACGAAGTGCTTGCAATTAATCAAAACTCAGGAAATATTAACGGAACACAAAACGTGTTACAAAATATTGCTTTTGTTTATTCCGACATGGAACAATACGATAAAGCTATTGAAAACTTTAAGAAGCAACTTGAAATTTTAAAAACAAAAAATGATAAACAGAAACTTACCGAATGTTACAGCAATTTAGCACTATCCTACAATAGTAATGCTCAGTACCAGGAGGCTATAGCTATTGCAGATACAGGACTCGAGTTAAGCAAAAATCTGAATCATTTAAAATTGATGCGTTCATTTTATGGCTCCTTGTATGAGAGTTACGAAAAATTAGGCGATGAAAAACAAGCCAAAGCCAACTTTGAACTGTATTCATCAATCGACAAACACATTCAACAACAGTTATTTGCCGAACAACAACAATTAAACACCCAAAAACTTCAGCAGGTTGAAGCTCAAAAAAAAGAAACAGAACAGGCCTTGGTTAAAACACAGGATACCCTAAAGGAAGTGGAACAGGTAAGTCGTGAAAAACAACTTGAAATTAACCTGTTGAATAGCGAAAATGCCTTAAAAGAAGCAACCCTTAAACAAGCCGAAGCCCGCATGAAAGCAGAGCGACGCTTTATTTACTTTCTTTTGTCGGTAGTACTGTTTATAGGTATACTGGTTGTTTTAATATTCAGGCAAAATCAACAGAAAAAACGAGCCAATGCAGTTTTACAGGAGTTAAATGCTGAAATTGAAAAAAAGAACCAGCAAATTCTCGACAGTATAAAATACGCCAGTCATATACAGGAAGCCATCTTGCCGTTTGAACAAAATTTACAATCCGATTTTCCCGACTCGTTTGTCCTTTATAAACCCCGCGATATTGTTAGCGGGGACTTTTATTGGCATTCGCGGTTCGAGAATAAAGTATTTGTAGCTGCAATCGACTGTACAGGACATGGAGTACCCGGTGCATTTATGAGCATGATTGGTAACACACTACTTAACGAGATTGTAAACGAACAACAGGTTCATAATCCGGCAAAGGTACTAAAGCAATTAAACGAAAAAGTAGTTCTTACCCTGAACCAGGATAATGGGCATGAAGGCTTTAGTGAAGATGGCATGGATATTACCTTTTGCTGTTATCATACCGATACACAGGTTCTGGAACTGGCGTTGGCCAATCATAATGCCTGCATGATTTCAGAAAATAAAACACAAATTATTGAAGGCGATATTTTTAGTATAGGTGGTAATGTTGGCGTTGATAATATAAATTTCAATAATCACCGTATTAATATAAGTGCAACTACCTCATTGTATATGTTTTCTGACGGTTTTCAAGATCAGTTTCGCGGAAGCTCCGGACAAAAATATATGGCCCCCAGATTTATCCGCCTGCTGGAATCATTACAGAATAAGCCTTTTAATCAGCACAAAGTTCTTTTAGAAAAAGAATACAACGATTGGAAAGGTAGTAGTCGGCAAATAGACGATGTTTTGGTTATTGGAATTCAATTTTTAAAAAACACATAAAGTAATCTGAATGGTAAAAAATACTATTCAATATATAGGAGCCCTTTTTATTCTAATGCTTTGGATTGGATTATTTGAGGCTTTTGCCCAAATTGGAAGTCCAATCATTACCAATTACCCTTCTACAACTTTTGGAACCACAGCACAAACCTGGGGAATTGTTCAGGATCATAACGGAAATATGTTTTTTGGAACCAATGTTGGTGTTGCAAAATTTAACGGTTCCGAATGGACTGTTTATAAAACCCCTTTACATTCTGCAGTACGTTCGCTGGCAATAAATACTGAAGGAATAATTTACGTGGGAGCCACCCGTGAGTTTGGATTTCTAAAGCCCAATATTCATGGAAAATATGAGTATGTTTCACTTTCCGATTCCTTGCCCGTAAAAGATTTTTCCGTAATCTTAAAAACTTTTACTGTCGACGATGCTGTTTACTTTCTGGCGAATCATCAAAAGATTTTTAAATACCAGCAAGGTCTTGTATCAGAAATAAAACTCGATAAAATCAGTTATTTCCGTGGCTTTCTGCTAAACAAAGAAATTTGGCTTACCGATAAGTCATACGGTTTTGCCCGCCTTATTAACGACAGTGTTGTTTTTTACGACAATCCCAAAATCCCCGACGATATTTATACCATGTTACCTTTCGATAACGAAAAGTTTCTTATTGGTACACTTAAAGAAGGGCTGTATGAATACGATATTTTACAAAAAAAATGGGCCAAGTTTCAAAACGAAGCCGATAACATGCTGCAAATAGGGAATATTTATCATGCTACCCTTTTAAAAAATGGCGATATTGCTCTGGCAACTTTAAAAAGTGGCGTTTTTATAATTTCTGAAGAAGGTAAACTAAAATATGTTTTTGATAAGCAGAGCGGTTTAATAAATAACGCAACCTATTTTGTTAGCAGCGATACCCATAACGATTTATGGATTGCCCAGGAAAAGGGAATCTCACATGTAGAATTGAGTGTTCCATTTAATCGCTTTGGCGTTAATTCAGGCATCGACGGGAATATTCAAAAACTTACAATTTACAACAATAACTTATATTGTGGAACATCGAGCGGAATATACTTTATGCCCATCAACAAAGAAGAGCCCTGGAAACATAAAACCTTTCAACAACTTAGTCCGGAATTAATTTATAACCTCGATTACTGCCAGATACAATTACCCAATAGCAAGCAAAACATTTTATTGGCCTCTTTTTTGCGTGATTTAGCAGTTGTTTATCCCGATAATCGCATCGAGAGTATTCACAGCATTTATGGCTGTTATTCCATAAGTACCTCGGTTAAACATCCCGGTAGGATATTTTTAGGAGGAGCCAATGGATTAGAAGTCCTGGATCTTTCCTTTGAAAATGGGAAAGTTAAGGTCGAAAAAAGTACGCAACTGACTAAAATGTCTGAGTCGATTCGGAAAATACTAACTGTATCTAATGGTGATTTGTGGATTCAATCGGCTTTCAATTCTTTGTTCCGTATTTCGTTCGATGAACAGGAATCGTTAAGTAGTTATCAGGTTTATAAATATCCGCAATTAAGCAATAGCTATCCAGGAATTATTCTGACAGGAATGTACTGTTTTAATGGAAAAATTTATCTTACCTCAAACTTTGGAATTTTTAGTGCTGACATAGCATTACTTTCATCGGGTAAGCAGGCTTTTGAGCCAGATTTAACCATGGGACTGAATTATCAGAAAGACCATATTGCAGTGCAGGCAATGGATAAAGATGCTTATGGAAATTATTGGTTCGCAACTTCCAAAGGTCTAATGAAGTACGATATTTCAAAAAATGAAATTGCATTGGCTGAATATAAGCGATTGCAGGGGAGAGCCATTCAGGGAATACATATTTCAAATCATCTGGGAGTTTCCGTTATTTCTGAAGAAGATATCTTTATTTTAAATCAGAACTATCAAAAAACACCCGAATACAATTTTAAGGTTTTCTTTGACGAGGTTGAATTTGGCATGGATTATTTACAACAAAGCTTCGATGGCGTTTTTACATCAAATTATAAGTTAAAACAGTCGATACCCTACGATCAGAATACTTTTTCAATAAAATTTTCGGCAGCATTTTTTCAAAAAAGCGAATCCGTAAGCTATCGTTATATATTGGATGGCTTTGAAAAACAATGGAGTGAGGCAAACAAAAGGCAAACGGTTAATTATACCAATTTGCCATCAGGCAAATATGTATTTAAGGTTCGGGCCGAAAATATTTATAATAAAGTGAGTAATCAGGCCGAATTTTCATTTGAAATTATTCCGCCATGGTATCAGAAACCCGCGGCATTGATAACTTTTTTTGTTTTTGTTTTTGGCTTGGTTTGGCTATTTGTTTTCCTTTATACTTTGCGCTTAAAGAAGGAAAAAAAGAAATTGCAATCGATAATTAAGGAAGCCATTCATAAAGAAGAATCACAAAAGGAAGAGATAGAAAAACAGGCAGGAAAACTTTATCTGGCAAACCTCGAACTTCAGAAACTTTCACTGGTAGCAAGCAAAACCGATAATGCGGTCAGCATTATGGACAACAGTGGTAAAATTGAATGGGTAAACGAGGGCTATACACGCCTATTTGGTTTTTCTTTTGGAGAAGTTATACATTCAAAAACTGATTTATTGGGTGAATTTGCCGATGTAACCATTAACGACATGGTTAACTTATGGTTTGGTGATAGAAAACCCATTATTTTTGAAAACCAAAAAGCAACAAAATACGGAACAAAAGTTTGGGTGCAAACTACCTTAACACCGGTTCTCAATGAAAATAAGCAGGTTAAAAACCTAATATCTATTGAAACCGATATATCGCGCTTAAAATATGCAGAAACTGAAATTGCCGCGCAAAAAGATGAAATAGCCCGGCAACGCGATTTGGCACTTCAACAGCGCGACGCAATCACCAGCCAGCAAAAAGAAATTATCGACAGTATTTTATATGCCGAACGGATTCAGAAGGCTGTATTTAATAAGGAATCTGATCTAACTGCAATTTTTAAAGATTCGTTTGTATATGATAAACCCCGTGACATTGTTTCAGGCGATTTCTTTTGGGTTCACGAAGTTAATAATTTAAAAATTCTGGCAGTAGTCGATTCTACAGGGCATGGAATTCCCGGAGCTTTTATGAGTCTTATCGGTTTTACTTTTTTAAACAATATTATTAAAGAAAACGGTATTTTAGAACCCTATCAAATACTGAACTTATTACGCGAAAAAGTGATCGCATCGCTTGGGCAAAAAGGCGATGATAATGAGGCAAAAGATGGAATGGATGTATCAATCTGTGTGATTGATACGCAAAAAAAGCTGATTACATACGCAGGTGCTAACAATAAATCGTATTTGGTTAACAGTGAGGGGTTAATTGAACTCGAAGCTGATAAAATGCCCATCAGCATTTACATTACGGCTAAACAGTCGTTTAAGCAAAAACAAATAAGTTATCAGTCTAACGATGTGTTGTATATGTTCACCGATGGTTACCCCGATCAATTTGGTGGACAGCATGGAAAAAAATTCAAATCGAGTCGATTTAAAAAGTTGCTGCAAACCTTAAGTAAGGAAAATTATAACAACCAGAAAACCATGCTCGACATCGAATTTTTACGATGGAAAGGTGCACTAAATCAGGTAGATGATATACTAATTGTAGGAGTTAACCTGGAATAATTACTATTCGTAGGGCAGTAGTTCAATATTTGCTTTTATCAGTTTTGCAAAACGGATTCCTGAAGCCATAATATCGGCGTCTTCAACGTAATAATGCCATTTTACTTTTATGTCGAATTTTTGAGTCATTTGCTGCAATTGAATCAACAATTTGGTAATTTGTTTTGCCGATGCCGTATTAAAGTAATCCAGTTTAAAATCGAAAGTTAATCCTTTATATGCTGAATTTTCATATTGTTTTAACCATTCAAGAATCGGATTGTAAAAAGCTACTGCATTTTCAGGAAGCGAGCGTCCTTCAATGCAGAAAATCCCGTTTTCGGGCTCAAAACGAACATCAGGAGTATCTTCAGTATGTTCAATTATTAGTTTTTCCATTGTTTGGTTAGTCAACTACTGTTTGTAGAACAAAAAAACTAAATTTTTCGTTAAAATCATTGATTTCGAAAGTTAATTTACGATTTGTTTTTAACCGTAATTCAATCAAGCCCAAACCGGCTTCTTTACTGGTGTCAATCTGAAAATTAAAAAGACTTTTTTCATAAAATTCATTTAATTCATCCATGGTGAGTGAATTAACGTAATTGATTTTCTTTTTTAAATTTTCAACATCATTTTTGTAAATGTAATTGCCTGTGTTTAGGTGGTATTGTTTGCCTTTTTGATTGATAAAGAAGATACCCGGATTTAGATTATTTCCCAGACTGTTTGCGCCATGTTTCACAATATTCTGAAGCATCTCAACCATAATGTTGAACACCTTTTTCTTAAGATTCAGGTTGTGTTCCATCATCTGGTTTTCCATAATCGACAGCAAATTCAATAGACTTTCCTGGTTAAAAATACCATTGAAAATAAGAACCACATCTTCCTGATTAAGCAGTCGGTGAATTACTTTTATGTTTTCGAGGGCAGAGGTGGCTTTGTGAACTTCGGGGCTGTGATCGGTTTCGTTTTGCGAAATTTCGGTGTTTAAATAAAAGTAAGAGTAGTTTTCGTTCAAATCAACAAAGTCGTAAACCAGTTTATTGCCCGACTTGCGGGCCATTTCAATTAAACCGAGTCCGGCACCACCTTTGTCGGAGATTATGTTGTCGTTTAGTACTCTTTTGTAATAATTCTTTAGTTCTTCGTTATCCAGGCTGTTTATTTTATTCAGCTGCTCGGTAAGGTTCGGAATGTTTCTTTTTAGGATGGGATTTCCGGTTGTAATATAGTAGCGGTTGTCAACATCCTGAATTAAAAAAATTCCGGTTTCCTTAACATCAGAACTTTCTTCCATTTCCTGGTGGCGGGTAATGTTCTGCAAACCCTCTACCATAATGGTAAACACTCTTTTCTTTATCTTGGAGTCTTCACCCGATTTATCGAGATTCGATTCGGTAAGTGTTAAAATACCATCCGTTATATTCTGACTGAATACTCCGCGGTAAATGTAGCTCAGGTTATCCTTCTGCATTCCTTCAAATAACCGGTAAGCATAACTTATTTCTGAATGTTGGGTAGCCATTAACTCAATTTTGTTATCCCTTTTCAATGCTAAATATAGAGTTTTCTTTCATTAAAATCAAATATATAAAATATTCAATTAATCGAGCAGGTAAGTTCCTGTAAAAGTTTTTTTTGTTGGACCTTCGAGCCAGATATCCGTGTAGCCGTTTTCATCATCTTTACTAAAATGTACTTTCAGCTGTCCACCTTTGGCCTGCAATGTTACTGGTGACGAATTTCCAAATAACTGATTCAAAGTAAGAGCAGTTGCCACTGTCCCAGTGCCACAGGAGTAGGTTTCGTCCTCAACACCGCGCTCGTAGGTAAATATTTTTGGAATGTTTTGATTTATCTGAAAAAAGTTAACATTAACACCCTCTGCTTTATAATTTTTTCCATTTCGTATTTTTTTTCCTTCAGCATAAACATTAAAGGTGGTTTGTTTACTTTTATTAATAACCAGGTGAGGAGAACCGGTATTTATAAACAATCCCAAATCATGTTGTTTAATGTCGGTAACATCGGCCATTTTAAGTGAAATTTTGTCAGCAGTTTCATATATGGCTACATGCGGGCCATCGGGTGCTAAAAAGCGGGCCTCATTTTTTATAAGCCCTAAATCGTGCGCAAAAGCAACAATACATCTTCCGCCATTACCACACATACTTCCAGGCTTTCCATCGGAATTATAAAAGTCCATATAGAAATCAAATCCTTCATTTTTTCGGAGTACAATTAAACCATCGGCACCAATTCCATACCTTCGATGGCACATAGTTTGTATGGCTTGTTCGCTGAGTTCAAGCGATGTATCAAAAGCGTTTATTAGAATAAAATCGTTTCCCGTTCCATGATATTTTGAAAAAGCAACTTTCTGGGTCATTAAACAAAATTTAAATGGTTAAACTTTTGTTAAAGTAGGCCAAATGTACAACAAAAAAAAAATAGTTTTCGTTTCAAAGGCATAACTAGTGAAATAGAACAGAACAAATTCTTATGTTTAACTTTTAAAACACATAAATAGATGAAAAAAATAATTGGATTGCTTACTGCTTCAATAATTGGGGGAGTAGTAACACTTACAGGATATCATTTACTTATTGAGAAACCTGCATTGCAGCATACTCAAAGTGATTATTATCCCCAAAAATCCACTTCAGCAGAAGAAGTTGTACCGGTAAAAAATTCATTAGCCGTTTTAACCAGCATGGATTTTACTGAAGCGGCCCAAAAAACGGTTCATGCTGTGGTGCATGTTAAAGTACGGAGCCAGATTTCAGGCTACGAAAATCCATTTTATAATTTTTTGTTCGGAAGACCCAATTACCAGCAGGAACCGGCTCCTATTGTTTCGGCAGGTAGCGGGGTTATTATTTCGAACGACGGTTACATAGTAACCAATAACCACGTAATTGAGGGAGCCGATAAACTGGAAGTTACCCTGAACGATAAAAAAACCTACACAGCAAAAGTAATTGGTGCCGATCAGGCCACCGATATTGCTTTAATAAAAATTGACGAAAAAAACCTTCCTTACCTCGATTGGGGAGATTCTGATCAACTACAAATTGGTGAATGGGTGCTGGCTGTTGGGAACCCATTTAACCTGGCATCAACCGTAACGGCTGGAATTGTGAGTGCCAAAGCCCGAAGTATTAATATTCTTAATAAAAGTACCGCCATTGAAGCATTTATTCAAACCGATGCCGCAGTAAATCCAGGCAATAGTGGCGGTGCCCTGGTAAATACCCAGGGAAAATTAGTGGGAATCAATACCGCTATAGCAAGCCCAACCGGTTCTTTTTCAGGATATTCTTTTGCAGTTCCTCAAAAAATTGCCCAAAAAGTTGTGAGCGATTTGCTTGAATATGGAGCTGTGCAAAGGGCTTACATTGGAGTTAGTATTGCCGATGTTACCTCACCTTTGGCTAAACAAAGTGGCATAACCAGCACCCAAGGAGTATATGTAAGTGATGTATCGCCCGACGGTGCCGCCAAAGAAGCCGGCATTAGAGGTGGTGATGTAATTCTTAAAGTTAAAGATGTTTCTGTAAATAGCACTTCAGAGCTTCAGGAACAAATTGGTCAGCACAGGCCTGGCGATCAGGTTTCAGTTACTGTGCTTCGGGGCGATAAAAAGAAAACCGTATTGCTTACGTTACGAAATATCGAAGGAAAAACCGATATTATTAAAGCCGATGAAACCCTGCAACTGTTTGGTGCTGAATTCAAGACTCTTTCACCATCCGACGCTAATAAGCTTAGAATCAAGGGGGGAGTTCAAGTTGTTTCTGTAGGTGATGGTAAACTCAAATCGGCCGGAATAAAAGAAGGATTTATAATCACCTCAGTAAACCGGAGAGCAACTTTTGACATTCAGGAATTACGATTGATATTCAATAATTTAGAAGGGGGTGTTTATATTGAAGGGGTTTATCCCAATGGAATTTCAGCTTATTATGCATTTGGTATTTAATAATTAACATTTATTTTATAATTTTGTAACCCTTTTAAGGTTTTATGCGTACTGTTGTACGTTAACTAGAAAAAAAGTAATTCTCAGAAAAGGGATGAATTATAAAAACCACTTAAAGCAATAACCTGATCATAATTGAAAAATGTGGTCGGGTTTTTGTTTTATGTCGTTCAATTTTTATAACTGGCAAAAGAAAATTATTGTATGAGACAATTAAAAATCACCAAGTCGATAACCAACCGTGAAAGTGCTTCGCTTGACAAGTATTTGCAAGAGATTGGAAAGGAAGAGCTTATAACAGTTGAAGAGGAGGTTGAATTAGCGCAGCGGATTCGTAAGGGGGATCGAATTGCATTGGAGAAATTAACAAAAGCTAACCTGCGTTTTGTGGTTTCGGTTGCTAAACAATATCAAAACCAAGGTCTTAGTCTTCCTGACTTAATTAACGAAGGTAACCTTGGATTGATAAAAGCTGCTGAAAAGTTTGACGAAACCCGGGGCTTTAAGTTTATTTCGTATGCTGTTTGGTGGATTCGTCAGTCAATTTTGCAGGCATTAGCTGAGCAATCAAGAATTGTTCGTTTGCCATTAAATCAGGTAGGTTCTTTAAATAAAATCAATAAAGCCTATTCAAAATTTGAACAGGAAAATGAACGCACTCCTTCACCCGAAGAACTTGCATTTGCCTTGGATTTGCCAAAAGATAAAGTGGTCGATACCTTACGTGTATCAGGTCGCCATATCTCGGTTGATGCACCTTTTGTTGAAGGCGAAGACAACAGTCTTTTGGACGTGTTGGAGAATAAAGATTCCCCAATTGCTGATACCTTATTAATCAGCGAATCGCTGAGCAAAGAAATTGAACGTGCTTTGGCAACATTAACCGAACGTGAGCGCGATATTATTCGTTTGTTTTTCGGAATTGCCTGCCAGGAAATGACTTTGGAAGAAATTGGTGAGAAATTTGGTTTGACTCGTGAGCGAGTTCGCCAGATTAAAGAAAAAGCCATTCGCCGATTACGTCACACTTCGCGCAGTAAATTGTTAAAAACCTATTTAGGATAACGATAATAACAGAAAGAGCGGTACTTCCGCTCTTTTTTATTTAATCAGTTTTTTCTTTTCCACCAGTTTTTGTAACTCAAACATTTCGTCACGTAAGCGTGCCGCCTCCATAAAATCGAGTTTCCCGGCAGCTTGCTCCATTTGTTTGCGGGTTTTGTCAATGGTTTTCATCAGAGCTTCCTGACTCATATAAGCAATTACCGGATCGGCTGCAATATCGGTGTGCTCTTTTCCACTATAGGCAGTAGTAGCTGGCTTTGTTTCCATGTCTTTGCTTACCATGCTGCGTTTTGCTTTTACAATGGATTGAGGCGTTATTCCATTATCCTGATTGTAAGCCAATTGTTTTAGTCTCCTGCGATTGGTTTCATCTATAGTACGTTGCATGGATCCGGTAACTTTATCTGCATACATTAACACTTTCCCGTTCACATTTCGGGCAGCTCGTCCGGCAGTTTGGGTAAGCGATCGCTCTGAGCGTAGAAACCCTTCCTTATCAGCATCTAAAATTGCCACCAACGAAACTTCAGGTAAATCGAGTCCTTCGCGCAACAAATTTACGCCCACCAGCACATCATAAGCTCCTTTGCGGAGGTTTTCCATTATTTCAATTCTATCCAGGGTATCCACATCGCTATGGATGTAGTTACTTTTTATATTTAATTTAAGCAGGTATTTGTTTAATTCCTCAGCCATGCGTTTGGTCAAAGTAGTTACCAATACTCTTTCTTCCCTGGTAATAATATGGTGTATTTCTTTTATCAAATCGTCAATCTGATTCAGACTGGGACGAACTTCAATAATTGGATCGAGCAATCCGGTGGGGCGAATAACCTGTTCTGCAATAACACCATTGCATTTTTCCAGTTCATAGTCGGCTGGTGTTGCACTAACATAAATGGTTTGTCCGGTAACTGATTCAAACTCCTCAAATTTCAACGGACGGTTATCAATAGCAGCAGGCAAACGAAAACCATACTCAACCAGAGTTTCTTTTCGCGAGCGGTCGCCGCCGTACATAGCCCTGATTTGAGGCAGGGTAACGTGGCTTTCGTCAATAATAGTGATAAAATCTTCGGGAAAATAATCGAGCAGGCAAAAAGGCCGGCTTCCTTCGTTTCGCCCATCAAAATACCGGGAATAGTTTTCAATTCCGGGACAATGACCCAGTTCACGAATCATTTCCAAATCGTAATTTACCCGTTCATTAATACGTTTGGCTTCGTGGGTTTTACCGATGCTGTTAAAATAGTCGATGCGCAAAACCAAATCGTCCTGTATTTGCTTAATAGCTTGTTGAATACGGGCTTGCGTGGTTACAAATATGTTGGCAGGATAGATTAGTGCCTGATCCATTTTATCAATTGTATGCCCGTTAAGTGGATCGAAAGAATAAATTTGTTCCACTTCATCGCCCCAGAAAATAATGCGGTAGGCATAATCGCCGTAAGCTAAAAATACATCTACAGTATCACCTTTTACTCTGAAATTTCCCCGTTTAAAATCGACTTCGTTGCGGCTGTAAAGGGCGTCAACCAATTTACGCAGAAACTGATTTCGACCTACATTGGCTCCCTTTTTTATAAAGATGCTGTTTTCATGAAAATCATCCGGATTGCCAATTCCGTATAAACACGAAACCGATGAAACGACAATCACATCGCGCCTTCCGGAAAGAAGTGAAGAAGTTGTTCGCAGACGAAGCTTTTCAATTTCATCGTTAATACTTAAATCTTTTTCAATGTAAGTGTCGGTTACAGGTAAATAAGCTTCCGGTTGATAATAATCGTAATACGATACAAAATATTCTACGGCATTATCGGGAAAAAACTCCTTTAGCTCAGAATACAATTGAGCTGCAAGTGTTTTGTTATGGCTCAGTACCAGGGCCGGTCGTTTAACTTTTTCAAGCACATTGGCAATTGAAAATGTTTTCCCTGAACCGGTAACCCCCAATAATGTTTGATAGGGAATCCCCTGTTCAATTCCTTCGGTCAATTGCCTGATGGCTTCAGGTTGATCTCCGGTAGGGCGGAACGGTGATTTTATGGTAAGATCCATTTTTGTTTAGATTATTTCTGATAAAAAATGCTAAAAACCGGAAAATGGTCGCTAAAGCCCCCATAGTAATTATTTCCGCCATAAGTGCGATTGGGAGATTTATCACCATTTTTATTGGTATAGCAGATAAATTCTGCGTTAAAAATATACCCATTTGGGGTGAATAGACGAAATCCTTTATTGGCTGCCAGTAAAGGGTTTGAAACAATAAAATTATCAATCATGTTGTAGTCGCCCCGGTAATAATAAGAACCTTTACCTTTTGTATAAGCTTCGTACAACAGGTTTTTTAAATGGGTATTATCTGAAATAGTTCCGGCCTGCAGCGATTCTTTTAAGCTCTTATTACTGGGTTCATCGTTAAAATCACCCATAATAATAATTTTAGCCAAGGGGTTTACACGGGTGATGGAATCGGTAACATTTTTCAGTGTCAGGGCTGATTGCATTCGCTTGGGCTCTGATTCATCTTCGCCACCGCGACGCGAACTCCAGTGATTTACAAAAAAATGCAGGGTATCGCGATTCACCAACCCTTTGACATACAAGATATCGCGGGTTCGTTTATTATCGGCAAAAGGAAAGCGCACTTCAATTGCCTGATGAGTCAAATATTCGAATGCATCAGACCGATAAAGTAAGGCACAGTCAATTCCTCGTGGATCCGGTCCATCCTGATGAACAATTTTATATTTTCCTTTTGCCAGGATATCGGTTTTAATCAAGTCTTCAAGAACGGTCCGATTCTCAATTTCTACCACACCAATAATCTCAGGTAATTCATTGGGATTAATTGAATCGATAACCTGGGCAATATTGTTTAGTTTTTTATAATAGCGTTCTGTATTCCAGTTTTTTTTTGACTCCGGGGTAAATTCTTCGTCTAATTTACTTTGAGCAAGGGTATCAAAAAGATTTTCGACATTATAACTAACCACAGTAAAATACTTGCGGGCTTTCCATTTTACTGGTTGTGCCATGGTAGTTGCAACAAAAAGCAACGAGAAAACAAAAATAATGAGCTTCATAAAAATAATTTAATATAGATTTTTTTTAAAGAGGTTTCATTTGCCACTGTTGACATACTTTACACAGAAAAGCAAATCAACTGTTTGCAAAAATAACTTTATTCTGAAATTTACCGGGCTTTATAAGTTTTAAAATGATATATCAGTTTTACTTTTTTTTTCTATGGGAAAGTACTTTTTGACAACCGTAATACCAAATAAGCCTTTATGCATTTCGTAAGCAATGGAATCGGGAATAGCATGCAAATTATCCGTCGAAAAGCGGCGCAGCTGAATATGATTTATGGTGCCTGAGTCGTCCAATTCAAATTCAATGCTATGTTCGCTGCTGTATAAATGATATGCTGCAACCGGATAGCTCTGAACCCACGAAGAACTCGTAATGTTGAAATTCAAAGTTAAAATTAAACCGGTAATTAGTGGGGCAAGCGAAAAGTAAATTAGTAATACTTTAAATTCAGCATGTTTTTTATACAAATCGGGGTAATACTTAAGTGGAATTAAACTAAGTAGCATACCACAAACTAAATAAATACCAAAAATGGTATTCCAGGTAAGCAATGTTTTACCACCAAAAATGGCCGAAAGAAAAATCCCCAAAAAGAAAAAAAGTACCATAAAACGAACCTGATTTTCCAACTTTTGGTTTTCCGATCGTTTTTTAGTTATTGCCTGGTTGACAGATACCTTTAACCAACTGCGGTACAGTTTTTTGTATAGCGAGTTCCGACTCATTTTTAATTTAAATGAAAGCTAAATTTAAGAAGGAAAGACAAAACAACCAAAACAGCAATTAGTTAAATGGCCTGTTTATTTGATAAAAGATTACGTACCGGACGAAATTCGTTTCGTAAGGTTGGCCAACGGTCGGGAAACTGATTCAGTAAAATTATTGCCTTTTTATGATGGTTTTTTAAAGCATCGCTAATGGCAGGTGCCGAAATGGGTGTTGGACAGGCACTTCCAACATTTTCGCTGGTTAAGCGGTCCTGATTATTTAATACCCGTCGAGCGGCATGTTCCAGTTTTTCGAGTAACAAATAGGTTTTTTGATAACGTTCCTGAATTCCCGGTTCTATTGGAGATTCAGTAACTGTAGTAAGTGAATCAAACTGAATATCCCAGGCTTTAAGTATAATATTTGTTTGTTCAGTTCCATACTGCATATTCAATGCCAGATGAGCAGCCTGGGAAAGTGTAGATTTCAACTGCTCAAGACTGCCGCTAAAGTGCTCCAGCTTTCTCAACGCCGATTTGTCCAGTGAAAAATTGATTTGGTATTTGCTCGATAATTGTTGAAGGTGGCTGTGGCAAAGATTAACCATATTTTGATGTGCGCCTCTTTTGAGTTGATTAATTTCAGACTGTAATTGTTCGTTTTGTTGTTGCAGGTTTTTAATTTGCCTGTTTACATATAATAAAGTGGTTTTATCCGACTGATTCTTTTTAAGTTGTAATTTAAAACTATTGTAAGCCAGGGTTCCAATAATATTTTTTTCAGAGGTTGTTAGGGTATTGGAACTGTTCGACAGGCCAAAACTACTTAAGTTTCGGTTCAAATATAAAAACAGCAAATCCGATTGCGAATCGTGTTCGTTTTGAAAGGCGAGGGCAAGTACCACATTAGCCGTTTCGTCAAAAATATTTAATTGTTTTTGTTGCTTTTCAACTATTTCAAAGGGTAGTTGATCGGAACGCATCCATTGGAATTGAAATTTCTTTTTACGAAGTTTCTGGCTAAGTAAATCATCAACTATAACAAATTCATTTACCTGCGGATGCTGTGTGTGATGCAAATTTTTGCAACGAATAGAATGCGTTTTTACATCGAAATATAAAAGTGTACTTTTTTCAATACCGGGAATTAATTGAACCGACGCTTCGAGCATCGATACAAAGGGATCCTTTATAAATGAAAAAATTTCCGGCATCTTTCGTTGTTTTGGACAAATGTACTGCTTAAAAAAAGCATTTGAATGCTAAATTAAGCTTTTTTATTAACAAAATTAAGTGAAGCTTAAATAAAAATTAAGTGAAAATTTAAGCTGATTAAGAAAAAAAGTTAAGCAAATATTTTGCTTAAGTAGCTTTTCAAGCCAGTTTGCCGACATTATATTTGTATTGCAGTACCAAAGAATAGAATTAAAAAGAAAGAAGAGAATATTACTAACAAACTTAATAACTTAAACACGGAGGAATTTAAAATGGGATATGCTTTACTTGTAATTACGCTGGTTTTAATGGTAGATTATTTTATGAGCTACCGAAAAAAAAACCTGAAAAATTCAAATGAGAAATCAGTAAACTAATTGAACCTGGGTTTACTAAAAAAGCCCTTTAAGTAGCTTACTTAAAGGGCTTTTTTATAGGTGAGATTCGGAATTATCTTTTGCGTTTGTAGCTTTTTGAGCTATACGAATCTTTGGAGTCTCTTGAACTACGAGATTTTCTGCTTTTGCTTTTATCCCTTCTTGAATTATCGGCTCTTGAAAAACTTCTGGCTCCAGCTGCTGCAGGTTCGGGTTTTGATACCTGAACTTCAAGCCTGGTATCTTCATGCATTACATTTTTAAAAGAGTCAATAATTGTTTTTTCATAACGATTATCAACTTCAAAAAATGAAAACTTACGCAGAATATCAATCTTACCAATTTCAATATCACGTGTATGCGTAGCATCGTTAATCATTCCCATTAAGGAAGCTGCATTTAGGTTTTGCTTGGTTCCTATATTTATATGGAAACGGGTAAATCCATTGCTTCCGGTGCGTTTTTTTGACCGGTCTTTTGACGAAGAACCATCTCTTGAGGACGTGCTGTCTTTAGCTACATTTAAATCGACAGCATTCCGGTAGTATTCTAAAAAATGGTTAAATTCTACTGAAACAAAGCGTTTTATTAGTTCATCGCGATCGAGCCAGGCTAGTTTCTTAAGCACGTTAGGTAAAAATGATTCTATTTGCTTTTCGTCAACCACAATATTTTCAACCTTATCAATTAAGTTGTAAAGACGTTTTTCGCAGATTTCCCGACCGCTGGGAATTAATTTATGATCGAATTTCTTTTTTACCAGGTTTTCCAGATCTTTAATTTTACGACTTTCACGTGAGTGAATAATGGTAATTGCAATGCC
Source organism: Salinivirgaceae bacterium (assembly GCA_050251815.1). Classification (GTDB taxonomy): domain Bacteria; phylum Bacteroidota; class Bacteroidia; order Bacteroidales; family SZUA-534; genus GWE2-40-63. The sequence goes on along the minus strand of JBFWMB010000013.1, from coordinate 28,674 downwards.
ACTTTTTCCGGCACGTCCGGTACGTCCACTGCGGTGAATATACACTTCGGGGTCGTCGGGTAAGTTGTAATTAATTGCGTGGGTTAAGTCGTTTACATCGAGTCCACGGGCGGCTACATCGGTAGCAATGAGCAATTGCAAATGTTTTGAGCGGAAACGCTGCATGACATGGTCGCGTTGCGCTTGCGACAGATCACCATGCAGGGCATCAGCATTGTATCCGTCCTGTATCAACTTATCGGCAACTTCCTGAGTCTCACGACGGGTACGGCAAAAAACAATTCCGTAAATATTGGGATTAATATCAGCCAGTCGTTTCAATGCCAGGTAGCGGTCGGTAGCTTTTACCATATAATACTGATGCAAAATATTGTCGGCTCCAGAGTTTTTTGTACCAACGGTCATTTCATCGGGCTCCGTCATGTAATTATTAGCTATTCGGCGAACACCCTGAGGCATGGTTGCCGAAAAAAGCAGGGTTTGTTTTTCTTTGGGAGTTACGGCTAAAATTCCATCCAATTCATCTTTAAAGCCCATGTTCAACATTTCGTCGGCTTCGTCCAGAACCATCCACTGAATGTGGTTGATGCGCAAAGCACCCCGATTAATTAAATCGAGCGTACGCCCCGGGGTTCCTACAACAATTTGAGCACCATCTTTAAGTGCTCGTAATTGAGGTACAATGCTTGCTCCACCATAAACAGGCAGAACAGAAAGTTTTTTTACATATTTTGAAAATGAGTCCAAATCTTTAGCTATCTGAAGGCAAAGCTCACGGGTTGGACATAGAATTAAAGCTTGTGTGCTTTTACTGTCAGCATTAATTTGCTGAATAATGGGAAGTCCAAATCCGGCAGTCTTTCCGGTTCCAGTTTGTGCTAATGCAATTAAATCGGTACCGTTTTTTAGAATGGCAGGGATTGTTTTTTCCTGAATAGGAGTAGGGCTGATAAAACCCAAATCGTCGATAGCCTTATAGATTTCATCCGAAAGGCCCATTTCTTTAAATGTTGTCATAAATACATACGTTATTCCGTCTAGAAAACCATTTTACTTTCAGCTCGGAGATTTTACAAATTAAAGTGCTGAAAGGACTAAATTAAGACGGCCACGCAGCCATAAATAACCAGAAATGATTCCTTTTTGCACTTTTGTTTTTGACATTTAGCTGCATATTTATAAAAACTGGAGCGAAACCGCCTTTTAAAAACTAAATATACAGATGTTTACAATAGCATACATTCGTAATTAACCTTCTTGTAAACAGCGCGCAAAGGTAAGTTTAATTATTTATAATCAAAGCTTCTGTAACTATTTATTTTCAAGGTGCTAAAACTGAGCTTTTACTGAGGCTATAAAATTCCGTCCGGCCGCTGTAATTCCACTTGAATATGGGCGGTAGCGCTGGTCAGTAATATTCTCGATGCCAAGGGAAAACGAAAGAATGGGATTCATTTGATACAGAACTTTAGCATTTAAGGTATACCATGAGGGTACATAGGGATTTCCATTGGCATCTTTTGCATATAAATAATCCTTTCCTTGTTCATCAACCGGAAGATTTTCGTAGATTATCATTGCGTTATAAAGTGCATAAAAAGCCAGATTAAATCTTGATGTTGCATAAGTTAGGTGAGTTGAGCCAAACAAAGGGGCTGCATGACGCAGAGCACTTAGGGTTCCATCATCCATTTCTTCACGTCCTTTTTGGTAATTAATCCGACTTTTGATTCCTATACCACCGGGAATCTTTATATTTAAGCCTCCCTGAAAACCGTAAATGTTGGCTTGTGCAGCATTTTGCAAGGCTACCACTTTACTCATTTCTCCATCATAAACAATGCTGTCGGCCCCATTAAATTGAAAATCGCGGCGAACCATGGCATTGTTTAGTACAGTATAGTAAATGGTTGCGTCAAGTTTTAAAAAGTTGTTTAAAATTTGCGTATAGTTTAACTCAGCATTGTAGGCATATTCCGATTCCAATTCCGGATTGGGAACAATAACAGTTTCCGGCTCAGGATCAAAAATTTTACCGATATCGTCAACATTGGGTGTTCTAAAGCCGGTTGATATAATAGCCGATAACCACATGTTTTCATTTGGATTATAAATGGTACCCAAACTTCCTGTTATTGCTCCTTTTCTTAAATTAGCGTCAGAAAATGGAAAAGAGTAAAACGTGTCGTCAAATGTTGCATTCAGTGCAAAGTAATTATACCGCAAGCCACTGTTAAGTTTTAAGTAATCGCTTAATTTCCATTCAAAAGTACCATAAGCAGCATATGAACTCCAATTGGAAAGCGGATATCTTGCAGGTCCGGGTGTTTGTGTTTTGGAGCGTATATTAATATCGGTGCCTTCAGAATTCACTTTATTGTAAACCCACTCAGCTCCATAGTACATTTGCATTTGCCCGGTAATTTGTTTTCTAAAATCGAAATTAACTGCATAAGCTGCAACGTTTTCAATGCGTTCATATTTTATTGAATCTTTAAATCCACGGTCGTAGCGACTTTCTTCAAAAAGTTGGTGGCTTATCCGAATATTAATTTCATCATAATAGGTAGTAGCTAAACTGCTGGTAAGGTTTAAATTGTTCATCAACCATTTTTGCGGGCCATAATACCATTCTGCACTTCGTGGTAAGCCATTTTTATAACGAATAAGCCGATCGTAGCGCGAATAATTGCTGGTAGTTGAATACAGAAGGCTGTAGTTAGCTTCCCAGTAATGATTGGGCCTAAAACGTACTTTCTGCATAAAATAAGTTTGTGAAAAACCAGTTGGCACTTGAAGTTTTGAATTTTTATTAGGCACTACAGTATCAACTCCGTTAATCTGCTGCACGTATTCATTTCGAAGGTAGTCGTCGGGTCCATAACTGCCCATAAGCTGGTCGTTATAATTACTTTGCGTAAAGCTGCTTAAAAAAGCCCATTTTTGAAAACCTACACCTATATTAAAGTGGGTGGTAAATTCATTGTTTGCCGACGAAACCCGGGAGGCTAATTGTCCACTTAGGATTGCTGTACTGGTGTCGGAGAAATTGGGTTTTAAAGTAGAAAAACTCATTACTCCTCCAATGGCATCGCTACCATAAATAACCGAACCCGGACCAAAAAGTATTTCAGTTTCCTGAATGGTAAACGGATCGATTGAAATAATGTTTTGAAGGTTTCCGCTGCGAAAAATAGCATTGTTCATTCGCACACCATCAACTGCAATTAAAACTCTGTTGGTAGCAAATCCACGAATCATTGGGCTTCCGCCACCCATTTGGCTTTTTTGTATAAAAACCTCATTGCTGTTTCCAATTAAATCGGCAGCTGTTTGTGGGTTTTGCAGAGCAACTGTTTTTGCTGGTATAATGCTTACTTTTGATGCGATATCGCTTTGGCGTTGCTCCCAACGATTGTGCGAAATGACGACTTCACTTAGTTTTATAACCTTCTCCTTTAAATATATTAACGGAGCATCAGCCAGTTCTGATTTAGTAAACTGTCTGATTTCGTACGATGGATGACTTATAATAATTTTAACATCATTACTAAACTCATGAATACTTGCATTTCCCTTTGAGTTGGTTAATACCATTACCTGGTGACTTTCATCAAATATCATTACATTTTCAATGGGTTGCAGGTTCGATTCATCGATCATTCTAATTTGTTGGGCTGATATTTGTTGAAACAAGGCAACAAGCAAAAGAAATAATACTGATTGTTTCTTTATCATTAGTTTGTGTTTATTAACTTTAAAATTATGCTACATTACATTTTGGTGGTTCGTGCAAATACAAAAAATGAGCCATTATTTTTCAAATAACTAATTTTATGATAAATCTCTTAATTTTTTCGGTATTTTCTTATTCTCCGACAAATTTCCAATAAAAATATCTCAAAAAAAAGACAATAAAACGTATTGAAACATCTACATGTTTGCTATATTTAACCGATTATATGCAAGCTGGGTCAAAGGCTATAGATTTTTTTTCAAATGACCCGACTTTGAGATTTAACAATTGCAATTATTGTATTTAAATCGCTTACAAAGTATTGCAATAATCAAGCGTTCAATAATAGATTAGAAGTTTGTTTGGAAAGGATAGGAAAGAAGTTGTATTGAGGCTGAAACAGGCTGTTTTATTGGATTTTTGTGAAACAAAACGCTGAATTTTTTGTTTCGATTATTGTTAAGCTTTTAGAGAACAACATAATATAACTTTTAATAAGTATTAACTATTTAAAATAGATTCATTATGCTATTTGATTTTCCAATTATTGAACAATTTTATCAGAACTATTCCGATAAGGTAAAGAAGGCACGAAAGCTTTTAGGCAGGCCATTAACCCTTAGTGAAAAGATACTTTACAGTCACCTTTCGCCCGAATCGGAGCCAAAGGTTTATGAGCGTGGTAGGGAATACGTTTTATTTAACCCCGATAGGGTAGCTATGCAGGATGCTACGGCTCAAATGGCCCTGCTGCAATTTATGAATGCCGGAATTGACCGGACCGCAGTTCCAAGTACGGTGCATTGCGATCACCTGATTCAGGCCGATATTGGTGCTTCAGAAGATTTAAACGTGGCACTTAAACAGAATAATGAAGTTTTTGATTTTTTAAAATCGGTTTCGGCCAAATATGGTATTGGTTTTTGGAAACCCGGAGCAGGTATTATACACCAGGTTATTCTTGAAAACTATGCTTTTCCTGGAGGAATGATGATTGGAACCGATTCACACACCGTAAATGCAGGTGGTTTGGGAATGGTTGCCATAGGCGTTGGTGGAGCTGATGCGGTTGATGTAATGGTAGGAATGCCCTGGGAACTTAAAATGCCAAAGCTTATTGGAGTTAAATTAACCGGAAAACTCAGTGGTTGGGCCTCACCAAAAGATATTATTTTAAAAGTTGCCGGTTTACTTACCGTTAAGGGAGGAACTGGTTATATTGTAGAGTATTTTGGCGAAGGAGCAAATTCCCTTTCTGCAACCGGAAAGGGAACTATATGTAATATGGGAGCCGAAATTGGAGCAACCACTTCACTTTTCGGATACGATACTAAAATGTCGGAATATCTGGCTGCAACCGGTCGTGCCGATGTTGCCCGTTTGGCCGATGCTGTTAAAGGCGATTTGGCTTGTGATCAGGAAGTTATTGACAATCCCGAAAAATATTACGATTCATTAATTGAAATTAACCTTTCAGAGTTAGAGCCGCATATTAACGGTCCTTTTACACCAGATGCTGCAACTCCATTATCAAAGTTTGCCGAGTACATCAAATCAAACAATTATCCTGAAAAAATGGAAGTTGGATTAATTGGTTCATGTACCAATTCATCCTACGAGGATTTAACCCGTGCAGCTTCTGTAGCCAGGCAGGCAAGCAAAAAAAACCTGGAAGTGCAAGCGGAGTTTATTGTTACTCCGGGTTCTGAACTTATTCGTTATACAACCGAGCGTGATGGTTTATTGAGCGATTTTAAATCGATTGGCGGCGTTATTATGGCGAATGCCTGCGGCCCCTGTATTGGTCAATGGAATAGGCACACCAACGATCCCGAACGTAAAAACAGCATCATAACATCGTTTAACCGCAATTTTTCAAAACGAAACGATGGTAATCCAAATACACACAGTTTTGTTGCATCGCCTGAATTAGTAACTGCATTTTCCATTGCCGGTTCGCTTACTTTTAATCCATTAAAAGACAAGCTTAAAAACAGAAACGGCCAGGAAGTAATGCTCGATGAACCTTCGGGTGTTGAATTGCCGGTTAAAGGTTTCGATGTTAAAGATGCCGGATATCTTGCACCACCCGAAGCCGGTAATTCCATAAAAATTCATGTAGCACCCGAAAGTGATCGGTTGCAATTACTTACTCCGTTTGATGCCTGGGATGGAAACGATTTAAAAGGTTTAAAGCTTTTAATTAAAGCCAAAGGCAAATGTACTACCGACCATATTAGCATGGCAGGCCCCTGGTTGAAGTTTCGCGGGCATCTCGACAATATCTCAAATAATTTATTGATTGGAGCTGTAAATGCATTTAACGATAAAACCAACAGCGTTATTGATACCAAAAGTGGTGAATATATGAAGGTTCCCGATTTAGCTCGAAAAATTAAAGCGGAAGGGCAATTTTCTATTGTAGTTGGCGACGAAAACTATGGCGAAGGATCTTCCCGTGAACATGCAGCCATGGAACCGCGAAATTTAGGTGTTCGGATAGTGCTGGTTAAATCGTTTGCCCGGATTCATGAAACCAATCTGAAAAAACAGGGAATGTTGGCCTTAACCTTTGCAAATAAAGAAGATTACAATAAAATTAATGAAGACGACACCTTTGATTTGCTCGGACTTAAAAATTTTACTCCGGGAAGCCAGTTTACCTTACGAATTCATCATTCCAATGGAAATACAGAAGATATTTTGGTAAACCATACTTACAATCAAACACAAATTGCCTGGTTTGAGGCAGGAAGTGCATTAAACTTAATTCGTAAACAGTCAAAAAAATAAATCCTATGACACCACAAAAAATTACCATTCAAAACGGAAAACTCAATGTGCCCAATAATCCAATAATCCCTTTTATCGAAGGCGATGGAACTGGACCGGATATTTGGGCAGCATCGGTTAGGGTTTTGGATGCAGCTGTTGACAAAGCCTATAATGGAAGTAAAAAAATTGCCTGGAAAGAAGTTTTAGCTGGCGAAAAAGCTTTTAATAAAACTGGTGAATGGTTACCCAATGAAACACTTGATATTATTAAAGAGTATTTGGTTGCCATCAAAGGTCCTTTAACAACACCCATTGGAGGTGGCATCCGTTCGTTAAATGTAGCATTGCGTCAGCAACTCGACTTATATACCTGTCTGCGACCTGTTCGCTACTACGATGGAGTTCATTCGCCGGTAAAAGATCCGACAACTACCGACATGGTCATTTTCCGCGAAAACTCTGAAGATATTTATGCAGGAATTGAATGGATGAATGGGACTCCGGAAGTAGAAAAAGTAAAAGAATTTCTGATCAACACCATGGGAGTTAAGAAAATTCGTTTCCCCAAAACCACATCCATTGGTATTAAACCCGTTTCACAAGAAGGGACTGAGCGTTTGGTGCGTGCTGCTATTAGCTATGCAATTGAGCATAAAAAACCATCGGTTACACTGGTTCACAAAGGAAACATTATGAAATTTACCGAAGGGGCTTTCCGCGATTATGGGTATCAACTGGCCAAAAATGAGTTTGGATCCAAGGATTACGAAGGCGGCCCATGGCAGGTAATTGAAAAAAATGGCCATCAGGTAATTATAAAAGATGTCATTGCTGATGCTTTTCTTCAGCAGATTCTTACCCGCCCGGCTGAGTATTCTGTGATTGCTACGCTAAATTTGAATGGCGACTATATTTCTGATGCCTTAGCTGCTATTGTCGGAGGCATTGGAATTGCTCCCGGAGCCAATATCAATTACGAAAGTGGTCATGCTATCTTTGAGGCTACCCATGGCACTGCACCTAAATATGCCAATTTAGACAAAGTTAATCCCGGTTCAGTTATACTTTCCGGAGTAATGATGTTTGAATATATGGGTTGGCAGGAAGCCGCAGATTTGATTGTAAAATCACTGTCAAATACCATTGCAAAAAAACAGGTTACCTATGATTTCCATCGACAAATGGAAGGTGCAAGCTTATTAAAATGCAGTGAATTTGGCGATGCTTTAATTACTAACATGTAATGTTATTTTAGAAAGGATTAGCTTTTAGTAAAAAATATTTAAACACACAATCATGTCACAATTAAAAGAACGTTTAGCACAGAAAATTGAAGAGCATCGTCCAAGGACAACCCGGTTGTTAAAAGATTATGCCGATGTAAAACTTGGAGATGTAACTATAGGACAAGCCCTTGGAGGTGGCCGTGGTGTTAAAATGCTGGTTACAGACATATCATACCTCGACCCTATGGAAGGAATTCGGTTCCGAGGTTTTACCATTCCTGAGGTTCTCGAAAAACTTCCCAAAGCTGAAGGTAAAGAATACCCCAGTATTGAATCTTTTTGGTGGTTGCTGATGACGGGCGATATTCCAACGCAGGAAGAGGCTTGTGCAGTGCGTGATGAATTCAATACAAAAAAAATTATTCCTCAGTATGTAATTGATTTATTGCGTCGTATTCCCCGTGATACCCACCCGATGACCATGTTTTCCATGGCAATTTTAGCTATGCAGCGCGAATCACGATTTGCCCGCGAATATGCCTGTGGGATGAACAAACTGGATTATTGGAAACCTATGTATGAAGATGCGGTTGAAATTATGGCAAAATTGCCTTCAATTGCTGCTTACATCTATCGGATGAAATACCGTAACGACACCTTGATTCCACCGGATTACTCGTTGGATATTGGCGGTAACTTTGCACACATGATGGGTATTGATGCACCCTATGATGATGTAGCCCGTTTGTATTTTATTTTGCATTCCGACCATGAATCAGGAAATGCTTCGGCGCATACCACACATTTGGTGGCATCAACACTTTCTGATTCGTATTATTCTTTATCGGCGGGTTTAAATGCCCTGGCTGGTCCATTACACGGCTTAGCTACGCAGGAAGTTTTGCGCTGGCTGCAAGATGTAATTAAAAAGCTTGATGGTCAGGAACCAACTGAAGCATTGATGAAAAAATTTGTTTGGGATACCCTTCAAAGCGGACAGGTTATTCCGGGATTTGGTCATGCGGTGTTGCGCCGTACTGATCCAAGGTATGAAGCCCAACGAAATTTTTGTTTAAAACATATGCCTGAGGATCCTTTGTTTAAGTATGTTAGCATGCTTTATAATGTGGTTCCCGATATTTTATTGGAACAGGGTAAGGCTAAAAATCCATGGCCAAATGTCGATGCGCAATCGGGTGTTTTGCAATGGCATTTCGGAATTAAAGAATACGATTTTTATACCGTTCTTTTTGGTGTTGGACGTGCTTTGGGCGTATTATCGAACATTATTTGGGACAGGGCGCTGCTTTATCCGCTTGAGCGTCCAAAATCACTTACAACTGCTATGCTCGAAGAAATCGCAAAAAAGGGTTAATAGTTATTTAATTAGATTGAGGGCTACCATTTGTGTAGCCCTTTTTTTTGTCTTAAAAATATCGATGGTAAGAAAATAAAAGCATTCTAATACATTTTTTATCTTTATCCGATTTTTGAATAAGAACAATAAAAATCAGTCGAAAATGAGAAAAAAAGAACGTTTTGAGAAAGTTATTTCCTGGTTTCAGCAAAATATGCCAGTAGCAGAAACCGAACTGCATTACGCCAATCCCTATGAACTTTTGGTTGCGGTTATTTTGTCGGCTCAATGCACCGACAAACGGGTAAACCAGATTACACCTGCTTTTTTTCAACAGTTTCCTGATGCATATAGCTTATCGCAAGCTACTGTGGATGCTATTTTTGAGCAGATTCGTTCCTGTTCGTATCCCAACAACAAGGCTAAACACCTTTTGGGAATGGCAAAAATGTTAATTGAAACTTTTAAAGGAGAAGTTCCTGCAGATATTGATCAACTTCAAAAACTTCCGGGGGTAGGCCGGAAAACCGCCAATGTAATTGCTTCGGTAGTTTTTGATAAACCAGCAATGGCTGTTGATACACATGTTTTTAGAGTTGCGGCGCGCATTGGCTTAACAACAAATGCAAAAACTCCTTTGGAAACTGAAAAACAGTTGGTGAGTCAGATTCCTGAGGCCCTGCTTCCTATTGCGCATCATTGGCTCATTTTACATGGGCGTTATGTTTGTAAAGCGCGTAAGCCCGATTGCGACAAGTGTGGATTAACTACTTGGTGTAAATTTTATCAGCAAAAAAATAAAGAATAGTTCAAGAATTTTTTGCTTGTAATTTTTGAATTTCCTGAATCAGGATTTCAGCATTTCTTTGGTTATCGAACCTTTTCCCAATAATTTCTTTTCGAATAATCAAGTCTTTATTATCAAACGACTGGCTCATTAATTTTTTAGCTTTTAAGACAAACTCTTCTCGTGTATCGGCCAGGTGACAAAGGTTTTCCAATCCGGTGTTTTTTACCATGTGGGTGTTAGCTATGCAATGCCTTCCCTCATAAAGACTTGCAATTAATTTAAGTTTAATGCCGGTGGGTTGAAAGGTGGGTAATAAAACTACATGAGCATGACTCAATAAATCACTCATGGTTTTCGCCGTTGGATTTTCAATTAGTTGGAACTGAGATTTTCCTTGAAGGGCCTTTACCAGTTCTTTTGATGGTTTGTTTCCGGCAAATACAACTTTAAATTGTTCCGCCTTAAATGCATCAGCTAAAAACAAGGCCGCCTGAATATTCTCGCGTACCGATAAATCTCCATGATAGAAAAGGTAATCGCCCAATCCTTCTTCGCTTTTTACCTGATTGTAGGGGTGAAAAGCCGGAAGCAAAAAGGTGTTGGGATAGCGTGATTTAAAATATTGCGCATCGCTGGGAGAAATGGCTGCAATTTGCGTAGCATGTGTTAAAATGTTTTCGTATCGGGCAAGTTTCCGGGCTTCTGATTTAAAATATAGCTTCCGCAGCAGATTTTTCTCTTTAAGTGAAAGGTATTGGTAATACTCATGTTCTAAATTATGAGTTCGCACAAATTTAATGCGGTGTTTTAGGTTTGGGTGATTCAACCAGTAAGTGGTATGCAAGCCCTCAAAAAGAATAGGGTGGGACTCTTTGCATAAATTATCAAGCAATTCTTTGCTGTTCCTGGTTTGCACAATATAAGGCTTACGCGAAAAAGCACTTCGTAAACCAACCTTTCGTTTGTAATAAGTGACTGAACGACAGAACGAGTTAAGAATATCCTGGCTGCCGCGTCCATAGTCGTAGCAGTGTAAATGGATTCCTACTCCGTAGGCACTAAGGGCTTTTATTTTGTAAAATATATCGATTACGCCGCCATAATTGGCCGGATAAGGAATATTCAGACTTACAAGGTGTAATTCCAAGGTAACAGGGTTTTTGTTTCAGCAAATATAAAAAAAAGTTGAATTCCTTACTTACCTTACTTTTCAGGACAATACCCTGACTTTGGTAAAACAAATTTTTAATTCAATCATTAATTGAAAATTATATCTTTGTAGCCAATTTTTTAATAACTATTCAGTACCAAAATGGAAATCACTACACTTATAAAAGATAAAGCAGCTAATGGGTTAAAAACACTTTATGGAGCTGAGTTTCCCGACAGCCAGCTACAAATACAAAAAACCCGAAAAGAATTTGAAGGAGACTTTACGTTGGTTGTTTTTCCTTTTTTAAAAGTATCAAAAAAATCTCCCGAAATAACGGCCCAGGAACTGGGAACGTATCTTATTAGCCAGGTGGATGAACTGGAAAAATTTAATGTGGTTAAAGGTTTTTTAAATTTGAAACTATCCGATGCTTATTGGATTAATTTCTTAAATGGTATTTTAGATAACGATTCTTTTGGAATAAAACCCTACGCATCCAGCGGAAAATCAATTATGGTTGAGTATTCCAGTCCAAATACAAATAAACCCCTTCATTTAGGACACATCCGGAATAATTTATTGGGCTATTCGGTTGCTGAAATTCAAAAAGCCAACGGTCATAAAGTGGTAAAAGTGAATTTGGTTAACGACAGGGGAATTCATATCTGTAAATCGATGTTGGCCTGGCAAAAATGGGGTAAGGGAGCAACTCCCGAATCGACCGGGCTGAAAGGAGACAAGTTAGTAGGTGATTACTACGTTAAATTTGACCAGGAATATAAAAAAGAAATTGCCGAACTTGAAGCCAGGGGACTTACAACTGACGAAGCAAAAGAAAAAGCACCCTTAATTAATGAAGCCCGCGAAATGTTACGTTTATGGGAATCGGGCGATGAAGCGGTGAATCAGCTTTGGAGAACAATGAATGGCTGGGTTTACAAAGGATTTGATATAACATACAATGCCCTGGGAGTAGATTTCGACAAGATATATTATGAATCGGAAACCTACAAGCTGGGTAAATCGATTGTATTGGAAGGATTGGATAAAGGCATCCTAATTAAAAAAGAAGATGGTTCAGTTTGGGCCGATCTTACCAACGATGGACTCGATCAGAAAATATTGTTACGTTCCGACGGAACTTCGGTTTACATGACACAAGACATTGGAACCGCGCATCAACGCTTTGCGGAGTACCACATCGACGATTTGGTTTACGTGGTGGGTAATGAGCAGAATTATCATTTCCAGGTTTTAAAACTGGTTTTAAGCAAACTGGGTTTCGACTGGGCAGACCACCTTCAGCATTTATCATACGGAATGGTTGAACTTCCCGAAGGTAAAATGAAATCGCGCGAAGGAACTGTGGTTGATGCCGACGACCTGATAGCAGGAATGATTGATACAGCCCGCGAAACCTCACAGGAATTGGGTAAACTGGATGATTTTACCAGTGAAGAAGCCGAAACAGTTTATAACATGGTAGGATTGGGCGCGCTGAAGTATTTTATCTTGAAAGTTGATCCCAAAAAAACCATGTTGTTCAATCCTCAGGAGTCCATCGATTTTAATGGCAATACCGGACCTTTTATTCAATATACCCACGCACGCATTCGGTCGGTTTTACGCAAAGCTGAAGAAGCCGGAATTAAATTTAGTGGAACAATTCGTAATAAGCTGGAGCTATCAGCAAAAGAAATTGATTTGATAAAACTTCTTTTCGATTATCCGGCAACAGTTCAGGAAGCCGGAGAAACCTATAGTCCGGCGCTAATTGCCAATTATATTTACGATTTAACCAAAGAATTCAATCAATTCTATCACGAACATACCATTGTTAAAGAAGAAAACGAAGCCCTGAGAAATTTCAGGTTACAGCTTTCGCAAAAAGTTGCTGAAGTTATTAAATCGGGGGCACGTTTGCTTGGAATGCAAGTTCCAGACCGAATGTAAACGGCATTTTGGGAGCTGTTTTTTTGAACTAAAAAGCAAAGTAAGTTCAGCAATCATAGTATTGTAAACAGTAAACTTTTGAATATAAAATAAAAACAGGTACACTCAAGCATTGAGTTACCTGTTTTTTTTAAAACTGTATTTAGAACGTATCAACGTAATAACCTTTTGTAAGATTAATACGCAGTATTTTAATTCAATTGTTTTACTATGTATTTTTCAATGTCGGCTGGCTTTGTATATGGCGAGAAACGGGTTACCGGTTTACCGTTTCTATCGATTAGGAACTTGGTAAAGTTCCACTTTATTGCTCCTCCAAAAACGCCGGTTAATTCCTTTTTCAGGTATTTATAAATAGGGTGGGCGTCGGCCCCGTTCACATTAATTTTTGAAAACATGGGAAAAGTTACCCCATAGTCAATTAAACAGCCCCCGGCAATGGATGCTTCCGATCCGGGTTCTTGATTGGCAAACTGATTGCAGGGAAAACCCAAAATTACCAAACCCTGGTCTTTGTATTTTTTATAAAGTTCTTCTAATCCTTTGTATTGTGGAGTTAAACCACATTTACTTGCGGTATTTACTACGAGTACCACTTTGCCTTTGTAAGTTTCCATTTTTATTTCTTGCTTACCATGAAGCGGTAGTGCTGAAAAATTATAAAATTCCATTGTTATTTTGTTTTTAATGTTTATAATATATCGAAACAGATAATGTCGAACACGATTCAAAAATAGTTAATTTATTTTATATCGCAAGCGATATATTAAAAAAATCCAATCCTATTAATATTTCTTTACAAAGAAATAGCTTTAGTTATTGATTCCCCGTTGTTTGAAAAAATGCTGATGGGTTACTGAACAAAAAACTAAAACTCAATGGAAGTTGAAAAAAAATCTTATGCACTAAAAGAAGCCGTATATGGGAACGAAATTCAAATAAATAGGGGAAATGCTAATCTGGTTATAACAGAGTGGAGCATACAAATAACGAACTGAAGAATGCTTAAAGCTCCTTCAAAATATATCCACTACCATGAATATTAACAATTTCGAGATTGGAATCGTTTTTTAAATATTTTCTGAGTTTTGTAATGTACACATCCATACTTCGGGCAGTAAAGTAACCTTGTTCGCCCCAAATTTTATCGAGTGCATAATTACGGTCGAGTACCTGGTTTTTTTTCTGTATCAGGAATTTTAATAATTCGGCTTCTTTGGGCGATAGTTTAACTCCTTCCTGTTCCTCAAATTGCAGATTTCGCTTTTTATAATCAAAATGATACTTTCCAATTACAATTGATTCAGGAAACTCCTGAATATCCGATTCGGCATTTCTTTTTAAAATGGCTTTAATTTTATAAATAAGTACATCGGAATCGAAAGGTTTGGTGATGTAATCGTCGGCACCCACCGAAAAACCTTTTATCACATCTTCTTTTAGCGTTTTAGCCGTTAAAAAAACTATCGGAATTTTAGGATTAAGTTTTTTTATTTCAGTTCCAATGGTAAATCCGTCAACATGCGGCAGCATCACATCAAGAATGCAAATATCGAACAAGCCTTTTGAAAACTCGTTAACAGCTCCTCTGCCGTCGTTTACCCACTGTACCTGGTAATCGTTCATCTCAAGGTATGATTTCATAACTGAACCAAAATTCAGATCGTCTTCCACTAAAAATATTCTGTTTTTCATTGCTTTATGGGTCTGATACATAGTTAATATACTTGATGCAGCGGCAGTTTTATTTCGAAAGTACTGCCTTTTCCTTTTTGACTTTTTACAGAAATATCGCCTTTAAATTGCATTACAATGGCTTTTACATAACTTAACCCAAGACCAAAACCTTTAACCGTATGGACGTTTCCGGTGTGCACACGATAAAACTTTTCAAATATCCGCTCTTGTGCCTCTTTATCCATACCAATTCCTTTATCACTTACTGAGATTACCAGATTTCCTGAGCTGTTGTATGTTTTCACCTGAATGCTTGGCGGTGCGTCGAGTGAATATTTATTGGCGTTGTCGAGCAAGTTAAAGATAATATTTACCAGATGGGTTTCGTCGGCTTTTATTAAATCGCTCGAAGCACTTAAATCAGTGGTAATTTGCCCCATTTTTTGCTCCACTTGCAAACTAATATTTTTTACAGCTTTCTCTATCAAAGGATGCACATGGGTATCGACCATGTTTAAATTGAAATCTTTTTTATCGATAAGAGCCATTTTAAGAACGCTCTCAACCTGGCGGTTCATCCGGTGGTTTTCTTCCTTTATGATATGTGCAAACTGCTTTATTTTTTCAGGAACAGTTATAATGGATGGATTTCCAATAGCATCGGCTGCAAGCGATATGGTTGCAATGGGTGTTTTAAATTCGTGGGTCATGTTATTAATGAAATCGCTTTTTATTTCCGATATTTTTTTCTGATTGTATATGGTTTTTAAGGTGTAATAAAAGGTAAAAAGAATAATCAGGGTAAACAACAAGGAACCACTGAAAGGCCATATTACCGAATGAATCAGGTAATTTCGCTTTTCAGGGAACTGCACCATTAGCTGGTCGCTGCGCATTAAAATGTCGTTTGGAAAAAGCGTGGTACGATAGGCTTTTTGAGTTTTATTAAAATCAAATCCTGGGGTTTTGAGTTTGGGATAAATGTTTCCCCGATAATTGGCAATGGCATATTCGTAGGTAAGGGGAATTCCCAGATTCTTGAGTTCGTAATTAATGGTAGGAGCAATCACCGAATAGCCGAGTCTTTCTTCCATGGGGATGTCACGGATTGAGAATTCCAAAACCATTTGTTCCATAACTTCCGTGAACTGGTCCCGTTGTGGATATTCTCTGTACTCATTTTTTTGTTGGGGAATGTTTTGTTGTGTTTGCCCTTTAGGCAGGGTAATCGACGAATAACTTTGAATGCGCTGACTCGAATTTCCTGATTCTATTATGGTATCGAAACCATAAACCACAGTTTCCAGGCCATTGTGTTCCGATTTTTCTATTGTTAGATTCTTCTCGTTTTTTTTAATAAAAGCATTATCGCTTTTGTTCTGCCAAAAATTGTTGAATGCGTTGAATAGTGAATCCTGCTGCTGAACTGGAGCTGTAGGGAAAATATTTTGTTTTAATTGCATTTGAGGCATTCCCTGAAACATACTGGATAAGAAATAAGCATTCTGATTCCGTTCAATACGCAAAGCAGCCCGAGCTAATGCTTGTTTTACCTGTTGATCGAATTGTTCCTCTTTGGTAGTTATGGCATTGTGCATCCAAACCATCTGAACGCCAATTATTCCCAAAAGTGAAACACCCATTAAAAATATAATGCCGGTAAATTTGTATTTATTCATTCAAAAAAAATTACTGCATAGCTTCCATTGCATGATTGCCTGTCAAATGTATAAAAAGAAATGTTCCATTAACTTTTTTTAACCAAACATTAACAGTTTTTAACCGGCTGTTAACCTTATGGCATCAAATGGTAGTCTACATTTGTAGCAACAAATTTAGGTTAATAATTAGTTTGTTATGCGCGGGAAATGGAACAATCGGAATGGGGTTAACCCGTTTCGGTTTTTCTTAACCCCAAAAAATCAGAATGCCTTCAATTTGAAATCCGATAAATTAAACATTCCAATGATAATAAGCACATATAATTTATTAACAGTTTTTTACCTGTAAAAATTAAACGGAGTTATACCAACAATTTTGCACTTCTAACCCAAGGCTTTCAGAAAAATGGAAGCCTTTATTGTTAATTTGCATGCGTAAGTCAATTTTTGTTTCTTTGTTCGTCTGATGCATCACAATTTTGACTGAAAAAAATAAGCAATTGAGGCATCGGTTTCATGAAAAGTAAAAAATATATGTAAATGAAAATAAGCACTTTATTATTGTTCATGGTCTTGCTAATTGGTTCAACATTTGGTCAAAAGGCATTAAAATCAGAAGAAGAACTGGCTAAAGAAAAAGTTTACCGTTCAATGAGTGAGGTAATTGGAAACAAACGAGGGGTTTACATACTAAACCTCGATGGTAAAAAACTTAATAAAATTCCGGAAAAGGTTTACAAGCTAAAAAACCTTCAGGTGTTGTATGTCCGGAACAATCAGATTCGCGAAATTCCTGTGGAACTATTGCAAATGCCGAACCTTCAGGTGTTGGCTATGGGCGAGAACCAGATTTCAGTAATTCCTAAAGAAATTGCACAGGCTGAAAACCTCCAAGTAATCGATTTGTTTTCGAATAAATTAACCACTGTACCCGATGAACTGGTCCAATTAAAAAACCTTAAGAAACTCGATTTAAACTGGAATCAGCTAAATAAACTTCCGGAAAACCTGGGCGATTTAGCAAACCTGGAAGCTTTGTATCTTGAAAAAAACCAATTAACCGGCTTACCAGTAAGTCTTGGAGAACTGGTTAAATTGAAAGAATTAAAAATCAATGAAAACAAGCTGGAGCAGTTGCCTGAGAATTTTGGTCAACTAACCTTACTTAGTGAACTGAATCTGGAAAAAAACCAATTGACTGAATTACCTGCTAGCATTGGACAAATAAAAAATTTAAGGCATTTAAATGTCAGCCAGAACAAACTATCCTTGATTCCCGAAGAATTGGGACAAATGGAGCAACTTGAAACGCTAAATTTATCGAATAATAAAATTACGCGAATTAGTGGTAATAGTATCAATCTGCCCAATGTTACACGTATCGACGTAAGTATAAATCAACTTTCATCACTTACGGCCAATATGGCAAAACTTCAAAAACTTACGCATTTTGATGCCTCAATAAACCGATTGACAGAGGTTCCCAGAAACATTGGATATGCATCGAATTTAAAAGAGGTAAACCTAAACCGCAATCAGATAACCTGGGTGGGAGGAACCTTAAGTAAATTAAGTCAGTTGGAAGAACTCGATTTGTCTGACAATCAGATTGAAAAAATTGATAAATCGCTGAGTGCATTGGTGAGTCTTAAGAAGTTGAACTTGAACCAAAACCAGCTATTGTATTTTAATAAGCAATTGGGCGGCATGCGAGCTTTGGAGGAATTGCATTTGGAGAATAATCCCCGATTAAACGACTTTCAGCAAAAGCAGGTGAAAAAATTCTTTCCAAACACCAAAATTTATTTTTAATAAATCAAGTAAATTTTATAGTTGAACCTATTAGTTTAAACGCTTTCAAATGATACGTGCACGCCTCCTGTTACTTTTAAAAACCGGTATTTTTTGGATGCTCTTTTTTTTACTTAGTCGCGTTTTTTTTCTGTTGTATAATTGGGAGCTCACCCTTCAAATGCCTTTTGAAGATATTGCGGGTTCAATACTTTATGGATTAAAACTCGACAGTTCGTTAACAGGATACCTACTGTTTTTTCTTGCTTTAATTCTGGTGGGTACAACCACTGCAAAAGGAAAGCTTATTTCAACTGTTGTAAAAAGTTATCAGTGGATATTTATTCTGCTTTTTACTTTGCTTACTGTGGTAGATGCTGAGTTATATAAAAACTGGGGATTCCGCATCGACAATACGGTTCTCTTTTATTTAAAAACGCCGAAAGAAAGTCTGGCATCGACCCCGTTTTGGTTAGTTGTTTTGTTAATTATTGCTTTTGCTGTTCTTAGTTATTCGGCTATAAGAGTATATAAAAAATACGTTGGTGCATTGGAAAAAAATATAATACCGGCAAAATGGTATTTTTTTCCTGTTTTCTTGCTTGCAGCAGGTATTATGATTATTCCCATTCGTGGAGGATTGGGTATTGCACCGATTAATGTAGGAGCCGTATTTTTTAGTAAACAGGGTTTTGCCAATCATGCTGCGATAAATGTTGGATGGAATTTTGGAAAATCGTTAACCGAAATGAACCAAATTGAATTGCCTGGGTTTTACGAACATCAGGAAGCCAAAACAACTGTTCATCAACTTATTGCGTCAAATGGAACTGCTAAACAAACTTTTCTTCAAAACGATTCAGCATCGGTTTTAATAATTATTCTGGAAAGTTTTACGGGCAAGGTTATTGCTCCTTTAGGCGGAAATACACTGGCTACCCCAAATTTTACAAAACTGGCAAGCGAAGGCATTTTATTCGACCGCATGTACGCTACTGGTGATAGAAGCGATAAAGGAATTGTTGGAATTTTGAGCGGATATCCGGCACAGCCTACCACTTCAATTATAAAATACACTTCAAAATCGGAAAAATTGCCTCAATTGAGTCGTTTCTTTAAGGCCTACAACTACCATACTGCATTTTATTATGGAGGTGATATAAACTTTGCCAACATGAATTCCTATTTTGTATCAGGAGCTTACGATAAACTGGTTACTCAAAATAATTTTGAAGTAAAGCAGCGTACTACCAAATGGGGTGTTCACGATCATTGGTTGTTCGAAAAATTACAAAAGGATTTATCACAGACAAAACAACCCTTTTTTACGGTCATGTTTACTTTAAGCAGCCACGATCCCTTCGATGTTCCGCATAAAAGCATTTTCACCGGTTCCGATTGGGATAATCGTTACTTGAACGCGATTCACTACACCGACAGTTGTTTGGGCGCTTTTATTGAAACCGCTAAAAAAAGCTCTTGGTGGGAAAATACCCTGGTGGTTTTAGTTGCCGATCACGGAGCAAAATATGAGCAGGTTGCTTATAGTTCTCCTGAAAAATTCCATGTTCCCATGTTGTGGTTAGGTGGTGCGCTAACGCAATCCGATACCGTAATTTCAAGTACTTGTTCTCAGGTTGATATTCCATTGATGATTAGTAATCAATTGAATAAAAATTATTTGGGAACAAATTTTGCTAAAGATATTTTAGCGGGTCAGGAGCCATTTGCCTATTATGCCTTTAACAATGGTTTTGGGTTTGTTAACGACAGCACTTATTTTGTTTGGGATTTGGATTTGGGCAATTTTATTTCAAAAAAAGAGGTGTCACCACAGGTTTCAAAACAAGGGAAAAGTTACTTGCAGGAAGTACTTGTCGATTTTTCAAACAAATAAACACATATATAATCTATCGTTCATTTTTACTGAGTTTACCTTTGATTGAAAAGTAAAATATAGTTCCTTTTCCTTCAGATGAACTGCAAAAAATCGACCCACCCAACAACTCAACCAGATTTTTTGAAATGGCCAGTCCCAATCCGGCTCCGCGATACACCTGGTTTTTTAAGCTTTCAATTTTATGAAAACGCTCAAAAATTGACAATTGCATTTCTTTGGGCATTCCAATGCCGGTATCGCTCACAAAAAACTCCAATTCATCAGATGAAAGCTTTTTGCATCCAAATTTAATGAATCCTGCTTCGGTAAATTTAAAAGCATTATTTAGCAGATTTAATAGAATTTGAGTTAATCGAAATTCGTCGGTTTGAATAACCAGATCTTCGGGCAACTCCTGATATGATAGATGAATGTGGTTTTTCTGAATCATCTTTCCATAATCCATCAGGGTGTGATAAACATTTTTTAGTAAGGAATTAATATGTACTGGTTTAATTATTATATCAATTTCTCCGGCTTCAATTTTCGATAAATCGAGTATATCATTGATGAGTGTCAAAAGGGTTTGACCACTTTTTTGAATAATCTCGACATAAAATAAGCGATCGGCTTCACTAATTTCTTTTTCAGCAAGCAATTCGGTAAATCCCAAAATGGCATTCATGGGTGTTCTAATCTCATGGCTCATGTTAGCTAAAAAAGCTGATTTTAACTTATCCGATTTTTCGGCTTGCTCTTTAGCCTGTATTATTTCTAATTCTTTAGTTTTTAAATAGGTTATATCCGAAACCAGTCCGAATAACCCTTCAACTTTACTTTTTTCCTCGTTAAAAAGAGGCGATAGGTTAATAACCAGATCTTTACAAATTCCATTCTTTGTGGCAACTTTGTATTCAAAAGAAATGGCTTCACCGGCAAAACATTTTTTAAATTCCGATTCAGGAGGAGAATAATTGTTTGTGCGTAAAATATCGTAAAATGAGTGGTTTTCGAGTAATTTTTTATGGGTTCCCAGAATGTTGCAAAGTTCCGGATTAACATAGGTTACCGTATGTTGGCAATTCATTTCAAAAAAGCCTTCCTGTGCTGTTTCTAAAATAGTTAATAATTTATTGGTGCTTTTAACCATACTGCGTTCTGCTAATGTCTTTTTCCGGTTGTAATAGAGCAAGGTAAAAACAGCCAAAATTAAGAGCGAAAAGGTAATAAGTATAAGAATTATTTCAGTTTTGTATTTTTCCAGAATTCGCTGAGGTTTGCCAATAATTTCAGCATCATCAGGAATTAGTTTTTTGTTTAAGTGCAATTTTTCAAGTACAGCATAATCGAACATAAAGCGGTTTGGGCTTTTAGTTACTACAGGAATTGCAACAGCAGGTGTGCCTAAAAGTATTTCGTTGGCAAGAAATGCTGCTTTGTTTCCCTGAGCTTTCCCCGATACCAGTAATCCACCAACCACTCCTGTTCCCAAATAAAAATCCCAGACTACGTAAACCGGAAGGGAAGTGCTATTGCAGATAATTTTTCCGGATTCTTCGTAGCTGAAATATTTTCCGTTGGAATCCTGATTGTACGATAATAATAATATCAAACTTTGTGGAGGAAGGTTGCGAAGAATTGAATCAACAGCATCCATTTTAAAATTGCTCAGGAAAGTATAATCTATATTAGCCGGCAATCGATTTTTAATTAATTGAAAGGCGTTGTGATTAGCTTTTCCGGTTGGAGTCTGATCGTTAATAATAAAAATGTGTTTGGTCTCAGCATGTAAGTGCATTGCAAGATTCAATGTCCCCAGTAAATCAATACCTTCAACAACTCCCGTAATCGAATGGCTTGGTTCTTCAATTATTGAATCATAATCGCCTAAATTATTTATCCCACAAAATACTAGTTGTGATTTCGGAAAAATCTCTTTTTTGTATTTTATAACAAATTGAAAAGCAATATCGTCGGAAGTAATTATTACCGGAATTTTAACCTGATTGTATTTTACTTTCCATAATTCAACCAGTTGTTGAAAGTAAATTGAATCGTTATTTCTTTTTGCATCAAGATATTCTGTAAATAATTCTTTATTCTTAAAACCCTCCAGTTCAGGTATTGCGTTAAGAATGCCATCATCAATATTATCGGTCCAGGTAAAGCCTTTATGGTAACTGTGGATAACCAGCACCCCTTCAAGCTGAGTAATGGTGCGGTCATTACATAATCCTCCAAAATTTAGTGCTATCAGTATAGCAGTAAACCATATTTTAGTGCGTTTCAATAAAAGTCTGGTAATCATCAGGCGTATTTAAGTTAAGCAAAATGTCAGGTTCGTTAGTTTCGAGTTGAATCTGGCCATACTTTTTAAGTTCATTTTTAAGACTATTTTCTTTTGTTACTTCAATATTTAAAAGGTTATTTACAATTTCAGCCGATAGTAAAATTGGATGACCTCCTTTTTTTTGATAAACAGGTTTAACATAAGAGTCGGGTTCAAGTTTCATTATCATTTGCATTAATAAATCATTAGATACAAAGGGATTATCAATATTGTGTATAAAAACCGCTTTGTTTTTCATGAATTTTAACCCTAGCTGTAAGGAATGCATCCTTCCTTTTTCCGGTTCATTGTTGACGACAATATAAATATTCCCGGCCATATTATGAACTTGTTTTTTGATTGTTTTTATTAAAGAGTTTTGAATAACCAGAGCAATTGATGTAATTCCTGCATCCTGATAATTTGAAATAAGTGTTTCAAAAAAATAATAGCCTGCTGCCTGTTTTAATAAAGCTTTGGGCATACCCATACGTTCTGAGTTTCCAGCAGCTAAAATTACAGTTCCAAATTCAGTTATGTTGTTCTCCATGTTGAAAAAAACAAATAAAGGAAAATTTACCAAAATATTTTGGTCGGTTAATACAAACGACCAAATTCATTTATATTTTTATGAAATATTTCTATATTGAGCCACCAAAATTTAATCATATGAACGACAGATTTAGTTTACTTCCCATAGAAAGATTGTTACAACTTTTCCTTTCCGAAGATACAAAGCATAATGGATTATTGGGAATACCTAAAGAACTTTATGCACAAAGCACTAATAGTAAGAATTTTAGCAGTCAATTGTTTGGGCAGGTTCTGGAGTTTCCGCTGGGTGTTGCTGCCGGACCGCACAGTCAATTGGCTCAAAATATAATCAGTGCCTGGCTTTGTGGAGCCCGATACATTGAGCTAAAAACCATTCAAACGCTCGATGAACTAGATATTGAAAAACCCTGTATTGATATGCAGGATGAGGGATATAATTGTGAATGGTCGCAGGAATTAAAAATTGAAGAAACCTTTAATCAGTACCTTGATGCCTGGATTTTAATTCATGTAATCGACCATAAAATGGGAACAAAGTTTGCCAAAGGAACTATTTTTAATATGAGTGTGGGCTACAATCTCGAAGGCATACTTAAAGATAATGTTCAATGGTTTCTGAATAAGATGAAACATTGTCCCAAGGAGCTGGAAACAAAAATTGATGCAATTCGCTCCATTTACCCTGATATTGACATCCTTGAAATTCCTTCACAGCTGTCTAACAGCATTACGTTAAGTACCATGCATGGATGTCCGCCAGACGAAATTGAAAGTATTGCTTCCTACCTAATCGAAAATAAAGGCTTAAATACATACGTTAAGTTAAACCCAACACTACTTGGACCAAATGAACTCAGAAAAATATTAACAGAAAATGGAAAATATAAAACTGATGTTCCTGACTTAGCCTTTGAGCACGACTTAAAATATGCCGATGCAATTCCAATGATAAAACGATTGACGGAATTAGCTGATAAAAAGGGAGTTGAATTTGGATTAAAACTTACCAATACCCTCGAAAGTAAAAATCACAAATCGGTTTTTTCTGAAGCTGAAATGATGTATATGAGCGGCAGGGCTTTACATCCTATATCGGTTAATGTAGCCCGAAAATTACAAAACGAATTTAACGGACGCCTTGCGATTTCTTTTGCCGGTGGTGCCGATGCTTTTAATTTTCCCGATTTATTAGCATGTGGCTTATCTCCCGTAACAGTTTCTTCAGATTTGCTAAAGCCCGGTGGCTATACACGTTTACTTCAATACCGTACCGAATTGGAAAAAAGAATGGAGTCTGTGGGGGCAAAGTCTTTAAGCGATTTTGTGGAACACAAAGTTTCTGAAAAAACCATGCTGGAACGTTTGAATTCCTATGCCGATGAAGTATTGACAGATAAGCGTTACCAACGTTCATATTTTGTAGAACCCAACATAAAGGGTGTGCGAAAACTAAACCTTTTCGATTGTATTGCAGCTCCTTGTAAGGAGAATTGTGCAGCCTCACAGGATATACCTGAATACTTATATCACACGGCTCAGCAAAATTTTGATGCAGCATGGGAAACCATTTTAAAAACAAATTCACAGCCGGGAATTACCGGCAATATATGCGATCATTTGTGCCAATTGCGCTGTACCCGAATCAATTATGATGACTCTTTACAGATTCGCGAAATAAAAAGGTTTATAGAAGAAAATCACTCAAAAGAAACACCAATAAAAACGGATAAAAACACCGGAAAAAAGATTGCCATAATAGGAGCTGGGCCTTCTGGCTTAAGTGCAGCCTATTATTTGTGTCTGGCTGGTTTTTCTGTGGAAATCTTTGAGGAAAAACAGCAGGCCGGAGGAATGGTTTCCGGAGCCGTTCCCTCGTTCCGCTTGAATCATGAGAAAATACAACACGATCTTGACCGGGTGCTCAATTTAGGGGCAAAAATAAACTATAACACCAAAGTCGATAACAAATTGTTCGACAAGCTGTATGCTTCGTTTGATTATTTATATTTGGCTACAGGTGCTCCAAACGCTAGCAAACTGGATATTCCAGGAATTGAATCGGAGGGAGTTATCGACCCGCTAACCTTCTTATTTAATTCCAAACTGGGCGAAAACCCGGTTGAAGGAAAAAAACTTGCCATAATAGGAGGAGGAAACACAGCCATGGATGCAGCGCGAGTGGCCCATCGTCTGGTAGGTGAATCAGGATTTGTTACAGTAATTTACCGACGCACAAAAGAACAAATGCCAGCCGATTTAGGCGAAATAAAAGCTGTTCAGGAAGAGGGTATTGCCTTGATGGAATTAGTAGCACCCAAAAGGGTTTTGCAAAATTCCGGTGAGGTTGTGGGAGTGGAATGCGTTAAAATGAACCTGAAACCGTCAATTTCAGGAAAACAGCCAAAACCTGAACCAATTCCCGGCAGTGAGTTTATTCTTGAATTTGATTTTATAATTCCGGCAGTAGGTCAGGAAGTTGTACTCGATTTTATCGATCCCGAATTATTTAAACCACACCCCAATACGCACGAAATACGCATGAAAAGGGTGTTTACAGGGGGCGATGCCATGCGCGGAGCAGCAACGGCTATAAAAGCCATTGCCGATGGACGTAAAATTGCTGAACATATAGCACGGCTTGACAATTTAACTGTCCCGACAAAACCTGTTTATCCCAAAAAGCATTCTTATGTTGAATTAATGCAGCAAAGAGCTTTTAGAAAA
This sequence comes from Salinivirgaceae bacterium, assembly GCA_050251815.1. GTDB lineage: Bacteria > Bacteroidota > Bacteroidia > Bacteroidales > SZUA-534 > GWE2-40-63. The sequence continues at coordinate 3,068 of JBFWMB010000013.1, read as the reverse complement.
TATAGCCACCCGGTTAAGGAAAGTCCTTTAAGTGAGCGCAAAACTTTTAAGCCGGTTAGTTTTACCCTTTCAAAACCTGAAGCGGTAAGCGAAGCTTCACGCTGTTTGAATTGCGACGAAATATGTAATATATGCGTTACAGTATGTCCCAATCGGGCGAATTACAGTTACGAAATTGTTCCTGTTGATATCCAATTGTATAAAGCCTCGCGTCAGGAAAAAGGGATAAGTATAGAACCCGATAAAATTTTCAGTGTAAAACAAAAATATCAGATTCTAAATATTGGTGATTTTTGTAATGAATGTGGCAATTGTGATACCTTTTGTCCTACAAGTGGTGCGCCCTACAAACAGAAGCCCAGGTTTTATTTGACTATCCAAAGTTTTAACGAAGCCAGTGAGGGATATTTTTTGTCGAAACTGCCAAATCAAAAACAAATTTTAATATATAAAGAAAAAGGGGGCATCAGAACCCTGGAATATTGGAATGGAGAATGGGTGTATGAAACCGATCATGTGAAAGCTGTATTTAATGGTGATGATTTTAAATTGCTTTCAACCAATTTTAAAGTCCCCTGTGCACAGCAAGTTCATTTTGATATGGCGGCTGAAATGAAGGTTTTATATCACGCTGCTGAAGGCTTATATTAATTGTTTTTTGCATAAAAAAAGAACTTCTCAACAGCAGTTTATTTTTTTGAGTTTTGAATAATAAAAAATTGCCTGCAGGGTATAAAAAAAGCTGCTTCTGTATTTAGAGGCAGCCTTTTTAATGTCTAATAATAACTTAATCCACTTCAAATTCGAAGGCTGTTTCGTATTTTGATGTTTCCATCACAAATGAGCTGTAAAAACGACTCACATTTTTTATTTTTGAAAACTCTTCGGTAACAAAGCGGTGGTAGTCATCCATATCTTTTATAAAAATCTTAAGAAGAAAATCAATGTTCCCTGATAAATAATAACATTCATTTACTTCCTTTAAAGCATTTACTTTTCTGATAAATTCATCAACCCCTTCTTTTGAATGATTGTCGAGTAATACCGATAAATAAATGGTAAGTCCTTTGCCGGCTTTCCTTGGATCAGCTAATGCAACGTATTTTGTTATAAACCCTTGTGATTCCAGTTTTTTTATACGCTCATAAACAGGGGTTTTAGACATCCCTAAACGACTGGCAATTTCTTTAGCCGTAATTCGACAATCGGACTGCAATATCTGCAAAATTTCCTTATCAATAGCATCAATTTGCTTCATAGCGATTTTAATTTTGTGAGTCTCTTAACCAAAACTTTAATTTAAACGTGGTATGTAGTCAAAAGTAATCTTTTTTTTTAATTTAATAGTAAAAAAAACTTTTCTGTACGTTCATTTCCTGTGTTTTTGCAATTATAAACTGCAAATCTTATAATATATAGTATATATTCCCAGAATACGCAATAAAAATGTACCATATTACTATTATATTTCAAAAATACATTACATTTGTTGTGAACTTAATAAACATAATAAACCATATGACACCATTCACTACGAAGAATAAAAATGTAATGCTTGAAAACGCTATAGCGCGTTACCGTGAAAAAGGTATTATTTTACCTACATTTAGGCAGCAACAGTTTCCCGAATTAATTCCAGAGAAAGTTAAAAATCATTTGAATAATGTAGGGTTATGGGACATTAATCCTTTAAACCTTTTTCGAATTACCTGGAAAAATGAACCCCTTGAAAAAGGCGGATTGTTTGGTAGAGTCAATTATTTGGAATTGCCCAAAGTCTTAACTGGTGTTGATGCTAAAATTGTGCTGCTGGTAGGAAAATATTTTCCAACCGGAGCCCATAAAGTTGGAGCTGCCTATGGTTGTTTGGCTCCTAAAATCATAAATGGAGAATTCGACCCTACCTATCATAAAGCAGTATGGCCTTCAACAGGTAATTATTGCAGGGGAGGTGCGTTCGACTCAAAGCTTATGGGAACAGAATCAGTGGCCATATTGCCCGAAGAAATGAGCCGCGAGCGTTTTGAATGGCTTCGCAGTTACATTGGATCTGAAGTAATTGCTACTCCGGGGTGCGAATCGAATGTAAAGGAGATTTACGATAAATGCTGGGAAATAAAGAGAACTCGTGAGGATTGTGTTATTTTTAATCAATTTGAAGAATTTGGAAATGCAGCCTGGCATTATAATATTACCGGACAAGCGTTGGAAGAAGTTTTTGGTTATGTAAATCAAAACAATAAGAATCTTTCAGCTTATATTTCTGCAACGGGTTCAGCTGGAACTATTGCTGGTGGTGATTATTTACGAACCAAATTTCCATTTTTAAAAGTTGTTGCCTCTGAAGCATTGCAATGTCCCACTATTTATAGTAATGGTTTTGGTGGTCATCGGATCGAAGGAATTGGCGATAAACATATCCCCTGGATTCATAATATCAGAAATACCAATGCCATAACAGCCATTGACGACGAAGACTGTATGCGTCTTTTGCGATTATTTAACGAACCAGCAGGACATAAACGATTATTGGAATTGGGAGTAGAACAATCGCTAATCGATCAACTGCATTTAATCGGTATATCGGGAATTTCAAACCTGTTATCAGCCATTAAAACTGCCAAATATTTCGAATTCGATGCCGACGATGTAATTTTGAGTATTGCAACGGATGCTGCTGAAATGTATCAATCGCGGCTTGATGAATTGAAAGAGCAACGGGGAGCTTATACGAGTTTGCAGGCAAGTATCGATTTTGAATGTTGTTTACAAGGGCAGAGCATCTCACATTTTAAAGAGCTTAATTATCAGGAACAAAAATCAGTTCACAATTTAAAGTATTTTACCTGGGTTGAACAACAGGGAAAATCAGTTGAAGAATTAAATCAGTTGTGGAACGATAAAGTATTCTGGAACAAAATGTTTAAACAAACTGAAGCCCTGGATATTCAAATTGAAGAATTTAATGAACGTACCGGTGTTTTAAAAAACTTGTAACGATGTCAGCTGACAAGTTTCAATATACCTGTTCCGATTGTGGAAATAATTTTGATTCCAGCGAGATAAGG
>JBFWMB010000012.1:0-72723 GCA_050251815.1 Salinivirgaceae bacterium | reverse complement strand
TAAAATAAAAGGACTAATTCTGGCCCCAACCCGTGAGCTTGTTTTACAGATAGACCAACAATTTCAAGGTTTTGCCTATTATACCGGATTGGAATCAATTGCTATTTATGGGGGTAACGATTCGTCGGTTTGGGAACAACAGCGCGTAGCCATTGAGCGGGGATGCAATGTTTTAATTGCTTCGCCCGGTCGGTTGTTGTCGCACTTAAACTTGGGCTATGTCGATTTAAAAGAATTGGAATTCCTGATTCTGGATGAAGCCGACAAAATGCTCGACATGGGTTTTGTGGACGATTTAGTAAAAATTATCAGCTTTTTACCCGAAAAGAGACAAACCCTGCTTTTTTCAGCTACCATGCCGCCAAAAATCAGAACCCTGGCCAATAAAGTTTGTAAAAACCCCGAGGAAATAAACATTGCCGTATCAAAACCTGCCGAAGGCGTTTTACAAGCGGCTTATCTGGTTTACGACAGCCAAAAAAACAAACTTATTTCCCATCTTTTGGCCGAAAAAGAGTTGGATAGTGTTATTATATTTTCATCAACCAAGCAAAAGGTAAAATCGCTTGTTGGTGATTTGGTAAAAGCAGGATTTGGTGCCAAAGCCATTCATTCCGATTTGGAACAAGCTGAAAGGGAATCGGTAATGCGCGATTTCCGCAACCGTAAGTTCCCCATTTTAGTAGCAACCGATATAGTTTCACGAGGAATTGATATCGATAATATTGGTTTAATTGTTAATTACGATGTTCCCCACGACGCTGAAGATTATGTGCACCGCGTTGGAAGAACAGCCCGCGCCAGTTCAACAGGGGTGGCATTGACTTTTATTAATGAACCCGATATTCAACGTTTTGCCCGCATCGAAAAACTAATTGGCGACACCATTTATAAAGCGGCCAATCCTGAATCAATAGGCGACGGTCCTACATACGAACCGGATAAGTCACGAGGGCGTAACAAAAACTATTCAAAGCTCAGAGGGAATAACCGTAAAAATTACCGGAAACCATCGGGACACAAAAGAAATCAAACCAAGTAAGCAACAATTTGCACTTAGTATTTAGAAAAAACCATAGCGGATAATTATTTATTGGGGTCTTTATTTTTTATAATTTTCTCTTAAGTATTGCTGTAATTCAGCTTTTATCCGTTGGTTCTTTTCTTCTTTGGTAAGTTGTTGATGTGAATAATAAATAAGTAAAGCAGCCAATCCAACAATATTTAATTGTTCGTCGGGGCCAATCATACCCCGGTATTCCACATCGGTGCTGTATTTTTTCAGTTGCACATCAATCATCATTTGCGACGAAGGCCATTGACTGGCTTGGCGCGATTGCATACTCATGATATTAAGGTTACGTGTGGCATTTTGAGTTTCCAAATCAGGCTGATTATTAAGAAACGACTGCTTAAATTGTTCCCGGCTCATAAAAGGCAGAATGATTACCTCCGATAACATGATGGTGTCGCGACGCAGTACTATTCCGGCAATGTAATGCTTTAAAAACAAGGTGTCGGGAACAACATAAATGTAAGGTTTATAACCCAGGTAAGTAAATTTTAAGGTGTCGGAAGCGTTTATTTTAAAAGAAAACTGACCATCCACATCAGTCAAAGTCCCCTTATGACGATGCGAAACAATATGTACGTTGGGCAAAGCGGTTAAACTATCCGCATCTAAAACCACCCCGCTAAGCTGAATGGTGTCGGGATTAACAAACTGTGCTTTTAACGGTAAAGCCAAGGATAAAAAAAGAGCTACAAACCAGATATTTTGCATAATTTTTTGATTTATAGTGAATCAATTTAAGAATTTATTAATTTAGTACGGTCATTTTCCCGATTTTTTTGGGCATCCGACACAAAAAAAGTATAAATGCAAAATCCCATTATGATAAAAAAACTGTTTTATCTGGGCCTTTTAATGAGCGTTTTAATATTTGTCCAGTGTAAAAAAGAACCCTTAACTACTCAGGTAAAGGTACAACACCTGACCGATTTTGAAAGCCATGATGGTTCCATAAATCTAACTATTTTCGGAGGTAAACAACCCTATAGCCTAACCTGGTCGGTTCCCTCGACGGATACCTTACTTACCGGTTTAGCTGCAGGAACCTACTATGTTACGGTAAACGATGCCGGAAAAGGCTGGCTAATAGATACCATCGTGGTTAACCAACCGCCCTGGCCCGTTTGCGTCGACTATGAAGGAAACAGTTACAAAACAGCACAAATTGGGGGACGCATCTGGATGATGCAAAACTTGCGAACTACCATAAACCCACAGGGAGAACCCATTAACACCGTAGAAATTAGCGACAGTGTTGAATCACTTGAAAAATATGGCCGCCTGTACACCTGGAGCGAAGCCATGAACAAAAGTACCGAACCAGGTTCGCAGGGTATTTGCCCCGACGGCTGGCATGTGCCAACCAACGATGATTGGGAGCTACTTATCGACAACATTTCGACCGTAGATAAAGAAATTCCCAATCTGGTTAAGGAATTATCGCTCACTTTCCCTGGTTTTTATAACAATGGAATACAAAACACCGATGTATCTGTTAGCTTCTGGACTTCGGGCGAAGCCGGTGACAATGCGTGGAAAATCTATTTCCATAAAAGTTTATCGAAAGCATTTAAATACCACGAACCAAAACAAAATGCCATTTCAGTTCGCTGCATAAAAAATCAGGAATCGGAAATTTAGCCGGCTAAACAACTCTTTTGATAAATTTTTACAATTGAATAATAAATTAGCCCGACTTGTTTTTGCATTTCAAGTCTAAAACAGGCAGCTGCGTACGACAATAAAGCAAAACACAATAGAGAGCGCAACATCTTCATTTAGTATCATTTAAGTTGAATTAAAATTGTACACTTACAGAATAATTTTAAACAACCACAAAAAAATATTTGTATAAGACTTTTTTTTGATGCAATTTACACTTGATTAACAACAACAACTAAACAACAAATTCATGCTAAAACACCTTTTTAAATTGTTTGGCATGGAAAAAGATTCGTGAAGATCCATAATCAGCAAGGCTAGGTTTTAATATAGCCTTGCTGTATTTTGGACTTTATTATTTAAATCACTTTGTCTGTATAAAATGAGGGTAATCATCATCAAATCGGGATGCACTCATGCATCGATAAAGAATAAATATGGCGATTTTGACGACCTTATTAAAAAACAGCTTCCCAATCGAACATTTACAACCGAAAGCATAACAATTCAACATCAACCGCCATTACCAAATCCCGAATCGGTTGGCGCAGTAATAATTACGGGATCTCATGACGATGTTACCGATAATGCAGCATGGATGATTTACCTGATGCATTGGATTCGTCAAGTTTTTAACCAAAACATCCCACTCTTAGGAATTTGTTTTGGACATCAAATAATTGCCGAAGCCTTGGGAGGAAAAGTGGGGGTTAACCCGAAAGGTGGCGAATTTGGCTTGATTGAAGTACACAAAAATAACGATTTGCCTGAAACACCATCATTTTTCCAAGCCCCATCTATTTACACATACGCATCACACCATCAAACCGTGTTGAAACTACCGCCTGGAGCAAAATCACTGGCCTATAGCAACAAAGACAACAACCACCTGGTATGCTATGGATCCAATTGCTGGGGAGTACAGTTCCATCCGGAATTTAACCGGAATATTGCCCATGAATACTGGCGACGAAATGGCCGCATTGGAACCTGTGGGACTCCTGAACAAAGTGAATGGGCTAAAAATGCCGGAAAGTATTTATTCAGCAATTTTATTGCGCTTGCTTTACAAAAAGCTAACGGATAGTAAAGTGTTGCTCATATATTTTGCAAAACAAGCTAACACCATAAGAAATTATATCGTCCGGAAAGTTGTAGTCAGGATTATGCAGCTTGGGATGATCCTCACCTGCACCCAATCCAAAAAAAACACTTTTAAACAATTTTGAGAATTGTGAAAAATCTTCGGCCCAGGGCATGGGCTTATCAAGAAAAACAATCTCATAACCCAATTCTTCGGCACCTTCTTTAACCTGTTGAACCAGCGATGGATTGTTTTGGGTGCCTGGATAAATATCGGTAAAACTTAGTTCCGATTTCAATCCGTGGCTATCAGCTATATCTTTTATTGAATTTTCAACCTGCTGGATTAACACATCCATATCGGAATCCTCAAATGAACGCAAAGTTATAAGTACTTCAGCCTGTCCGGGAGTCGTTCCAAAAGTACGTTCGCCAAGTTGGGCATGAACAATGGTTGCCAAAACATAATCAGTAAATAATTCCTTTTTACCCGGCAGCAAGGTAATGGCTTCGATAATTTTTGAAAGTGCCAGCGCCGGGCTAATTCCTTTTTCAGGTTCAGCCGCATGCGAAGTTTTTCCAAACAGTTTAACAGTTATACCTTGCGAAGCTGCTGTAAAAGTGTTATTCTTTAAAAGAATGCTTCCTTTTGAAAAACCCGGAATGTTATGTAAAGCGTAGCAATATTCAGGAGTAATGCGGTGAAAATTTGGGTCGTTAATTACTGCTAAAGCTCCTTCTCCTGTTTCTTCGGCGGGTTGAAACAGCAAAATCACTTTACCTTTTTGCGGACGGTTTTTACTGATATGCCCGGCCAAGCCCACCAAAATAGCCATATGACCATCGTGTCCGCATTGATGCCCAACACCATGAGCCCGCGAAGCATAATCAATTATATTTAACTCTTTTATGGGAAGCGCATCCATATCGGCCCTGAATAATACATTTGGGCCCGGTTCCGATCCTTTAAAAACAAAAGCAAGGCCAAAACCACCCAAATTGTCAATAATCTCATCGGGTTGATACCTTATAATAGTTCGCTTTAAAGCTTCGGCGGTATATTCTTCGAAACCCGATAGTTCAGGATTTTGATGTAAGGTTTGTCTTATATTTATTAAATGCTGAATATCCGTTTCCATTACATAATAATTTTTGCAATCATCAAATTTTTAATGCCATATTTGCATCCGTAAAAAAGCAAAAATAAAATAGAAAAAACGAATGTTACCTAAAAAATACATGGTGTATGGCATAGTTATACTTGCCATGCTTTTTTGGAGCGCTACTTATATTTGGTACAAAATTGTTTTTGAAGCACTCAGGCCCATTTCGGTAATGACCATTCGCCTGTTGTTTTCTTCCCTATTTTTATTATTTTTTTCGCGCGTTATTAAAAAACTGCAAATTCCCAATCGGAAAGATTTTGGCTGGTTGCTTTTGTTATCGTTATTTCAACCATTTTTATATTTTCTGGCCGAGAGTTACGGCGTAAGTATGGTTTCGCCCACGGTTGCTGCTGTTATAATATCAACTATACCAGTTTTTACTCCGTTGGTAGCTTACCTGTTTTTTCGCCAAACCATAACCATGTATAATTTTTGGGGCATCCTTATTTCATTTATCGGTGTAATTATGGTTTTGCTGGGCAAGAATTTTATATTCGAAGGCTCAATTCTTGGTCTGTTAATATTAGTTGGCGCCGTGCTTTCAGCCCTAGGTTATTCAGCAATTATTGTAAGGTTAACTAACAAGTACAATGCGTTTACCATTATCAGTTGGCAAAACCTGTTTGGTTTTTTTTACTTTTTGCCCTTCTTTTTTATTTTCGATTACAAACATTTTGTAACGGCTCCGTTTACCCAAACCATCGTATTAAACCTAATTTACCTTAGCCTTTTTGGCTCTTCGCTTGCTTATGTATTGTTTACCTATTCCATTAAAACCATTGGAATTACCAAAGCCAGTTTATTTACAAACACCATTCCCTTGTTTACTGCACTGTTTGCGTACCTAAAGTTTGGGGAAACCCTAACCACTTACAAATTCCTGGGAATAATAGTTGTATTGTTAGGACTATACTTAGGACAAACAAAACGAACAACACTGATATATAACAAAAAGAAGAAAAACTTCAACCCGTCATAAATCCATTACCGTTACTTAACAGGAATATTTTTTATTGTGGTAAAACTTACCTAATTTAGTTCTATATTTACAGGAAGCAAACATCAAAAAAATTCAAGGACAAAGGTAATCTATTCTGCACCATGGATGACTCATTGAAGGAGCTGTATAGTCTTAAGCAGCAACTGGCTAAAGCAATGGAAACCATTGAAACTCTTACGGAGTCGAACCAAAAATATGCACTTTTATTAAATCACATCAACGATTTTATTTGGGTAATGAACAAGCACTTTGACATTACCTGGGTTAGCCCATCGGTAAATCGTATTTTAGGCTTTACTGACAAAATGCTAATAAAAAAATCGCTTCACTCGTTTTGCCCGCCAACTACCCTCGATATAATTCGAAAAGCTATCGACAATAGGATTGCCGACATAAATGATAAAACAGAAAAAAGATGGGAATTTGAGGTTTTCAATAGCCTGGGAACTACCGTAACTCTTGAAACAATAACAACTCCATACTTTTCTGACGATGGTAATTTTGAGGGAATTGTAGGAGTTTCGCGCAACATAACCGAACGAAAAAACTTTGAGCGGCAATTAAGTGAGCACGAGGCCAGTTTGAATGCTCAAATTAACAATACATCGGATGTAATTTGGTCGATAGATACCAATTACCGAATTAAGACCCTGAATAACAACTTTAAACAACAATTTAAAATTGCTTATGGTGTTGATTTAAAAATTGGTTCCGAAATTATCCATTGCGTTCCTGTGAATCTCCGTTCCATGTGGAAAGAACGCTACGACCGAGCGCTTAAAGGCGAAAATTTTACGGTGACCGAACATTTCGATTTTGAAAATGTAGCACAATATGTTGAAATTCGTTTTAATCCCATTCGGCTTGAAAAAAAAGTAGTAGGAGTTGCTATCTTCTCAAGAGATGTTACCCAGCAAACGCTGGCTGAAATCCATCTAAGTGAAAACGAAGCCAACCAAAGGGCGCTACTTGAAAACACTGAAGCCCGAATTTGGTCTGTCGATTCCGACCTGAACATTATTATGGTAAACACCAACTTTGCCAACGATTACAAACTTGCTTTTAATGTAAACCTGGCTAAAGGCGTTTACGCCATAGAAAAAGTTCCACCAGCCCAGCAAGAAATATGGAAAACGCGCTACCAAAGAGCGCTAAACGGTGAAAAATTTTCCCTCGCCGATGAATTTAATTTCAAAGGAGTTCCCCGTTTTGCCAAAACCTATTTTAATCCAATTGTAAAAGAAAACCAAACAATTGGAGTAAGTTGCTTATCGCAAGACATCACGCAACAAATAATCAATGAAAAAAACATTCTGGAAAGTGAACAGCGATTTAAATTTTTAAGCAAAGCTTCCATTGAATTATTGCAATTAAAATCGGAAGAACAAATACTTAATTACGCAACTCAAAATTTACATACCAAACTAAACAATGCCATTGTGTTGTCTCTAAAACTAAACACTAAAGCCAACGCAATAAACATAGTAAGTATAGCAGGTATTTCAGAAGAAAGCAGAAAAAATATTGAATCAATTCTGGGTTTCGAATTAACCCGCACAATTCAAAAGTTACCTCAGAAAACTATTGACTTACTCAAAAGTGGAAAATTCACAAAATTTGAAAATGGCCTGTTCGATTTTAAAACCCCCGCCATAAAAAAAGAACGAATCGACGAACTGAATAAGCAATACCAGATTAGCCAGGTTTACACCATTGGCTTAAAGCAGGATGATCATTTGTATGCTGTTCTTCAGTTAATCGGAACAAAAGGGATGCAGCTTGACGATTCCAGTTTTATCGTTTCGTATGCGAATTTAATCAGCCTTGTTTTACAACAAAAACACCTGGTAAAATCGCTCTACTTTAGCCAGGAAAAATTCCAAAACATTTTTCGGCATTCAAATGCAGCCATAAGCATACAAACCAGCAAACGCTTTTTATTGGTAAATGATGCCTGGGAAAAAATTACGGGTTATTCTGCTGAAGAGGGGCTGACCATGAATCCGGCAGACTTGCTGCATCCCGAAAATAAAAAAAGAATAATCGATTATTCTGAAAAACGTTTACTCAACGAAGCATCGCCATCGAATTACCTGATGCAGATAATTTGCAAAAACAAACAGGAAAAATGGCTCGATATTTCGGCAGCACTTATGAACTATGAAGGACAAAAAGCTATTTTGGTTATTGGCAGCGATATTACCGACCGTAAGAACAAAGAATTAAAACTTAACCAACTTTCGGCCGGAATTATTAATACTCCCATGAGTATTGTAATTACAAACAAAAGAGGCATTATAGAATATGTAAATCCATATTTTTGTCAGGTAACGGGATACTCCGAAGCCGAAGCACTTGGAAAAACCCCACGCATATTAAAATCAGGAAATACCCCGGCCGAAACCTTCACTGAACTTTGGAATACCATTTTAAGCGGAAAAGTGTGGATGGGGGAATTACAAAACAAGAAAAAGAATGGAACAATTTATTGTGAAAAAGCTCGAATTGCGCCCATTTTCTCTGACGATGGAACTATTACCCATTTTATTTCGATAAAAGAAGACATTACCAAACAAAAACAAAACCTTAAAAAAATTGAAGAATCCGAAAAAAAACTCATAAAACTAAATGCGCAAAAAGACAAATTCTTTTCGATAATTGCCCACGACCTTCGCTCCCCGTTTTCGGGCTTAGTAGGTTTGGCCAATATGCTTCATAACGATTTTAAAGAGCTCGATCAAAACACACTGGGAAACTACCTCGGTTTACTTTCAAGCTCAAGCCACCAGGTATTAAAACTGGTCGAAAACCTACTAGCCTGGGCCCGCACGCAAACCGGACGCATTGAATTTAATCCACAACCCTTAAATGTTAAAAGCTTTATTACCGATGTTCTTGAAGTACAATCGCTAACAGCAAAAAACAAACAAATAAACCTTATCGACAAAAGCGCCAAAGAAATTTATGTTAAAGCTGATGCCAATATGCTGTTAACTGTGTTACGAAATCTAATTTCGAATTCCATAAAATATACGCATAAATCAGGTACTATAACAATAGAAACAAACATTAAGCTTTATAATAAAACTCCGTTTGCTGTAATTAGCATATGCGACACTGGAGTGGGTATACCCATCGAAAAACAAGACAAACTGTTTAAAATTGAAGAAAACTACACAACCATGGGTACTGAAAAAGAAAAAGGAAATGGTTTGGGATTAATTCTTTGCAAAGAATTTATTGAAATGCACGGAGGCAAAATTTGGTGCTCAAGTATTGAGGGAAGTGGCAGCACTTTCTTTTTTTCGTTACCGCTACCTTAAAACGGCAGTTGCTGAAAATAAAAATACAGCGTAGACTTGATATAAATAAGTACAAAAAATAATGCTTCGCTTTCGGCCGGCTTCTTACCATATAATATTTTATTATCTTTACCCGTTGTTTTTCAGCAAACAAACCATCTAAGAATTAAATATTTCGAAAGAATGCACGATAATTATACCAGAGGATGCCCCTTAAAATATATCGATCCGGAAATAACGTCGAACCTAAAAATTGCCTATTCGGGAAAGCTCAACATCTTTAATTGGCTAAACGAAATTCCCAAGGGAATTAAAAAAGAAGAGCTGTACGAAGTCCGTTTTAAAAACACCCGTAAAGGTTATTTCTATAATTCAAGCGATTTGCGATTAAACACCGGCGACATTGTTGCCGTTGAAGCATCGCCGGGACACGATATTGGAATCATCTCCTTAAAAGGCCCCCTGGTATTGTATCAACTGAAGAAATTGCGTATTTCGCCCGACGAAACCTTTAAGGTTATTTACCGCAAAGCAAAACCCAACGACATTGAAAAATGGAAAGAAGCCATTGAAATGGAAGAGGAAACCATGATTGCTTCGCGTCAAATAAGCAGCGATCTAAAACTGGATATGAAAATTGGCGATGTGGAATATCAGGGCGACAAAACCAAAGCAATATTCTATTATATTGCCGACGAACGGGTCGATTTCAGGCAGTTGATAAAAGTACTTGCCGACCGCTTTAAAATACGGGTTGAGATGCGCCAGATTGGAGCCCGACAGGAAGCCGGCCGCATAGGTGGAATTGGTTCCTGCGGTCGTGAACTTTGTTGTTCAACCTGGATAAGCAATTTTATTTCGGTTACCACCAATGCAGCCCGCTATCAGGAACTATCGTTAAACCCACAGAAATTAGCTGGTCAATGTGGCAAACTTAAATGCTGCCTGAATTATGAGATAGATTCTTACATGGACGAGCGTAAAGATTTTCCTCCAACCGAAGTTACACTAAACACTAATTTAGGTCGGGCAAACTATGTTAAAACCGATGTATTTCGCCATATTATGTGGTACGCGCTTGAAGGAGGCAATGGAATAATTCCATTAGCTGTAGAAAAAATTCATGACATTATTGAACAAAATAAAAACGGAAAAACCGCTGAGGTAACTATTATTAAAACCCAGGCTCCGACCGATCCAACCAGTCTCGATTTTTCCAATGTAGTGGGACAGGAAAGCCTTACCCGTTTTGATAAAGGTAAAGTGAAAAATAAAAAATCGAACCGACGCAAAAAACCCTTTAAACGCCACGATAATCCGAAAACAAATAAATAATTGCATCAAATTGAATGAATCTGCACCAATGAAAATTCTTAATACAATTGCTTTTCTAATTCTGATTGCATTAGCATTAGCCTGCGACAGCAACAGGCTGTATGAGCAAAATGTTGATTTTGCTAACGAAACCTGGCACAAAGACAGTGTTTTACAGTTCGAGGTAGAAATTATTGATTCAACGTCCGTTTATAATGTTTACATAAACAACCGCATTAGTGGACAGTATAAATACAGCAACATGTACTTTTTTATAACCACCAACATACCTTACAATAACACCCTTCGCGATACGCTGGAATGTATTCTGGCCGAACCCAACGGAAAATGGCTCGGCAAAGGATTCGGAAACATCTGGTCGAACAAAATACCCTATCGTAAAAACATAAAATTTCCCTACTCGGGGAGATACACCTTTTATTTAGAACAGGCCATGCGCGACGAAGAACTTAAACATGTTGCAAGCGCCGGAATACGCATTGAAAGAGCAAAATAACAATTACTGATTGTGGGAAAAGGAAAACTGAAAAAATTTCAGGATAATGCACGTTTTGAACATGTAATTGAACCTGAAGTAAAGGGTCATGTAGCCAGTGACCATGCCTTAAAGGGAAACTGGAACACTACATTTTTTAAAAACAAGCAGCCTTTAGTGCTTGAATTGGGATGCGGAAAAGGTGAGTATTCAGTAGGTCTGGCACGAATTTTTCCAGAAAAAAACTTTATCGGAGTCGATATAAAAGGAGCGCGCATCTGGAAAGGAGCAAAAACCAGTTTTGAAGAAGGATTAAAAAACGTAGCCTTTCTTCGTACCCGAATTGAAGTTATTAATTCGTTTTTTGCTCCCAACGAGGTCGATGAAATCTGGATAACCTTCCCTGATCCTCAAATGAAAAAACGACGGGCCAAAAAACGACTTACTTCCTCAGGCTTTTTGTCGCGATACCAAAAATTTATTAAAAACAAGGCGCTGGTTCATTTAAAAACCGACAGTACTTTTTTGTATGAATATACCAACGAAGTTGTGCGGGTTAACCAGTTAAAAGTGATAAAAAACACGCCCAATTTATATGGTGAATCGTGGACCGATGAAATTCTGTCGATTCAAACACATTACGAACAAATTCATATCGATGAGGGCGACCGCATCAATTATATTGTGTTCGAATTACCAAAAAATAAGATTTTAATTGAACCGGAATTCGATGGCGAAGCTTGAAAACGATTTCTTTGAACGGGTTTATCAGGTAGTCCGGTTGATTCCACCCGGACGGGTAAGCTCCTACGGTGCCATAGCCCGGTTTCTGGGTTCAGCGCAATCGTCGCGAATGGTAGGTTATGCCATGAACAGCTCGCATGCTCAAGCCATATACGTACCTGCACATCGCGTGGTTAATCGAAAGGGAATGCTTACCGGAAAGCATTTTTTTGGCGGCCCAAATACCATGCAGGAACTTTTAGCAAACGAAGGAATTGCAGTTATTGATGATACCATTATCAATTTTCAGGAACTATTCTGGGATCCAAATAAAGAATTAATGGAAGGTTTTGAATAGCATAAAAAAGCCGGACAAAAGCCCGGCTCTGCATATGATTTTCTATAATTATCCAATCGTTTCTTTATAGGCTGCTGCCGATAATAAGTCAGTCAATTCGTCCTGATTTTCTATCTTAATTTTAATCATCCAGCCATCACCGTAGGGATCGCTATTTACAATTTCCGGAGTTGATTCCAATTTTGGGTTTACTTCAAGCACTTCTCCAGCCACTGGCATGAATAAGTCAGAAACAGTTTTAACGGCCTCAATGGTACCAAAAGTGTCACCTTTGGCTAACGATTCACCTTCAGTTTCAATCTCAACAAAAACCACATCGCCCAACTGCTGCTGCGCGTACTCTGTTATACCTATAAACGCTTCATCACCATCAACTTTGATCCATTCGTGATCTTCAGTGTACATTAAATTTTCGGGAACATTCATATCGATATTATTTTAGCTATTTGGATTTATTTAATAATTACAAAATTAATGGTTTTTTGCAATAAACGAGTGTCTGCGAACAGAATACCCCTTATTTTCAAATTGTTTTTAAGCATCAACTATAAATTCGCCAGTGTAAACTGGAAACGGAATCCAAATTCGGTAACTACAGTCTTAAACGAACCTACTTTAGGATTAGTAAGTGTTCGGTCGTAATAGGCCTGAAAGTTCAGGTTGTCGCTCAGGCGGTAATCGGCCGATATTTTTGTGGTTACCACTTTTTGTCCCTGTGTTGCCTGGGGATTATTTTGCGACAAATCGTGTGTAATGCTAATGTTATCACGGATACTTACATCGGCCCTCAGGTTTAAATCGCTGACAATGGGTTTCTGGTTTACAATTATTTTTAGTTTATCGAAACGGTAACCGCTCCCGATGGTGTATTCCCAGGTATAAACCTCAACCATCTGGTTATTAACCAAGCTCATGGTCAGATTCCGGGTTTTTTTGTATTCAAACCGAGTCAAAATGTTGTTCTTCCAGGTAACATCGACACCGAACAAAGGAATAAACTGTTCGGTAGCTGCAAAACTCGAAATATCGTACTGCGATACAAATAAGGCCGAATCGGTTCCGCCAACAGCCCACGACATGCCAATATTCGGATCATTTGCATCGTCAAAGTTGTAAGCCAGATTGGTTTTAAAACCACCTACGGTAAAAGCTGCATTATACCCATGCGATAAAGAAATATTTTTAAAATATTTGGCCAGGAAATCAACGTTCTTTAATCCGTCGTATTTAACCCGCCACGAAGGACGGAAAAAAGCCCAGCTGGCAAAGTTTAATCTAACGTTTGATGCATTCACATTGGTATAGGCCGCCAGAAATGCAGGCAAGGCCACATCGGGATTGGTACTGTTGAAACCCTGGGGGAAAATCGAATCGGAATAAACCGGTGCATAGTCGTAGCCTAAATTTTTATCTATATTATTTTGCACCCTCCCGGCTGCCAGGCGATTAGCAACAGCATACAGATTCCTTTTATATTGTAAAAAAGCCTCCGATTGTAAATTATCCAAATCGGGTTTTTTGGCAAAAGCCGAACCCAGCATCCAGATATTGGTATTGTACGAACCACTTTGCATTCTGTCCTGGCGGTCGGGTTTATTAAAGTCCCTGGGTAAATAATATTCGGTCATAATCTCAGTTTCGCTTCGTTGACCGGTAAAGTCAATGCGTAAATCGCGAACCGGCTGATACGTGGTTTTAAAGTTCCAGGCTATATTGTCGGTCATGGTATAAGGCGAAACCAAGCGGGCATCTTTAATTATCCCCTCGTTTAAAGCCGTTTTCAGGGCAAAGCCCTCGTCCTGCCAGCCAAAAATAAACGGCAATCCGGGGTCCTTATAAAGCGAGCCAAAACTATGGTCTTTGGTATATCCATATAGTGCGGTTCCCCGGGTTTGGGTAAACGTTCCGGAAACCTGTTTAATCCCGGTTACTCCCAAAACAATATGCTCCAAACCAACTACAAACAGGTTATCATGTTTCTCTTTTTTCCCGGTAACTTCAATGGTTACCTCTTCGGCATCGCGTTCCAGGGTAACTGAAACCCGGTTTTCGCTTAGTATTTCAACATCGGTCTTAACTTCTATTCCTCCGGCAACTTTTGCTTTAACTACAATATTATTCTGAGTTCCCAGGTTGTGACTAATACGACGTGGAGTACCGCCTTTAAAACGAACCCCTTCCTGCACATATTTAACATCTTCAATAGTTGGTTTTTTACGTTGCTGCTTTGGACGTTTGTATTTTTTGTCAATTTTATCGATGAAACCCACTTTATTATATAGCCGATCCATGTTAAACTGCCCGTTCAGGGTAATTTGCTGGGTGTTTTTTATGGTGTTGCCCAGGTCGCCTTCCTTAAGCCTTGCTCCAACTTTCCAATCGTAAGTAGCTGCATAGCGGGCATTGGCCGAAACAAAATCGAGTAGCGGAATTTTATTAATAGGTAAAGTGTAAGTGGCATCAAACTTTTGATTGTAAGTATTGGGTGCGCCAAAACTCCGGATCGACTGCCACACTTCCTTTTTGTATTCGTCGTAGGTTTCTTTTAAAATCAGGCCGTCGGGTTCTTCAATAAGCGCATTGGTGTTGGTAGTAAAGGTAAACTTCAATCCCCTCGAGAAATTGTATTTAATGTCGAACTGATTGGTCCAATAAAAATTTTTATCGTAAGTAGGCGTAAAAATCTGTTCCGGATTATTCAGGTTCCTCAATTGGGTTTCGCTGTATTTCCGGTTCATGGTAGAACGATACGAAACCTGCTGAGGGGCCAGATAAAAATTAAAATCGCCAATGAGTTTAAAGGCAGGCTTATTTAGCAACTTCACCTTTTTAAACGGCGTGTAGTTTTTAGGTTGATTGTTGTACACATAATTCAATGCCCCCATATAAGTTTTAACGGTATTGTATTTAACCCCAACGTCGCGGTGAGCCAGCTCGCTATAGGCATAGGTTGCACTAAGATTTGAGGGAGAATAAAAGCGTGTTTTGCCTTTTCCGGAACGGCCAATGCCCACATTGGTAAAGTTTAAGCTTTTACGTTCGGTTAAATCCTGAACCTGTTTCACCAATTCTTCTTTTTCGGCTTTTGTTAAGCTTTCGTCCTTCAGGCTTGTTTCAAGTTTGACATCCTGGTCCAGTGGGTTGTATTCGGGATTGATGGCTGTTCGCGAATAACCCAAAAACATAGGAATACGCACATTAGCTTCTTTGGGGAAAAATTTACCCAACTCCAGGTTGGTAGCCACATCAATCTGATTGGTTTCTTCTTTGGCACGCTCCTGCCCGCTTTGTTCAATGCTTCCGAATCCAGGTTGGGTGGTACTTCCGGCAACCGACAGGGTTCCAAAATCGGCCAGACGGGCACTTACACGTCCGGTTGCAGCCCAACCCCCTTTTTCATCGAAATCGGTCAAACGCAATTCATTTACCCATACTTCAACCGATTTTTCATTCCGGTCGTCAACCAGGTTATTGAATTTGGCTTTAGGGTTCTTTAAACCTATCATCAGGGTATTCACGTTGGCCAGGTTTGGATTTCCTTTCACAATAATTCGTTTGCCCGACTGGGTATAATACGTGTAGGCATCAACATATGAAACTTCTGAATTTGCTCTGCGCATGGCTTTATTCCGGTCGAGTTTAGCATTTACCAGCTCTTCAAAATCAACTTCCAGGTTATTCTCAGCAGGCCAGACGTCTTCACGGCTTCTACTTCCCCAGGGAGTTATCTTCAGGGGAACCTCGTATTCATAATAATTGTCGGTAAAATCGGCACCAAGGCGCACAAAACACGATACATCATAATCATTTACAATACGATAATCGTCGAACATGCTTTCGGCATGAATGTACATTTGCAACTTGCCATAGTCACGCATATCCATATTCAGGGTTTTATAAACTGCTTTGGCGTATCCGTCCTCAAGGCCGTTAACCTTTAGGGTCATGGATTGTTCGTTCAGCTTTTGCAGTTGCGGGTTTGACGGATCCTGCTGCCGGTCAACACCCGGAGGAAGCACATAGGGAATGGGTGCTCGATTGCCATTTTCTTCGATGTTAACCGTTGAAACAGTAAATGGAATGTTGTTTGGATCATGACTTTCATCACCACTACCAATTGATTCGCCGCCCTCCTTTATAGCATAATCGTACTTTCGCCATTCACTACGCACCAGCTCCAAAGCGCCAAAACGAAGTACCACATCTTCACTCCATTCATTCATAAACATACGTATAAAGCGGATGGATTTAAAATCCTGAATGGTTCCCACCTTAAAATCGGGGTTATTTATGGGTACTTTAAACTGATACCAGGTAACTTCTTTGCGTGAGCCATCTTTCATTTCAACGTTCGAAGTAAGCGCATCGGTTATATAACCGCTACCTACTTTTAAGTTCTCCTTTCTCAAATCGATGGTATAATGAAAGTACGATTCTCCTTCACTCAAGGTAAAATCTTCGTTAATATCTTCCACATCTGGATTTACCTGCCCTGTGGTAGTGTATTCCACATTGGCGTTATCGTTTACCGGAGTATTACCCTCAGAATTACTGAATTTTTTATAACGCTCCAAAATGTCAGGTTCGTCTGAATCATATGTTGCACCACGAAAATAACGAAAATCATCGCCAGCAGGGTCGGCCAGAATGTTGGCTTTTTGAGTTTCGTCACTTACATTTTGACTGATGTAATTCAGATAAACTGCATGAAATTCCTGTTCGTCAGTCATGCCGGTAGCTTCGTTTATTAAAGTTCCGCTCAGCCCGTCGAACCCGACATCCTGGCGAATACGCAGGTCAGCATCCTGAACAAATTCGGTAGTTACCGCCTGAAATGCAGGAACCCTACCCCATTGCGTCTCTATGTATGAGTCTGCAGCAGGAGGATTTCCGGTAGGCAGACCGTTTTCATAACTTTTCCGGCCGTCTTTTAGAATATCTTCTGATATATTTCCCAGGTTAAAGTTTAGTTTTCCTCCCGGATTCAGCGTGTCGCCCTCAACAAAAGGATCCATCATCCAAAACATGATGTATTCCACATTTTGGGCTTCAAAATCCTTGGTGTTTAATTCCCGCATTATTCCGGCCCACCGAGTTTCAGGATTGTTCAGTTTTCCCTGACTATTTATCCCGGCAGAATGTACTGTTGGTTCGGTATCAAAGTTATACGGACCTCTTTCTTCAGGATAAAAGGCCAGGTCGAGAGTTGTAATCTCTGTGGGTTGACCACTTGGCGTATCGCGGTTTGGGTAAATTTCCCGTTCGTTTACCCGGTAAACCTGCAAGCTGGAAAGCTGTTCATCGCTTACGTTTATCGTTGACGTGGAACGAAAGAATAAGGGATCAATCTGATACCAGGCCAAAAGGGCGCGGTTGTATCCTGAACTTAACCCGCTAAAGTCGTCCGATTCAGGAAAAACTTCTTTATCATGCGGAATACTGGATAAAACCCAGCCCACCCGGCTGCGTAAATCAATGCTGGATTCACTTCCTTCAAAATCGTCGATAAATGCATTACCATTGCTACCAATGGCTTTGTTATGTCCCGGTATTAAATGGGCAAATTCACCCTCAACAGTTATCGACGACATCTCTTTGGTTTCAAGAAAAGGCAGGCGATCAATCAATCGGGTAAGAAAAGGAACGTCGGTACGGTACGAACCGTTTAATCCCCAAATGGTATTATTTATGGGTTCGTCGCCCATATTCACCTTTTGAGTAAGAGGCCGCTCGGTAAGATTCATAATGGTAGCCCCCAGATTAAAATCGCTGTTAAAACGGTAGTCGAAATGGGTTCCCATCAGGGTTTTGCTTTGAATGCTAAACAGAGCGTTGCTTTCGAGCGATATTTTTAAGGGCGTGCCCGAAGCAAGGTAACTTTCGTTCAGTATTTTTACCCGACCCAAATTGTAATCGACCGAATAATCGAGATTCTCTTGCAACACAATACCTCCAGCAGTAACTTTTACCGAACCCTGGGGAATATTAAATGAGTTTAAAAATATCTCAGAGCCTCCCGATGATTTGTAATCGCCACTCAAAAAAAACTTGTTTTTTGAGGTGATTTGTTTGGCTTTAAATTGAGTAGAATCGTACAAGGCCTGGTAAGTAAGCCGCTCAGCCAGACCATCGTCTTCAATATTTTGTGTTAGATAACGACCAAAAGGTTCCACCACGGGGAAAATTATGCGCCCGGTTTGCGATAAAATAGTTACTCCTTCCACAAAATCAAACACGCCATCGCCGGTTTCAATAAAATTGCCTTGAGAATTCAGATTATC
Source organism: Salinivirgaceae bacterium (assembly GCA_050251815.1). Classification (GTDB taxonomy): domain Bacteria; phylum Bacteroidota; class Bacteroidia; order Bacteroidales; family SZUA-534; genus GWE2-40-63. Next base: position 54,266 of record JBFWMB010000012.1, on the reverse strand, counting down.
GAGGTTAAGAAACCGGATAAACTTCTCGTCCTGTTCGGAATTGGGGATATTTAAAACCCGGGTTCCAATATTGTCGTCATAATACTCCACCTCAAAGCGAAAATCTTCCTGACTCAGCTGGTATCCGCCAATGGAATACACGTTTTTCATCATCAGTTTCCAGTTGGGCAGCAGGGGATTAAAATTGGTCCCCTTTAAAAGTTTTGTTACCAGCACATCGGGATGAATGATACCATCCTGCGAAAACTCACCCACCTTATAAGTATCGCCATTGGCGGTGTATTCATAGGCTACGGCCAAAACCTCATCGCTGTTTAGCGACAAATTCAGCGAAATATAACCCAGCCGTTCGTTAAGGGTAAATTCGTTGGGCCCCAGCTTACGTGCGTATTCTACCTTTTCGTAGTGTTTTCCACCTTCAAAATTAAGGCTGTTTAAAATACGCGAAACCATATTTATGTTTCGGATACCCGGATTTGCCTGGGTGTCGGCAACCTGCTGGTACAAACTGTTGGCTTTATTTGTGGGGAACTTGCTATTGTAAGTAGTTATAGCAGGATCGAGCAACACAAATTCGTTGTTATTATAAAAAACTTGCGTTGCTTTTTCTTCGCCCAAATCCATAAAGGCCATAATGTTTCGTGCCCCCGAGGTTTCTTTTTTTGAATTGGTCACCCAGACTTCAATTTTTGTAATATTGATGGGCGAATTTATCATGGGCAGATTGGCCAGCCACTCATCGTAATGAGTGCGGAAATAATGCGACAAAAAGAAGTGTCGGTTTCTGTCGTAATCAATAGCCGAAAGATTGTAGCTACTTTTTTGGGCACCGCCTTCAACCAGAATGGTTTTGGTTTCGCCTTCCTGTTGCGAAAAAATACTGGTGACGTAAAGATTTCCAAATTTCATCTCGGTTAAAATCCCGAATAAACTTTGGCTTCCAGATATCAGAGAAGTTGAAAGCGGCATGCTCACATCGCCCGCTTCAATTTTTTGCAGAATATCGTCTTCCTTACCCTGATAACGAAGGTTCATGGTATTATCGAAATCGAACTGGCTCTCGGTATCATAACTAACACGCATCTCCAGGTTGTCACCAATTTTACCTACCACACTCATCTGAATCTCTTCCTTAAAATCGAAGGTGGTGTTTCGGCGCAAATCGACATGCTGGTTGGGGTTTTCGGAATTGGTGATTTTTATTCCAAATTTTAATGCAGCAGAACCACTGGGCTTAATGTCAATGGTGTTGCTTCCGAAGATGGTTTCGAACGCTTCGCTTCCAATATTTATTTTTGGAATAAGCGACGACTGATGCTCAAAAGATTCACTTTTATAGCGTTGATCCCAGTACTTTTTCAGATTTTGCTGTACATTGTATTGTTGAAACTCCTCAAAATTCATGGTATAAGGAGCCCCCAAAACAACGTTTCCAATTTTTTTCTGAACCACGTATTGATTGGTTTTCTCGTCGTACACAATCTCGGTGGTAATCAGTTCGTCGGTTTTAAAATCAATATTCGACGAAGGTCTTCGGGTATCGTAAGGGTTTTGACTTTGTGGTGTAAGGGAATAAGGCAACTTTATGGAATCGGCTTGGGTTTGTGCCCAACCATTTAAAAAGTTCCCGGCAAAAAAAAGTGTTATTGCTATGCTTAGGTATTGTCTTTTCAAGGCAATGGTAACAGTTAATTAAAACGATTTTAAAGCTTGTTTCACCAGTTCCTCAACACTGGCGTTGGGATTTGTCTGCAACAGCTTATCAAGAATTTTTTCGACGCTGCTTTTAACAAAACCCAACATTACTAATGCTGATAACGCTTCTTCGCGGTTTGTATTGCTCTGGGTCTGGAAAAATTCTCCCTTCAGGTCCGATTTGCCCACCTTATCTTTTAAATCGACAATGATGCGCTGCGCCGTTTTAGCCCCTACCCCTTTTATATTATTCAAAAGTTTAACGTTACCTGAAAGAATGGCTTCTTTGATTTCGTCAGGACTTAGCGATGAAAGAATCATTCGTGCCGTGTTTGAACCAATGCCTGAAACCGATATTAACTGGCGGAATATCTCGCGCTCACTTTTGTTGAAAAAGCCATACAAAAGATGTGCATCATCGCGCACCACCTGATGAACAAAAACAACAGCCTGCTCTCTTCCTGATAAGGCCGAATAAGTATTTAGCGAAATCTGAATATGATAACCGACACCCTGGTTGTCGATAACTACTGTGGCAGGTGTAAGTTCTGCTATGGTACCTTGTATGTATTCGTACATAGATTTTTTAACTTTGGCTTACAATCGGGCAAAACTACAAAAAATGAGCTACAAACCTCAAGCTTTTTGGCTAAAAGTAAAAGTGACGTTTTAAAACCGCAAAGCTCTGAAGCAACAATCGTCTGAATCCATTCCTGCAAAATTCTTTATATAAAAAACAAAGCCACGCCTCCTACAGTAATTACTGCACCCAGTACCTCTTTTAAGGTAACTTTTTCCTTATAAAGCAGAATTGCCGGAGGAATTATCAGTACCGGAATAATTGACATAATGGTTGATGCAATACCTACTGAAGTAAATTTAACCGAAAGCAGCGAGAGGTAAACCCCGACAAAGGGACCAAAAACTGCTCCAATCGCCATAAAGCGAAGAGCTTTACCGTCTTTTACAGCAGCAGTAACGCGCGGCCACCGGTTTATTAAAGTAATAAGAATAACAAAGCCTACACTACCCGTAATGACCCGAATGTGTGTGGCAGCAAACACATTATAGTCGCCCATACCATATTTGCTAAGCACCAGGCCGCTGGCCTGACCAATAGTTCCAAGCAAAGCAAAAATCAGTCCTTTGGGCGAAAACGAAAATTGCAAGCCTTTCTTCTTTCCCAGTTTTTCGTCATCCAGTTTTTTCTTTTCGGTAACCACTAATATAATCCCCGAAAGGGTTACAGCCATAGCCAGCATCGCCTGAAAACTCAGGGTTTCGCCCAGGGCAATCCAGCTGATAAAAGCGGCAAAGGGCGGGCTCAGCGACATCACCAACATCGAGATGCGCGCACTGATGTATTCGTAACTTTTAAATAAAAAATAATCGCCAAATACAAAACCTACCAGACCTGAAATACTCAACCACAGCCAGTTAAAACCAGAAGCATCGGTAGGAAAAAAACGTCCGCGCAAAAACCACGAAACTATTGCATAAATTACAAAAGCCATCAGCAAACGAATAAGGTTTACCGATAAGGAACCACTACGGCGAGTGGCTTGTTGAAAAGCCAGTCCGGTAACGGTCCAGCATACAGCTGTTCCCAACGCTATCAGCTCCCCAAGATGAGATTGAACCATGCTTTAAAAATTTGCTCAAAAGTAGAAAAATATAAGCATCCCGATATAGATAAGTCAAAAAAATATCAGTCTCCTTAACCCTAAAAAAACGTAAGAAATATGTGTTGTAAAGTACATTTTTATATGATACTTTTGCTTGGGCAGTTTTAAAAAAAGAATCACATTCGCCCTACAAAAAGTATAAACATCAACATTATGGACAAGCAAAAGATATCGAACTTTATTACTGAAGTTCAACTGTTTGACTCACTCAACACCGACGAAATAGATTTGCTCGCTGCCAAGTTCAGCGAAAAAGCGATTAAACAAGGTGCCTACCTTTTTAAAGAAGGCTCGGAACGCGAAGCCATCTTTGTAATTTACGAAGGCGAGGTTGAACTTTTTACCCGCACTCCCTTTGGCGAAGAACGCCGTTTATCGTTCTTCCAGAAATATGATTTTATTGGAGAGGGATCGTTAATCGACAATTCGCCACACTCCACCACTGCCCGGGCAATGACCGATGTAATTGTATTGTCGTTGAGTCGCAAAACCATGCAAGAACTGTTCGACGACAATAAAGAACTGGCCGCTAAAGTATATCGCTACCTGGCCAAACTGGTAGCACGCCGCATGAACCAGGCTAACGCACACCTCACCAACGCAGGTGCTCAATATGTTTCGGGGCGTACCCGCAGCGAACACGATTTACTGGGTGACCGCGATGTGCCGGCAGAAGCCTATTACGGGGTTCAAACCCTGCGTGCCATGGAAAACTTCAACATTAGTGGGGTAACCTTGAATTTTTATCCGGTGTTTGTTCAGGCGCTTGCCATGGTAAAACTGGCTGCTGCCAAAGCAAACAACGAACTGGGGCTTTTAAACAATACCATAACCGATGCCATTGTAGCCGCCTGCGACGAGATTATTAAGGGAAAATTCCATAAAAACTTTGCCGTTGATATGATTCAGGGAGGTGCCGGAACCTCAACCAATATGGCAGCTAACGAGGTAATTGCCAACCGCGCTCTGGAAATTCTGGGTCACAAAAAAGGAGAATACCAATATTGTCACCCAAACAATCATGTAAATCTGAGCCAATCGACCAACGATGCATATCCCACGGCAGTTAAAATAGCGCTTATTTTAAACAATGCCCGTTTTATCGAGGTGCTTAAAGACCTTATTGAATCGTTTAATACCAAAGCGCGCGATTTTCGTGACATTATCAAGATGGGCCGCACCCAGTTACAAGATGCCGTTCCCATGACACTGGGACAGGCATTTGAAGCCTATGCTGTAACCCTTTCGGAAGAGATTGAACGGCTGGAACAAAATGTACAACTGTTTCTCGAAGTGAACATGGGCGCCACCGCTATCGGAACCGGCATTAATTCAGAACCCGGCTACAGTGAACTTTGCGTCAAACATTTAAAAGAGGTTACCGGTCTCGACATTAAACTGGCCGGAAACTTAATTGAAGCCACCCAGGACACCGGCGCATTTATCATGTACTCATCGGCTATCAAACGACTGGCGGTTAAACTATCAAAAATCAGTAACGACCTGCGGCTGCTTTCGTCGGGGCCACGTACCGGATTTAACGAGATTAACCTGCCCCCGATGCAGCCTGGCTCATCGATAATGCCTGGAAAAGTTAATCCGGTAATTCCCGAAGTGGTTAACCAGATTGCATTTAAAGTAATTGGTAATGACCTTACAGTTACCCTTGCTTCTGAAGCCGGACAATTGGAATTGAACGTAATGGAACCGGTTATTACACAAAGTATTTTTGAAAGTGTTGAGATGTTGAAAAACGGTATGGAAGTCTTGCGCTTCCGCTGCATCGATGGAATTACTGCTAATGAAACCCGTTGCCGCGAACTGGTTCAAAACAGTATTGGCCTGGTAACTGCATTAAATCCTGCATTAGGATACGAGGTATGTAGTAAACTGGCAAAAGAAGCACTGCAAAACAACCGTAGTGTTTACGACTTGGTGCTGGAGCAAAACCTGCTCTCGAAAGAGGAACTCGACAATATTTTGACTCCGGAAAACATGATTCGCCCTCGGAAGATGCATTAAGCCACAAAAGATTTAAATAAAAATTGCCCGGATCTTCTCTTTCGGGCTTTTTTTATGAGTCCACTCAGGCAGATGGTCAAAAAGTTAAAAACGTCGGAACTTAAAAAACCTAAGTTGATCCTTTTTGAACGAAAAAAACTGCATCAAAGCTCTTGATTTAGGAATCAACTGGAAAGAATTCGATTAGTTTTGCAGCCTCAAAAAAAAATTAACCGGTCATGTCGGTGATTAAATTCTGGCGGCACACCCAAACTAGTTAGCCAGTGTGCCCAATCGAAGCATGACAATTATTTTAAACAGTAAACATTATGACAAACGGAAAAATTGGAAATCCTGCAGTTGTTGGATTAGCAGGTTTTGGCCTTACCACATTGCTGCTTCAGCTGCACAACATTGGGCTTATGGGCCTGGGTCCGGTGGTGGCTATGGGATTTGTGTTTGGCGGATTTGCCCAGTTGGTAGCAGGTTTTATGGAACAAAAAACCGGAAATAATTTTGGCTTTGCCGCCTTCTCCAGTTATGGAGCCTTTTGGATTGGCCTGGGTTTTATCTGGATATTCAACCATCAAGATATTTATTCCTCGTCGACTAGCGATGTGGGTTATTACCTGATTGCATGGACCCTGTTAACCCTGATTTTCTGGGTGGCTTCGTGGCATATTCACAGTGCCATGGCCATTACTTTTACCTTATTGCTAATCGGTTTTATTCTTTTGGATTTGGGACATTTTGGCTTTCCCCTGATGAATAAAATAGCCGGCTACGAATTGATATGCTGCGCACTGGCAGCCTGGTACATGATGGCTGTGGTTATCATTAACGAGGTGGCCGGAAAAGAAGTGCTGAGCATGGGCAAACCCTGGATTAAGAAATAAACAGGACTTAACAGCACAGTTTTTAAAGCCTGAACCCTTCAGGCTTTAATTTTTTCCCATTCATACAGTCTCCGGGGATCCTTCAGGGTATTACCTGGTAATTAGAGGTAGGTTAAGGTAGAGAGTTGCTTGTAATCATAAACCTCATTAGCCACTTCAATCAATTGTTGGGCGGTAAGTTGCTGAATTTTTTCGTAAACCTTTTCCAATGGATCCACTTTACCAAAGAGCAGGTAGCTTCGTCCGATATTCAGCATTAATCCCGAAAGATTTTCGGCACCAATGGCCATTTGACCAATCATTTGCTTTTTGGCCCGCTCCAATTGCAGGATTCCCAGGGTGGTGGTCTGAAGTTTCTGAATTTCCAACTTAATTATTCTCAGGCTTTTTTCCACTTTTTCGGGTTCGGTACCAAAATAGATGCCCACAATTCCGGTGTCACTGTACGGATTATAAAATGATTCTACATTATAGGTATAGCCATGACGTTCGCGTAAGGCCAGGTTTAGGCGCGAATTCATACCCGGCCCACCCAGAATATTATTCAGCAGTTCCAGTGGCAGGCGGTTTTTGTGATCGATGGAATAGGCGCGGTTTCCGGTGATGCAATGTGCCTGAAACGTATCTTTTTTTATTACTTTTTGTTCCGCTTTGTAGCCATTAAGTACCATTCGCCTTTCCTGTCGAAGGTTGGCCTTAACCGGGCCAAAATATTTCTCGGCCCACCGCTTCAACAGGTTAAAATTGATATCACCCACCGAGCAAATAACCATTTGATCGGTATGGTATTTATCGGCAATAAAGCGCAACAAATCGGCTTGTTTATAAGTATTCAGCAAATTGGGTTCTCCCAGAATATTCCGCCCGATAGGATGACCATCAAAAATCTGCTCCTCGAAGTCGTCAAAAATTAATTCGGCCGGACTGTCTTTGTAGGAATTTATTTCGTCGAGAATTACCTCTTTTTCTTTTTCAAGTTCCTTTACCGGAAACGAGGCATTAAAAATAATGTCAGCAAAAAGTTCCATGGTTCGGCTGGTATATTCTTTCAGAAACGATGCATAAATGCAGGTTTCTTCTTTGGTGGTATATGCGTCAATCTCACCTCCCACATCTTCAAGCCGACTAATTACATGATAGGCTTTCCGTTTATGTGTCCCTTTAAAAATTACGTGCTCAATAAAATGAGCAATACCATGCTGATTAGGAGTTTCGTCGCGCGAACCCGTATTGATGATAACCCCCAGATGAGCTACCTTGCCGGTACTTTGTTGATGTATCAGCCGAATGCCATTGGCCAAAGTATAATATTCGTATCCCTTCATATCAATTGCGTCAAAAACAGGAGGGCAAATGTATAAAATAAAGCGAAACTAAACAGGGTAAACTACTTGTTTTTAGCAATTAACCCAAGCTTACTCCCAAGTGCCAAACGGATGGTTACTTAAATACGAATTGTAATACCGTGGGTCGTTGGTTACTTCCTGGCCAATCCATTCGGGCAGGGAGAATTCTTCGGTTGTTGACGATAGTTCAACTTCGGCCAGTAAAAGACCGTTATTGACTCCATGAAACTCATCGATTTCGAACACATGGTCTTCGTAATCAACTACGTAACGGGTTTTTTCAATAATATGGGGAAGACAAAGCTTCAACAGACCTTCAGCATCACTCAGCGAAATTTCCTGTTCCCACTCAAAACGACTCATGCCCGAAGCATCACTGGGTCCCTTAATGGTTAGAAAACCTTTTTTTGAAGCAATACGTATTCGCACGGTACGCTCCGGCTCGACTGAAAGATATCCTTGTTTTATTTCAAATTTTCCAGCTGCCATCGACCGAAAATCATCACGCACCAAAAATTTGCGTTCAATTTCGCGTGTTATTTTTTCCTGCCTCATCCGTAACCGGTCAAATACCATAACTAAACATTTAAGTGATTGGAAATCCGGCAACTAAAACATGTTGCAATTAATACCGGAGCGCCACAAATTTACATACTTCCATTGGGTCTTGCAAGCTAATCAAGTCTGTATGTTTTTTAGCTCATGTATTTTTTGTTTTTCTCTGAAAATAGCTATTACTTTTATAGCCAACAAAAAATAGGAGAAAAAACTGTTGATAAACGACTTTTATCGGCAAACAAAAATTCATTAACATAAATTCATAAAAGATGAAAAAAATTGGGATAGCCACCCTGGTACTGATGCTTTTTGCGGCTTGCAATCCATCAACTGAAAAAAAACCGGGTGAGGTGGCCAACATTTCAGCAGAAGTTGTTGACCAAACCATTGAACTTTTGCAACAAGTTAACCCCAATAGCAACGCTCAACTCATAGTAAAAGGAGTAAAACACGCCGCATCACTATGGCGACAAACCGATGGCGACAAAACAGTTTTTCAGCAGTTTTGCCTCGATAATTACCTGAAAACCTACGAAGAAAAATCGTTGGTATTCTCAAAACTTGAACATTATTTCGAAAACCTGACGGGTAACTTTACCAAAATGGGTGTAGGTCTGAACCTGAACCTGACTTTAGATAATGGTCCGCTGCACGAAATCGACAAAATGTTTGGAGCATACAATCCAAGCGCTCACCTGAACGATGATTTGTACGCAAACAAAATTGCTTTTGTAATTGCCCTGAATTTCCCCTATTTCACCTTAAGTGAAAAAGAGAGCCTGGGGTCCGAATGGAGTAATGAAGAATGGGCCTGGGCCCGTCTGGGCGACCTGTTTGCAGCTCGTGTACCAGCCCACTTGAAACAACAATATTCTAAGGCAAATACCAGTGCCGACATTTATATTTCAGCCTACAATATTTACATGGGAAGCTTGCGTAATGCGGAAAATGAGCAGTTGTTTACTGATGATATGATTCTTTTAACCCATTGGAACCTTCGTGACGAAATAAAATCGAACTATGCCGATGCACAAAAGGGTTATGAAAAACAACAGATGGTGTATCAGGTAATGAAGCGGATTATCGACCAAAGCATTCCCAGGGAAGTAATAAATTCAGGAAAATACCAATGGAATCCTTACGATAATATAGTTTATGATCAAAACCAGCCGGTTTCGGTTACTCCTGAAAATACGGATCGCTACCAACAAATCATAAACAGTTTTAAGGCTTTGCAAGCCATGGATGCCTACTACCCGGTAATGAACACTTACATTGAACGCAGCTTCTCAGGAAACATGGAAATTGCCCAGCCTGAGGTAGAACAATTGTTTCATGAATTCTTAAGTGCTCCCCAGGTAAAAAAGGTAGCTGAATTAATAAAAACCCGACTGGGACGCGAATTACAACCTTACGACATTTGGTATGATGGTTTTAAAGCCCGCAGCTCCATTTCAGCCGATATCCTCAATAACAAAACTGAAAAAAAATATCCCGATGCCAAAGCTTTTGAAACTGACATGCCCAACATGCTGGTTAAACTGGGATGGGATAAGGAACGGGCTAAATTCCTGGCTTCAAAAATAACCGTTCAGGCAGCCCGTGGTTCAGGCCATGCATTAGGCGCTGAAATGCATGACATGTATTCGTACCTGCGTACCCGCGTTCCAGAAACCGGGATGAACTATAAAGGATACAACATTGCTGTTCATGAGTTTGGACACAATGTGGAACAAACCATCTCGCTGCACAGTGTACCTTATTACATGTTGCATGGAGTTCCCAATACAGCATTTACCGAAGCCCTGGCTTTTATTTTCCAAAGCCGAGACTTAAAATTACTCGACATGAACGACCCCAATCCGGATAAGGATGCCTTAAAAACACTGGATACCTTTTGGAGTATTTATGAAATAATGGGTGTTAGTATGGTTGACATGAAGGTTTGGAAATGGCTTTATGCCAATCCAAATGCCGATGCCGAGCAGCTAAAAAATGCAACCCTTACTATTGCCAACGAAGTGTGGAACAGTTATTATGCCGAAGTATTTGGGGTAAAAGATGAACCCATTCTGGCTATCTACTCTCACATGATTGCTTATCCACTGTACTTGTCTGCGTATTCCTTTGGTCATTTAATCGACTTTCAAATTGAACAGCACTTAAAAGGAAAAAAATTGTCCACAGAAGTAGAACGAATGTTCAGCATGGGGCGCCTGACTCCGCAAACCTGGATGAAAAGGGCTACCGGTCATGAAATTTCAAATGAGTCGATTATAACCGCCGTTGATGAGGCGTTAACCAAAATAAAACAATAAATTATTCCGAAAGTATTGTGCGCTCAATTATTGGAGGAAAAAACGCATACTCGAGCGCATGAACTTTTTGAGCTACCAATTCAGGGGTGTCGGTTGGCAAAACCGGCACCTTTTTTTGTTCAATAATTGTTCCCTGATCATAAAGATCGTTTACAAAATGAACAGTAATACCTGTTTCGTTTTCACCATTGGCCACCACGGCCTGATGCACCCGGTCGCCATACATACCCTTACCCCCAAACTTGGGCAACAAAGCCGGGTGAATATTAATTATCCGGCTTGGGAAAGCATGTATTAATTGATGGGGCACCAACCATAAAAAACCGGCAAGCACTATCCAATCAATTTCAAAATTGTTTAGTTGCTTCAATATCCAATCGGAATCGTAGAACTGGCTTCGGTTAAAAACCACCGATGGAAGTTCCAGCTTTTTGGCCCGTTCCAGAACGTAGGCATGGGCATTGTTCGAGAATATTCCTGCTACTTCAATGGCAGCATGGTTTGAAAAATACCGGGCTATATTTTCGACATTTGTTCCTGAACCAGAGGCAAAAAGTGCTATTTTAATCATGAGCAAGTATTCAGCTAAACATGTGTTTTAACTTATCAAAGATACAAAATACTTTAAAACAGCATTCCTTCAGCTTCACCACTCTCATAGGCATGATCAATCTGGAGGATGTTTTTTTTAGAGGCTTCAACGGCCAAAAAATCACAGCGCTCGTTTCCCGGATTTCCTGCGTGTCCTTTTACCCAGCTAAAAACAACCTTGTGCTTTTTATAAACCAACAAAAAGCGCTTCCACAAATCGGCATTTTTTTTCTTTTTAAACGAGGTTTTTACCCAGTTTTGCAGCCAGCCTTTTTCAACAGCATCAATCACATATTTTGAATCGGAATAAATGGTAACCTCGCAACCGGGAGTTTTTAATGCCTCAAGGCCCACAATTACTGCCAGTAGTTCCATTCGGTTATTGGTGGTCATGCGGTAACCTTCCGACAAATCTTTGCGGTGGTTTCCTGAAATCAGTACTACTCCGTATCCACCCGGACCGGGATTTCCGCTTGCAGCACCATCGGTATACATGGTAATTTTTGTTGCCATACTGCAAAAGTAGGCTTAAATTTTAGAAATAGATTCGGGTAATGTATTTTTGTGGCCGAAAACTGATGCGTATGAAAATTGGGACTATTGATTTGGGCGAGCGACCGGTGTTTTTTGCACCCATGGAAGATGTGAGTGATCCTTCGTTTCGCAGGCTTTGCAAAGAATTTGGTGCCGACATGATGTACACCGAATTCATTTCGTCCGATGGCCTTATCCGCGATGCTGAAAAAAGCGTACGCAAACTCGATATTGCCGATTACGAGCGCCCTGTGGGGATTCAGATTTACGGAAAAGATCCTGCCGCCATGGTTGAAGCTGCCTTACGCTGCGAAGAAGCCCAACCCGATTTAATTGATCTGAATTTTGGTTGTCCGGTAAAAAGGGTTGCCGGAAAAGGTGCCGGAGCCGGTTTGCTGCAAAATATTCCCCTTATGCTTGAGATTACGGCTAAAGTGGTACAAGCCGTTAAACTTCCGGTAACAGTAAAAACCCGGTTGGGTTGGGACGAAAGCAACCTGCCCATTGTTAATCTGGCCGAACAATTACAGGATGTGGGCATTGCCGCACTCACCGTTCACGGCCGCACCCGCAAACAAATGTACAAGGGTGAAGCCGACTGGACATTGATTGGAGCCATTAAAAGAAACCCCCGTATGACCATCCCCATAATTGGCAATGGCGATGTGAGCAGTCCCGAAATTGCCCTGCAGAAGTTTACCAATTATGGGGTTGATGCCATAATGATTGGGCGTGCAGCCATTGGAAAACCCTGGCTTTTTAAAGAGGTTAAACACTACTTACAAACCGGCGAAATACTTCCACCCATTACCGTTCCTGAAAAAGTGGAACTGGCCAAACGGCATTTGGGCTATTCCTTGGAGTGGAAAGGTGGAATTACCGGCATTTTTGAAATGCGTCAGCATTTTTCAAATTATTTTAAAGGACTGCCAAACTTTAAGGAAACCCGCATGCGTTTGGTAACTGAAACCAATCCCGACACCCTGCGTTCCATTTTAGATGAAATTGCTGTTCACTGGGGCAACTATTAAACAATAAACAACTGTTACTTCCGGTGTTTTTGTGCGACCCATACTTGTTAAAAATTAAAAAAACACCCCTTAAAAACATTGGATTATGAACAAAACTCTTTTACTCACCCTGTTTTTAGCGCTGGGAATTTTATCAGGAACAGCGTTATGCAAAGCACAAAACACCGTTGAATCAAGCCAAATACTCACCATCCAATCAAAAATACTGAGTGAGGAGCGTGTAATGCTGGTACAATTACCCGAAGGATATGCCTCGAATGAGGTAAGTTACCCGGTTCTTTTTTTGCTCGATGGGAATACCCATTTTCAACATGCTGTAGCCGCTACTGATTACCTAAACCGTCTGGGCGAGATTCCTCCCATGATAGTAGTAGCCCTTACCAACACCGACAGAAACCGTAATTTTTTGCCCACGCATACTGGGGCTATTCCTACATCAGGCGAAGCCAACAAATTTCAGCAGTTTTTGAAGGAAGAACTGATTCCCCGTATTGAACAAGAATTCCGGGCAGCACCTTACCGCATCCTGATGGGACACTCGTTTGGAGGAACATTTGCCACCTTTACCTTTTTAACCCAGCCGGAACTTTTTGAGGCTTACCTGGCCTTTAGTCCCGTTATTCATTACGATAACAGCTATTTACTGGGTATGGCAAAAGCAGGGCAAACCCCGGAAAAACAAGGGAATAAAAACTTCTTTATGACCGTAGGAAACGAACCCAATTATTATGAGGCTCACAACACATTCGATTCGCTAATGAAACAGCAAAACAGCATAAATTACTGTTACCTGAAAATGCCCGACGAAAATCACGGCAGCATTCCTTATGTAAGCCTTTACCGGGGTTTGCGTTTTGTTTATTCCGATTGGCGCTTACCACAGGAATTTCAACAAAAAGATTTGGCCACCTTGGATGCCTACTATGCTAAGCTTTCGAAAAAGTACGGATATCCCATTCATACCCCCGAGAACATAATTAACATGCTGGGATATCGCTACCTTCAAGCGGGTGATATAAAAACTGCATTACTCACCTTTATTGAAAACAGCAAACGCTATCCCGGCTCTTCGAACGTATTCGATAGTTTGGGTGAAGCTTACGAGCAAAATAAGGAATGGGATAAAGCCCGCGATTGTTATGAAAAAGCCTACACACTGGGTAAACTGACGAATCATCCCAACACGGCTTTATACAAGGCCAACCTTGACCGGGTATCGGAACAGTTAAAAAAATAAATACATACAAAACGCCACATTTACCAGCCTAAATGTGGCGTTTTGTATCTCTCTATTAATACAAATCGGTAAAATAACGGTTAGTCGCCTGAAGGCTTTCAACATCTTTAAACGGAGTTTGCTGTAAAACCAAATTCAGGTTGTTTTTAACCCCCCTACCCAATGCCATCGATCCACACACATATAACATAGCACCTCTGTTAAGCCAGTCTAAAACCAAGGCTTGTTCCCTGAACAAAACATCCTGAACATATTTAAACCCCTGATTATCTCTCGAAAAAACAAAGTTTAAGTGTTGAATCACTCCATTTTTCTTAAAATTGGTTAATTCATCAATACAAAGCCTGTCGTGCTCCCGATGACGGGTACCCCAAATAAGCCAGCAATTATTTTTTATTCCCAATTGTTGTCGTTGTTGCAAAAAGGCCCTAAAAGGGGCCAGACCGGTTCCGGCAGCCAATAATATTATCGGAGTTTGGGGATCTTCAGGTAAGCGAAACTGCGCATTTTCGATTAACGAAAAAGTAAGATCATCATTAACCTGCAATCCTTCGTTTAAAAAAACCGAAGCCGCTCCCTGATGCAACCGCTGCTTGTATTCATAATGAATGGATTTAACCAACAAATCGAATTGTCTCGACTCTTTATCGAAGGCTGAAGCAATGGAATAGACCCGCTCTTTTATGGCAGGTAAAACCTGCATCAGTTGATTTGCGGTAATTGTTCCAGGAAAATCGTTTAATAAATCGTTTACATTGGCTTCTTTTAGGTATGAAAGCCGTTGGGCATTATCGCTTAAAAGTGCATGAAGTGCGTTATTTTCGACTACTCTTTGGTAGCGCTTAAGGGTACCTTTACTCAGGTTGGTAAGTTCCAGCTTATACTGAAGTTGCTTTTGTATGCTATCAACTTCTGATTTGGATAATTGATCGGTACCGTATAGTTTTTTCATTATTTCACTTACCAAATCCGGATGGTTTACCGGTTTAATGGAAACTGAATCACCCGCCTGGAACGAAAATTCAGGATTTGCTACCTTCAATCTTACCCGAAAAACAGGATCATGAGCCTCCTCAGCATTTACCCGCGTTTGACTCACAAGTTTTGCTTTAAAGGATTTGTTTCCATCAGGAATATCGAGCGCCTCAATCGGTGCTGCCTGTCGATTCGTGTTTTGGTTTAATTTGCGGCAGGTTTCTTTAATCCATTGAACTGCAGCTACCGAAAAATCAACATCGCATTCTGTACGTTCCAGCAAAGGAGTAGCCCCCAATTGATTCAAACGTTGATCCAAATCTCTTCCTGCCTTACAAAACCACTCGTATCCGCTATCGCCTAAAGCACAAACGGAATAATTCAGGTGTTTTAATTCCGGAATATTGCTATCCATAAGGGTAGAATAAAACTTTTTAGCCTGTACCGGAGGCTCTCCTTCACCCTGTGTACTAACCACAGCCAAGAGCCGCTTTACCGAACCCAGCTGTCGGGGATCGTAGTCGGACATATTTAGGCAATTTGCGCCTATTCCGTTTTGAATAAAATATTGCCGGGCCTTTTGGGCAACTATCCGTGCATTTCCAGTTTTGGTACCAAACAAGATCAAAACCGCATCTTTGTCTGTTTTTTTTCTATTTCTCCACCACCACATGTTAAACGGAGTTATACTATAAATCCAATTGCTTCATAAAATTCTTTTGTTCGCGCCTGCGCGACCACCACAACAGAAAACCGGTAAGCGGCAGACTGGCGATAAACAAGCTGGCTAAAAACATGATAATTTTCCCGGGCAGACCCCAGATGGCTCCGGTATGCATATCGTAGTACATCCGTTTAATTTTTTCGGGAATGCCCGCCTGTTCTAATCTTCCGTAAATGGTATTCGATTCCACCGGTTCAAGGGTGTGTTGATCAAAATACAAATAGTCGGTTTTCCAATACTTCGATGGGTCGCTGTTTAATTCAACTAAAAATGTGGAAACCGAATCGTAAACAGCATGAATCTCAATAAAGGGCATTTCAGGATATTGTTGTTTTAAATTTGCCCACAACAAATCAATGGGTTTAGCAACGGAATCCATACGGATGGTATTTGTGGTATCGGATGCAGGCATGCTAAAATGGGTTTCCAATTTACCGCCCATTGCCTTGTACACTGCTCTGTCAAATCCTTTAAAAACCCAGGTCATTCCGGTTAACACCAGGATTAAGGCAAGCCAAACCACATAAAAGCCAATTACCTTATGCCATTCCAGGCGCCTTACCGAAGGTTTTGCCTCCCGGGTAAAAGCAAAACTCTTTGTTGAACCCGATTTTTTAGGCCACCAGAGTATCAGGCCACTGACAAACATAAGCAGAAAAAACAGGGTGGCAATAGCCACAATGGGTTGGCCAATGTGCAACGGAAGCCATAAAGCAATGTGGCCACGCAGGGCAAAACCAAAAAAGGATTTATAAAAATCCTTGGTTTTGAGCAATTCACCCGAATAAGGATTCAGGTAGGCTGCCCCATAATAAAGTGGTTCTTCCTGATAGTAAACTACCTCCAGAGCATCATCCGCTTTGCGGTAAATCACCCCGTGAATTTCGATATCTGGTAATGTTTTATGACCAATTTCCAAGGCCTTTGAAGGAGGAATCATGGCTTTGGGTTCCAAATCAACTTTCCGGTACGATTGCGTAAGCGCTTCTATTTCGGTTTTGAAAGAATACATGGCCCCGGTTATGGCCACAATAAACAACACAAGGCCGGAAATAAATCCTACAATCAGGTGTGTTTTTACAATTACTTGTTTCATCATAATAAAATTTAATTTTCAAGGAATGATGGAACACCCATGTTGCATATTTTAATTTATCGTGTTTATTCGCTTTGCTCATGAGAATAGTTGTGTTTGCAAGAACATGGGTGTTTCATCGTATCTAATTATTGTTTTGATGTAGTTAAAAACATGAAGTAACGGATAAGCTTAATTAGCAAGCTTTCACCCCGCTATATTTAAATTGCGAAATGCCAGTAGCCTGCATTATATAATTTACACGCTCTGACACAACGCAAAAAAAAGACGGTTTTATTTTGCTGAATAAAGTCCCTGAAACTGATTACCAATAAGCTTAGCCCCTTTAACAGCTATTTTATTTACGGCATCAACCTGGTAAACATAGGTTTCCCTTCCATCATTAACCGAAATATATACCAAACCATCTTCCACCAAAAAAGGAGTCTGGTATTGTCCCCCGTGCAAGGGTACTTCATCGACAAGCGTAAGGGTTTTGTTATATAAATCGATAATTGCCGTGTTTAGCAAAGGGGTTACTTCTGAAAACAAAGCCCATTGGCTTTGCAAAGCCGCTGTTTCGTCGAGCAATTTGGAGATTACATTGGCTACAGCCAGGCCATTGCCCACATACGTAGCCGAGGTAACCCGGTAACCGGTAGCTTCCACATCGAAAAAATAATTGGCATCGAACTCATCGCTACCCGATGCAATTTTTAAGATGCCTGAGCCTTTGGTAACCTGGGTAAATCCGGCCGAGTAAGCCCCCGACGATAAGGTATAATGATCGCCGGCCTCATCCGTCAAAATAGCTGGTTGGGCTCCGTAATATCCTATGGGTCCGGTACGGGTATCTTTTATTGTTTTAATGTATTCCAGTTCAGGATACGAGAACACGCTTACGTAAGCCGTGTCGGTATTGGGTGTTTCCCACGATACACCATTCAGGGTATAAAATGCCACATAGAATTTGTCGCCATCTAGATAAGAATGGGTAGGCCAGGCATTCAGTTGCACCTCGGGATTGTTGGGGTCGAAAGACACGTAAATTGGATGCAATACGGTTTTGGCAATAGCTACCTCGTTAATATCGACCACCTGAAGTTGACAATCGTACGAACCACCTCCCCAGGGCGCTCCAATTGCCATAAAGGTATTGTTGTCGATGGGATTCATCACATCGAAACGATCGAAAACAAACTTTCCTTTCTCCTGTAAAGTGTTATTTGAAATCTCATAGGCGATGCACTCGTTCAAATCGTAACCGAATGAAAAAAATGTTCCTCCAAATTTGCCGGTATAGTTCCAACCAACCAGTTCGGTGCCTGTTCCCTGGGCCGAAATTTCGCCGGTCATTAAATCATCAACAGTTAACAAGTAATCGGAGCTTTCGTCGTTGGCTCCGGTAGTACGTAATGACATAACATAGTTGGCTGTGGTAGTATCTGTTGTGGGTTCGCTTTCTTCGCAGGAAGCAAATGTACCGATTACTACAGCCACAGTCGTTAGTTTAATTGTATTCAAAATTGGTTTCATCGTATGTATTGTTTATTGGTTACTAAAAATATAATAGCGAAGCTTTACATTAAAGGCACGGCCTGGTTTTGGCAGTTTCCAGTTATCGTAAAGCGGTTTATCGGACAAGTTGGTACAAGCCAGGGAAATGGTGTATTGCCCGTTTTTAAAACTGTAGGACACATTCGCCGAATTGGAAATTTGTCGGGGGATATCGTTCTTTCCGGTTGGGTTCCCGTTAGAAGGCGACTTTAAATAAAACGACTCGACAAACAGCGTTGCCCAATTCGCCGCCAAGGTATTGCCATCACCTAAAACATTGGCCCATTGGTAACCCATATTTAACGAACCAAAAAGAAAAGGAATGTTGGCTAATTGTTGCTCATACAGGTAATTGACGCCGCCTGTTGGTGTTGTTTTATTGTTGTACACCATTTTTTGGTAGGTTCCGTTCAACTCCAGGTTTAATTTGTTATTGTAATTGTATTTAATACCTCCTTCGATGCTGTATCCTTTAACCGAGACCAGGTTCTCATAAAATCCGTCGTTTCCTTCAGCCATATAGCGAATCATATTTTCGGGCAGGCGATACAAGTATTCCAGTTCTGCCATCAGCCGATGCCTGTTAAAGGTGTGGTTGCTTAATATCCCCACATTAAAGTTTTTGCTTTCCTCGGGTTGAATGTTCAGGTTACTCAGCAACGTCAAACCGTTTCCAAACATTTCGCGAGCTTCGGGCAAGCGGTAGGTATTCTCATAGCTCAGCTTAAGCTGGGTTTCCGGGGTAAGGTAATAGGTTGAAGCTATCCCTAATGATGACTTGTTGTAAGCGGCCTTTATTTTGGTTAAAGCGGTGTCCGACTTACTGTAGCGGTCGCCTTCGAATCCGGTCGATTCCATAACAAACAGCTTGGTAAAAACAACCGTTTTTAATTTACCTCCCAGCAAACTGATACTGTACGAAAAGCCGGTAATGTTCTTATTTAAAACATTGGGTTTACTGAAGGGCACTACCGATAAACTGATGGGATCTTCACCCTTCCGGCGAAAACTGCTGTAGGTATTATTTAACGACAGGCTGTGGTTGCTGTTTATGGTGTAAGTCAGGTTTGCCGAAACCAGGGCCGAGTTATCGTTATAGCTAAACAAGGTTTTGTTCCAGGCTATTTCACCACTGGTGGTATTAATCCCTTTCACCTCATAGTTTTGGTACCAGTCGTATTTTCGGCTGCTGGTATCGGCACTCAGGGCCTGCCTGAAATTGTAATTGGCGTACAGGTTTACCGATAATCCCGGAATAAACAAATCGTTTTTTGAATAGTGTAAGGTGGGAATAATTACCTGGTCTTCATCAAAAGCTTCCCCAATTACAATATTCATGTTGTGCCCGGTTTGCAGCTCCTTATAGTTTTTTGAGGTAATTATTCCAAAAAAGAGGCGGTCGGCCAGTTTTTTATCCATCACCCCAATTTCAAGCTGGACAGTCTGCGACTCATAAGCATCGTGAAACCTGCGTATCCATTCGGGTTCCCCGTATTTTCCGCCATTCGAGATATCCGATACGGGAATAAACATTTTATAATCGTTATCGGAATAATTATAAAAGGCATTGGCTTTTACCACCAGACCCGTTTTAGCATGGGTATAGCGACTGATTAAAGCCAGCCGGTGGGTGTTAAAAGAACCGTAGGCATAAGAAGCATCCACATAGTTACTAATCTTGTTATTGGTAATTACATTTACCGCACCGCCCAGGGCATCGGAACCCAGATGTATGGGAACCACACCCTTATAAACTTCAATGCTTGAGATTAAATTGACCGGAATATTATTTAAAGTAAGCGAACTGCCAAAATTATCCATGGGAACGCCATCCAAAAAAAACTTTACCTGATTTCCGGTAAAGCCATTCAACGAAAAACTAAAATTGGAGCCCAGTCCGCCCTCCTCACGAATGCGGATTCCCGTTGTGGTATTTAGCACCTGATTTATATCCATATTTTTTGCCTGTAAAGGTTTGGCATCGATGGCTGTTATCGAAAAAGGCAATTCTTTACGCCGGGTGGTTTCGCTTTTTTCAGAAACCACCACTTCGTTTATAGCAATGCTACCGGACTCAAGCAAAACATCGAGTTTAAGCTGTTTTTCTTTTCCCAGGCTAAGGGGAATATGGCGGGGTTCGTATCCCAAACTACTCACAACCAAGGTTTGCGATCCAATAACAGGAGTGTTTAGTGAGAAATGCCCCTGTTCGTCAGAAATTGTTCCCTGGTTTGTACCCAGAATAGCAATGCTACTAAAGGGAATAGCAGTTCCTTTCGCGTCTTTAACTGTTCCCGCAATAGTACCAACAGCTTGCTGACCAAAACTGATGATTGAATAGCAGATGAATGAACTTATGAGTATGGCTTTTTGTATCATGATGCTTTTTTCTTCTCCAACTAAATCCCTCGAATTATTATTTGAATAAACTTCGGGTCAAAAGTAGCAGCGAAGAAAAATGGCGGCAATCCCTAAAAGTTGGGATTTTTACTTTGAATAAGCTCCAGCAGTGCTGGATTGATTTCCGGGTTGTATTGGTTCCTGTTCCTTGGCGTGGAGGCATTTTTACAAGAAGTAGCTAAAGCCTGGTAAATACAACCCGTAATGCCTGTTCGTTACACAATTAGAATTCAGGCCTAAGGATAGGTTACCTGTAATAATCAAAGACGGGTTCGTAGGCCAACAAAGTCCCGATCTTTCTTCGAAAAGGTCGGGATCTTTTTTCAAACAAGTCCCGATCTTTTTGCAAAAAGGTCTCGTTTATTTTTTACAAAGTCGGGACTTTATTTTACAAGGTCACGATCTTTTTTTACAAGATCACGACTTTATTTTATAAGAACCCGATCTTTTTTTACAAAGTCCCGATCTTTTTAAAAAAGATCGGGTTTTTATTAATGCCCGTTTGAGAACCAGATTAACAGCCTCATTAGGCGTACCTTTTCAATACCTTGGTTATTCACTCAATAACACACAAAAATTCCATTTGTTTGAAAAAGTAATATATTTAT
Source organism: Salinivirgaceae bacterium (assembly GCA_050251815.1). GTDB lineage: Bacteria > Bacteroidota > Bacteroidia > Bacteroidales > SZUA-534 > GWE2-40-63. The sequence continues at coordinate 33,035 of JBFWMB010000012.1, read as the reverse complement.
TACCTTTGCACCATAAAATACAACGACCTTTTTAAGCTATTAAAAAACAATGGTTGGGTTGTAGTCCGGCAAAAAGGAAGTCATGTTATTATGCAACATCCCGAAAAGGATCTACAGTTAACAGTACCCTACCATGCAGGTAAGGAGGTTAAAAAAGGATTGCTAAAGGCAATATTAAAGCAAGCTGATATTAAAACAAACAAGCGATGAAAAAGAAAAAAATACTATTAGAAGTTGTAAAAGAAGATACAGGATACAGTGCTACCGGAACTATTGAAAATAATTTTATTGCCACCGAGGCCGAAAGTTTTACAGCCCTTCAAAAAAATGCAGTTGAGGCTGTAAATTTGGCTTTTGAAAGCGAGGAATATACCCTTAGCGACATTCAGTTTGCCTATGACCTTGAAAGCTTTTTCGATTTTTACAAGGTAATAAACGCAAAGGCTTTAAGTGAACGTATAGGTATGAATCAAAGTTTGTTGGCGCAATATATTAAAGGCAGTAAAAAACCCTCGACCAGCCAGTTAAAAAGAATCTTAGAGGGTGTACAACAAATTGGTCGCGAATTATCGGAGGCCAGTTTTCTAATCTAGCTTTGACAATGGGCTTGAACCAAGCCCGAAAGCTTTCGGGGCAATGATTAACAGTTTTTCACGAAGAATATTTTTCGAGCAATTTGGTAATAATATCAGGATAGTATTGAAGATTCTCAATGTACTTTTTACTTTTCATCTTCTTGATGTGTGCTTCTATTTTTAAAGCCTGCTCAAAGTTTTTACATTCAATGTTTATAAAGGGCTCCCAATCGTCGGCTTTTGCAGTGAATTTTAAAATCCCGTAATAGTTGGTCAAATGTCAGGATAGTCTATCTGTTGGGGCTAATCGTGTAGCACCAACATAAAATCGCGATAGTTTTTTACTAAACAATATGTATACAAAGCCTTGTTCCATAGTTGGTGAAAAGCACAAAGGCTTTCGGGACATTGATTAACACTTTCAAAATTAATCATTAAAAAGTTAAATATTTCGAGAAATGGTATTCGAATTAACCCTTTCGTATGGCTACAAAATAAAAAGGCACCTATAATAATTTACAAGCGCATTATTTTGCTGGACTCCCCCTTCCGAAGCCTTTCGGAATGGACTTGAACCAACCCCGAAAGCTTTCGGGGCCCTGATTAACAGTTATAAAATTAATCATTAAAAAGTTAAATATTTCGAGAAATGGTATTCGAATTGACCCTTTCGTATGGCTACAAAACAAAAAGGTACCTACAATAATTTGTAAGTGCATTATTTTGCTGGACTCCCCCATCAGAAAACTTTCGGAATGGACTTGAACCAACCCCGAAAGCTTTCGGAGCCCTGATTAACAGTTACAAAATTAATCACTTAAAAGTTGAATAACCAGAGCAACCATTCGGCTTAACCTTTTGCTCTTGTCATACAATAAAAAACCTTGACAATAAATTTGCAGGAGCTTTGTTTTTACTGAGTTCCTTTCCGAACCCTTTCGTCAGGGACTTGAACCAACCCCGAAGGCTTTCGGGGCCCTGGTTAACAGCCCATCAAAATTAATCATTTAAAAGTTGAATATCCAGAGCAACCATTCGGCTTGACCTTTTGCTCTTGTCATATAATAAAAAAACCTTCACAATAAATTTGCAGGTGCTTTGTTTTTACTGAGCTCCCTTTCCGAACCCTTCCGGTAGGCCCTTGAACCAACCCCGAAGGCTTTCGGGGCCCTGGTTAACAGTTATAAAATAAAAAAGCCTTTGCAAAAAATCTGCAAAGGCTTTATTTTGTTGAGCTCCCCCTCTTGGACTTGAACCAAGGACCCCCTGATTAACAGTCAGGTGCTCTAACCAACTGAGCTAAGGAGGAAGAACGCTTACAACCTGAGTAAATCCGTTTCTCAAATTGCGTGGCAAAAATAAGCGCATCTTTTGAATCTGCAAAATATTTAACCAAAATTTTTTTAACCTCATTCAACTTTAAAGTTTCTGTTGTGACTGTCAATTAATTGCGATATTATTTTTTTATTCTTTAAATTTAGAGTTATTTCGCAACGTTTTTTGAATTTTTGAACCAATACAATGGATAAGATTTTAGGAATGGGCAACGCCCTGGTCGATGTGATGACTAAGTTAAACAACGACAGTACATTAACCGAATTAAACCTGCCAAAAGGAAGCATGCAACTGGTGGATGCCAATTTCAGCAAACTGGTAATTGAAAGTACCCACCACCTGAATCAGGTAATGACATCAGGTGGTTCTGCAGCAAATACCATACACGGACTGGCCCGTTTGGGCATTGAAACCGGTTTTGTGGGTAAAGTTGGCGCCGATCCGCTGGGTGTGTTTTTTAAAGAAGATCTGGAGGAAGCCGGTATTGAACCTTTTCTTCTGTTGAGCGAAACACCAACCGGTAAAGCGGTAGCTTTGGTTTCACCCGATTCGGAACGCACCTTTGCTACTTATCTGGGAGCGGCGGTTGAATTGTGTGCATCCGATATCAATCCGGGTATTTTCGAAGGCTATCAATACTTCCACATCGAAGGATATTTGGTTCAAAACCATGAACTGATTGAAACCGCAGTTAAAATTGCCAAAGAAAAAGGACTGAACGTTTCGCTCGATTTGGCCAGCTACAATGTAGTTGAAGAAAACAAAGAATTTTTGCACCGGATTGTTCGTGATTATGTTGATATAATTTTTGCCAACGAGGAAGAAGCCCGTGCCTTTACCGGAAAAAATCCGGAAGAATCGCTAAACGAACTGGCTACACTTTGTGAATACGCCGTAGTAAAGATCGGTAAACAGGGTTCTTTAATCAAACACGGAACCGATGAAGCCCGGGTTGGCATTATTGGTATCGATGCTTTTGATACCACCGGAGCAGGCGACCTTTATGCCGCCGGATTTTTATACGGAATGGTTCATAAGCTGTCGCTAAGCAAATGCGGCAAAATGGGAGCCTTGCTTTCAGGAAAGGTTATTGAAAACTTAGGGGCTAAAATATCTGAAAAAGGATGGGCTTTTATTAAAGAACATCTGGAATAAAAATACGAAAAGAAAGAAAAGGCGGCCTGGAATTTCAATTCCGGGCCGCCTTTGTTTTAAAACAAATTCGGTTTATTCAAGCCAAACCGACTGGGTTAAAACCTGAGTGGTTTGTGCATCAAAACCTTTCTGATAAGGAGCTTTCCCTCCTACCGAAATCTCAAAAACTCCGGCTTCGTTTTTTGCACAGCCATCCTCATCGAACACGACAAGTTGATCCGATGTCAACATAAAACTTACCATTTTTGATTCCCCGGGTTTCAGGTGAATGCGCTGTAACCCCTGCAACGAAACCAAAGGAACAGTTACTGAGGCTTCAACATCTTTTACATACAGTTGTACTACTTCGTCGCCGGCAATTCTTCCGGTGTTGGTTACTTTTACACTTAGGGTTAAAGGTTGGGAAAAGGATGCTTTTTGGGGTAGTACAAAATCGGAGTATTCAAATTGCGTATAACTCAACCCGTGCCCAAACGAGAACAAAGGTTCACCCTTAAAAAAGCGGTAGGTTCGTCCCTGCATGGCATAATCTTCAAAATCGGGAAGTTGGTTTTCACTTTTGTAGAAAGTAACGGGTAAGCGTCCGGCTGGATTGTAATCTCCAAACAGCACATCGGCAATGGCTGTTCCTCCGGCTTGTCCGGGATACCAGGCTTCCAGTATGGCCGGAATATGTTTTGCCTCCCAGTTAACTGACAGCGCACTTCCATTCAACAGAACAAGGACAACGGGACGTCCGGTGGCATGAATTTTCCTGATGAGCTGCGTCTGCGTTTCGGGCAACCCTAAGGTGAGCCGGTCGCCTCCTTTAAAACCTTCAACAGCCACCTCCATTTCTTCTCCTTCGAGCTGTGGCGACAAACCCATGCAAAGAACCACCACATCGGCCTTTATTGCAAGTTCAAGGGCTTCCTGCTCCAAATCGATGCCGGTTCGCGCCCAAACCAGTTTCATCATAGCCGAACGGGTCAGGTGGGTATAATCAACCTGTAACTGATACGGTTTTCCCTTCTCCAGTTTTATTCTTTTATAACGACTTTGGTTCCGATGATATCCCTGATAATTCACCAGCTCTTCGCCATCAATCCATATCCGGTAGCCATCTTTTCCGTCGCCACCCAGGTAGTATTCTCCGGTGAGTTCGGGAATCAGCCAGCCGTTCCAGCGAATGCTAAAACTATCGACCGGAACCTGCGGAACGGGAGCGTTTCCCTGCCAGTTAAAATTAATCTGTGGATGCGTCTCGCTAAACACAGCATCGCCCGAACAATCTATATTGTTATAGAAAGATGCTGTTAATCCCCGGGAAGTTTTATGGGCATCGAGATAAAAATTCGCAGCAGGAATGGCCTGTAAGAAAGGTAGGTTTTCAGCCAAATCACAACCCTTGGCATACAGAACTTCCGCTGTATTTCCAAGCTTACTAACAATCCCCTGCAAGGGAGTAATCGCTTTTTCGGGATGCCCGTTGTAATTGCCTAAAAGCATTTCCTCATCGTTCGCATTTGGCCCAATTACGGCAATTGTTTTTAAGTTTTTGGAAAGTGGAAGCAGGTTTTGTTCGTTTTTAAGCAAGACCATGCTTTTTTGAGCCGAAAGCAAAGCGACCTCTTTGTGCTTATCGGAATTCACCACTTCATAGGGAATCTGTGCAAAGGGAACCATCGGTTCAGGATCGAACATGCCCAGTTTAAAACGGGCATGTAGCAAACGCCGAAGCGATTCATCGACATACATTTCGTCGACCAGTCCTTTGTTTATTGCATCAACCAGCGAAGGATACACGCTGCCACAATTTAAATCGGTACCCGATTTTAATGCCATGGCGGCTGCTTCAGCTTCAGTTCCTACCACCTTATGGTTTTTGTAAAAATCGACCAGTGCCCAGCAATCCGAAACCACATAACCTTTAAAGCCCCATTGCTCACGCAACAAGTCGTTTAGCAAGTATCCGCTTCCACAACAGGGTTCGCCGTCGAGCCGGTTGTAAGCGCACATAAACGACTCTACCTGCGCCTCGTCAATGGTTCGCTTGAAATGCGGAGCATAGGTCTCAAAAAAATCGCGTTTATTTACCAGCGCATCAAAGGTGTGACGGTTGTATTCGGGCCCACTGTGAACTACAAAATGTTTAGCGGTTGCTACCAGCTTTAGGTACTTTTCATTGTTGCCCTGCAAGCCTTTTATAAACTCAACCGCTAATTCACCAGTTAAAAAAGGATCTTCGCCATAAGTTTCCATACCGCGTCCCCAGCGGGGATCGCGAAAAATATTGATGTTGGGTGTCCAAAAGGTAAGTCCCTGATAAATGCCCCGCTGACCGTTCCTTGCAGCTTCGTGATGTTTTGCCCGGGCTTCGTCGGAAATAATTACTGCATTGGCAAATAGTTGTTCTTTATCGAACATGGCAGCCATTCCAATGGCCTGTGGAAAAACGGTGGCTAATCCGGCCCGCCCCACACCGTGTAGGCACTCATTCCACCAATTGTATTCCGGAATTCCCAGGCGTTCAATAGCCGGCGACTCATAAACAAGTTGCGATGCTTTTTCTTCAAGGGTCATGCGATTCAACAAATCATCAATACGTTCCTCAACCGGAAGTTTAGGATTCTGAAAAGGATATTCAATCGAAGTATTATTACATGCTGTTAGTATCCAAAAAAATACAAGCAATACCAGTTTGGAGAAAATTTGTTTAGCCTTTTTCATAGTCAAAGTTTTAAATGTAATATGGTCTAATTCAGTATTCTCTCTAAAATAGGGATGACAATTAACTAATCGATAGGTATTGCAAACTAACAATAACAAGTAAAACAGCCAGAGCTTCAGCAATAGTTTGAATAAAATTACATCATTTTTTGTAAGTGTCTTTACAAAATTGTCCGAATTCAGTGGGTTTAAAAGTATCCCACGACTCAATCATGTTTGGATGCCATTCGGGATCGAAAACCCACCAAAGCCAACTAATACCGTTTGCATTTAAATAATCGATGATACGTTTCCCATAATCTTCATTATCTTTTAATCCGGAATCGCCCAACACAAATCCAATTTCGGTGGCCACCACCGGATACTCCCAGGCTGCAAAACCAAAGGCTTCTTCCCACTTAGGTTCCCAGGGTTGTGTGCGTTTGTGTCCGTAGGGATGGGTAACATATCCAATCCCTTCGCGGGCAATGGGTTCCAGTCGCAGGGGCGTAAGGTCGTAAGCCCAGTCGAAACCAGCCACCAGGGGAATGGTTTCTTTATCGAATGCACGAATTATATCAATAACTTCTTCCATCATGGCTTTCCATGTACTCCACGAAATGGTACCCAACTGTTTACGATACGTTGTGGGTTCGTTAAACAGCTCATAAAAGGCAACCGTGTTATGGCCACCGTAACGAATTGCCATGGTACGCCAAAACATACAGGTTTCGCTAAACGAAGTGTGGTACATTGGATTCTGAAAAAGCTCCGTTTTCAGATTACCGATGGAATGCCAGTCGATAATTACATAGATTCCCAATTCAGTACACCAGTTTACTGCCTGATCGAGCAATTGCATGTAACCAATCGGTGTTCGCTCGCGCCAGGCAACCGGATGAACAGGAATACGAACCATTTCAATGCCCCAGTCCTTGATTACTTCGAAATATTTCTTGTTCCAATGTCCCTGATTGGCAATTTTATCCGGATCGGAAATTGACACCCCTTTAATGAAGAGTGTTTTGCCCTGCTCATTCACAAACTTATTTTTCTCAACCTTTACCAAGGGCAATTTCTTTTGATTTGTTGCATTTAAAGGTTCACCCGGATGACTTTCGTGCCACCATTCATGATAATCCGGATTGCTTTGTGCCTGAGTACTTAATGCACCAAGCATAAATATTATTAATACGAACAGATTCATTAATGTTGTTTTCATTGAGGTAAAATTTAATGTGATAAAGCCCGAAATTAATGCGGTTTGCTGATAATTTCTTTCAAAAATGTATCCATTTCTATAACTATAGAATCTTGCTATTAATTAATTGATACTTCTGTTAAGGAGATACCGTATTATTAGTAAACTATAACAAAAAAATGGAAACTGAACAGTTATCTTACAGCCTCCATCTTTAAATTTTTTCAAATTATTTTAAATAATTTCCAAAAATTAGGGTTGTGTTATCCCTCTCCAGTCATCAGTTCTGAAAGGAGAAGCTGGTAATCCGGCGCTATTTACCAGATTGCACTCAGGATTGCTCGACCAGGCATAACGCACGGCCACCGGTTCCAAAACTTTGGTGGAACTGACCATTACTTTATTTCCAATGATTTTAGCAGCGGCCCAATAGAATTTTTTATCAGCTCCGGCAATGGCAAATCCGCTAGGCATACTACCATCTGAAGTTGACAAACCTTCATAAACGAAATCAAAGGCAAGTTCAATGCTGTTTCCTTTAAGTTCGTGCGACAGATACATGGGTCCGGAGTAAGGAATTTCAATTCCGTAGGTTTTAGCCAGGGCATTAAAGGCCAGTCGATTTCCAACATCCTGCTTGTTTCCCGGGTGAATGTCTTTGGCGTCGCCAATATCAATGGTAACAGCCATTCCGGTATTGGGTAATTCAAGGGCCATGGTTTGGGCTTCGCGTAACTCAGCCCAGGTATCATCCATGGGATTTTGGTTTCGGGGCATGTAGCTGGCTAATTGTACAAAATAAAAGGGAAAATCGCCCTGATCCCAATTGGTTCGCCAATCCTGAATCATGGTTTTAAATAATTCGCGGTACTGAAATGCCCGACCGGCATTGCTTTCACCCTGATACCATATAGCTCCCTGAATGGAATAAGGAATAAGCGGATGAATCATAGCATTATATAAAACGGTGGGCTGATTGGGATCGAACAGAGAAACCGGGCGGGTTGTAATATCGGCAAAATCGAAACCTTTTTTTGCCTTCCACCCTTTGGCCAGTGGAATAGAAGTTCCCAACCCAGAAACCAGCTGGTAATCTTTAGGTTCTCCCATAAAACCACCTCCCCCGGTATAATCGTAAACACGTAGAGTGATAACATTTTTGCCTACTTGGGCTATTCCTTGAGGAATTTTATAGATCCGTTGTTTTCCCCATTCTTTATTTTCACCCACTTTTACACCATTAAACCAGGCTTCGTCGTAATCGTCGGGAGCACCGTAATACAGGGTTAATTCACTTTCGGCCATAGCTGCTGAAAGTGTAATTGTTTTTCGGAACCAACCCGAACCATCGTAATTACCCAGCTTGGTTTCTTCCCAAAGTTTCGGAAAATCGATGGGCATCCAATTGGAATCGTCCAAATCCGGGTCGGCAAATCGAACAAAGGTTCCTTCGAATCCGGGATCGGCAGCTGTTATTTCCTGCATCATCTGGTGTGTATCTGCTTCAAATTTTTTCTCCAGACTATCGCGCGAAGCGTCGAGACTGCTAATCTTATCCACTTGATTGGAAAAATCGGGCATTTGCAACAAGGCTTGCTTGCTGGTCCAGGCTTCCGCTACAGTCCCTCCCCACGATGTATGGATTAGCCCAATAGGAACATTTAGTTCTTTATGCAATTTTCGGCCAAAGAAATAAGCTGTGGCTGAAAAATCTTTTACCGTATTCGAATCACAAACCTGCCACCCCTGAGTTGTTAAGGTGTCGATGGGATTAAAGGCTATGCTTTTAGCAACGGTAAACAATCGAATATTTGGATAATCAGCTGCTACCGCTTCCTGTTCCGCATTGTTTACATGTGCCCAGTTTCCCACCAAGGGCATCTCCATATTCGACTGACCGGAACAAACCCACACTTCGCCCAACATCAGGTTGGTAAATGTTTTGTTTATTTTACCTGACGATATGCTCAGCTCATAAGGTCCGCCCGCTTCTATTGTTGTTAATTGGGCAAGCCATTTTCCTGATTTGTCAGCGATGCAATTTGTCTGGCTTCCCCACGATCCCCTTATGGTAATCTTTGCTCCAGGATCTGCACTTCCCCAAATATTTACTTTTGAGTTCTGCTGAAGTACCAGATTATTGGTAAATAACTGGTCGGGTTCAATAAAAGTAGTTTTGGTGCAACTTGAAGCTATCATTAAGATGACAGCTATCATTCCAATAAGTAGTTTTTTTGATTTCATAATATCTGATGCATTTGTTTTTTCGAGAATGCTAATTTATTGAATTCTTTTCAATGTAATCACGTGCGTTTTTAAAACCAAACACTGAAAAATTACCAGTTCATCAATTGCTTAATAAATGGTTCCAGTTCGTTGGCTACCTGTTGATGTTCCTCCATACTCGGGTGTGCGTCACACCCACTATTCATATTGTAACTTAAAGACAGCTTATGAACTTTTACATCGCCCTGTTCATGGCAATAAGCCACAATTCCGGATAAATAGTTTTCGAGGGCATTAAACAAATAGTTGTCGGCCATTGGACTGGTTAAACAAATAATTTGAGCTTGCGGATATTTTGAACGGATGTTTGCAATAAAACTTACATAGGCACTGCAAAATTTAACCGAGTCTTGCACCCCATCGTTTTGTCCCAAACAAATGGTGACCACATCGGCCGGGTATTTGGTAAAATCCCAGGGATAATCACCGGTAGTCATGTTAACCGAATGATAAATGTCGGGCATTTCGTAAGTAATATCGCAGCAGCTATGAGTCATTCCTATACCCGAAACAGAAGTAAGCATCCATTGTGCATTTAACCGACGGGCCACTTCGGGACCGTAAGAACGGTAAGCATTGTGTTGATCGTACCATTCGGCAGCATTACAGGCAATTTGACTTTCGTCGGCTCCATACCCACAAGTAATTGAATTTCCGATAAATTCAATACGACGTTCCGGTAAGGGATCGGGCACCAGCAATTTATCGCAACGTAATCCGGCCAGTTCCATATATCCAATACCAGCTTCGGTATCTTTAAAAATCATGAGTGTATGTTCCCCCTCGGGCAAGTCTTTAGCCAAATCAATGGTGTTTTTTTTATCGCTGGTTTGTATACGTGTTGGAACTCCATCAATAACCACCTGAATGTAATTATGATAGCTGCCATACCGCACCTGATCGTTTAACAGAACCTGGCAATAAGTTCCTGAGAATTTGAGGATAAACCCGGTTCCGGCAGCATAGAAACGAGGAGCCAGAGGGTTGGTAAAATCAACCCGACCCAGGTATTGAATATTTTGATCTGTTGGTTTTATAACCTCTTCAATTACGTATACCCTCCAGTTCTTAACTGAATTTATTGGGGTAGTTACAAGGTAATCAACATAGCCGGTTTCAGAAAAATCGACAGCAACACCTGAAGCTGGTTCTATAGTCGCTTCGTCGGAAATCACAATTTCAGGAACCACTGATGTAAGATTGTAGTCTGCTGGCACTTCGATAGTGATGGTTGCATAGTTGAAAACAGAAGGTCCTGATTGGTCTGGTATGGTGTAACTAATAATATCTGCTTCGTAGATTTTTTCTGTAGTTACGCTAACTTTCCAGTTCTTTTGAATCCCATTTTCAGCAGTAACCAAATACGAAACGGGCCCTTGGCTAAAGTCAACCGTTTTGCCCGATTCCGGAATAATTACAGCTTTAGGTGAAATTTGAATCTCCGGTGCTAAAGAAGTCAAGTCAGTTCCTAGTTTTACCTCGATGACTACCGTGGAATCGCTAATTACGGCAGGTTTATTCTGACGTTTCAGATAAAACGACAGAATTTCAGCCGCATTACTTTTCTGGTATTCGATGGTGGCTTTCCAAATTTCCGTAGAATTATCTTCGGCAGTAACGGTATAGTCTACCGGACCTTTACTAAAATCAACCACTTGTCCAGAAGCCGGATATATTTGTGCCTTTTCTGATACCCTTATTTCAGGAGCTACTGCAGTTAATGAAATGGTACTATCAATCCAAACCTGAACGGTAGATTCTTCAGTATTTATCTTGGTTTCCTGTACCTGCCCTTCGACTAGGAATGAAAGAATCTGTTTTTCGCTGCTTGCTTCGTTTGCATCAGTGCACGAAAAACAACCAACAAAAACCAAGATTGTTATAATCTTTAAAGTGTTCATTTGATATCTTTTTATTGATTCTGTTTTTTGCAAATAACCTTATAGCAAACTTATTCGCCTTGTAAACGAATTTCCGTTAATAATAACCCGAACAAAATATACCCCTGGCTCCTGGGTAAATTGCCTGATATTAATGGACATGTTTTGGCCATTGGAAACATCGACGTATTTTGCTAATGATCCAATTTTCTTGCCCAAAATTGAAAACAATTCTATGTGTAATTCTTCTCCGTCAAATGCACCAACATCCAAAAATACAGTTCCAGTTGTGGGATTAGGAAAAACCCATATGGCATCGGTTTTTTGGGGTTTTTCTGAATAAATTTCAGTATATCCTTCTTTTGCAATCACAATAATAAAACTTTTTTCACTGTATTCAATGCTATCAAAAACCACCAGACTAAAAGTATAAGAACCTTCTACATCGAATTTTATTTGAGGGCGAACAAGCGTAGTTCCCATCAATTCAGCGGTACTTGTTTCCGGTGACGATTCCAGATTCCATTGGTAGGTAAGTGGGTCGTTATCTGCATCATAACTTGCAGATGCGTCGAGCCTAAAGTATTTATTGATGGCACTCATGGTATCGCGTCCGGCAACGGCAACGGGTTTGTTGTTAAAGGAGCGAATATCAAGTGTTTTGTATGCAGGAACGCTTTGGTTAAAACCAGAACCAACAATTAAACTAATCAGGTATGTTCCTGCCAAATCGGGAGTAAATGTTGCCATAACCTGGTCAGCATTTTGAATGATCGATGAACTTCCGTCGGGTTTTTCTTCAATAAGCCATTGATACGTTTCAATAGTTTCTCCATCGGGATCGAAACTGTTAGAGCCGTCAAGTTCAAGCATTTTATCAATGAGGCCCTTTTGGTAATTCGAGGTAATTGCAATGGGCGCAGCGGATCCAATATTACCGGCTACCAACAGACGGCTTATCTGCACAAAGTGTCCCTGAGTGCTGGTTTCATCAACAGAGCGTATGTGGACGGTGTGTTCACCATCGCTGAGTCCTTCCTGTATAAGAGCAAAAGCATATCGGGTACCCCAGTCTTCATTCATATAAGCATCAATTATAATTTTTTCTCCTTCGTCGACCCATAATTCTGCTTTACCGCGTTGGTCGCTATTGTTTTGGGTAAAAACCACTGAAAAAGCATTGCCCATTACTTTAAAATCGATTTGGTTATCAGGCACTTCAGTAGTCCATCCTAATTCGGTAATATCCCAACCCTGATTATGCAAAGGAATAATGTTGTGGGGAAAAAACTGAAATGTATTCGCATAAGTATCTGTTACCAGCGGTGCTGGCAATTGGGTGTTCACCTGGGGCAGGTTTTCAGCATCCGGTATTTGCAGGTAAAGGCTATCGAGTTGCTGGTTGATAAAGTGTGCAATATATGCCATTCCTGCATCGTTTGGATGCAATCCGTCAACAAAAATACTATTAAGCGATAATCCATCCTCAGCAACCTGAGTGTCAATTAAGTCGGCAAAGTTTATCAATGGAGTATTATAATGTTCTGCCACAGCCTTATGGCTTTTGAGCGCTGTTGCTCCATTTTCCTGCTTTAATACCAATATCATGATACCCGGAGCATTTTCATCTAAAATTATTTGCTGTACCAAACCTTCCATCATTTTAGTAGCATGCGGCCCTTCCACATCATTAACGCCAAACTCGATTACAACAAAATCGGGTTTTTTTGACAGTAAATCATCCGATACCCGATGGACTCCAATGTCGGAACCCGTGCCCCCCCAACCGGCATTGATAAGCTGTACCTTACTCTCCGGGAAAGTTGTTTCCCACCAGTCGGCCACCAGGTTTGCCCATCGTTTACTTTCAGTACTGGCTGCGTAACCCGCAGTTATTGAACCTCCAATTACTCCAATAGTAATATCCTCTCCTAAGCGACCCTTCTCCATTGCTTTAAATATGCGCGCAGGTTCATAACTGTAATGGTATTTTTGAAAAAGGCCGCGGACGTATTTACCCCACTCCTTTAAATCGGTATTAGACCAGGAACCGGTTGACGATGCGGTGGTGTATAGTGCAGCACTGGTTTCGTTTTTATCGGAAATTGACCAACAAAACCAGCTGATTTGTTTTTGTTCCATCCAGTGCAGGTAGGTGTTCCACGATTCATAATCAATGGGGCCATCACCGGAAGCCAAACAACCAGCTGATTCTGACACAAAAATTGGAATACCGGCCTCCATGGATGCATCGCAACGATCTCGCAACCAACCTCCATGTGTTCCGGCATAAAAGTGCATGGTATACATTAGGTTCTGATAACCCGTGATGGGATCTGCAGCCACCAAATGTAAATCCTGATCCCAGTGGGGTGAACCTACTAAAATAATGTTGTCGGGATCAACAGCCCTTATGGCAGCGATTACCTCAACTGAATAGGCTTTTACTTCCTCCCAGGTATAAGTATCATCGGGCTCATTGTATATTTCATAGATTACATGAGGAAAGTGTCCATATGTCTCGGCCATTAGCGTAAAATATGCTTTTGCCTGATCCAAAAGCAAACCATGGCTGTGCCAATCAATAATAACATAGGTCTCGGCAGCAATCGATGCATCAACTACTGCCCTTATTTTTTGAATTGCACCCACCGAATCGTATAAATAAGCTCCGGCTGGTTCAACTCCCATGGCTGCCCGTACCGCATCAACTTTCCAGTCGGAAACTAACCAATTTACCACCTCTTGATTATAAAAACGCGGCCACCAATTGTGCCAGCCAAAACTCATACCTCGTAGCACTATCGGCTTTCCTGATGAATCACAAAGCTGGGTTCCTTCAACCCTTAATGCACCGTACTTTTTAACCGGTTGTGCCCAGCTAATTGTAAGTGAAAGAGTAATTAGGATGAATAAAACACATATTTTTTTCATTATCTATAAGTTAAAATCTTTTATCTTTTCCACAGGCTCCTGCATATTCAGATTGCCAAAAAATCATGGATGGCTAGTTGTTGCTTTTTTTAATCGATACATCAATACATCATGTCCGGGAATTATTGCTTTAAGAGACTTTTGAGTATTACCATCCGGTTTGCTTTCCCAGATATTGAATAAAGCATAGTCTTCCTTATCAAAGTTTGCTCTTTGCTGGCTATATTCATCGTTAAAAGGATTGTTTTTCCAATCAAACACAATGCTTACCGATTCAGCGCTTCGGTTAAGAAAACAAACAGCAAATTCATTGTCTACAAGGGGTTTAACCCAAACATCGACATTGCTTACCACACCATGCTTGTAGCCTTGGATACCCAGGGTGTCCTGATTTATAGCTATGGCATGCGGATTGGTCAATATTTTCAAAGTAGGGCGGTTTATTTTTCGTAAGTCGTTACCGGCAATTAGAGGGGCAGCCAACATACACCACATACTGAAATGAGCCCGATCTTCGTTTACTAACATCCCGTTGCCTACCTCCATCATGTCAGGATCGTTCCAATGACCAGGTCCTGCAACTTTTCGGAGCATATCATTATCGCGTAGGTCAAGAATCTGCAAAACTCCCCAAGAATTCCAGGTGCCATGATCATACACACAGTCGAAACAGTTATAAATGTCGCCGGTGGTACGCCACAAATGGCCGATATCTTTTGCCCACACCCAGGGTTCGTTGTCGCCCCATTCGCAAATGCTTAAAACCATTGGCCGACCCGCTTGATATATTGCATCACGAATGGTAAGGTAAGCTCCTTCGGCTTTAAGTCCTTTGGTGTTACACCAATCATATTTCAAATAGTCAATTCCCCAATTAGCATATTGCAGTGCATCCTGGTATTCGTAACCGCGGCTTCCGGACCTCCCTCCACAGGTTTTCCATCCGGCATCGGAATAAATACCCAGTTTTAACCCTTTACTGTGTATATAGTCAGCCAAAGCTTTCATACCATTAGGGAACCGTATTTTGTCAGGATGTATAAAACCGAGACTATCGCGCTCGCCCTGCCAGCAATCGTCGATATTTATGTATTCGTAACCGGCATCTTTCATGCCTGAAGACACCATTGCATCTGCCATTTCCCGAACAATTGTTTCGTTAATGTCGCAGGCAAAATGATTCCAGCTGTTCCAACCCATAGGCGGTGTCAAAGCCAGGTTTTCGAACTTTTGCGCAAAGGAAAATTGAGTAAGGAAAAACAATATCAGGAATAAATGCTTTTTAAGGTTCATGGTATTTTTGTTTATTTATGAAAATAAAGTATTGCTTTATCATAGTCGGCTAATATCCCCTCATTTTAAGAACTTCGTCGGCTGTGAGAACATTTTTTGCATTTAATATTTTAATCAGTTCCTGGTTGGAGTTTTCTTTGGTACCCAAATCGGACCAAAGCATAAACCAAGCATAACCCGATTGGATTTTTAACTCATCGATTGAAGGCATCCGACTGCATTCACCGATGGCAAAGGGTCGTTGGTTAGCTATTTCTTTAATTTCAGCATACCATTCCGGGCGGAATACAATATTGGTATCCTTTTCAGGATAAATATCCAATGATACCAAATCGACATAGGCATCTCCCGGATAAAACTCTTTTAAACCATGCCAGGGTTTATCAGGGCTCCATACCCAGATCAGGTTATTTAACTGATGGGTGTCAGTATAATAATGATAGAGCATTTTCCAGAGGGCAATAAAACCTTCATCTCCCGATCGACCACCCCACCAGAACCACTTGCCGTTCATTTCATGGTAGGGACGAAATAAAACCGGAATCTGCAATTGCTGAAGTTGTTTCAATTCATTGGCCAACCTATCAACATACATTTTCCACGTCTGATTAATTTCAGTACCGTCACTGAGCAGTTGATGCCATTGCTCATCGGTTAATTTGGTTTGAACGCCGCCCACAAAGGGACAAGGCTCGCCAATGGTTGGGTCGGCTTGGTGGTAGGTGAGGGTAATAAGACTCCCCCTTTTGTGTTGTTTTACAATTTCAGGAACCAACAATGGCCGGTATTTTATATTGTCGATGTCGTGGGTAGAATCGGCAAAACCGTAATCTCCTCCCCAAAGACCGGGGTATTTTCCGGTAATTTGAAAAAGCGTATCGCTGTAAACCGACATTTTACCCAGGTAGTTGTGCTGTCCAGCAATGGTATATTCTCCATGGATTTCATAAATAAATTCCAACAGGCGCTTTGTTTCGGGGGTAGCGTTTGGGTTTACCGGCACCGGATTTAGATGGTTCGATGAGGTTTTTGATTTTATTGGATTATGGCAAGCTTGCAGCGAAAAAAACAAAGCTAAAAATATGGCCCCGTGTTTAATAGTTTTCATCAAAATTCAGCTTATTTATATTTGTATTATATGTTATCAGTATTTCGAGCTAAAATTTCCATACAAGCTCTAGCATTGTGATAGGGACACTTCCAGAATCCTGCTTTTTCGTTGGTTGTATAAGGTATCCCTTGTTTATTAACCCGCCAGAACCATTCTCCATGATTTTTATCAATCATGTAGTGTTTAATAAAATTCCATGATGCAAGAGTTTGTTTGGCAAAAATTGTTTCGCCTGAAAGCTGATAGGCGTTAAAAAAACCAACCAGGGCTTCGGCCTGAGGCCACCAGTGCTTATCGGTATCGGTTAAATTATGGTTGGGTTCGTACTCGTTAAATAAACCCCCATCATTATCAACAGCTGGTAAAACTGCTTTTGTCATAGCAATTGAAATCTTTTTTACCTTTTCTATCAGTACTACGTCGTGTAAAACTTCAGCAGCCTCGTAAAGCAGCCAGGCACATTCAATATCATGACCATAGGAAATGTGATTGCTTTTTGGGTTCCAGTCTTCGTCAAAAAACAGGTTGAGGTGAAATTCGTTGCTTATAAACTTTTCTAAAAACAGTTCAATCAAATTTTTTAATGCTTGCTTTAAACGTTGATTCTTATAAACCCGGAATAAATGGGTATAAGCCTCTAAAATATGCAAGTGGGTATTCATGGTTTTGCTTTCGTTGGCATCCTTTTCACTCAGCCGCATATCGGTAAGTACTTGCCAATTACGGGAAAAAGCCTCAACATATCCGTTTTTTTCTTTATCGAAACTGTACTTTTCAATTAAAGAAAACAGCTTAACTGCCTCATTTAACGCCTGCTCTTCGCCGCTGGCCCGGTAGTATTCAACCAATCCGTACAAAGCAAACGAAAGGGCATAAATTTGTTTGCGCGTATTAACCGGTTCGCCGGTATAAGAAAGTTCCCAGAATACACCGCCAAATTGTTTATCGATAAAATAAGCAATTAAATAATTGTAAGCCCGTTTGGCGATATCATAATAAGTCTGTTTGCTTGTAAGCCTGAAAGCTGCTGAAAATGTCCATAATATTCGGGCATTTAAAACAGCTCCTTTGGTGGCTTTAGGTATAGGTTTATTAAAAAAATTGATGCCTCCAATAAATCCGCCGTAATTGGTATCAAGGGAATGCTGCATCCAGTAAGGCAGTATATTTTGATTCAGTTCGTTGTCGAGTTCCTTTCGCAATAAGTTAAATTCCTGATTCATTTTTTTAGGTTCATCGTTTAAATAACTGGTTATAATTAAGAATGATGCGCATGGTTGAAGAATCGCCGGGATAAACAGAATTCAGGCCCTGCTCTTCCTGGGGTGGATCGCCTGAAAAAGGGTCACCTGGTTTCCAGTAGGTTTGATTGTTAACCGGATGAGTAAAACCTCCAAACGACCAGAAGTTGGCTCCGACCAAGACTCCGTTTTTAGAAACACTTTGGGCAATCTGGTTAAAGCAGAAATCATAATAAGTATCACGTAAAGAAGTAGGAGTTCCTGGTCCGAACTTTTCCTGATCGCGGGCCATGCCAAACTCTTCGAGCACCAATGGTTTGTTCAGCCTTTGAGCAATAGCCACATGATCGTCAAAATATTTCTGAACGAGTTGTAATGCTTGTGGAAAAGTTGAGTCGGCCTGCTGATGCTGATACCAACCCCAATTTTTTATCCAGATATGAAAGGTTATGTAATCAATACTTGAAAAGGCATGTATGGCCTCAAATAATTCGATGGACTCGGAACATCCTTTCTCTCCTTCGTTTCCAGTGGTAACTAAATGGTTTGGATCAAGATTCTTAATAAACGCTGAGGTATTTTTAATCCATTGAATAAAGGGTTCGAAGTTATCGGTTGCCATGGGTCGGGGTTCATTGGCCAGTTCCCAGGCCATAATGGTCGGATCGTCGGCATATTTTATCCCGGTAACCGTATTGGTTCGGGAAACTACGGTTTCGATATATTGGTTAACCTGATTGATGCAGGGCTGACAGCTGTAAAACTGTTTCTGATAATTATAAAAGTCGTTCCAGGAATACTGTTCCAGGTTGGGATTTACATAATCGCCATATCCGTTCCAGTTCAGGTATTGGGCCATACCTCCTGACCATTCCCAGTTGTTGGTAAAATAAAGTACAGCAACCATGTTACGGAGTTGCAATTGATGAAGTAAATAATCGAGGCCTTCGAGCAATTTGGTACTATAAACACCGGGCGCTTTAACCAAAGCCGGAGTTACCCGAAAAGGCTGAAAGTCGGGGCCTTCAGCGCCAACCAAAATACGCAGGTTATCGATTCCATTGGCCTTTAAAAAGTCGAGTTCACGCATTAGCCTTGTCCGGTCGCCTCCAACTGTATCGGAAGCAATAAGGGCTCCATACCAGTAATTAGCTCCAATAAATTGGTAGGGTTTATTGTTTTTTATAAACTGTCCGTTTTGAACGCTAATAAAACTGGTATGTTTTTCCACACCAGGTGAACATTGAAAAAATAACAAGCTAACGAACAAGCTGTATATGAATAAAGAGTGGAGTTTGTTCATATTTAAGTGAGGTAAATAATAAGATCTCCTAAAAAGAAAAAAATAGTGCAGGAATAACTCCTGCACTATTTATAAAATTGATGGATTATTTTTTATTAAACTTAGCAACAGCTACTTTACCGTTAGCATCGGTTGCTTTTACAATATAAACTCCTGTTTTAAGCGATGAAACATCGAGCCAATTGCTGTAATTCATTTTTGAATTAAGAACCTGAGCACCTAAAATATTATAAACTTCAACTTTATCGAGATTATTCATAGCAATATTCAGGTAATTATCTGCCGGATTCGGGAATACAGAAAGAGCCCTTGTGGATATTTTATTTAAGATTCCCTCCGGACCTCCATTCAGATTAACCTGTCCCCAGAATTCAGTAGTTTCATAAGCCATATCTTCACCGGTATTATTAGCCCAGTTCATAATTGACTTACGAGTATCAACAGCACTGGCATCCAATAAAGAAAGTTCGAAAGCAATTTTCTTGCCATCAACCACACCTGCAGCTGCATCCGCAACGGCTTGTTTGTTATCATCCTGGGCACTTGTTCTAAAGAATGTTGCCCATGGAATAGCCATTTCAATAGCATACCCGTTTGAACCTTTAACAATGGCATATTGAATGTTTGTTGTGTCGTTTACCCCAAAGAAATCAGGCATTCCAAGGCTTGTAATTCCAGCATCATCGTCAGAACCATGTGCCGGTCCTTCAGTACCCACGTTAAAGCGGAATTGATGTTGTTGTCCGTCAATACGATCCCAACCCACATAGCGACGATCTTGAATATCTACAAACACTTCGATACCATCGTTATTCCAGGGAGATTCACTTGTACCCAAATCAACTGGATCGTTGTCGGTAACGTCGATGTACAAATAGAAGTTATCCAAATCGAATACACCATACCAATAGGCATAACTATCAGCGTTTTCATCAACTTCTGCATTTTCAGCAGCATCAATACCATTAACAGCACCCAGGGCTATCCGATTAATCACATTCTCGGTTGAAGCGTCAAAAGCATCATCGTACAAGCCATTAACCTCAACAGTTAGTTCAGTAAAATTAATATCTGTTGTATTGGGAGGTGTAACGGGTTCCAATTGAACAAAAGAAGCAACAATTTTACCCAGGTAGATTTCAGCTCCGGCTACTGTTGGCCACGAGCCCTCATCCTGCTGTACAAAAAACTGCAAGGTATTAATTGTTGTTCCCGGAGTAATCATACCGTCAACTTCCGCAAGTTCGGTTTCTGAAGGATACATCGCTAAAGAAGCAACGTTTCCGGTAACACCTGCAGTCTGAATATTAACAACTGTTTGTGCATGATCGGCTGTTAGACCACTGGTTCCGGCAGCCCATTTCATGGTTGTAGTAACCGTGTTGTAAATATCGGTATTGTAATCGTCGATAGCTAAAGTATGCGTCCAACTGGCTTCGCTGGTTACTTTCAGATACTTGGTACCATCCAAATCAACAATTTCCATTCCGCTACCTAATTCTCCACCAAAGGTTGCCGGATCGAACAGCACGGTGTTGTCGTATTTATAGGCAGTAATTTTACCTAAATACATAAAGTCACCCGATACAGCAGTCCAGCCTGTTTTCTCCTGACCAGCAACCTGAATAGCTGTTACATCGCCACCCGGAGTTGTAATATCGGCTGAAAACTCAGTAAATGTTGCACTACTTGTCGCTTCAATCTTTCCAAAAGTTGCCCAGGGATCACCATGTGCCAGTTGAACAAAAGTGTTGATGTTATCAAGAGCAAAACCTGAAGTTCCCACTTCATATTTTGTCACGGCACTAAACATATTGTAATCGTCTTCCAGAATTGTTGAAGAAACCTGAAATACAGATTCCCAACCAGCCAATTCCACTTTAAGGTATTTCTCTCCTTCAATGGTAACAATATTCATGGCATCGCTTCCCTGGAACTGACCTTCAGCATACATATTGGGGTCAAAAATAAGATGTGGATCGTAAGCAATGATGGTGCCAACAAAAAGAGTGTCACCTACTACAGCTGACCATCCTGAAGTTTCCTGACCCGCTAACTGAATGTTCGTAATGGTAGCTTCAGGTATTAAAATATCACTGGAATAATTTGAAACTTCGGCTGTACTGGCTTCTTTTATTAGAGCAGCTTCGGCCCAGCCTGATGAACTGTTATCGACCAGTTTTATAAAACTTAATACCTGGCTTAAAGTAAATCCTGATGTTCCTTCTTTAAACATTGCTGTTGCTTTAAACTTGGTAATGTTGGCAGCCAACTTAACTTCGGGAACAGCAAAAGTAGTTTCCCATCCATTAAGTGGACATTTCATGTATTTAACCCCATCAATGGTCACGATGGAGGCTCCGGTTGGTAAATCTCCCGTGTATGTTGCGGGATCGAAAATTACCTGTGCCTGAGAATACCCAAACACAAGTAAACTCATCAAAAGAGTAAAGATTAGTTTTCTCATAATTAAAAAATTTAGTTAATAATTGATTGATTATTGTTTTTTAGGAATCGGATTCCAATTCCAGTATTACTTCCAACCATCGTATTGTAACAAACCCGTTGCCTTTTGCATTTCACGCGCCGGTATAGGAAAAAACTCGTGTTTTCCTTTTTCATAATTTACAACCAAACCCTCACCCATTGAAGCAAGGGTTATACCGTTCATATACTTTTCTGCCAGATTCCATCGTACCAAATCGAACAGTCGATGCGGCTCCATAGCCAATTCCAAACGCCTTTCGTGAACGATGTCTTCAAAAGTAATGGCTGGTAAGTCCACAGGATATCCGGTTTCACCGGATAAACGGGCACGCGTTCTTACCTGATTAACATAACCCAGGGCTTTGGGTGCATCGCCCGATTTATAAGCGGCTTCAGCTGCCATTAATACTACATCGGCATAACGAATTAAGCGAATGTTCATAGGGCCTTCGCCATAGGTGTCGTTTGCTCCAAAAGTAAATTCATCGGGAGAACATTCGTACTTACGACTTATGGTTCCTGTAGGTAAATTGCTAAAGGCCATTTTGTACCACTTTTTTGAACCATTCATATTTGCCAACAGGGTGTCACCTTCGCGTCCAATGGTAGTTGAAAAACGAGGATCCAAAGTAGGATCAACGACCATGGAATTCAATCCTGTTTCACGGATATCGTTATTTCCAAAAGCATCGATTAAATATTTTGATGGCAAATTAAAGCTCCAACCATAATCAGTGCTTAGGGTAGAATCGTTAATGAATAACTTACGCACTGTGGTATAAATGGTAATATAACTACCGCGGGTATAACACCAACCTGCCCGGTCCTGAACATTTTGTATTTCCCAAACCGACTCATCACTATTGTCGCCGTCAAGCGTAAAAATCCATCGGTAACCGCCAATTTGGCCGCCAAGTGGTGCTCTCCAAGAATCAAAGCGTTCCCCGCCTATTCCAACCAATCCATATTCACCTGAAATCATTACGTCTTCAGCATATTTTAAAGCCAAATCGTAATGCTGTTCACAGCCTTCAAACCTTTCGTCTCCTGAGTAATTCTCGGCATACGACGACTCATACAAATAAGCTTTGGCTAAAAGCGCCTGGGCAGCGCCTTTGGTAACCCGCCCCACATCGGCACCCTGTTCACTCTTCAGTTTTAATAGTGGAATGGCTAATAACAATTCATCCTGAACAAAATGCAAAACCTCAGCAATCGAATTCCGAGGCACATTAAATTGTTCCGGGTCAACAATAAAATCGATGATGGGAACTCCACCATATATTTGTAACAGGGTGAAATGATAAAACGCCCGCATGAAATGCATTTCGGCTGCGCGTAAATCCATAAGTTCAAGTCTGGCCAATGCGTCTTCTTCCGATTTAGCTTTTTGAACTTCAATTTCTTTAACTGCCTCAAAGCGGGTTAAATACTCGTTTGCCATGCGAATACCTTTGTAAGGATAACCCCACATGATGTGAATATTAGCCTCGCTGGGTGTATGTGTTAATCGGTCGATGCGCTGAAACTCAGGCCAGTCGTTAATGTTCTCACCGCCCACTTCCACATCGTCTGATGCGCTTTGATAACCAATGGAGTACATAATATCAAAAACCGACATGGATGCCAACATACCATAGGCCGAAGTTGCGGTATAATCGAGGCTTTCGAAACTGGTGTAAAACGATTCTGTGGTATCTAAAGCTATAGGACTATTCTCTAAAAAATCGTCGCTGCATGCTACCAAAAATACCGTTAAGGCTATTACCAGTATATATTTTGTATTACTAAACATAGGACTTTAATTTTATTCGATTAAAATGTTACATTAATACCAATAGTGTACATTCGTGCCACTGGATATGCTGCTTTATCGATCCCTTCAGATAAAGGATCGGATTTGCCGCTTTCGTTACGGGTAGTTCCGACTTCCGGATCTTGTCCGGAATACTTGGTCCAGGTAAAGAGATTTTTAGCTCCCAGGTAAAGACGCACTTTTTCAATTCCTACCGTCTGGGTTATGGAACTGGCAAAAGTGTATCCAATTTCGAGGTTCTTTAAACGTAAATAGGAAGCATCTTCAATATAAAAGTCAGATAGCTGGGTAAAGTTTTCATTGGCTCCCAGGGGATCGATTCTTGGGTATTTTGCCTTTTCATTTAAAGAAGTGACTAGAATATCGTTACGATCATAGAGTTCCACGGTATAATGGTTTTTTGCATAATCTTCGCTCCAGTTAAACGCCCCATCGGTATTAAACAGATAAAATTTAGTTGCATTAAAAACCTTATTACCATACGCTCCCTGAAAAAAAGCTTTTATATCCACTTCACCCCAGCTTCCTGGTAATTTGTATTCGGCAAAGATGTTAAATGCATAAGTAAATTTTGGATGGGGGCTTCCTAAAGCTACCATATCGTTATCATCAATTTTGCCATCGTTATTCACATCCTTATACCTAAAATCGCCGGGACGTGCTTTGGGTTGTGCATATAAGGTGTCGCCATCGGGGTTAATGGTATAAGGCTGGTTGGTTACCACGCCACTAGCGTTGGGTAAATCGGCTGAAGTAAAAATTCCATCGGTAACAAAACCATAAAAAGGTAAAAACTCCTGTCCTTGAATGGTACGGGTTAAGTAATCGCTTATTCCTTTGGTATTATTTCTATAAAGCGTATCAGGGTTAATATCGCCCACTGTAGTTTTTATAAACGACATATTCACGTTGGCTCCATAATTTAACGGGCCACGCTGTTCCTTCCAGTTAGCTGTAAACTCCAGGCCTTTGTTGTTAAATTCCCCAACATTTTTAAATGGATCGGAAACGCCTCCTTCCTGATATGAATTCTCTACTATCCAACCAGCTAGCCATGCCGATTCTACAATCATAAGCATGCCTACATTATGCCGCTCAAAATAATCTACAGTAGTCGATAATCGGTTATTTAAGAAACTTAAATCAAGTCCAACATTGCTGGTTATTACATCTTCCCAGTGAACCGCGCGATTTACAAACAAATTGGGTGCTGCCCCGGTACTTGAAACTTCGGTATTATCAAAGGAATACCCATAAACATTTTCAAAAGCCACCGTTGAATAATACTGATAAGGAGTGATGGAATTATTACCTGCTTTACCCCATCCGTAACGAATTTTTCCAAAACTCAAAAAGGGCAAGTAATTTTTAACCCTGTCGAGTTCGGTAAACTTGAATCCTGCAGAAAATGAGGGGAAATTACCATCTCTGTTATTGGGTCCAAACAAAGAAGAATAATCCTTTCGGAAATTAAACTGTCCCAGTAACATCCCTTTATAATCGTAGTTAATCCGACCCAGGTAAGAATACCCCGATTGTTCCTGGGCCGATCCAAAAGGTAATTGAGAAAGAAACTCATTATTGGTGCTGGCATCAAAATACCACATTTCAGGAGTCTGATTAATTAAATCGTAGCGGGTAGCCGACATGGTTTCACTTTTCCCGTATCCCGATTCATAACCAGCCATCAGACTTATATTGTGAACATCGAAAAGGGTTTTATTAAAGGTGATAAGATTTTGCCAGTTCCATCCCTGATAAAAGCCAACTCCTTTATTAATGGAACTGTTAGTGTTTTGCAACGACCCTGAAATATAAAAGACAGGCTCAAAACTGTAGTTATTATTAAATGCAGCGTTACCTGTTAAACGGCTTTCCAATTTAAGCCCTTCGAAAGGTGAAATTGCTGCAAAGAAAGTTCCCGACAAGTTTTGTGTGGTTGATTTATGATGTTTCATACTGATGGTTGACAATGGGTTTTGCGTATTCCCCAATGGTGTGTACGACCATCCCTTATCGTATTCTGAATCCGTTTCTTTTGTTCCGTAAGGGGCCACAAACGAGTGATAGGTTAAAGCCTGTAAAATTGGGTTGGCATATTCGTTTTTTAATTCCCATTCTTCAAAACCACCGGTTTCCTGTCTCGAATAAGAAGAATTCAAGCCCACTGTTAACCAATTGTTGGCTTTGTGTTCACCGTTCATACGAACTGTAATTTTGTTGTAATCGGTGCTCTTCAAAATTCCTTCCTGATTAAGGTAACCAATACCCATATAGAATGTCGACTTTTCGTTACCGCCCGAAACCCCTATATCATAATTTTGCATCAGGGCTTCTCTAAAAACCATGTCCTGATAATTATATGTCTGAAACGTGTCTGGTTCCAGGGTTAAATACCTTCGGGCCGGTGTATTGGCTAACACCTGGTATTCGTGATACATATTGGCAAAATCGACACCATTGGCCACATCAATGGTTTTGGTAATTTTTTGCCAACCTAAATAGGAATTAAAGGTTACTTTAGTATCGCCGGCTTTTCCTTTTTTTGTCGTAACCAAAACAACACCACCTGCAGCATTAGACCCATATATAGCTGCCGATGAAGCATCTTTTAAAATTTCCATCGATTCAATATCCGAAGCGTTTACCGTATTGGGATCAGTAACCACTCCATCGACCACCCAAAGGGGATCAGTACCGTTTATTGACGTGACACCTCTTATCTTAATGCTAACGTTTGAACCCGGAGCCCCGGTATTTTGGGAAACATGAACTCCAGCTGCACGCCCCTGCAGTGCTTCTGAAATATTTGCAGCCCGGGCTTGTTCCAAATCAGAAGCAGATACAGAGGCAACTGAACTGGTCAAATCAGATTTTTTTTGTGTTCCATAACCAATTACAACAACTTCAGACAGTTCAGCAATATCTTCATTCATGGTAAAGTTTATTACCATGGTTTTGCTATTGGTTAAATCGACCAACCTGGTTTCGTTATTAAAACCAATAAAGCTGGCTAATAATTCCAACTTTTCATTGGGTAAATTGATAATTGAATAGTTTCCATCCAGGTCGGAAACGGTTCCCTGAGTTGTGCCTTTAATTACAATGTTCACCCCAATCAGGGGTTCCCCTTTTGAATCGGTAATTTTACCAGAGATACTGGCATTTTGTGCCAGAATTCCCAAAGGAAACATGAGTATGATGAGCATCTGCACAAATTTTATAGGTGTAGATTTTTTCATATAACAGTTATTAATTGTTGTTTAAGTTTTTATTTATCAGCTCAATAATTGTATTTACCGACGCAGCACTCCTTAACTGATCGGCCGGGGTGTTCATACAGTAATCCACAAGTTGTTCAATTGACGATGTGGCAACATGCAATCGGGTGTCGGACGATGCATAATAGATATAAACCGTTCCATCATCGTCGCAAATCCAACCGTTCGAGAAAACAACATTTGAAACATCGCCAATGCGTTCGTCGTTTTTAGGGGCAATAAAATGTCCGCCGGGTTTATAAATAATTTTGGATAAATCAGTCAAATCGGTCATAAACATATAAAGCACATAGCGCAATCCGGCTGCTGTATTTCGAACTCCATGCGCCAAATGCAACCAGCCATTTTTCGTTTTAATAGGAGCTGGCCCCAGGCCGTTTTTTACCTCATAAACGGTGTGGTATGTTTTGTAATCGAGAATGATTTCACTTTTTATTTCTGCCTGCTCCATGGAATCGGTTAATCCAAAGCCTATACCACCTCCCGAACCAGTGTCAATAAATCCATCTTGTGGACGGGTATAAAGCGCGTACTTTCCGTTTACAAACTCAGGATGAAGCACTACATTCCGCTGTTGGCCCGAATAAGTAATTAAGTCAGGCAGTCTTTCCCATGTTTTTAAGTCTTTGGTACGGGCAATACCACATTGGGCTACTGCCGAAGAGGTGTCTCCCTTAGGGGCTTTCGGATCTTTGCGCTCGGTACAAAAGAGCCCGTATATCCATCCATCTTCGTGTTGAACCACACGCATGTCATAAACATTGGTATCTGGTTCGTTGGTTTCTGGCATTTGTATGGGATAATCCCAGAATTTGAAATTATCGATACCATTGGGGCTTTCTGCAACTGCAAAAAATGATTTTCGGTCGTTTCCTTCAACACGGGTAATAACCAGGTATCTTCCGTTATGCTTAATTGCTCCCGCATTAAAGGTGGCATTAACCCCAATGCGTTCCATTAAATAAGGGTTTGACACTGAATTCAGATCATACCTCCAGATTAACGGAGCGTGAGCATTTGTTAACACCGGATGTTTATAGCGATAGTAAATCCCATTGTAATCGCTCTTAACTTTTTTGTTTTTCCGTTTAAGCAATCTCCCGTATTCTTTTTCCAGTTTAGCCAGCCTCTTAGTAACGTTTATTTTCATTGGTATTATTTAAATTCTAAAATTACAAAATATTTAGTGTATTTTTAACACATTAAATATTTTTTACATTTTTTTTACTCTTTTCACGTAAAGTTTATTAAAATTATATACATTAAAGCTTATTTATAAATCAACTTTAGGCTTTCCCACCTGCTTTTAATTATATTTAATGTTTAATTTACACTTATTAGATTCAATTCAACCGCTATAATTTCTATTGTTGAAGCCGTATCTCTTTCCATTTTTAAAACCAAATCGTTAATTCCTTTTTTTAAATTGAGGTTTCCCGCGCTAAAAGACTTCAGGTTGATTGAATCGGGATTCCTGATAATTTCTCCATTCACTGAATTTGAATACTCAGAAAAGGCGTCACTTTGCAGAGTGAAAAATAAAGTATCCTCACCCATTGAAAGTTCATACTTTGAAACCGCAGGATTTGCAGGACAATTACACATGACCCGTACCTCGTAATTGCCTTCGTTTTGAATGGCTAATTCCCAATAAATGGAATCGTTTAAAAGATTTATTTTGGGGGTTTGGTTTTTCTGTACCTTGCCCGACATCGTTTTCTTCTCCCAAAACGCCTCATCGACTATTAATTTTACCCGGGTTGAATGGTTAAAAGAGTCCGAATTGGTATTGTTTATATGGGTTCTTGATAACCACTGATTATAGTTTTCAAATAACGTGTTAGCTTCTTCCTGATAATTATTGATGGCATTCTTCCGTTGGTATTTATCTGAAATTATATTATAAAAATGTTGATTCTGATTGTTTATTACCAACAAAAAACTGTCAGAACGAACGGCTCCCCAACTAGTACCGGCAGTATTGTTTTTAAAATATTCATACAAATATCGCTGGGGAAACTCTTTTTTGTTGTCTTTTAGCCAGGGAACCAGGCTTATTCCGTCAAATAGTTCTTCCTTGAAAGGAATTTTCAATAAATGAAGCAAGGTGGGCGCTAAATCGATATGTGCTGCGCTCATAGTATAGATAATGCGGTTTTTAAAATTACCGTCAGGATACGACAGAATAAACGGAGAACGCACACCTCCTTCGTTAACTTCAGCCTTACGCCCTTTTAAACCGGAGTTATAGCGTAAATATGCTGGACCATTATCGCTCAGAAATACAATTATGGTATTTTCCAAAATATGGAGCTGCTCCAATTGACGAATAATTCGGCTTACATTAAAATCAATATTCTCACACATTCCATAAATGGTTGCGGTATGATGATCCAATGCCAGGTCTTTATATTTTTGGTAATATTTATCAGGTACCTGATAAGGTTCATGAGGAGTACTAAAAGCTACAAAAGTTAAAAAAGGCTGTTTTTTATTTCGCTGAATAAAGGATATAGTTGAATCGGTTAACACATCACTTATATATCCCCGACTCTGAGTGGGAATACCATTACAGTCCAATTTCAAATCAAAATGGCTGTTTGCCCTACCCATAAAACCAAAAAAATTATCGAACCCCAATTCTCGAGGATTTTTGTTTTCATTAAGCCTATTTTGCCATTTCCCAAAATAAGCGGTACGGTAACCGTATTTTTTCAACCATTCAGCTATATTAGCGTCATTTGAAGCCTTCCCCGTGTTTTGCTGTTCTGTTAATAAATCATCGGAATCAATCTGATATTTTCCGGCAAGTAAACTGGCAAGGCTTTGCGAACCCATTGGCGACACATAAAATCTGTCGAAAACTATTCCGTTTTTTGCCAGTGAATCAAGCGTTGGGGTCCGAATCATTTGATTTCCATTAAAACCAACATCACCATATCCCATATCGTCGGTAAGCAAAATAAGAACATTTGGTTTAACACCTTTAATGTTATCCAACGAAAAGAAAAGCATTAGGGCTACCAAAAAAATAAGTCCAACTATATATAGGTGCTTTTTCATTTAGCTTACTTTATCGTTTTCATCGGGTAATTTGTCCCACCATGTTTTTTTCATATTAAATCCACAAACCAGAATTATTCCAACAGAAATCAACAGGGGAAAGGTCTGACGCAACACAATATAGATAGGGAAAATCACCAAAGCGGTTTGTGCAATTGTACCAATTCCCACATTAAACATGTCGCGCCAAAAATTTTCGTTCCTTTTAAATCCGGGGTTTTCGGCCACCACTTTATCGTGGATGGGTTTCCAAAATCCCCAGGGACGAACATTTTTATAGAACATTTTCAATGTTTCCTCATCGGTTGGCGGGGCTAAATAGGTTCCTATAACACAACCAGCCACTGAAATTAGCAGAATTAACGGAAAATAATAGAGATCGAGTGTTTGTGTAAAAACCAAAGGGAAAATAAGTGCCGGAATAATACCCGCAAGCATACCTACAAAAAATCCGGTTCCATTGAATCGCCACCAATACCATTTAAGCATGTTCGATGCCACATAGCTTCCAAAAAGAGCCGAAACAATCCACTGCAAAATGGAATTTACATCGAGCGCAAAAACACCAAACACAATACTTATGGCCACCACAAGAATTCCGGTAACATAATTGGTGCGTTTTACCTGTCGGTTTGTAGCCGTAGGTTTAATGTATTTCAGATAAATATCGTTAACAATATAAGCCTGCGCTGCATTCAGTGTTCCAGCAAAAGTCGACATAAAAGCAGCCAACAATCCGGCAAGCAAAAGTCCCATAAATCCAACAGGAACAAACTGATTTATGGCTGAAGGCAAAATCTGTTCAAAATCAATACGTCCTCCTACCAAAAGGTTCAGTTTGTCGTAATACAGTATAGCCAATACCGCAAAACCAGCAATCATAAAATAACGGGCGGGCATTAAAACCACCGAAACAAAACCCGACATTTTTGCAGCATCGCGTGGCGATCGGGTTGAAAGAATTTTTTGCATATCATAATTTGGCGCCGGGCCTGCAGCACTAACTAAAATACCTTTAAAAAGCATCATGCTAAAAAAGATACTGAACAAAGAATAACCGTCGCTGGCAATTTTTTCATTTACCTCGTCGATAATCCCTGACCAGTCCATATTTAATTTGGCACCAAAAAACGGGCTCATCCATCCTTCAGGAACATTTAACGATTCAAATTCCAGAGCCTTCATGGCTATTACTCCAATTATCACAGCAGAGATGGTCATAATTAAATATTGTACCACATCGGCCCAAACAATGCTGGTCATTCCGCCTAAAATGGCATAAAACATGGCAAAAAGGGTGAAAACTATTCCGTAAATATGAGGGATATAGGTTTCAGGAACTTCAAAAGGAATGTAGCCTGCAAACAATTCCCAGGGAATAAATATCTGTACAAATTTTCCCAGGCCAATAAACCCATAGGCCAAAAATCCCAGACAACTTATTAAAGCAAAAACAACAACGATTCCGTGAGAGAGTTTTCCGTCTTTTCCGGTTCCAAATCGGGTAGTCATCCATTCGGCACCTGTAGTTGCATTTGAACGGCGTAGCCAGATTGATAAAAATACCATTAAAAAAATCTGATTAAAAACCGGCCACAACCAGGGAATCCAAATACTTTTTAACCCATAAACAAAAGCTAAAGTCACCAGCCACATGGTTCCCGAGATGTCAAACATTCCCGATGCATTCGACAAACCCAGCAAATACCACGGAAGCTTATTTCCGCCCAACATGTAAGCTGTTTTGTCTTTTTGTGCACGCTTTTTTAAAACCAAACCTATAATTATAGTCGAAAGTAAATAAATGGCAATAATGGTTATATCGAATGCAGTTAATCTCATATATTATTTATTGAATATCGTTTAAAAACAAGGTTAATGGATGATTTTTAAAGGTTATAAAGTCAGCGACGCTGGAATGACCGGGATAAGGAGCATAAAAATGATCGGTTCGGGCGTTACGCCACAACAACACCCACAAGGGCTTCGTTTGTAATTTGCCGGAAGTTATCACGGGCAATAAAACTTCAGAAAACCACAAACTGTCTGATAAGGTTTCAAATCCGGTTTCCGATAAGGTAAAAAGTTTATTCTTTTCTGATGACAGTTTTGAAATAATTGATAGGCGATTAATGGTTTTATCAACTGTTTCCCTACTCCTAATCCCTTTGTAATCGTCAACACCAAATATGTCAACATAGTTATCGCCGGGATAGAATTCAAGATACTCAGCTGCTGTTTCATACACATCGGGCGAATAGCTATACATTACCTGATGCACCTGCTTATTTTCTCTAAGATAATCGACCGTAAAACGAAAGAGGTTTTTATATTCATCGGCAGTACACGATTTGGTTCCCCACCAAAACCAGTGACCATTCATCTCGTGATATGGACGAAAAACAACCGGAATTAACTTGCCATCGCTGTCGGTTAATGCGTTAAAAAAATCAGCAAGCAAATCCAGCTTATGCAAAAAATGCTCATGTTTTTCACCGCCCGGAAGCAAATCAGGAATGTTCGTTTGCAAATCCCACGAACTTGCATCAGTATGCATATTGCGGGCGTGCCAGCTGTAAGTATTAATCCCTCCTTTTTGGTGAACTATCCTTGCCCAGTAAAGCATCCGTTCAAACGGCACGCCGTCGATATTTACTGAATCACCTATATGCCCTAAATCCCAACCAAAAACAGCCGGAAAATCGCCACAAACATCATTTATATCGGATCGAAAATCTGAACTTTCCCAGCCAATTCCATAGGCTACAGCATCCTGATGCCCCAGCATGCTTCCTTTTTTACTAAGCAGTTCCAGTTTTGCAAACAAAGCCATTGATTCTGGCGTAGCTGATTTATCGCTAAGACGAACCTGTGAATCAAAATTTGATTCATTTTTACAGGCCTGCAACAAACCAGCTAAAGCCAAAACCACTAATAAACCTAAACATCTAATCATGAAAAAAATACATAATTGCACAACCAAAACTACAAACAAGCGCCATTAGCCCGTTTCAACTATGTACCCAAATCGTTCAGCTATGTATCATAGCTTTCAATTATGTAACCTGCGCCTTTTACTCAGGTAACACAAAACAACCCATCATTCTGATTAATTGCGGTTTAACCAACAACAAAAAGAATGCATCTTTTAAACAAATAGGAATACTTAAAAAATGCAGATAAGTCAATTATTATATAGTAGAAGTCAAAAAGGAATCTTATCAAATAAAACAAGAACTCCACTGCGGTTTATTTCAGAAAAATGATTAGTCATTATTATACCAGTAATTATCAGACATAGCAATGGCAAGTCTGTCAAAAACCTTATCACCAAAGTATCTACGGTTTAATTTGTAGCAAAATTCATCCAAATAGGATTGAAGATA
>JBFWMB010000011.1:0-73006 GCA_050251815.1 Salinivirgaceae bacterium | reverse complement strand
AACGAATAAAATTATGTAATAAAAGCAAGCACTACAAAACCAGCAAGCCCGATCTACGGTGCTGATTAACCCAGGGTTCTGCCTCCAAATCGACCTGAAACTTTAGCTGAAAAGCTTCCGACCAATCGTTAAACGACTCCATTTTAGCATCAGTTATACTACATTTTGTTAAGAAATTTACAATCCAATCCGCAATTTCTCTATCGGTTTCAATAGTGGTCGACTGTGCCGGATTATTAATAAACAAGCGGGTTTGCTTTCCATTTACACTCAGCGAAACATTTCCGCCAATCCATACCAGTTGCCTATTGTTTGGTTGCGGAGGCAGGTTGTTTTTTAAAAAATTCTTTACAAAACGTGGCGGAAGATTGGCTGGCTTAATTTTAAAATCGAACCAGCGATGAACCGACTGATCGAAACCCATGCCGTGCATAAAGTTATAGGTTGCTTTTGCCAGTCCCGGCCCAAAGTCGGGCTGATGTTCCTGTACCGGATCATGAAAAGCAATTTCGTTATTGGCAAAGGGGTGTTTTTCTTTGTCAAGAATTGTAATACCGTATCGCTCAGGTAACTGAGCCACCGGACTGTGGATGGTAAGTGCAAAACGGTGCCAATAAGCCGATTGAAACAGGCCAGCTTCAAAAAATTGCCTAACAATCTCAAGCGAATCGATGGTTTCCTGCTCCGTTTCACCGGGAAAACCAAACATCAGGTAGGCATGAACCATAATTCCTGCTTTGGCAAAATTGCGGGTTACCTGGACAGCTTTTTCAAGACTAACTCCTTTATTCATCAAACGTAACAAGCGATCCGATGCCGTTTCGATTCCTCCGGTAACCGCAATACAACCCGAAGCGGCCAGCAATTGACACAAATCGGCCGTAAACGCTTTTTCGAAACGGATGTTTCCCCACCAGGTGATTTGCAGCTTCTGGCGAATAATTTCCAGGGCCAAACTTTTCAGTAACCCGGGAGGAGCTGCTTCGTCGGTAAAATGAAAACCAGTACTTCCGGTTTGCTTCATAATGGTTTTCAGTTTTTCAACAATAGCCTCAGCAGTTCCCGATTCGTAGCGTTTAATGTAGTCGAGGGTGGTGTCGCAAAACGCGCAATGCGCCCAATAACAACCGTGTGCCAGGGTCACTTTGTTCCAGTAACCATCGGTCCACAGCTTGTGCATGGGATTCACAGTCTCTATCAGTGACAGGTATTTGCCGAAAGGCAAACCGCTAAAATCGGGGATGCCTGTTTTTACAAAAGGAAGTGGTGCAATCGTTGTATTATTCACATGAATAACCTGGTCGTTTTTTAAAAATCGGGTGCGAATTAAATCTTCTTCGCCCACTTTGCCATCAAAATAGTTCAACAATTGAAGAAAAGGCTGTTCGCCATCATCAAAAATCAGGTAATCAATAAAATCAAAAAAACGAGGTTCCTGCATATCGCGTAGTTCCGTATTCACATAACCACCACCCATAATAATCTTAACCTCAGGATGGTACTTTTTCAAATACTGGGCACATTTGAGTGCGCCATACAAATTGCCCGGAAATGGAACCGTAAACCCAACCACAGCGGGTTGATACTTTTCAAGGTAAGCAGCAAACACCTGCAACAGACGGGCATCGATAAGGTTTGTTTCGTCTGTCAGCAAAGCGTTGCGTATGGGGGCAAAATGGTGTGCCGACTCCGATAAGTGCTGTTTGTATCGAACCAACTCAAAGCCTTCGTCTAGGTAAATCCGGATTAAATCGGCCAAATCTTCAATGTAAAGCGTAGCCAGGTATTTGGCCTGGTCGATGGTTCCCATGGTTCCAAAAACCCATTCCAAATCGACCAGATTCTTAAACCGGGGCCCTTCGGGCAAATACCTGCGCCCTACAATTTTAATGGCCAGATGCTGATTTCTGCCTTGCAAAAAAGCCATTACCGGTTCAATGGTTGCCAGGTAATAAGCTTTCATCGAAAGCACTTTTTTGTGAATGCCGGCTACATTTTTAGTTTCAATTTCAGCAAAAACCGGCTCCAGTTCTTTGGCGGTAAACAAGGTGTTAATCAATTCAATCCCCAAATCGGCCTGATGCACCACCTTTCCCTGCTCCTGTAAAAATCCTTTCAGCACTGCTGTAGCCGGATAAGGTGTATTTAACTGCGTTAAAGGAGGTGTTATCAATAAAATGGAATCCATAGCTTGTAATTTTTGTAAAAATAGAAAAAGCGCATCATAATTCTAGGTGGTGTGAATAGAAAGCCTCGAATGAGGGAAAAATGAGAACTGTTTTTTTCTATTAAAACTTCATCACTGGATGTAAACACAGGTAATATTTTGTTAAATCAAAAACATAACAGCAGTTTGCTTTATAGCTATGGACAAAATAGGGTTCAAAAAGCACCCTTTCATAGAAAATACATTGCTGCTTTGCAGGCATTTTGGTCATAAGCATTCATGAATTCTGCCATAAATAATTACATTTGCCAGCGTAAAACCTTATGGCTATGATTTCACGCATTTTAATATTAGTAAGTTCACTCTTATTCGTTACGCAATTTTCACAGGCACAAAAGCGGAAAGAGATTCCGCCCGAAGCCCCAAAACTTATTGTAGGTATTGTAATTGAAGATATGCGTTACGATTATCTGTACCGCTTTTGGGAAAATTTTGGAGAAGACGGCTTTAAAAAACTGATAGGTGAAGGAACCCTCTGTAAAAATGCTAATTACAACTATTTATTGACCCAGACTGCCCCCGGCTTTGCCACCATTGCTACCGGATGTGAACCGGCAGTTCACGGAGTTGTTGCCGATCGCTGGTACCAGCGTTTGCAAAACAACCGCACCTACGCTGTTTTCGATGAAAAACAACACTCCATTGGTTCAAAAAACGATGTATATCCCAACTCCCCAATTAATCTGTTAACTACTACGTTTACCGACGAACTAAAGCTTTTTAACAACGGTCGTTCTAAAGTGATTGGTGTTTCGTTTAAACCCGAAGCAGCCATTTTATCTACCGGTCATTTGGCCAATGCCGCCTATTGGTTCGACGACGCATCGGGCAATTGGGTAAGCAGTTCGTACTACATGGATTCGCTCCCCGGATGGGTGAATGAATTCAATACAAAAAAATTTCCCGACATATACCTCGAGCGCGATTGGAGCCCCTTACTTGCTATAGAAACCTATAGTAATGGAGCAAAACTGGGCCTGTCGAAAGAGGTTGGTTTTTCGGACCAAAACAAATTTGCCAAACGTATTTCGTCCTTTGTAAAAAAAGAACTTCCCTACAGTGTATTAAAAGCCACCCCATACGGACTAACCTTAACCAAAGACTTTGCAGTGTCGGCCATATTGCACGAAGAATTGGGTGTTGATGATTTTACCGACTTTTTAAGTATTGGATTTGCGTCAACCGCGCGGATAAGCGAATCGTGCGGTCCCAATTCGATAGAACTTGAAGACCTGTATTTACGACTCGATGCCGAACTTGCCCACTTTTTACAATTCCTCGACGAGCAGTTTGGAAAACACAACGTGTTGGTTTACCTCACATCGGACCACGGAACGTCGTACAATCCTGAAGATTTACAGGCTGTTAATATTCCTTCGGGTGAGTTTAATGCCGAGCGTGCGGTAATGCTACTGGGAACCTATTTAAATGCGCTCTACGATAAAGGAAAATGGATTGCTGAATACCACAACAAGCAAATTTATTTGAACCATCGCTTAATTGAAGATGCGAAATTAACTATTTCTGATGTTCAGCAAGTGGTTTCCCAATTTATGATTCAGTTTTCAGGAGTAGCAAATGCCATAACAGCAACTACGCTGGAACAAACCAATTTCTCACACGGTGCTTTTGCTGCCATGCAAAATTCGTTTAATCAAAAACGCTCAGGCGATGTGGTAATTAACCTGGAACCCGGATGGATTGAAAAAGGTTCGTATGTTTCGAGTGCCAATTCGGCAAACAATTACGACACGCATGTTCCCTTAATCTGGTATGGATGGAAAATTAAACGTGACCGCATATCCCGTAGCATCTACATGCAGGATATTGCACCTACCTTGTCGAATTTTTTGAATATTCCATTCCCCAATGGTGCTACAGGCTCGGTAATAGAAGAATTGGAAGAATAGTAATCCTGAAAAGAAATTATTTTTGGTTTCGCCCAACAAAAAATGATGCAAACTCAGAAACCACCGCAGCATTTGTTTCAGCAGCGGTTCCCACTACCACCATATCGGCGCCGGCATCCAGTACTTTGGAAAGTTGTTCCGTTGTTTTAATTCCCCCACCCACCACCAGGGGAATTTGAATATTAGTCTTTACCTCAGTTATCATGCGCTCTGAAACCGGCATTTGAGCTCCACTTCCGGCTTCCAGATATATAAGCTGCATACCCAGCATTTCACCGGCCATAGCCGTAGCAACAGCAATATCGGTTTTATCGTAAGGAATTGGAGCCGTATTACTCATATACGAAACCGAAGTACTAACTCCGGAATTTATCAGCAAATAGCCTGTAGGTATAACTTCCAAACCGGCCTTTCGAATCATGGGCGCTGCCTGCACGTGATTGCCGATTAAAAATTCCGGATTACGACCTGAAATAAGTGAGAGCAGCAAAATCCCATCGGCATTTTCAGATACATGCTGCACATTGCCGGGAAACAGGAATACCGGTATTTGGGTATTTCGTTTTATGGCTGTAATAATTTGAGAAACACCATTAAACAAAAGGCTTCCACCAACAAGAATAAGATCGGGGCCAGGCTTATTGATTAAACTAACTAACAAATTTTCAATGGATTCCGGCGTATGCTTATCGGGATCGATGAGTAAGGCAAATAACTTTTTGCCAGCTGAAAACTGTTTTTTTAAGTATTGAATCAACATGGAGCCAAGATAGGAAATCTTTACGAAATTAATAAATCGGGACGCCTAAGGGTGTAGGTTAAAATATCGTACTCGAAAAACCGATAGTTTATTTTAAAGCGTTTAGGTGGAACGGATTTAATTATGGATGCTTCGAATTGTCCTTTGTCCGGTCCCAGTTGAAAAGGCTCTACTACCATATCGTGAAAATCGAGTTCACGCTCAAAAATTTTGAATACTGCTTCTTTTGCGCTCCAACAGGCTGTCATTAAAGATAAGCTGTTACACCACACCCTTTCAGTTTCGTTTAAAAATTTATGCTGCACATTGGCTACACGTTCCGAAACCTGTTCGATATCAACACCAGGATAATACTGACTGCTAATAATTATGGCAACAAAATTTCGGGAATGCGAAATGCTTAAATTCAGCTTGCTCTCGTTTATAAATGGTTTGCCGTGGGCCGAATAGTTAATAATTTTACGTTTCTGCAGCAACTCGGTCAAAAGCACCCTTGTTGTGAGCCATTCTTTTCGTCGGGTAAGGTTCGATATTTTTTCAAAATCAGCTTTTTCTTCACTCCGTAAAGGGAATACCGAATGCAACAACTCCAGTTCCTCTTCCTTTTTCCAAACTCCCAAAAGAGTTCCCATGGCAATATGTTCCTTAAAAACAAGAGCCATGTTACTTCCATTCAAAAGTTTCAATCAAATGCACCAGATCCTGATTTATAAACTCAAGCACTGGTGCCAGGGAGTCTTTATTGGGATGTACTTCAAAATACAAAGCACCCCGAATAAAATTATGTGTGCTGTCGGTTAAAAAAAACTGGGTATTCGATGCCGCATCCCCTTTTATGTCGTATAGAATTCCATACACTTTTTTTTCGGCATTCAAATACGGCGTTTCACCAATAGCATCGGCTTTAACCGTATGCTTGTAAACAAAATTGCGCGAATCGTTCAGGTATTCTTCCAGGTTATTGTCGATGGTTTTGTAACTAAGGTGCAAAGTAGCCTTGAATTTGGGAAATACCACATTTATCCAGTAAAGTTCATCTGCAGCCTGCCGATTATTAACCAAAATACTGTATGCCGGATATTCAAAGGCATAAGGAAGTTTCTTTGGAGTTTGATTGTACTCTTTTTCAGGCAAATCGATTCGGAAATAGCCTCGTGGCTTAGGTGTGTAGTCACTATTACATGATACACTTAACAGAAAAAGTGAGATAAGTAGAATAAAATAATTATGCATGAACCTGAGTTTTCAATTCGCCAAAAATAGCATATAACTTTTACATGCCTGCTTACAACAATTAATTTATCTTTTAATGGAAGTTTTTATTTTTCGAATGCGTCGTTTATCCACCTCCTCAATGGTAAACGTGAGGTGCTGAAATTTTATTTTGTCGTATTTTTCCGGAAATTCACCTTTCAATTCCAGAATAAAACCTGCCAGTGTTTCGGCATCGCCCTTTACTGAATCAAAAAAGTTGTTTTCAACTTCCACTATTTTGCAAAAATCGTTTAGCAAGGTTTTACCATCGAAGAGAAAATTATTATCGTTTATTTTTGAAAAATAGGTTTCGTCCTCGTCAAATTCATCGGTAATATCGCCAACTATTTCTTCAATAATATCTTCCATGGTAATAATTCCTGAAGTACCGCCGTATTCGTCGACCACAACAGCCATGTGTATTTTATCGGTTTGCAGTTCGTTCAGCAATTCGTTAATTTTTTTCCCCTCAGGCACAAAATAAGGCTCACGAAGCAGCGACTGCCAGTTAAACTCGTCGGTTTCGTTTATGTGCGCAAGCAAATCCTTTATGTATAAAATACCTTTAACATCGTCGAAGGTTTTTTCATAAATGGGAATCCGGGAGTATCCGGCATCAACCACTTCTCGAATAACCTTGGTAAAAGGCGTGTCAATATCCAGTGCAAGCACATCGACACGCGGACACATAATTTCCGAAACTTCAATATTCCCATATTCAATAATTCCCTTCAAAATCTCCTTGTCTTCGTCAACTACATCGGCGGTATATTCAAGCACATTCGACAAATCGTTAATTGAAAAAGGCGGTTTTTTATGGTAGCGATTCTCAAAATATTTGTCCAAACTGGCAATTATTGTGATTAATGGTTTAAAAAAACGCTGAATTAAAAGCAAGGGAAAAGCCATAAACAAAGCCCATTTATAGGCATACTGACTGGCATAAATTCGGGGAATAAGCACGCCAAACAAGAAAACTAAAATGAAAATTACCGAAACTTCAAGTAAAAATTTATGCGTGAGGGGTCCTTCAAAAATTATCCAGTTTCTAAAAAGAAATACCAACCCCAATATTAAAATGAGAATAATAATACTTCTTGAAACCAAAATAGTTGCCCAAAGCTCATGAGGTTTTTGAATTAACCTTTTAGCGGTTTCCACTTTGGGAATTCCTCCTTTTTGAATGGTATTTATATCGTCGGCCTGAAGTGAATAAAAAGCAAGTTCACTCCCCGAAAAAAAAGCAGAGCCAATAAGTAAGACTATGGTAAGAACAATTCCCAGTGTAGTTTGAAAGGTAAATGGTAGAAAGGTAATATTAAGTGCACTTAATATTACCCAACCAGAATAAGGATCACTTTCCAATTTTTCTTAAAGTTTTAGCGGTTATTAAAACGGAAGATCATCGGTTTCCAAAGGCTCATTAACCGAATTGCTATCGGGCGCGTCACTGTTCGATGGTGGTGGAATAGTTCCTCCCGCCTCACCCGACGATTTACGACCCAACATTTGCATATTATCAACTACTATCTCAGTTACATACCGTTTAACTCCGTCTTTATCGTCGTACGAGCGACTACGAATTTTACCTTCTATATAAAGCGGATCTCCCTTTTTTACATATTTTTCAACCACATCGGCTAATCCACGCCAAAAAACCAAATTATGCCATTCGGTTTGCGTTGTTTTATTCCCCGATTTGTCTTTATAGGTTTCGCTGGTTGCCAGCGGTAATTGTGCAACGGCTACACCGCTTTCAAGGTGTCGTACTTCAGGGTCTTTGCCCACATTACCAACAAGTATTACTTTATTAATCATAACAGAATATTTAAAGGGTTAAAATTAGGATTAAAATTACAAACTTTTAATGGAACCCCAAATTTTAGTTTTCATTATTTTTGTTAACCTTCCATTTAAATAGCGCTCA
The DNA here is from genome assembly GCA_050251815.1 of Salinivirgaceae bacterium. Taxonomy (GTDB): domain Bacteria; phylum Bacteroidota; class Bacteroidia; order Bacteroidales; family SZUA-534; genus GWE2-40-63. The sequence continues at coordinate 64,928 of JBFWMB010000011.1, read as the reverse complement.
ATAAGCTTTGGAAAAGCATAGGCATCAAAATTACTGATTAATATTGATTTATATCCATTTATTTGGGGTAAGCGGGACGAACCAAACAACAAAAATTTAGCGTGAATGGTTTGATGACTCAATTTGTGCGTTGCTGGTTCAAAACCATCGAGTAAAACCAATGAATTAATAGACTGGCTCTCTTTTACTTTAGGCAAGGCCAAAAAGGTATCTGCATCCATACTTTTTTCAAACTCAAAAAGAGGCAATTGGTACAACCCTTTCCAAATATCGTTTTTATCTCTTTTCTGAATTAAAATGTTTTTGCCATCGGTTACCACTACATATACAAAATAACGTTGCCTTACTTTGGTTATGGTCGATTTAACGGGACGCTCTTCAACCGTTCCGTTAAATTTTGCCTGACATTTTAGCGCAAGCGGACATATATTACAAGAAGCTTGCCGGGGGGTACACACCATGGCTCCAAAATCCATTAGCGCCTGATTAAATTCACCACAGTTTTGCGCAGGCAAAAGCTTCGACACCAAATTATATATTAGGTTTTTACCTTTAGCTTTGTCAACAGGTTCCTGAACATCGTAGATTCGGGAAATAATACGGTAAACATTTCCATCGATGGCCGGAACTTTTTCGTTGAAACAGAACGAGGAAATGGCTGCAGCGGTATATTCGCCAATTCCTTTTAATTTTTGCAGTTGCCTGGCCGTTTTGGGAAACGTTCCTTCATAATCAGTAACTATTGTTTGAGCAGTCTGATGCATATTCCTGGCACGCGAATAATAACCAAGCCCTTGCCAGAGAAGCAAAACCTCGTCGATTGAAGCATTGGCCAAATGCTCCACAGTTGGAAACTTTTCAATAAAACGATTAAAGTAAGGCAAGCCCTGGGCAATTCGGGTTTGTTGCATAATAATCTCAGAAACCCATGTGATATACGGATTTTTAACTTGCCTCCAAGGCAGGTCCCGCATATTTTTTTGATACCACAAAGTCAGGAGAGCGCTAGTATTCACTGAAAAACAATCTTATAAGTGTAATTTTTTTTTAGACAAAATTAGTGGAATTGTTTTCATATTCAGAATTAAACATTTATATTTGCCAACACTTTTTGAAAAAAATTAAATAATTGATATAAAAGGTTTTTAGAAATGACAAAAGCAGATATTGTTAACGAAATCTCAAAGAACACAGGAATTGAGAAAGTAACAGTTCAGAAAACTGTTGAGGCTTTTATGGAAAGCATTAAAACTTCGTTGGAAACTGGTAACAACGTTTACCTAAGAGGTTTTGGTAGTTTTGTAGTTAAGAAAAGAGCTGAAAAAACTGCTCGGAATATATCGAAAAACACCACTATCATTATTCCTGAGCATTTTATTCCATCTTTTAAACCTGCAAAAACATTTGTTAGCAAGGTTAAAAGTAGTGTAAAAAAATAATTAACATCTAAAATTACGAATTATGCCAAGCGGAAAGAAAAGGAAAAGACATAAGATGGCCACGCATAAGCGTAAGAAAAGGCTACGCAAAAACAGGCATAAAAAGAAGAAATAACAGTCTCTTTTTTTTATAAATGAAATTAATAAACCTATAGAGCGGTGTCTCTTTAGGTTTATTATTTTTATAGGTTATTTTTAGCGAAGCTATACTAATATCTTCATTGTTAAAGTGATGGAATTGTGAGTAAGGAACTTGTGATAAACTCATCTTCTTCGGAAGTTGTAATTGCACTTTTAGAAGATAAGAACTTAGTTGAATTAAATAAAGAAAAAAATAATACCAACTTTGCTGTTGGAGATATTTATTTAGGAAAAGTCAAAAAGATAATGCCCGGATTAAATGCGGCATTTATCGATGTTGGTTTTGAGAAGGATGCTTTTTTACACTATTTAGATCTCGGCCATCAGTTTCGGTCGCTCGACAAATACGTGAAACTGGCTATCGAAAGTAAAAGCAAAATCTTTCCTGTATCCAAGTTCCATTTGGAACCTGATATCGACAAAAACGGTAAAATACAACAAGTTCTTACTGAAGGTCAAACCATAATGGTCCAGGTGGCAAAAGAACCCATCTCGACCAAGGGGCCACGGCTAGCCTCTGAAATCTCCATAGCCGGCCGGAATCTGGTATTGATTCCCTTTTCGGATAAAATATCCATATCCCAAAAAATCAGTGATTTTGAAGAACGTGATCGCCTGCGGAAACTGGTTCAAAGCATTAAACCTAAAAACTTCGGTGTTATTGTCAGAACAGTTGCCGAAAACAAGCGGGTGGCAGATCTGGATGCTGAATTACGCGGGCTGGTCGAAAAATGGGAAGGAGCTTTTCAAAACCTTAAAAACAAACCCCCAAAACTGGTTTTGGGTGAACTAAATCGTACAACAGCCATTCTGCGCGATATGCTAAACGCTGATTTCAACAACGTCTACTTAAACGATAAAGTACTCTTTGCTGAAACCCGCGATTACATTAAGTCAGTTGCTCCCGACCGCGAAAAGATAATCAAACTGTACGATCGCAGTCAACCCATTTTCGAACATTTTGGTCTCGAAAAGCAAATAAAAGCCCTGTTTGGAAAAACAGTGGCCATTCAAAAAGGCGCATACCTGGTTATTGAACACACCGAAGCCCTTCACGTTATTGACGTGAACTCAGGAAACCGCTCCCAGTCGGGAAGCAATCAGGAGGAAAATGCCATTGATGTAAACCTGGTGGCTGCCAAAGAAATTGCGCGCCAATTACGGCTGCGAGATATGGGCGGAATTATTGTCATTGATTTTATCGACATGCACGACCCCGATAATAAGCAAAAACTCTACGAAAAAATGAAAGAGTTTATGGCTTCAGATAGGGCAAAGCACCATATATTACCCCTAAGTAAATTTGGGTTGATGCAAATTACCCGCCAAAGGGTGCGGCCAGAAATGTCGGTACAAACCGTTGAGCGCTGCCCGTCGTGCAATGGCACTGGCGAAGTTTCGCCAAGTATTTTGTTTGTCGACGAACTTGAAAATCACGTACGTTGGAGTTTACGAAAATACCGCTATAGAAAAGTGGTCCTCACGCTCCACCCATACGTAGCTGCTTACCTGAACAAAGGATTCTTCTCCATTCATTTTAAATGGCGTTTAAAGTATTTGTTCCGCCTTTCAATAAAAGCATCAAATGCAACGGCTTTTCTCGACTATCATTTTTACGATCAGAAAGGCGACAAAATATTTTTTTAATTTGGTATAATCTTTGCTGACAAAGAGGCCGTTTTTAAATATCTACATATTTCAATATTTAACGAATCGTTAATAAAGAAACGCTGGATTTTAAAAACGGCTTTTATTAAACACTAAATTATGGGTATTATGAAGAAACTGATGAGGATTTTATGGATACTGACAGTGATTGTAACTATGGCTCAAACAGTACAATCGCAAGTATTGCAACCCGTTAAATGGAAGTTCGAAACCAAACAAATTTCAGACACCGAATACGAACTCCTTTTTAAAGCCTCCATCGAAAAAAACTGGCACCTCTATGCACAGTGGCTTCCCGAAGGAAATTTTTCGCTTCCAACGCAATTTATTTTTGAAAGCACGGCCGATGTTGAATTAATTGACACGGTAACTTCACTTTCAACTGTTCACGAAGCTTATGAAGAACTTGCAGGAGCCATGAGCCGCTATTATGATACCGAAGCAGTTTTTTTACAAAAAATAAAAATTATCGGCGACAACCCACAAATAAAAGGTCTCATCGATTACATGACCTGTGATGATGAACAATGCATAAAACTGGACGAAGAATTTGAATTCAATTTTAACAATACTGCAGCAAATTCGGTTGAAATTGATGAAACAACCACCCAACCCGAAACCGGTGGTTCACTCTGGGCTGTAATAATTGAAGCTATTTTATGGGGTTTTGCCGCTTTGCTAACACCTTGCGTTTTTCCAATGGTTCCGATGACGGTATCGTTTTTTATGAAAGGGAGTCAGAACAAAGCCAAAGGAAGGTTAATGGCCTCGACCTACGGTTTTTCTATTGTATTTTTATATACCTTCCCCATTGCAGTAATGATTGGAATTACTTATTTTATAGGAGGCGAATCGATTGCTATTGATGTATTTAACTGGCTAAGTACCCACTGGATTCCAAACGTACTTTTCTTTTTAATCTTTATGCTTTTTGCGGCTTCATTCTTTGGAGCTTTTGAAATTGTATTGCCCAGTTCATGGGTAAACAAAGCGGATTCAAAAGTGGATAAAGGTGGACTAATTGGAGCATTTTTCATGGCAGTTACGCTGGTTTTGGTATCTTTCTCCTGCACCGGTCCCATTGTTAGCTCCGTTATTGTAAAATCGACACAGGGCGCCATTTGGGAACCCATTATAACCATGTTTGCTTTCTCAGCAGCCTTTGCTTTGCCTTTTACCTTATTTGCATTTTTCCCCTCATGGCTCAACAAATTGCCAAAATCGGGCGGATGGTTAAATTCAGTAAAAGTAGTCTTAGGATTTATTGAAGTTGCTTTGGGATTCAAATTCCTGAGTGTAGCTGACCAAACTTACCATTGGGGAATTCTCGACCGGGAAATCTACCTGGCTATCTGGATAGTTACCTTTACACTTTTAGGCTTGTACCTGCTTGGAAAAATAAAATTCGCTCACGACAGCGAGGTGAAATTCCTTTCAGTTCCACGTTTGGCTATGGCCATGTCGGTTTTTGTATTTGTGGTTTACTTAATTCCAGGCATGTTTGGAGCACCTTTAAAAGGGCTCTCAGGATATCTGCCACCTCAGGCCACCATGGATTTTGATATAGAACGCATTGTCAGGGATAATGCAACAAACCAGAATTACATTACCGACACCCCGTTAAATAAGGATAAAAATGAATTGTGCGAAAAACCAAAATATGGCGATTTCCTGCACCTTCCACACGGCATAAAAGGATATTTTGACTACGAACAAGGCTTAGCTTGTGCAAAAGCGCAAAACAAACCCGTTTTTATTGACTTTACCGGCCATGGCTGTGTAAACTGCCGCGAAATGGAAGCCCGCGTATGGTCAGATCCTGAAGTATTGAAACGCCTGAATAACGATTATGTGGTTATTGCACTTTATGTTGACGACAAAACAAAATTACCCGAAGATGAATGGGTTACATCGAGTTACGATGGCAAGTTAAAAAAATCGATTGGAAAAAAGTATGCCGATTTTCAGATTACTAAATTCAACATCAATGCCCAACCCTATTATTGCCTGCTCGATCACGAAGGCGAATTGCTAACAAAACCAAAGGCTTACGACTTGAATATTGATGCTTTTGTTGAATTTCTTGACAAAGGAGTTGAAGAGTTCAAAAAAAGAAATAAGAAAGAAGCCAACTTTAATAATTTGATATTCAGCAACTAAACGATATAACTACGCTATAAAGGTGAGGTGCAGCTGTTAAAAAAACTAAGGCATCTCACTTTTTTTATTAGCTTATTTGGCCGGTACTTGCGTAATTTCACGAAAATTGTTCCTATTTTTAATGTAAAATACATTGAGTAATTTAGCATTAATGAGAAAGCTACTATTTATTTTCTTCTTATCAATTAACACACTACAAATACTTGCCCAAGGTATTGTTGTAGTTAATGAAAACACTTCAGATAAGCAGACAATAAATCTCTCAGGTAATTTATTTTATTTAATTGATTCGCTCGATGCCTTTTCATTTAATCAGATACTACGACCTGATTTTGAAAACCGTTTCACCCAATCGGCAACCAGCACCTTTCTTTATAAAAAAAAGAATTACAGTCAGTGGTATAAACTAAATATTCTTAACAATTCAGCAGAAGATCAACACCTGGTACTAAGCATAAATAATCCATTAATTAACAACATAACCTTTTTTTCGCAAAACGATTCTTCATACTATAACACCGGTTTAAATCACAATTACCACCAACGACCGGTAAATTTTAAAAACTATTTATTCAATATAACCCTTGCTCCCGGTGAACAGGCACTCTATAGTTTTAAAATATCGGGACAGCTTTTTCCCGCTTTCATACCTATTACACTGAACACAAAAGCCTTTGTTGAAAAACAATTAACACGCTATGCTTTTTTGCAGGGAGCTTTTTACTGTATGGTAGTTTTACTGGTTATTCTTTTGTTGCTACTTTGGCTGACAGAAAAGAACAAATCGTATCTGTTCCTATTGTTTATTCTTGTTTACCTGACTTTATTTATTCTTTGGCGGAATGGTTTGCTTTTTCAATACGTTTTTCCAAACGCTCCTCATTATTATCCGTTTATCAGAAAAACACTTTTTGCTTTAGGCCTTTTTCTGATAGCAGTTTTTCAGTGGTATTATTTTAACATTGCAAAAAGTAAGCAGCTACTTCGTAAAGCTTTTCGCATTTATTTTATTGTTGCAATAGTTTATGGAGTATTTCAACTCCTAATCCCAAATTATGAATTCTATCAATATGGCATTTATGTCGTAACCATTTCCCTGGTATTTATTTCACTGCTAAACATTCGTCTGGCATTAAAAAATAAAAAGCCGCTGATAAAACCCATTATTTTAATGGTACTGGTTTTATTGGCCGATGCCGTTTTACAACTTTTCTTTAAATTCAGCATTAAGGGTTTTACCTTTATCGACATTCAGCTTACTTCGTTCACTGCTGTTTTTATGTTCGGGGCTATTTTCTGGATTTTTATTTTAAAATTCCGCAGCTTCCGAACCGAACTGGTTGAGATGAAAAAAAATCTGGAACTCCTTGTCGAAAAAAGAACTTTTCAGATAAATTCCCAAAAAGACGAATTAAAATCGCAACACGAAGAACTGTTGCTACAGAAAGAAACCCTGCAATCGCAACGCGAAGAACTACGTGCGCAAAAAGAATTGCTTGAAATTAAGAATCTTGAACTGGCAAAACTTTCGCTGGTTGCCAGCAAAACCGACAACCTGATATACATTTTTAGTCCCGACGGGGAACTCGACTGGTTTAACAGCTCTTACAGCCATACCTTAGGAATAACTTACGACGATTATAAACAACGCGACGAGCGATTAAATATACTTGAAATAAGCACCAACAACAATATTCGCCACGTTCTAAATACCTGTCTGCGTCAGAAAATTGTAGTGTCGTACGAAACCAAAATGATAGATGAAAACAACAACGAAAAATGGTATCAAACTACCCTCACGCCCATTCTCGACCAGCGCGAAAATGTCAAACATTTAATTGCTATTGATACCGATATTACAAAGCTTAAGCAGTACGAAGATGAGCTGGAACAGCAGCAAAAAGATGCTGAGCATCAGAAAAATCTGGCAATTAACCGTAAGGAGGAGTTGGAAGAACGCCAAATTGAAATTTACGACAGCATTCGCTATGCCAAGCGGATCCAAACGGCTATTATGCCTAAAGTGAAACAAATTCAACGCGATTTTTACGACAGTTTTGTACTGTTCTTACCCAAAGATATTGTTAGCGGCGATTTTTACTGGTACCATCGCATCAATAACAAATATTTTATTGCAGCGGTTGATTGTACTGGTCATGGAGTTCCCGGGGCATTTATGTCAATAATTGGAACCTACCTGCTGAATTCAATCATAATTCACAATGGCATTACCGACCCTGCAGAAATATTGCGCCAACTCAACCGTAAAATAAAGATTGCGCTTAAAACCGATAACCATTCGCAAACCAGCGACGGAATGGATCTGGCCCTGGTAGTGATTGATAAAACCGAAAAAACACTGGAATTTTCAAGTGCTCTAAGACCATTGTATCTTTTTAACGGAGGTAATTTTATTGAAGTAAAAGGTGACAAAACGCCAATTACCAGCAGCATTTCAGGCACTTCAATTGCCTCGTTCACCAATCACCGGTACTCGTTTAACGAAGGCGATTTGTTCTACATTTTTTCAGATGGTATTATCGATCAGTTCGGCGGAAAAGTGGGCAAAAAATTCCTCACCAAACGTTTTAAACAATTGCTATTCGAGATTAATCCCCTTTCGATGAAAGAACAAAAAGATATTATTAAACGTGCTTTCGACGAATGGAAAGGTGAATATGAACAAGTTGACGATGTTCTGGTTATGGGTGTTCGATTTAACGAACCCATGAATTTTTAATCATTTCCAGTTCCAAGAAACAAAGTTTTCTGCTGAAGAAAAGAGCTTGCAAAAGCTTACTCAATTTTCAGAAATCCTTCTTCGTACTTTTTAAATTTATCGGAAAGTTTTGCCAATAAGGCCGATAACTGGCTAATGGATTCTGTGGTTTCAGGAGTAACTTCCTGCCCTTTTAACCTTAATAAAAAATAAGCATAAATGCTGTCAATAACCGATTGAATTTCATTTTCGGTATTTTGCTGCTTAGCCATTATTTCATTTAAAACCGGAAGGCTTTTTTGATACAAGGCAACATAATCCATGTGTTCCTTATCCTGTAAAAGATAGCGGTGAAAATCGTACAGCTCGTTTATTTTATTTGTAATAAAACTAAGATGTCCCTTTTTGTGCAATTGCTCATCGTGCATCAGTTCAGCTAATCCAAAGTACCAGTTTTTAATCTCATTTTGCGCTTCACCCTCTACCCGATATCGTGAAATCAACTGCTTTTCAAGCAATTCCTTGTCAAGATTACAAGCCCGAATCAAATCCTCGACCTGATACATGTAAATTACATATTCCCCAATATTACTGGTTCGCTTTTCTTTTGCTATAAACATTATTCGTTTCGAATTGAATCAGAAATAAATTAAACTTCTACCAACTTCCACTGGCACCTCCACCGCCAAAGCTTCCACCACCAAAACCGCCAAAACTGCTACCACCGCCACCAAAACTTCCCGATCCTCCTGAGAAACTACTCCAGCCCGAACTTCTTCCGGAACTGTTACCCAAAAGGAACAAAGTAGTCCATAAAGGCAAATTGCTTTTTGAACCAGTAGTATAATACTTGTTCTTTTTAGCCCGGCCAAAAGCACTTATAAAAGTGAATATGAAAATGATTAACACAATGATAAAACCAGATACACTATCGCCCGAAGCCGTTTGCTCTTTGTAATCATCAGCGGTAAACTCGCCTTTGGTTAATGCAATACAAATATCCACTGCTTTATTGATGCCCTGGTAAATGTTTCCATTTTTAAATTCAGGAATCATTTCGTTATCAATAATACGGTTGGCAATAACATCGGGAATTACAGGCTCAATTCCATAGCCTGTTTGTAGGGTAATTCTACCGGGTGTTTCATCTTTGGGTTTAAAAACAATAACTATTCCGTTATCGAAACCTTTTTGTCCAACTCCCCAGCCTTCGCCCAAACGTTGGGCAAAATCGGCCACATCGTAGCCCAACAAATCGTTGGTTGTATAAATTAAAACCTGCGTCGATGTTTGGTTGCTGAACTGATGCAGTTTTTGCTTTAAGGCTTCTTCCTCCGACTGTGTAAAAACTTTTGCATTGTCAATAACCAGTTGGCTTTTTTGTGGTTTCGAGAATATGTCATTAGCCTGCGTTGCATTTAAAAATGTAAAAAATACAACTAAGCCTGTAAAAAAGATTTTTTTCATTTGTGGAATATTTTATCCGAACGAAATCTCGTCCGACAGTTCGTTTTTATCGTCGCTCTGATAGTTAAAATGGGCTTTCAGTTGCTCACCCGCCATAAGAATTCCCTGCTCGAGCCCGCCTGCAAAATCACCTTTCTTAAAATGAGTCAGCATGGTTTCTTTGATCTGCTCCCAAAAGTTTTCGGGCACTTTCTGATTGATTCCTGCGTCGCCTAATATGGCAAACTGCTTGTTCTCGATAGCCAGATAGAAAAGTACGCCGTTTCGTAGGGCTGTTTTTTGCATCTGTAAGGCATCGAACACCTGTGCCGCCCTGTCCAAAACATCAATCTTACAGGTTGTTTCAAAATGCACCCTGATTTCGCCTGAAGTATTCAGCTCAGCCTGCTTAATGGCATCAGTTATTTGTTTTTTCTGCTCGGCTGTAAAAAAATCCGCTGCTTTCATTGTTTCCGCATTAATACATTGTTAATGAATAAGGAGATAAAATTACTATCCTTATTTTAGCTACTTACCGGGGAAAGTGGTTCCCCGGATACTATTAAAAATTAACTTCTGGTGCTTTTTGAGCTTCTGCAGCAGCCTGAAAATAGGCTTTCTTCTCAAAACCAGCCATGTTGGCTAAAATATTTTTTGGAAATAAGCGAATAAAAGCATTGTATGCCTGAACGGTTTCATTGAATTTACGACGTTCCACGGTTATACGGTTTTCAGTTCCTTCCAGCTGAGCCTGCAAGTCTAAAAAGTTTTGGTTGGCTTTTAAATCAGGATAACGTTCAACTACAACCATAAGGCGCGATAAAGCAGAGCTTAATCCATCTTGTGCTGCCTGAAACTGCTGCATGCTGTTTGCATCTAAATTGGTTGGATCTATAGTTACACTGGTAGCTTTTGAACGGGCTTCAATAACTCCTTCAAGCGTTTCCTGTTCGTGCGAAGCATACCCTTTTACTGTATTTACCAAATTGGGAATTAAATCTGCCCGACGCTGGTATACGTTCTCAACCTGGCTCCAGGTTGCAGTGGTTGCTTCTTCCATTGTAACCATGGTATTATACGTATTTTTAAACCACGAAAAAGAAAGAAATACAAAAAGAACAATTACTCCAATAATTATCCACTTACTGTTTTTTGAGTTCATTTTAATTAGTTTTAATTGTTATTCGGAATTTAGACGAAAGTTTTATCAAATTACATACAAATTGAACAAAGAAAGTGTTTTTAACAAAATGGCCGCCAAGTTGGCAGCCATATCCTATTTTAGTTTAAGGTTTCTTCGTCCCAAAGTGGTCCCCATTGAATTTCGGTTAGTTCATCGTCTTCGAACCAAAGATTCATGGCCGATTCCCAAAGCGAAACCAGGGTGCTTTTCACGCCATCTTCTTCGGGTTGCTCTTCGATTTCCATTTCGCCCAAATCGAATTCATTAACAAATTCAGTGATTTCGTTGATGGTTAAACCCATCAGTTTTTTTCCTGCCAACATTACATCTTCATTACTGATTGCAATAGCCAGCAGCATATCATCGTCACCAAAGGAGAGCGAAAGTTCCATTTCATCATAATGCCAAACAATGGTATTTTCTAATTCAGGATCTTCTTCTTCAAAAACTTCAATTTCGTCGGGCTCTCCCAAAATTGCTTTAACCTCTTCGCGTTTCATTCCAAACCGGATGGAACCTATTCCAATACCGATTTCAATATTCTTTAATTGTTTGTCCATTGTTATAATCTCCTGAAATAAATTTTAATAAGGCTGCAAGTTACGTCAATTTATGCATAAATGGGAATATCCTGAGAATTTTTATTTTGCCTACAAAGTTTTACAAACGACAATAAAAAAAGGCATCAACCCATTTTCATTTTAAAACAATTTGTCAAAATACGTGTTTGGAACATCAAATAGCAGAAAAAGAGATAAGACAATGAAAGCCATCTGGAACGGCGAAATATTAGCAGAAAGTAACGACACCATAATTGTGGAAGGCAATCACTATTTTCCACCGGAATCGATTAGAAGGGAATATTTTAACCCGAGCGATACCTATACTTCATGCTATGTTAAAGGAAAAGCCTGCTATTTTAATGTCACCGTTAATGGTCAAATTAATTTTGATGCTGCCTGGCATTACCCAAAACCTTTTGAAAAAGCAGCTCATATAAAAAACTATATCGCTTTCTGGAAAGGTGTACAAATTGAAACCTAAATAAAAGCTAAGCTTTTTTTATTATTTTTGCTACAAAATTGCATCATGTTAAATCATAAATTATTATATGTCGACGACGAATGGGTTAACCTGCAACTGTTTAAATTTAGTTTTCAGGACGATTTCACTGTTTTTTTAGCCAGTTCCGGCCAGGAAGCTCTTGAACTGATAAATAAAGAACAGATTCACGTTATAATTTCTGATTTAAGAATGCCTGAGATGAATGGCATTGAGCTGATTAAACACATTAAAAACAATAATTCAGCCGCGGTTTGCATGTTACTTTCTGCTTATCGAATTTCAGAAGCCATTGAAATGGGACTCGACGAATCGCTTATTGAACGTTACATTGCTAAACCCTGGAGCAAAGCTGATTTGTTAGAATATTTGAACAACATTTTTGCTAAACTTGACTAGTTAAGTAGAAAGCTGATTCCAAAGAAATCTCCACTCAATAAATTCAGGTTGCACAGGCATTTATCTCTCTTGATCGGACAAATATCCCTATTGATTAAGCAAATACCCTTGTTGATCGGGCAAAAATCCCTTATTGGGGAATTCAATTCAAGTATAGCTAAAAAATATCTTCTCAATATAATAATTGCGCCAAGTAAATGGTACATAGAAATATCCTGACAAAACGATTTAAAATATGGTACTTTAACAAATAAAAGATAATTTTGTACGGCTTCGAACTTAAAAAACATTAGGTAACCTTTGACGCAACAACTTGTTAATACAACCGAACACATACAAATAAATAGTAATTTTTTGATAAAATCTTAAAAACGATGACTAACACTGCAACAAACAAAGCCGCCGACAACATCAGAATTTTATCGGCCGCTATGGTAGAAAAAGCCAAATCGGGACATCCGGGTGGAGCTATGGGCGGAGCCGACTTTATAAATATTTTGTATAGCGAATTTCTAAGATACGACCCTAACAACAGGGCATGGCCATTTCGCGATCGCTTTTTTCTCGATCCGGGTCACATGTCGCCCATGTTGTATGCACAACTCACATTAACCGGAGCTTTTGATACCACCGATTTAGAGCAATTCCGCCAGTGGGGAAGCGTAACACCGGGTCATCCCGAACGTGATATTCAAAGAGGAATTGAAAACACCTCAGGCCCCTTAGGCCAAGGGCATACCATGGCAGTTGGAGCAGCAATTGCAGAACGCTTTATGGTTGCCCGCTTTGGCGAATGGATGGCCCATAAAACCTATACTTTTATTTCGGACGGAGGAATTCAGGAAGAAATTTCGCAGGGTGCCGGACGTATAGCCGGTCATCTGGGGCTTTCGAACCTGATTATGTTTTACGATTCCAATGACATACAGCTTTCGACAACCACATCGGTTGTAACTTCTGAAGATACCGAAGCAAAATACAAAGCCTGGGGATGGAATGTATTGACCATCAACGGCAACAATGCCGATGAAATTCGTGCCGCACTAAAAAAAGCTCATGTTGAAAAAGAAAAACCAACCTTGATTATTGGCAAAACCATTATGGGTAAAGGTTGTATTACCGATGCGGGAGATAATTTTGAAAGACAAACCAAAACGCATGGTCAACCCATCTCAGCAGCGGGTGCTTCGTTTGCCAAAACCATTGCAAACCTGGGCGGAAATCCGGATAACCCGTTTGTAATTTTTGACGAAGTAAAAGAATTATACAAAAAAGTTCAAATTGAAAAAGAAGCTGAGGTAAAAGCGCATCAGCAAACCGAAACGCAATGGCGTAAAGCAAACCCTGAACTTGCAGCTAAACTCGATCAATTCCTAAGTGGATCAGCACCTGCCATTAATTACGCTGAGATTGTTCAAAAAGAAAACCAGGCCACGCGTGCTGCTTCGGCAAATGTATTGGCGGTACTTGCCGACAAAGTTGATAATTTAATTGTAGCCTCAGCCGATTTGGCCGATTCAGACAAAACCGAAGCTTACCTGAAAAAAACCAAAGCTTTTAGCAAAGGCGATTTTACCGGAAAGTTCCTGCAAGCCGGTGTGGCCGAACTTACACTAGCTGCTATTTCGAATGGAATTGCTGCACATGGTGGTTTGTTTGTTGCCTGCGGAACCTTTTTCGTTTTTTCAGATTACATGAAACCTGCCGTGCGTATGGCCGCTTTAATGGAATTACCGGTAAAATACATCTGGACCCACGACGCATTCCGTGTTGGTGAGGATGGCCCAACGCATCAGCCGGTTGAGCAAGAGGCACAAATACGTTTAATGGAACAGTTGCACAACCATTCGGGCATACCAAGTTTATTGGCGCTGCGTCCGGCCGATGTGAATGAAACTACGGTAGCCTGGAAACTTGCCATGGAAAACAGTAAGACCCCCACAGCGTTAATTCTTTCGCGTCAAAACATTACCAACCTGCCTGTTGTGACCGATAAGGCCTTTGAATCGGCTTTAAAAGCAGCTAAAGGAGCTTATGTTGTTCAGGATTGTGAGAATCCGGATATTATTTTTGTTGGCAATGGATCGGAAGTTGCTACTTTGATTGCCGGAGCAGACCTTTTACGTCAGGAGCATAATTTAAACGTAAAAGTGGTTTCGGCCATCTCAGAAGGACTATTCCGCCAACAACCGGCTGAATACCAACACACGGTTCTTCCGGCTAAAACACCTACACTGGGCTTAACCGCCGGATTGCCCTCAACCTTGCAAGGTTTAGTTGGATCAATTGGAACCGTTGTCGGACTAAATCATTTTGGTCACTCAGCACCCTATACCGTTTTGGATGTAAAACTGGGATTTACCGCTGAGAATGTTAAAACAAAGGCGTTAGATTATTTAAAACAATTATAAATAGATTGGATAAACCGGCAGCAAACTGCCGGTTTATTTATTCATACAAAACTTTTCAACAACCGACTGAATCTTGGAAATTAAATAAGGTTTGGTAAGTAGCTCGTCGAATCCTACTGAATTAAATTCATCGAAAAAATCGTTTGGATTGTGTGCTGTAAGCGCCACAATAGGAATAGCAGCTAAGGATTTGTTAGAAAGATTGCGGATATACTTTGTGGTTTCTAAACCATTCATTACCGGCATTTCAATGTCCATTAATACCATATCAAAATGAACTTGCTCCAGTAAACCAATAGCCTCCTTACCATTGCCGGCCATTTTGAATTCGCAGCCAATTTCACGGGCTATTTCACCCAACAACACACGATTAACAAAAATATCGTCAACAATTAACAAAACAGGTTTTGCCATTTTATGAAGTTTAAGTATCTTGGTTTGCTTGTTTATCTAATATATATAATTGGATAATTATTGTTACATTAAACATTTATCTCGTTTTTTTAGTTTATAGTAAAAAACAAATGCCATGAGCCAGCCCGAAAGTAATAATTTAAACGAATTCCTAAAAGTTTTTCCTCGTCAGGAAATAATTGATACACTCAACACCATCGATCAAAAAATTGGGTCGTTACATACCATCAGCTCCAAAGATTTTTTGTTCTTTAACAAATTGCTTAAAGATTATTACAAGCATATAAAAGAAATTGCAGATAACAATACTACCATAAGCACTTTTTTTAAAAAAGAACTGAATAAGTTTGCAGAACAATTAAATAAGAAAAATCAGAATCAGCAAAAAAACATTGCTCAAATTAAAGAAACTGGCAAACAGATTGAAGATATTCTAACGCTTACCTTTTCGCAACTCGATTTAATTATTGTCCCCTTTAACAATTACAAACAAAACCTGATAACCTTAAAATACCTGCTGGCCAATTTAAAACTACATTTTACCTACATTAACCTGCCCAATAAAGCCGAATTACAAAGCAGTGTAAACACACTAAATCAAAGCATTGACACTATTCAACAAAGATTTGAGGTGGTAAGTTCCGGATCCGAATCACTGAACAATCAGATAATTGAATTAAAAGACAATTTATGCATAACCAAAACCCAGGGTATTAAAGAAACGAGCGAGCTACTCCGAAAACTTTCCGTTCAGATTAAAAAAATACTATTCGACGAATATTGGTCCGACGATTATATTGGTGAGTTAAATCGCAGAACCCAAAACTGCTTTGCCAACATGGGTGAAATAATTACAAACATTCAGTACCATGACATCATCAGGCAAAAAATGGAACACATCCAAACCTCGCAAAAGGAACTGATTAAAGGTCTTAGCGATTTAAAAGAATCAGAAACACCCGATAAAAGTCTGGAAAACCAGTTGGGTTTTATTGCAAAAATTCCTGAGATAACCGATATTCAGGTAGCCCAGCTGTTATACACCAATAAGGATTATCAAACTTCAATTGAAAAAATCACCAACAAACTGGTTGAAGTTGGGCGCGAGATGAAGGAGATGAACAACCTGTACAATGTGATTATTTCAAACAGCAATCAGTTTGAAGATGTGTTTATTAACGAAGCAAAGGAAGCACAACAACATTATTTTAATTTCATGAGCCAGTCGGAAGAGGATTGGATTCAATCACTCAATAAAATAAACGGGCTTTTTGATGTTTATTATTCGCTCAAAAAAGAATTCAGCGAAATTTTCATCAGTGAAAAAAACCTGCGTGGGGAAATTAAACACTTTGAGGGGTTAATTAAAGCCAATGGTAAAAACTTTGGTCATGAACTTATGCGCCGTTTGTTATTGTTGTTATCAGAACTGCAAATGAACTCCAATTCATTAAAAACCAATCTGAATCAAATCACACACCATTTTGCCAGTTTGCAGGATTTACTCAGTCCATTCAACACGAATCAAAAAAATGACATCAGTATTCACGACAACCTGTTGTCCTTATCGAGCAGTTTTAATTATATAAAACAAGTAGCTCAGCAACACGGTAGTTTGAGCTTAAAAATAGCATCTGAAATCACATCAAGTTTTAAAAGTATCGAGTATTACAATTACTTTAAAAATACTATCGAAGAAATTGTAACCTTTTTGAACGAAATCAATAAAAAAGTAAATTACGACAACCTTAAATCATTTATTGGCGACAACAAAGAAATACTTAAACAAATAGAAAAACTCTATACCATGCAGAGTGAACGCGATATTCATCAGCAAATGGTTGAAACAGGAGGTATTTCAGAAATAAACAGCCAACAAAACAATGATGATTTAAACGATGATATTGAATTATTTTAAATATATTTAAACGATTAAGTTTCAAAAATTAAGCTTCTACCTATGAAAGAGTTTACTCTCACTGCCACCAAGGACAACAGTGCCGGCACTACCAACCTGACGCTGCAAGGGAAACTAAACGTTGCCCACATG
This sequence comes from Salinivirgaceae bacterium, assembly GCA_050251815.1. Lineage (GTDB taxonomy): Bacteria > Bacteroidota > Bacteroidia > Bacteroidales > SZUA-534 > GWE2-40-63. Next base: position 47,836 of record JBFWMB010000011.1, on the reverse strand, counting down.
ACTGAGTTGCATAAAGAGCTTCAAAAAGCTACCAAAGGCAGTAAAAAAATAATAATTACCCTGTCAAAAGTTGAAGATGCCGATGTATCGACTATTCAACTGCTCAAAGCCCTAGAAAATACCTGCATAGCAAATAAAATTGAAACTGAGTTTCATTTAAACCTGCCTGAAGATATTGAAAACCTGTTTGCAAAAGCGGGACTATCAAACCTATTGTAATTAACAAACCTAAAATCCATTTTAAAATGGGAAAACGAATTTTAATTGTTGACGATTCCGAAAGTATACGCGAAGTGGTTAGCTTTACCCTCGAAAACGCCGGACATGACGTATTAAAAGGCGTCGACGGGCAGGATGCCCTGAAATTTTTAGACGGTAGTAATCTCGACTTGATTATTACTGACTTGCACATGCCAAATATGGATGGTATTGAATTTATTAAAAACGTACGTTCAAAACCTGATTACCAATTTGTTCCCATCCTGTTTTTAACCACAGAATCGCAAACGGCAAAAAAGATGGAAGCCAAAGAAGCAGGTGCAACCGGTTGGATAATAAAGCCTTTTGTACCTGAAAAATTATTAGCCGCCATACAAAAAGTTGTAAGATAATGGAAAAGTTCAGAGAAAAATTCGTTGAAGAGGCAAACGACCTAATAAACGAACTGGAAAAGGTACTTCTTGAGCTCGAAAGCCAACCCAACAATGTGGAATTAATCCAACAGATTTTCAGGGTAATGCATTCACTCAAAGGTGGAAGTGCAATGTTTGGGTTCAATAAAATGGACAAGTTTACGCATCACCTCGAAAACATCTACGATTTAATCCGTACAAACAAACTGGCCATAAACAATGATATACTGAATGTCACCCTGGCGTCGGTCGATCACTTGCGTAGTCTGGTTCAGGAAAAAGATGATTCTGAAAAAACCAACCGGGTACAGCACGATCTCTTACTTAACAAAATACTTGAGATTATAAACGAAAACGTAATGGGCGAAGAAAACGCAAAAACCATGCAGCCCATGACACCCCGAAACAACAAAGAACACGCAACCTATTACATCAGTTTTAAGCCCCACCCCAACATTTTTAACTATGGAACCAACCCGCTCTACCTAATTGACGAACTGGTTGATTTAGGACAAGCCATGGTGTTTCCCCGATTCGACAAACTTCCGGGAATTGACGTTTTGGAACCCGCCAACTGTTATATTTACTGGGACATATTTTTAGCAACCAATCAGGGGATTAATGCCATTAGCGAAGTTTTTATTTTTGCCGACGACCAATGCGATTTAACCGTAAAAAAAATCTCAGAACTCAACCTGATTGAGGAAAATTCATTCATAGGAATTATTGAAAAAGCCGTCCAAAACAAACAAGAGATAAATATTGACGAGTTGGTAAGCCTTACCAACGACCTGGAAAAAATTTACGAAAAAGAGAAAGAAACCCAATTGCAGGCTAAAATTGGAGCCACAACAGCCGACACAAACATAAGTAGTATCAGGGTTTCGTCAGAAAAACTCGACAACCTGATAAACTGGGTGAGCGAATTGGTAACCATACAGGCCCGTTTAAGTCTGTTTGCCCAGGAAACCGAAACCAATGGTTTATTGGCCATATCAGAAGAAGTTGAGAAAATATCGCGCCGTTTACGCGACGATGTATTTAGCATCCGCCTGATTCCCATCGAAAATATGCTAACCCGCTTTCAGCGTTTGGTGCGCGAACTATCGCAAAACCTCGACAAAGAAGTGGTTTTCAAAACCGAAGGAACCGATACAGAACTTGACAAGAACATCATCGAAATGCTATCGGACCCTTTAATGCATATTGTACGCAACAGTATGGATCATGGAATAGAATCGAAAGCTGACCGAAAAAAACTTGGAAAACCGGCAAAAGCAACCATCCTGCTAAAAGCTTTTTATTCGGGAACCAATGTAATTATTCAAATATCGGACGATGGAAAAGGTATTGATCCCGAACAAATAAAAAAACACGCACTCAGCAAAGGGCTTATTACCGACGATATTGAATTATCGAAAAAAGAAGCGCTTGAATTGGTATTTCTTCCGGGGTTTAGCACGGCAAAACAAGTAACCAAAGTTTCCGGACGCGGGGTTGGAATGGATGTGGTAAAACGTAAAATAGCAGAGATTCGTGGTGAAGTTGACCTTGATTCTGAAATAAACAAAGGAACCACCATAACCATCCGATTGCCTTTAACCCTATCTATCATCGATGGTTTACTGGTTCAGATTGGCGAAACCAAATTTGTTATTCCCTTGTCTTCAGTCGACAAAGTATACGAATTCAAGCATGAAACTTTACTCAATGCAGTCAACCACCTTATTCGTACCGACGATAACGAAGTGGCTTATCTGAACCTGAGAGAATTATTTGAAATTGATGGTACACCACCGGAAACAGAACACGTTATTGTGGTACAATACAGCGATGTTCGCATTGGTTTATCGGTTGATAATATAATTGGACAATACCAGGCAGTACTTAAGCCTTTGGGCAAGATGTACAAGAATCAACAATCCATTTCAGGCGCTACAATTCTTGGCGATGGAACCGTTGCGCTGGTATTGGACACCAACAAACTAATTACACAATTTGCAAACAGCGAAATAAAAGTTGGAGGTTAATATGGAAGAAAACGAAATAAAAACAAACGAAAACATAACTACATTCTTATCGTTTCAATTGGGAAAAGAATTTTTTGCCGTTAACGTGGCCAAAGTTCTCACCATTCTCGAGTTAAAACCCATTACCAAGGTTCCTAATGCTCCGGAATTTATGCGAGGTGTAATTAATCTTAGAGGAAATGTGTTGCCGGTAATCGATATGCGCATTAAATTTGGTATGCCTCCCACCGAATTTACTACCAATACCTGTATTATTGTTTTAAATGTTATCATCGATGAAGAAGATGTCCAACTCGGAATTCTGGTTGATGCTGTAGACGAAGTACTCGAAATTAAGGAACATGAAATTGAGGCTTCGCCCTCCATTGGTACAAAATATAAGGTAGAATTCATACAGGGAATGTACAAACTTGAGGTAGGGTTCATTATGTTATTGAATATCGATTTAATATTTAACACCCAGGAACTGCTTATTGCAAAAGAGGTTGAAAACAATACCGAATTGGTTGAAGAAACAAATAAAGCTAAAAAATAACCTAAGTACCGGATATGGATCGCGACATGTTCCAAAATATTTATCGCTCTACGCTTTCGGATAAAGAATTCACCCAATTAAGCAATTTTATACAATCAAATTATGGCATTAAAATGCCGCCGGCTAAAAAAATTGTTTTGCAGGGACGCCTCCAAAAAAGACTTAGAGAACTTCAGATTCCCGACTTTAAAAGTTACGTAGAATACGTATTTAGCAAAGGGGGCGAAAATGAAATCATTCACATGATGGACGTGGTTTCGACCAATAAAACTGACTTTTACAGGGAACCCGTTCATTTTGAATTTCTTGAAAAGGAGTTATTACCCTTGCTGGTCCAAAACAGAACACGAGGAGTTATCAAAGTATGGAGCGCCGGCTGCTCATCGGGCGAGGAACCTTATACCCTGGCCATTGTTTTGCAGGAATTTAAAGAAAAAAATCCGGGATTCGACTACCACATACTGGCTACCGACATTTCAACCCAGGTACTTCAGCAAGGTGCCAATGCTGTTTATAAAGAAGACAAAATAGCTATTGTACCCAACCACTTAAAAAAGAAATATTTTTTGCGGTCAAAAAACCGAGAGTTGTCTCAGGTTCGGGTAATTAAAACTTTAAGAGACAAGGTGTTGTTTCAGCGTCTGAATTTTATGGATACAACTTACCATGTTAACGACACTTTTGATATTATTTTTTGCCGGAATGCACTTATTTATTTCGAACGACCTAACCAGGAAAACGTTATAAATAAACTGGTTAATAAACTCAAACCCGATGGATATTTCTTTTTAGGCCATTCTGAATCGATTACCAATATGAATGTTCCATTAAAAAGTGTAAAGCCGACCATTTTTAGAAAAACTTAATCCGTAAGACCATGCTTTCAGATAAAGAATTAACTGAGGAAATAAAAAAGAGGCTAGAACAAGCGCAACAAAATCAAGAGCTGATTGAAGAGCAACGCAAAGAACTGCAACTGGTAAATAGCAAATTAGCTGAATCAGAAGCATTAAAAAGCCATTTTATTTCGAATATCACCAACGAAATAGTAAATCCTTTTGCTTCAATTTTAGGCTTATCGAAAAATATTATTGCCTCAAAAGACTCCGATATAGCCAAAATTAAAAGCATGGCTGAGTTAATTCACTCTGAAGCCTTTGAACTCGATTTTCAATTAAAGAACATTTTTACCGCTGCACGTATCGAAGCAGGAGAATCAACGCCCGAATACATAAAAACCGATATAAACCTACTAATTACAAGCATAATAAGCGCTTACAAATACAAAGCTGAACAAAAACAGTTAAAAATAAATTTCTCTTTTGAACTGGGCAAAGAATTTGAAAAAGCCCATTATTTTAGAACCGATCCTGAAAAGCTTAAACTGATACTCTCGAATTTACTGAGTAATGGAATCAAATACAGCAATGCGGCAAATAAAATTGAAGTGAAAGCCTGGGTAGAAAACCGTACCTTAAAAGTTATGGTTAAAGATTATGGCATTGGCATCGATAAAAAGAACCTGGAACTAATTTTCGACCGGTTCAAACGTGTCGACAGCTCAATTAATTCATTAAATCCCGGACACGGACTCGGTTTGTCGGTTACCAAAGCGCTTATCGACCTGATGAATGGCGACATTGAAATTGCCAGCAAACGACACATTGGCTCCATATTCACCATATCCATCCCCGAAAGTGATTCAGCCGAAAACGACGGCTACGCTTTAGATGGAAACGAATTTATTTTTGGCGAAAGTGATGATGAAGTCTTCTGAAGAAAACAACATACTTAAATCGCATTACCTGTACCCTGCAGCGCTTTTTGCCGAGCCTGAACCTTATATGGTCGACACCATTTTAGGCTCGTGCGTGGCTGTTTGTTTGTACGACCCGGTTAAAAAAATTGGCGGTATCAATCATTTTATGCTTCCTTTTTGGAATGGAACCGGCCTGGCATCGCCAAAATACGGAAACATTGCCATACAAAAATTGTTAGACCGGATGCTGGCCATGGGTTCTGAAAAAAAACACCTACAAGCTAAGGTTTTTGGAGGTGGTGAGGTGGTTGAAACCAAATCGAACTTGTTCCGGATTGGTGAACGCAACATTGAAATTGCGCTAAAAATGTTACAAGAACAAAAAATAAATATTACTGCAAAAAGTGTAGGTGGCACCCTTGGACGAAAAATACGTTTCAATACCGAAACCGGGGTAGTATTAATGAAGTTAATTCAAAAACAACACTCCTGAAACTATGTCAGATAAAATAAAGGTCCTTATTGTTGATGACTCTGCCGTTGTTCGGCAAACTTTAGCAGAAATTTTAAATACCGATCCTACGATTGAAGTGATGGGTGTTGCCGCTGATCCTTATTTTGCAGCATCACGCATTGCGCGCGAAGTTCCCGATGTAATAACCCTCGATATTGAGATGCCGAGAATGGACGGACTTACTTTTCTGCGTAAAATAATGGCCCAACACCCCATTCCTGTAATCATTATTTCAAGTTTAACCGAAACAGGCACCGAAACAGCCATTAAAGCGCTGGAATATGGCGCAGTTGATATTATTACAAAACCCAAAATGGGTACTAAAGAATTTATCGAAGAGTCGAAAATTCGTTTACGCGATGCAGTTAAAGCAGCTGCTGCTGCCAAACTTTCTCGCAAAAAAGTAATTGCTCCATCCAAATCAATTGAAGTTAAACCAAAACTATCGGCGGATGCCATAATGCCCAAAAGCCATTTCAGTGACGCCATGATAAAAACAACCGAAAAAGTTATTGTGATTGGAGCTTCAACCGGAGGAACCGAAGCGCTTCGCGTGTTCCTCGAAGCACTCCCTGCCGACTGCCCTGGTATAGTAATTGTGCAACACATGCCCGAACATTTTACCCGCTCGTTTGCCGAACGACTCGATCAATTGTGCAAAATATCAGTAAAAGAAGCTTCAAATAACGACACAGTTATACGCGGAAGGGCGTTGATAGCTCCCGGAAATCACCACCTGATTTTAAAGCGAAGCGGTGCCCGCTATTATGTTGAAATTAACGACGGTCCACTGGTAAACCGCCACCGGCCCTCAGTCGATGTACTTTTCCGTTCAACCGCAAAATATGCCGGTAACAATGCCGTAGGTGTTATTATGACAGGTATGGGTGACGATGGCGCACGGGGTTTATTAGAGTTACGCGAGGCGGGAGCACACACCATAGCCCAGGATGAAAAAACCTGCATCGTTTTTGGCATGCCCAAAGAAGCTATCAAATTAAATGCTGCCGAAACCATACTCCCCCTGGATAAAATTGCAGAAAAAGTACTCAAATTACAATATTAACCAGCCAGATTAAAGAACGAATCGTGGTCATTTTAAGGAATCAATAAGCTTAACGGGGTTTATTCTCAGCCAGCTAAAATACCTGATAAATGGCTATAACAACGCATTTCATGAAAATTGTATTTTCCCATGTTTTCTAAAATATTTTAGTAATTTTAGGGTTTCAAGCCAATTGGTATTGTTAAATACATCAAAAGCATTATATTTCGTTTCTCAATTATCGCAATAAGGATGGAAAAACAGAATGTACCCAATTATAGTTTCTACTATGCAGCCTTAGGTTTTATCCTGGGACTTGTTATAAGCTCCGTTTTATATGGCTTTGCACTGTCATCGAATGAGATGCTGTTTACATTTAAAAATATACTGAAGTTACACAGCAATGGACTTCATTTTATTGTAAGCGATTTTATTCCTCTTTTCTTAGCATTAATTGGCTATTTTGCAGGTTTACACCTTATAAAAGTTGCGAAAGAACTTGATGCTTTAAAGACAGCCAAAGACAACAAATCGGCCAACATGCTTGAATTTGCCGAGAACCTGGCTAAAGGAAACCTTGAAGTTGAATATGACCCCAGCAACGACAATTCGTTGGGTAAAATTATGGTTAACCTGCGCGACAGTTTGTTAAAAAGTAAAAAAGAAGATCTACAACGAAAAAAAGAAGATGAACAGCGCAACTGGGTTGCAGAAGGTTTAGCTAAATTCGGCGACATTCTCCGTCAAAATAACGACAATATTGAAAAACTTTCATTCGATTTAATCAGCAACCTTTGCCGCTACATTAATGCTGTGCAGGGAGGTTTCTTTGTATTAAACGACGATCTGGAAGAAGATGCCTATTTTGAATTAACCGCCCATTTTGCCTACAACCGAAAAAAATACAATAAAAAACGCATCGAAATGAGTGAAGGGTTGGTTGGCCGTGCAGCGTTTGAAAAAAGCACCATATACATTGACGAAGTTCCCGAAGATTATGTTGACATAACTTCAGGCCTGGGTGAAGCAAATCCCAAAGTACTTTTAATTGTTCCACTTCAGGTAAACGAGAAAGTTTACGGAGTTCTTGAAATATCATCTTTTAATTACTTTGAACCCTATGTAATTGAGTTTGTTGAAAAAGTTGCCGAAAGCATTGCCACAACTTATTCTACCGTAAAAACAAACATAAAAACAGCGGAACTATTAAATGAATCGCGGGCCGCGGCTGAACGACTTACGCAACAAGAAGAAGAAATGCGTCAAAACATGGAGGAACTCCAGGCCACCCAGGAAGAAGCCGCAAAACAAGCCGAAGAGTTTGTAAGCTTTACCAACTCGGTAAATCACACCCTTATAAGAGCAGAGTACGATGTAAACGGCGTTTTACTGTATGCCAATACCAAATTCCTTAAAAAATTAGGCTATTCAAGCAACAGTGAAGTCGAAGGCCATCATATCTCAATTTTTATTAGTGATAAAGATAAGGCCTGGTTCAACGAATTGTGGGATGGGTTGGCAAAAGGAGGACGCCACTTTGAGGGCTACATGAAACACATTACCAAATCAGGCAAAGATTTATGGACCATGGCCACTTATACCTGTGTGCGTAACAACATGCAAACCGTTGAAAAAATATTATTCCTGGCTATCGATACCACCGAGCACAAAGAACAAAGTCTCGATTTTGAAGGACAAATTGAAGCCATTAACCAATCGAGTATTAAAGTGGAGTATGCTCCAAGTGGCCGTATGCTCGAATGCAACCAACGCTTTATCCAAACGCTGGGCTACTCAACTGAAGATTTAAAAGATTACAGTGTCTTTAACTTTATGGGCGAAGACGAACAAAGCGATTTTGAAGAAATATGGAATCGGGTTATCAATGGAGAACCTTATCAGGGTCAATCAAAACTGATTTCCCAAACCGGACAATCAAAATGGTTCGATGTGAATTATACAGCGGTATATAATATGTATGGCGAAGTATCGAAAATTATCTCCATTGCACATGATATTACCGACCAGAAAGAAATGGAGCTTATTACCAAGCAACAAAACGAACTGCTTAAAAAGCAGGAAGAAGAACTGAAAGCCAGCGAGCTGGAACTTCAAAAACGCTTAGAAGAAGCTAAAAAAGAAGTGAAATCGCAGTTTCAGGAAATTGAAAAGGTTAAAATCAGAAACGAAAAAACGCTCGAAGGAGCCCACGATGCCATTTTCACCATTAATCAGGATGGAATTGTTGAATTCTTTAACCGGGCAGCTGAAAACCTGTGGCAGTATCCACGTAAAGAAGTTCTCGGAAAAAATATAAAAATGTTGTTCCGTGATGTTGCTGACGAGAAAGAAGACGAAATGATATTTACGCTTACCCATCCTGAAAAACGCAAACTGGTTGGAGCTCGTAGAGAAACCACAATCAAAAATAAAAACGGCGAAGAAACTCCGGTAATTATGATATTGGCCGGGGCAAAAGTACAAAACGAATATACCTATACGGCATTCATCCAAAATATTGAAGTTGAATTGTTTTAAAACAATATAACCAAGTTTTAACGAAGCGATTGCAATTTATTGTCAATCGCTTCGTTCGTATAAAAAATTCACAAAACATGTTAAAATATCTGTTAGCCCTTCTTATAGCCTTCTCGCTTTTATTTGGATGCACCGACCAATTCAACTTTACCGATAATCCCAACGCTCGTTTGGCATTTTCAAACGACACGGTTCATTTCGATACGGTTTTTACCACCATTGGCTCAACCACCTTGCAATTTCGTTTTTATAATAACAACAACAATGCAGTAAAAACTACCATCCAACTTGCCGGCGGAAACCAATCAAGCTTCAGGCTGAACATTGACGGATTGACAGCTAATTCCCTTTCCGATTACGAAATCAGGGCAAACGACAGTGCGATTATTTTAGTCCAGGTTCATGTTGATCCGCAAAACAGCAATTCACCCATAGTTATCGAAGATTCCGTGTTATTTTTTACCAATGGAAATCGGCAAAATATTAAACTCCTGGCCTACGGACAGGATGTTCATCTATATAACGACTCAGTACTGGATACACGCACCTGGATAAACGATAAGCCCTATTTGGTTTACAACTCCATATTGGTAGATAATAATCAAACGCTTACCATTGAAGCCGGAACCCGGATTCATTTTCATAACGAATCGGCCTTATGGGTTCTGGGTACTTTGAAAGTAAACGGAACAGCAGAAGAACCTGTAACCTTTACTGGCTCACGACTCGATGAATGGTACCGCGATAATCCGGGACAATGGTACGGAGTTTACCGAACCGACAGCTTTGAATACCTTACCGGAGGTATCCATTTTTGGCAGGGAAGTACCAATAATGTTATCAACCACGCCATTATAAAAAATGGAGTTAAAGGAATTCAAGTCGATTTAAGTGATGTAAACCAGGAACCAACCCTAACTTTAAGTAATTCAACCATTATGAATATGTCAGGAATTGGTCTGTTGGCACAAAACTCCAGAATGTTGGTATATAATTCAACCATTGTAAATTGTGGAATATATGCCGTAGCCTTAACCTATGGCGGGCAGTACGAGTTTTATCACACTACCATCGGTAACTACTATGTGAAAAATTCAAAACGGGAACAGCCTTCCTTGGCTTTAAATAATTACTATATAGCTGACAACGAGGCTACCGTTTTTGATATGAATGCAACCTTTGGTAATTGCATAATATATGGCAAGCTCGAAAACGAATTGCTTATTGACCAATTCGATACCGATTTGGTAACGTTCAATTACTTTTTCGACCATTGCCTGATTAAATTAAAACCGAATTATAATCTGAGCAATCCACAACATTTTAAGTCCATCATCAGTCATCGCGATTCATTACCCCGGTTTGTTAACCCCGATGCCGGCGATTTCAGGCTTGATACCCTATCGGCGGCAAAGGATAAAGGCGCCGCGAAATATAGTGACGATTACCCAACGGACATGCTTGGAAATAGCAGAACCAACGATCTGGCTCCCGATTTGGGAGCTTTTGAACGAATTGAATAACAAAAATGAATACCTGCCGCGTAAGCATAATATTTTTACTGATAAGCAACTGCTTAATTTCAGGAAAAAATTTTGCTCAATCCGAAGGCTTACCGCAGCAGCTTAAAAGCAAAATAGAACAAGAACGTCTGCTTCGCATTATGTTTTATAATGTGGAGAATTTATTTGACACTGAAGACGACTCCCTAAAAATGGATGAGGAGTTTTTACCCGATGAAACAAGGAATTGGAATAAATTCCGCTATTATCAGAAGCAAAGTCAGCTCAGCAAGGTTATAACGGCAGTAGGTGGCTGGAATCCTCCCGAATTAGTTGGCTTGTGCGAAATTGAGAATCGCAACGTGCTTAATTACTTAACACGTCAATCGCCTTTATACGTTTTTGGATATCAGATAATTCATCAGGAATCGCCCGATGCGCGGGGCATTGATGTGGCTTTACTATATCAACCCAAAAGTTTCCGGCCCGTTTATACTGAATTTATTGCTGTTGATTATCCGCTAAATAAGCGAAAAACCCGCGATATAGTTTATGCCCGGGGAATTATACCCAATAACGACACCTTACATGTTTTTGTAAATCACTGGCCCTCGCGTTATGGTGGACAATTGGAGAGCGAAGAAAACCGGATTTTTGTAGCCGGACTGCTTAAACACAAAACCGATTCAATTCTCGATACGAATCCGAAGGCTTTAATTGTAATAATGGGTGATTTTAACGACGAACCCAATAATACCAGCCTGTTAAAAACTTTAAATGCTTTGCCAGCCTATGATTCTACAAAACAAAGTCAAGTGGTAAACCTGTCATACGAATTGCGGTATGCAAAGAATGAAGGTTCACATAAATATCAGGGGCAGTGGGCGCTGCTCGATCAGGTAATTGTTTCCGGAGGATTGTTAAACAAAAGCCAAAAAACTTATACAACTACCGATAAACTTTGCATCTTTAAGGCACCTTTTCTGTTAGAGCCCGATAAAGCATTTCTGGGTGATAAACCCTACCGGACTTATGTGGGTTTTAAATACAACGGGGGTTTTTCCGATCACTTGCCGGTTTTCCTCGACCTGATGAACAATGAATAAACAACCTTTATTTAACAGGATGATGTCCTAAACGGGCTCCTTCATCCAGCATCAATTGGTAGGCTGCTTCGTATGAATTTTCAATTAGACCATCCAATATGGCATCTTTAATGGCTGTTTTTATGGTTCCGATATCCCTGCAGGGTTTTAAACCAAAAGTTTCCATAATTTCTTCGCCTGATATGGGTGGCTGCCAGTTTCGAATCCGATCTTTAGCTTCTACTTCTTTAAGTTTTTCTCTTACCAATTGGTAATTGTCGAGGTAGCGGGCCACTTTGTCAGGATTCTTCGACGTTATGTCAGCGTCACAAAGCAACATTAAATCATCAATAGCATCGCCTGCATCAAAAAGCAACCGTCTAATGGCGCTATCAGTAACCTCCTCCTGTGCCAAAACTACCGGTCGCATATGCAGCCCTACCATTTTTTGCACATATTTCATTTTATCATTTAGCGGTAACTTCAGCTTTTTAAAAATGGCAGGAATCATCTTTGTTCCAATAAATTCATGGCCATGAAAAGTCCAACCCTGTCCGTCAATATATTTTTTTGTACGCGGCTTGGCAATATCGTGAAGCAGCGCCGACCAGCGTAACCATAGGTCGTCGGTGGTTTGGCAGATATTATCGAGTACCTGAAGCGTATGATAAAAGTTATCTTTATGCTTCTTTCCATTGATTTCGTCCACCCCTTTCAACGCATCAAGCTCCGGAAGAATCAATTGCAGTAATCCGGTTTTTTGCAGCAACTTAAAACCAACACTTGGCTTTGTACACATCATTATCTTATTCAGCTCCACATGGATGCGCTCGAACGAAATGATTTCGATGCGTTCTTTGTTTCGTTCAATGGCATCGAGCGATTCCTGTTCAATAGTAAAGTTCAATTGATTGGCAAAACGTATGGCGCGTAACATCCGCAAGGGATCGTCGGAATAAGTGGTGTCGGGATTAAGCGGTGTGCGGATAATGCCATCGTGCAAATCTTGAACGCCATTAAACGGATCGGTAAGTTTACCAAACGAATCGGGATGCAGACTTAATGCCAATGCATTGATGGTGAAATCGCGCCGGTTCTGGTCATCCTCAAGGGTACCATTTTCCACAATGGGTTTTCGTGAATTACGCTGATACGATTCTTTTCGGGCTCCCACAAACTCCACTTCCCATTCCTTGTATCGGAACATGGCTGTACCAAAATTCTTGAATACCGAAACTTTGATTTTGGGGTTCAATTTATGAGCTACTCTTAATGCCAAATCAATACCACTGCCTACAGTCACAATGTCGATATCGTTCGAAGGGCGCTTTAAGAGCACATCGCGCACAAAGCCTCCAATAACAAAGGCTTCAATACCCATCGCTCCGCAAACTTCTGATATGCTGGTAAATATTTTATGATTTAAATGCTGATCCATTCACAGTTGTTTCCATTATTAACGGCTGCAAAATTAAACGTTTTTAATAGTTTGTTGTTATATTAGCATACATATAACTTAAAAAACACTTGGAATCCTCTGTAATCAATCATCCTGCTAAGTAACAATAACCAAACAAAAAAAACTGGCATGGTAATTGAAACGTATCTAGATATCTACATATTTTAAAAATAATTTTAAAAACAGAATAATCATGATTGAGTACTTGACACAAGAAACTTTTAAGGAAAAAGTCTTCAACTTTGAGCAAAATAAAGAGTGGAAATTTGAAGGTGAATTACCCTGCATAATTGACTTCTACGCTGACTGGTGTGGGCCATGCAAGATGGTAGCTCCTATTTTAGAGGAACTGGCTGAAGAGTATAAAGGTAAAGTTGATGTTTACAAAGTAGACACTGAAGATCAACGCGAATTATCAGCCATGTTCGGAATTCAAAGCATTCCTTCGCTGTTGTTTGTTCCTAAAGACGGACAACCACAAATGGCTATGGGTGCTTTACCTAAGGATACTTTTAAGAAAGCTTTCAAAGATGTATTTAATGTGGAATAATTAATATACATACCTAATAAAAAACCCGACTGCATTCTTGTTGCCGGGTTTTTTTATACCCAACTGACAGGATGAACCCTCCTGGGTGATTGGTACAGCATTTGCATTATAAGGCCTTATTAAAAAAAAGTAACGTGACAACAATCATAAATTGGCTAAGCCATCTAACACTTTATCTTTTCATGAATCAACTTGCTGCCCAAACCTCAATTCCGGATTCCGAATTTCTGGAACCATCAGTTTATAAAAACGGACAGTTTCAAAATCAGGAAGCAACACCCATGATGACCGGCGAAGATTCTTACTTTAAAATGATGCGTCAGTTTTTTAAAAAGATACCTGATGGAGTGCCCGATAAAGCAATTCAAACCTATCCTTTTAATAAAGGCCAACTAAACAATTCGGGCCTGCCCATTGAATACGTTTGGTTTGGGCATTCTTCCCTGCTAATAAACTTTAATGAGACAATAATCCTTATCGATCCGGTATTTAGTAATAATGCTTCACCCGTGCCATTCAGCAACCGCAGTTTTCCCTACGCTGAAAATTATTCGGTTGAGCAACTTCCAGCTATCGATTGGGTTTTAATATCGCACGACCATTACGATCACCTGGATAAAAAAACAATCAAAAAACTTAAAGATAAGGCCGGACATTTTTACGTGCCGTTAAAAGTAAAGCACCGGCTGGTAAAATGGGGCGTTCCCGAAGATAAAATTACCGAGGCCAATTGGTGGGATAGCTTTAATCTTGCTTCGGGAATTACACTTACCGCTGCTCCGGCACGTCATTTTTCAGGCAGAGGGCTTACCGATCGCAACAGTACGCTGTGGTGTTCGTGGGTAATACAAAACCATCAGAATTCCGTTTTTTACAGTGGCGATTCCGGTTACGGCAAGCATTTTAAAGTTATTGGCGACCAATTGGGCCCTTTCGATTTAACCTTTATTGAGTGCGGACAATACAACCAAAACTGGAGATACATCCATAACATGCCCGAAGAAAGTGTTCAGGCTCATATTGATTTGGGCGGAAAAAAAATGGTCCCCATACACTGGGGCAAATTTAAGCTCAGCCTGCACCCCTGGACCGAGCCTGTTGAAAGGGCAAAAGCCGCCGCTGAAAAACAAAAAATAGATTTAAACGTTCCCGAAATTGGTAAAATAAACACGTTGAAATAATTCAAACAAAACTCAATATACAAAACATGCGCATGATGGCACTAATTATATTTTTTGCCTTACTTCTGGTAAGCGATTTTTACTCCTGGTTTGGTTTACGCACCAGCCTGCAATTCAGCAATCAAACACTTTTCCATATCAGCTACGCAGCAACAACACTTATAAGCTGGCTGGGAATGGGCCTAATAATAGTAGCTTTTTCGAAAACCCACATGACTCAGCCCGCATGGCTAAATCTGATTTTTGGACTGGCCTTTTCGCTAATTGTTGCCAAACTAATTATGGGTTCGTTTTTCCTTATCGAAGATGTATTGCGTGGCTTTTTGTGGCTTTTCCAGACGGTAGCCAATTTCCGCACCGCTGAACTTACTTCGCGTTCGTTTTTTTGGGGATTGAGTGCCTTATCGTTAGGAGGATTACTGGCCCTATTCCTGAATTACGGAGTAATTTACGGGAAGTACCATTACAAAGTACACAAACAACCCCTCTATTTCGACAATTTACCCGATGCCTTTCATGGGTTTAAGATAGTTCAACTTTCCGATTTACATCTGGGAACCTTCGATAATGCTAAAAAGGTAGCCAGGGGATTTAAAAAAGCTCAGGAACAGGAACCCGATTTACTGTTATTTACCGGCGATATGGTTAATAACTATGCCTACGAAGCTTTGCCTTATGTTGAAGATATTAAGAAACTACAAGCCCCTTATGGTAAATATACCATTATGGGAAACCACGATTACGGTTCCTATGCCCGTTGGAAAAGCGAACTGGATAAAACAGCGAACCTGAACCAACTGCATCAGCTAGAGAAAGAAATGGGCTTAACCTGGCTTAACAATGAACAGGTGGCACTAACAAAAGGCAGTGATACCATTTACCTGATAGGTGTCGAAAACTGGGGGCTTCCTCCCTTTCCCCAATATGGAGACCTCGATGCTGCCGTTCAGGGAATTCCGGAGGGAAGTTTCTCGGTATTATTATCGCACGACCCAACCCATTGGCGTCAACAAGTGCTTGATTTTCGCATACCGATTCACCTGACCCTTAGCGGGCATACCCATGGAATGCAATTTGGTTTTGAAGTGGGTAAGTTTAAATGGAGCCCGGTAAAATACAAATATGCCGAATGGGCCGGACTGTACGAAAGTGCCGGCAAATACCTCAATGTAAATCGCGGATTTGGACATATCGGCTATCCGGGACGCGCGGGAATAAGACCTGAAATTACAGTAATTGAATTAAGAAAACGAAAATTACAGCCGCTTAATTGAAAGGCTTATTTGTCTGGCCCTCTTTATACAAATGGTGTTCAACCAGATAATTATCCACTTCTTTGGTTACGTACGCACCTTTATTATCCCGACTGTCGTAAACAGGTTCCGTATGGCACGACCTAATGTCGCCCATATAAATGAATTTGCTGTTTTTATGTTTGTTATTGGCTTTTACCTGCCTTTGTTTTTTGCTACAGGCATACACAAAGTTAATACCGGTGGTTTTAAGATGCTCTGTATAAGCTTCCTCGGAATGACAAGGCAATAAGACATATATATTTTTACCCCTCCGTTTCAATATGTGCAACATATCGTCGAAGGTAAGCTCACCGGTTGAACCATGACAGAATTCAAGCGACATTCCATATATTTCACTGGTTTCCTTAGGGGTATCCTTAACCAAATCCATCATCCGGAGTCGGTGCCGGAGTTCTTTTAAATCGGTTTCATCGGCATCGATGTTGGGACAAATAATCAGGTGATCGATGGGAATGGCTGCTTTACTACGACGAATAAATTCAAAATAACTAAAGGGAGCAGGAAGCTTGGCACCGTAAAAAAAAGCCAGGTTTTCTCCTTTTAACGCCAGTAGTTCGTCTATGGTATGAATCAATCGCATCCGTTGGATTTAATGCAGGTAAAAGATTTATTCAAAAGGATATTTCAAATCAATTTGCTGGCGAATGGCATCCATCAGCCGCATCATTTTTAAGCTGCGTTCCAATGGCATGGTAGCATTCTCTTTACGCTCCAACAACAGGTCGTGGCTCACTGCCTCGGCTTCCCAGTTATAACCCATGGTTTGGGTCGTATCGGTAAACACTTCATCGGCGGCTCCGTTAACCCGCAAAATGGCTTGCTTGCTCATCCAGAAGCGGGGTATCTGAATATACCCTTCGGTTCCATAAATAAATGCATCGTTTATCAACGGTACCCTGATATGACTAGCCATTTGCCCTTTAACTCCATTTTTGTACTGTAACTGCACTACCAGACTTTCATCGACACCGGTTTCAGTAAATGAAGCCCTGGCATCACACGAATCTGGTTCCGATTGGGCAAACATCTCAATTAGGGTAAGCGGATAAATGCCAATGTCGAGCAGTCCACCACCGGCCAAATCGGGATTGAGCAAACGCCCATTGGGATCGGGATTTCCCGCCATTCCAAAATTTGCCTGTATCAATTGTACCACACCAATTTTTCCTTCATTGAGCCATTGTTTGGCTTTTAAAACTGCTGGTAAGAACGGGGTCCACATGGCTTCCATAAAAAACAAACTGCGTTTGCGTGCTTCGGCCATTAACTGCTCCAGTTGAGAAGCATTCACCGTTACCGGCTTCTCGCACAATACGTGTTTGTTGTGTTGTAAACAAAGCATGGCCTGTTCAAAATGGAAATTGTGCGGGGTAGCAATATAGATTACATCAACAGTGGCATCGGTCAATAGCTCGGTATAACTACCGTAAGCTTTGGGAATGCCATACTTACCTGCAAATTGCCGGGCGGCCTCTAATTTCCGTGAACCTACAGCATAAAGCGTTCCCTGTTTTACCAAAGTAAAATCTGCAGCAAATTTTCCGGCAATGGAACCGGCTCCCAGAATGCCCCAGTTAATTTTCTTTTCCATGCAATTTTTGTTGTTGTGTAAAAGCCTTATCGTTTTATCGATAAGGCTTTTTTAATATTATACGCTACGTGTGCTCATACGCATAATTAGCAAGGATGTTACTTTAAATTTTATATTGCTGCTTCTACAGTAAACTAAAGGCAACCGTAACCCCCGACATAACAACCGATACCATGGTCATCAGTTTTATCAGTATATTCAACGAAGGCCCTGAGGTATCTTTAAATGGATCGCCCACGGTATCACCTACCACACCGGCTTTATGGGCATCGCTGCCCTTGCCCCCGTAGTTTCCCTTTTCGATAAACTTTTTGGCATTATCCCAGGCACCACCGGCATTATTCAGCATTACAGCCAGGGCAAAACCGGTGACCAACCCACCCATTAGCAAACCTACCACGCCGCTGACACCGAAAACCAAGCCTACAATTATCGGTACGGCAATGGCAAGAATCGAGGGCACCAGCATTTCGCGCTGTGCTCCCTTGGTCGATATCTCAACACATTTGGCATATTCCGGAGTACCCGTACCATCGAGAATTCCGGCAATTTCGCGAAACTGACGACGAACCTCTTCCACCATGGCACCTGCGGCACGTCCCACAGCTTTCATGGTCATGGCACAAAATACAAAGGCCATCATGGAACCCAGGAACAAACCGGCAATAAGCAAGGGATTAAACAAGTTTAGGTCATAAAAATTAATAAAATCGTCGATGGTTGCCGCTGAAAGGGACGAGGCTCCCGTAACTTCGAGGAACCTGGCGCCAAGCTCAGGAATTTTTCCCAACCACAAACGAACCTCTTCCATATAAGCTACCAAAAGGGCCATAGCGGTTAATGCCGCCGAACCAATGGCAAAGCCTTTTCCTGTAGCTGCTGTAGTATTTCCAAGCATATCGAGGGCATCGGTACGTTCCCGTACTTCTTTGGGCAACTCGGCCATCTCGGCATTTCCCCCGGCATTATCGGCAATGGGACCAAATGCATCGGTAGCCAGGGTTATACCCAGGGTTGAGAGCATGCCCACGGCAGCAAAACCAATTCCATACACGCCCAGACTAAAATCGGTGAAACCACCGGCAAAACCATAGGCCGCAATAATACCCAGAACAATGGTTACCACGGGAATCCAGGTGGAATACATACCCACGGCCATTCCTTCGATGATGGTGGTTGCAGGCCCCTGAAGCCCCTGATGAGCAATTCCCCGGGTAGGTTTGTAGCCGTCGGAAGTATAGTACTCGGTTCCTTGACCAATAACGATTCCGGCAATTAACCCGGCCACAACCGAACCAAAAATACCCCAGCCAAACCAGCCAAAGTAAGCCATTACGGCAATGGCTATCAGTATCAGGATTGAACTACCCGCTGTTCCAACCAACAGGGAGTTTAACAGGCTCTTTGCCGTGGCTGTTTCTTTGGTACGAACCATAAATACACCCACTATGGAGAAGATAATTCCAATGGCCGCCACTATCATGGGTGCCAGAATGGCCTTCTCGTCGAATACCCCATGATTTAAGGAGATGGCTGCACCCAGCGCAGCTGTTGCCAAAATGGAACCACAATACGACTCGTACAGGTCGGCTCCCATACCGGCCACATCGCCCACATTGTCGCCCACATTGTCGGCAATGGTGGCGGGGTTACGTGGATCGTCTTCGGGAATTCCGGCTTCCACTTTACCTACCAGGTCGGCTCCCACATCGGCAGCTTTGGTATAAATACCGCCTCCAACCCGGGCAAACAAAGCCTGGGTTGATGCTCCCATACCAAAGGTTAACATGGTAGTGGTTATGTGAACCATTTTGGCATGCAGCCATTCGGCATTGCCCACAAAGGCATCGGACCAACCTGCTTCAGCACCGCTTAATCCCAGTCCCTGGGCTATTTTCAGTCCCAGATCAAAGATGTTGCTGTCGTAAATATAATTCAGCACCCAATACCAGATGGCGATATCGAGCAAACCAAAACCAACCACTACCAAACCCATTACAGCCCCGGAGCGGAAAGCAACCTGCAAACCTTTGTTAAGCGACTGCGAGGCTCCATGTGCCGTACGGGCCGAAGCAAAGGTGGCGGTTTTCATCCCAAGAAAACCCGAAAGCCCTGAGAAGAATCCCCCCGTTAAAAAAGCAATGGGCACAAAGGGGTTTTGAACCCCCATAAAGGCCAGAATGACAAACAAAACAAACAATACGGCAAAAACCAGGGTCACCACCGAATACTGACGTTTTAAATAAGCCATGGCTCCCTCCCGTACATACTGCGCAATTTCTTTCATACGCGGTGTACCTTCTGAGTTTTTCATCATGGTTTTAAAGAAATAATAGGCAAAGCCAAGCGCCAAAAGAGAACAGATGGGTATTAACCAAAAAATTGAATTCATATCGTACAAACTTTAATTTACTATTAACTTTTCTTTTTATTTAATGGAAACCCATGGTATTGGCCGAACGCCACCAGGGATAATGCTTCTCTTCCAATTCACTTATCGATGGGAAGGGATAATACAGCAACTCATCCTTGTCGCCCACAAAGAATCCGTTTTTGATGGTTCGGTAAAACAGGTCGCGGTTAAAAAAGCGGATGATTGTTTTCTTGTCTTTTCCCTCCTCGGTTTTAAGTATCATCAGGCAATCGCGCAGGTGCGGAATGTTTTGATAGGGCAGGTTGGCTGCTTTGCCGTTTTCGGGATCGGTAGCCAGATCGTCCATCTGGAGTTCCACAAAGGCCAGGCGGGGAACCGACACTTTCTCTTTTCCCCCGGTAATGGATTGTACAAACTCCAGCGGGGCCAGGGTGCTGGCAATGCGCGGGGTAACCGGGCAGAGCTCCTGGTACAGGTGCAGTTCTTTCTTCTCTGAAGGAACATACGTTCCCTGACTCAGGCCAAGCACCCGACCGTCGTCGGTAACCAGGTACAGCTTTTGCAGGGCTTTCAGCGGAATGGTTTCTAAAACCCGGTAAATCGACAGGTAAACCGAACTTTTTGGCCTCCCTCCTTCCTGCGGAACACAACGCCGCTCAATGTACTCGTGCGGCAGCTGATCGCTGACCAGCTCCTGGTCCACTTCAAAGAATAAGGCTTGCCCACGGGTACGCTTTTTGGTTCCCGTTGCCACGTAAATACCAAAATCTTCGGGCGGAAGCATCGACGAAATCAATGCCTCGGGGCTTAACGATAAATAAAGATATCTTTTCATAGTATATATGTATTAATGCATGATTGCCTCCTGATAAACTATGATAAAAGCCGGGAGCCTGCATAAACCCTTTATGAATCTCACGCCCCAATCCCCCGACTGTAATTAAGTCCCAATTTACGAAATTTCCGACACATATTATGCTAAACAGCATACCAAAAAGAGGGCCTAAAATGTCAATTTTACTTTTTGCGCCGGTATGTGCTTAGAATCTCAAAGTCCGACAAGACCTTAGGGTATAATTTAGAAAGAAGCTAAATTGCCATACCGGCAAAATAGGGTACTTATTTGCCTGTTTTTGAAATAAGCTCCGCACCTATCTGTGCAGCAGCAATCATGCACATACAAGGTAAGATAGCGTTTAATTAGCAACTAAATAACTTTTTAAAAATGGCTGGGGCATCTATTTATTGTGGAGCGTAAAAACCTCCTTTTGGGCTGCTTCAGCCCCAGGACAAATCAGTGAGGCTGGATAAAAGCTTCAATGACCCGAAAAAAACGGCTTATTTTCTGAACGTATTGTTCAAAGCATCGGCTTAATCGAGCTTATGACTATGTTTATAAAGTACCTCAGGATCAAAATCTGCTTCATTGTCCCACTCAATAGAATCGAACCTTATTTTAACGGTTTTAAAAAGATGTAAATCTTTCAATTCCTTAAAGATTCCAAATTCAAGATAGGGCTTCATATCAAATTGCCGTTTTTCTCCGTTTTCGAAAGTCAGGAGCAAAAGGTAATCATCCTGTGGTAGCACCTCTTTAATCGCCAAATACATATCAACTATTTTAAAGGATCAATCGGAAAGGGCTTTTCACCATTTTGGCAAAGTTCCCAATTAGCCAGTAATTCTTCCTGATGTATCTCAATCCATGCCTGAATCAAACGCAATTGCCTTGTTGGAAGATGACCCTGCAGGGTATCTCCGTCCTGAATCGAAAGCGTGGCTTTAAAATCCTGATAATACGCATGAATATGAGGAGGATTATGTTCCTTAGGAGCATAATACATTCGAATAATAATTCCAAAAAACATAGAAATCGTAGGCATATCCGAATTATTTTTTTTACAAAGATACAAATCTTACACAAATTACTTAATAACCTGCACCTTCTGTAATTTACCCAACCCTGTGGTTGTGCACCATCCTTTTCTCAACACCTGATAAGACTTTCCTTTTTCAACAGGGTTTTGTATCTTCCCCAGCTTAATAAGTGACAGCAACTATGACAAAGGATTTGATTACCTCGCAGGGAAAAATACACAGCGCGCATTACCCGGGTGATGCCTCAAAACCCACCCTGGTTTTTCTGCACGATTCGTTTGGGTGCATTGAACTGTGGCGCGATTTTCCCCGCCAGCTGGGTGCTCTCAGCCATTGCCCGGTGCTGGTTTACGACCGGCCGGGTTACGGTAAATCCGCTCCCTTTCCCTATGCCACCCGACCGCTCGATTACCTGGAGCGCGAAGCCCACTTGCTGAACGAAATACTCGAATTATTAAGGCTGGAACAGGTAATCTTGTTTGGCCACAGCGATGGGGGCAGCATTGCGCTGCTGGCAGCTGCCCACTACCCCAAAAAAATAAAAGGGCTGATTACCGTTGGTGCCCATATTTTTGTTGAAGCCCTTACCCTGAAAGGAATCAGTGAGGCAGAACAAGCCTACACCCACGGCGACTTAAAAAGAAAACTCGAAACGTATCACGGAGCCAAAACCGAAGCCTTATTCCGGGCCTGGGCCGATACCTGGAACCACCCCGACTACCAACACTGGAACATCGAGAACCAACTAGCATACATTCATTGCCCTGCGCTCATTATTCAGGGCGAACACGACGAGTTTGGTACGGCCGCCCAGGTGCAACATATCGTTCAGGGAATCAGCGGACCTGCCGAACCACTTATGGTTCCCAATTGTGGCCATAATCCACACAAAGAGCAGCCACAACTAATCAGGGAAAAGTCAGCTGCCTTTATTGCCGGTATGCACTGCTAAAAACGAATAAGAAGTTTATCAACTAACCTGACGATTCATCAAATCTTTTAGCAATGTTTTTAGTAATTCAGTTTAGTTTATTTATTCTTCATATATAGTTTTAAGCAATCTGCTTTTATTCTTTATATATTTAATTGAACTTTTTAATTTCTTAATACATTTATATATTTCTTTATTGGAATGATTAAAGATGCTATAATAGTTCTATAAATCTTTATCGATAGCTTACATTTCCTTTAAAATTTTATGCATAAATTCCATTAAATACCTTAATTTTGAAAAGGTTTTGACTATAAAAGCCCGAATCAGGAACCTAAAACTTATGGCCATGCTTCGGTTTATTCCTTTAAACTACTTACGGAATCAGGAACTGGAGGCATTTTTCAGTGAAATGCTCACCCTGTGTCAGCAAGCGGAACCCCCAGCTGAACTAAATGAGCCCCTGCAACAGCTTAGCAAAGCATTAAGCGGGCTGCACCATAGTATGGGTAAATTCCGACAAAGCCTTATTACCAAAGAACTGGTTCAAATCGACAGGCAACGCGATGCCTGCCTGCGGGGTTTACATACCGTTGTTAAGGGCTACACCCATCATTTCGATGAAGCCTGGATAAAATCGGCACAACTGCTGCTTAAACGCTTCGATAGTTATGGCGCTCCTTTGGTACAACAAAATTACCAGGCTAAAACCGCCAACGTATGGCACCTGACCGATAACTTTGAAACCCGGCCGGAATACCGCGACGCACTCTTGCTGCTCGGCTTAACTCCGTGGGCAAACCGGCTCAAAGAAATCAACAGCCTGTTCGACAATCGTCAATGGGCACGGTTAAACGAGCGGGTAGCCCAATCGGGCGATTCAGCTACCAAACTACGCAAGCAGGTAATTGAAGCGTATGGTAATTTCCGCAGGCATTTGGAGGCAAACAGCATCCTGAATGGCAAAGACAAGTACCAGGAGCTGATCAACCTGCTGAATACCCTGATAGCACCCTACCACCAGCTCATCCAACAGCGTCGCAGTCGCCGGTCAAAAAAAGATGAGCAGGAAACCCAAAACGCTGACCCTATTACAACACCGCTTTAATCCGGGACAAGGTTAATTCGATGCAAAAATTGAAACCAAAGAACAAGGTATTTCTCAAACCATGAAAGGGTTCAAGCAGGAATAGCATAGCTTTAAATAATTGATTGGCGATTACCTTCCGTGAGGGCTGCATCGTTTCAGCGTAAGGCCCTGTCATGTTCCGGATGCCGTTGTGTGGCGCTGCATGATAGCTGAACTTACCATAGCAGGGTTTATGCCTGCAGCGCTATTTTGGTACATCCCCTGAACCACGGGCTAAAGCCCATGGCTACCAGGCTTTAACCCCGCCGGGGTTTTCACCTAAACAGGGCTGGCAAATGATTCGGTCTGTGGCCCAATGGTGAGTGCCCCAGCGGGGCATAACATCGGTAGCCCCGGGTGTAAGCCCGGGGAGCAACATGCCCACCAACAACAGCGGGGCAAGCTCCCAAATCCTTTTGGAATACCTTTCCTCTCATGCCCCGCAAGGTCATTCGGTTTTTAGAACGGAATTATAAATCCTGCCGTTATGCATTGGGTTAAATTCGCTGATCCCTGATAGCACCCTACCACCAGCTCATCCAACAGCGTCGCAGTCGCCGGTCAAAAAAAGATGCGCAGGAAACCCAAAACGCCGACTAAAATGCAACCTCACCATTCTAAAATAACACTTTTTTGTTCGTTAAATCATTATTGTGAAGCAACCTAAGCAAAACAAAAAAGTGAACGAACCGGTAAAATCCCGTATTAAATATAGACCAATGATGGTATAAAAACAAAGCGGCTTCCAAAAAAGTGTCATCGAAATCAAGACAATCACTTAGTAAGACCGGGAAGCTGAGAACTTGTTCGAAGATCACCCGGTCGAACTTAGTGATTGTAAAGATGTAGATGCTCTTTTTTGGTGCCTTGACTTTCCTGCCTGGCCGGCAGACAGGTTTGCTTCGTTTTTGGGTCAAGCCAAAAATGAAGAGCCCAGCCGGCTTGAGGCGAAAAATAAACCGTATGTTGACTTATCTTTATCAAGTCCACTCTAAATGTTGCTCTCATGCAGCGTTATTTATTTTCATCGGACGATGGTGAAACTAAAATTAGAAACAACGACTTTCTAAAAAAAACCTTTACCTTTGTTTCGAAATTTACAATGGGGGTGCCTTATAATTACGGGCTGAGATCATACCCTTTGAACCTGATACGGGTAATGCCGACGCAGGGAATAAGAAAAATCTCCCATTGCAATAAAAAGTTTAACCGGCTGATAAGCCCAGGGTTGCTATGCTATTGCAAATGGAAACACCAAGGGGTGATTCTGTTTACCTGCCTGCCAGCCTGAAGCTCCAGCCTTAAAATTATTGTAATGAACCGGATCAACCCGACCATTCCGCGTAACGGCAACCATTCCTATGGTTTGCAACGATGCCCGATGGTGGTGCGATCACAAACTTTAAAGAGATGAAAAAAACAACAACACTAGTCATGTTACTTGCCTTGGCCATGCTGGCACAGGCGCAGTATTTAATCAAAGGTACCGTTACCGATGTCCAGGGCCATCCCCTGGCTGGGGCAGGCATTCAGATAGCGGGCACCCTGGCCGGAACGGTAAGCAATGCCGAAGGGGCTTTTCAGTTGAAAGGCATCCATAAAGGAACACACCAGCTTAGCGCCTCGTACCTGGGCTACGAGAAACAAAGCCTGAACCTGCTCATCGATAAAGATACCTCCGTGGCCTTTGTACTGCAAACCAAAGCCATTATGGCCGACGAGGTAATTGTAAAAAGTACCCGGGCCAGCGACCAGGCCCCGGGAACCTACACCAACCTGACTAAAAACCAAATCAGCGAGCAAAACCTGGGGCAGGATTTGCCCTACATACTAAGCCTGAGCCCGTCGGTGGTGGCCAGCTCCGATGCCGGAACCGGCATTGGCTATACCGGGTTCCGCATCCGGGGAACCGATGCCAACCGCATCAATGTAACCGTGAACGGCATTCCCCTGAACGATGCCGAATCGCACGGAGTGTTTTGGGTAAATATGCCCGATTTCACCAGCTCCATCGACAACATACAGGTGCAGCGGGGTGTAGGAACATCGACCAACGGGGCTGCCGCCTTTGGGGCCACCATCAACATGCAAACCAACACCCTCGACAAGGATGCTTATGCAGAAATAGCCTCCTCGGCCGGCTCGTTCAACACCTTTAAAAACACCGTAAAGGTGGGAAGCGGTTTGCTCCACGGCCACTTTGCCTTCGATGCCCGCTTATCGAAAATAACTTCCGATGGCTTTGTTGATCGTGCGTTCAGCGATTTAAAATCGTATTACCTGTCGGGCGGGTATTATGCCGAAAACACCCTGGTAAAAGTGAATGTGTTTTCGGGGGCCGAAACCACCTACCAGGCCTGGAACGGCGTGCCCAAGGTGCGCCTCGAAAGCGATTACGAAGGCATGCAGCGTTACGAAGACCACGGATTATACTCACCGGAGGAAACCCAACAAATGATGGCCTCCAACCCCAGAACCTACAACCTGTACACCTATAAAAACGAAACCGACAACTACCAGCAGGACCACTACCAGCTTTTCGTTTCACAAAAATTAAACGAAAAGCTCAACCTGAATGCGGCCCTGCACTACACCTACGGGCGGGGTTACTACGAACAATACAAAGCAGATGACGATTTTGAAGACTATGGCATACCCTATGTTATTGCCGTAAAGGATACCATTTACAGCAGTAATTTAATCCGTCAAAAATGGCTCGATAACGATTTTTACGGCGCTGTAGCTTCACTAAACTACCTTAGCACAACACTCGACGCCTCGCTGGGTGGCGGGGCCAACCGCTACGACGGACGGCATTTCGGAACCCTCATCTGGGCACAGCACATGGGCTCGCTGGAAAAAGACTTTGAATGGTACCGAAACACCGGCACCAAAACCGACTGGCATACTTATGCCAAAGCCAACCTGCAAATCAACAAAGCCTTTTCGCTTTATGCCGATGTTCAATACCGACACATTAGCCATGAGATGGTGGGTATTGACGACGATTTGCGCGACATAAGCCAGACCCACAATTTCAGTTTCTTCAATCCCAAAGCGGGGATAAAAATAAAACCCGGAAAACAATCCGAAGCCTATGTGTATTATGCCCGGGCCAGCCGCGAACCCAACCGCAGTGCCTTTACCGACATTGGTCCCGGACAAACTACGCCAAAAGCCGAACACCTGCACGATATCGAAGCCGGGTATTCGTTTCATAACCCGTCGCTACTGCTGGGAGCCAATATTTATTACATGGCCTACAGCGACCAACTGGTACTTACCGGACAAATTAATGATGTGGGTTCGGCCATTATGACCAACGTGGAACGTAGTTACCGCCGGGGTATTGAACTTATGGGAAAACTTACCCTTACCGAATTCTTTAGCTGGGACCTGAACCTGAGCTTAAGCGAGAACAAAATTCTCGATTTTACCGAATACATCGACAACTGGAATACCTGGAGCCAGGAGCAGATTCAACGGGGCAAAACCGATATAGCCTTCTCGCCCAACGTGGTATTCAACAGCCTGCTCCGGGTTTCGCCCGTCAAGAACCTGACCCTTGGCCTGTCGAGCCAATATGTAGGCCGGCAATACATCGACAACACCCAAAGCCCCGACCGGATGCTCGATGCCTACCTGGTAAACAACCTACAGATACATTATACCCTCAAGCCGGCTTTTGCCGATGCGCTTACCTTTAGTTTGCTGGTAAACAACCTCGACAACTACCACTACGAAACCAATGCCTGGGTTTACAGTTACCTGCTCGATGGCGAACGCTATGCCATGGATGGGTATTTTCCGCAGGCGGGAACCCATTTTCTGGCAGGGGTAAGTCTACGGTTCTAAAAAGTAAAAGATTTAAACCATCTACTTTCAAATTTAAAACGATAGGACGCTGATAACGCTGAAAAAAAACTGATTTACGCTGATTAGTTCTGCGATAATCAGTCAAAATCCGCGTCATCAGCGTTCCTTTTTTGAAGATCACATCCATATTGTAAGTTTTGGTACATACGCATTACTTTTGGGACAACCTCTTTATTCCTGCTAAAACGGAACTCAATCCTTGTTTCGCCCGCTATAACGCATGCGGAATTTCACCGGGGTGATTCCGTTTTCCTTTTTAAAGCATTTGATGTAGTAATTGCCATCGCCAAAGCCGGTATCGCTGGCAATCTCGGACACCGACAAATCGGTTTCGCGCAAAAGTTTACGCGATTTCTGCAGGCGAATCTGCATCAGGTAATTGCTGGGCGATGAACCCACCGCTTTTTTAAAGATGCGTTGAAAATTGCGGGTGCTCATAAAAGCCATATCGGCCAACTCATCGAGGTAGATTTTATCGGCAAAATTCAGTTCCATAAAATCAATCACCTTACCGATGCGCACCAGTGCTTTGGCTTCGGTAGCATCGAGGCTTGAATAGTGACGCGAAAGCAGAATAATCAATTCTTCGAGCCGGTTCTTAAGGATGAGCCGGTAGCCTTCCTGCTGCTTATTGAATTCGAGTATCATGGAATTGAGCAGAATCTCAATCTTAGCCAGCTCGCTACGCACCAAATGCAGCTTATTCTTAAAGTGGTGCCAGGCGCGGTATTGCGATTCGAGGAAAAACAAGGCGCGGTAACCCTCTAGCAAACGAACTTCGTTCGATATCAGCGGATTGTTTTTGCGATCGCTATACATTACATTCACAATCTCCACCCCTTCGGTATCTTTAAAAAAATGTTTCTGGTGCCCCTGCAATACAAAAACATCGCCGGCCGAAACAGCGTATTCCTGCTCTTCGATAACCTGGGTTCCTTTTCCTTTTACAATAAAAGCAATTTCAGTAAAGTCGTGGTAATGTTCAATCTCCGTTAAATCGTCGGCATGCGAAATATTTTGAAACTTATCGACCCGACGAATGCCCAAAGGAAAGTCGTCGTGCAAAAAATAATTGGAACCAAGTGCTTTAACGGCCATGCTTTACTTTTTATGTTTCGATAAATCTACAAAAATAAACACGAAACCCTTGCTCCTGGTTTATGATTACCCGAATTATTAAAAAGAAAATGCCTGCTGGCGCAGGCACTTTCCACTAAACCTAAACCAAATAAATTAAAGAAAAAACTTGGTGAATGCTGGGTTTACGCAACTTACAGCCTACCTTTAATCTAAAATTTACCTAAAACCTATTGAGAAAAACCTATTATTTTTTCCAAAACTGTTCAATTTCCTCCAGTGTTTTTCCTTTGGGCTCGGGAACCATCTTCCACACAAACAGGAACGACAGCACACTCATTAAGCCATAAAAACTGTAGGTTAATCCGCCACTAAACTCCATCATCGACGGATAAGTTGACGATATAAAATAGTTGGCTGCCCATTGTGCAGCAACAGCCACTGCTACTGCTTTACCCCGTATTTTATTGGGGAAAATCTCAGAAATAAGCACCCAACAAATGGGTCCCCACGACATCATAAACGAAGCAGTGTAAATAATGATAAAAACCAGGGTGCTGGTTCCCACAATATTCATAAACGACAAGGCTCCAATGGCAAACATACCAATAGCCATACCCACCGAACCAATCATCAGCAGTGGTTTACGCCCCAGTTTGTCGACGGTTAAGATGGCAAACACGGTAAATACCACATTTACCAAACCCATCACAACAGTTTGCATCATGGAGGCATCTTTACCTGCTCCCATGCTTTCAAAAATACGGGGTGCGTAATATAGAGCCACATTAATTCCTACAAACTGCTGAAATACCGAAAGCAAAATTCCGATAATAATTACTGTTTTCCCATACGACCACAGGTTGCCCGAATGATTTTGAATGGTACTTTTTATTTCACTCAGAATGCTTTGCGCCCTTTGTTGACCATTAATGCGGGTCAGAATGGTAAGGGCTTTATCATCTTTATCGTTTAACGACAGGTAACGGGGTGTTTCAGGGACAAAAAACAGCAAAATACCAAACAAACCGGCGGGAATTGCTTCTGAAAGAAACATACGGCGCCATCCAATGGAATTAATCCATTCAAGGCTTTGCCCGTTGGCTATGCCCCAGTTTACAAAATAAACCACCAGCATTCCAAAGATTATGGCAAACTGGTTCAACGACACCAGCCTTCCCCGAATATTTGCCGGAGCAATTTCGCCAATATACATGGGCACCACGGCTGAGGCCAGGCCTACACCAATTCCGCCGATAATGCGGTACAAATTAAAAGTAAGTAACAAACCCATGGTTGGTTCACCGTAGGTAAAGAATAAAGTTTCGGGGAAAGCAGAACCCAGAGCCGAAAAGAAAAACAAAGCAGCTGCCAGCATCAGTGAATTTCGCCGACCGTAGCGACGTGCTAACAGGCCAGAAATTGCTCCACCAATAATGCAGCCTATTAAGGCGCTCGATGTAGTGGCTCCATGAACCAGGGTACTTAGGTTAAGCCCTTCGATAAGGTAAGCCTGTATGGATTTTTCAGCCCCTGATATTACAGCGGTATCGTAACCGAAAAGCAATCCCCCCAGCGTAGCAACCAAAGTAATTCCAAACACATAGAACTTGCTTCCTTCTGAACTATTTTTGATCATTATTTGTGGGTTTAAATAATTACAAAAAAGATACAAAATGCAGTATTGGAACCTCTTACTTTAACCTAAAACGGCTGACTGGATTAAGAAACCCCAACACTGCACATTAACTATACTATTTGTTAACCTAAACCTAAACCGACCTTTTTGCTACGCTCCAGAAAATAACAAAAAAAGCCCATCAAATTATCTATTGTTAAAGAAACAGTGAAACCTTCGGGTCTTTTACCTCCCGAAGGCTTGGTACAAAATGATGCAATGAACGTTGGCTTTACGCCAGGTATATTTTAAATGTACATATTCAACAAGGCCTCGTACAATTCCTGCTTACCGCTGATTTGAGCTGGCTCACCAGCAGCTACGGCAATATTGCGTAAGTCTTCGAGCGAAAGTTTTCCCTGCTCAAAGTCTTTACCTTTTCCACTATCGAAACTGGCATAACGCTGGGTACGCAGTTTTTTATAATCAGAATTTGTTAAAATATTATCGGCCACAATTAATGAACGGGCAAAAGCATCCATTCCGGCAATGTGTGCAATAAACAAATCATCCAGATCAGTAGAGTTTCTTCTGATTTTAGCATCGAAGTTAATACCTCCGTATTTAAATCCTCCTGCTTCCTGAATAACCAGCATGGACTCAACCAATTCATAAACATTAATCGGGAATTGGTCGGTATCCCAACCGTTTTGGTAATCGCCCCTGTTGGCATCAATACTGCCCAACAAACCGGCATCGGCAGCTACCTGCAACTCGTGCTGGAAGGTGTGCTGTGCCAGGGTAGCATGGTTCACTTCAACATTTAAGGCAAAATCGTCCATCAGGTCGTACTGACGCAGGAATCCCAAAACGGTAGCACTATCAAAATCGTACTGATGTTTCGAAGGTTCCATAGGCTTGGGCTCGATAAAGAATTTACCGGTAAAACCATTTTTACGGGCATAATCTTTAGCCATGTGTAAGAAACGGGCCAGGTGTTCCAGTTCGCGTTTCATGTTGGTGTTTAACAAACTCATATAGCCTTCGCGACCGCCCCAGAAAACATATCCGGTTCCACCTAAGGCAATGGTTGCATCGAGTGCTGCCTTAACCTGTGAGCCGGCATAGGCCACTACATTAAAATCAGGGTTTGTAGCTGCACCGTTCATATAACGGGGATTAGAGAACGCATTGGCCGTTCCCCAAAGAAGCTTTACTCCTGATTCCTTTTGTTTCTGACTGGCATATTCCACAATGGTTTGCAGCCTTTTTTCCGATTCAGCAACCGAACTGCCTTCGCTAACCAAATCGAAATCGTGGAAACAATAAAACGGGTTCCCCAGTTTGGTAAAGAATTCAAAAGCGGCATCCATTTTATTTTTTGCTGCTGCTATGGGATCGCCGGCACCTTTCCAGGGCATCGGACGGGTTGCATTGCCAAAAGGATCGCCCCCATCGCCAACAAACGAGTGCCAGTAAGCCACCGCAAAACGCAGGTGTTCCTTCATGGTTTTACCACCAATTTTGCGATTCTCGTCGTAATATCGAAAAGCCATCGGGTTTTTCGATTCCACGCCTTCGAACTGAATTTTTCCAATTCCTTTAAAGTATTCTTTTTCGCCTAAAACTATACTCATGATTCTTTATTTTTAAGTTGTATTATATTCGTTTTACTAATAACTCTTACAATAATTCATTCAGGCGCTTTTTCCAGACCTGATAAGCTGTTTTGTATTGTTGTTGTTCTGATTCCGGGATTTTAATCTGCTCCAGCTTTTTCAGATGGGTAAACGCTTCGCCAAACGATTTATAATAGCCGGCTCCCACACCAGCTCCCCGTGCTGCACCCAGCGAACCATCGGTTTCGTACATTTCGATAGTGGCGCCGGTAGTTCCGGCCAGGGTATCCCTGAACAAAGGACTCAAAAACATATTGGCCTTGGCTGCTTTAATAACCCGGGTTTCGATACCGGTTTCTTCCATAATTTCCATTCCGTACACCAACGAAAACACGATGCCTTCCTGAGCTGCTCTCAACACATGAGCTTTGGAATGAATATTAAAGTTTAGGCCCTCGAGTCGAGCACCCAAATCTTTGTTTTCCAAAACCCGCTCAGCTCCGTTTCCAAAAGGAAAGAACATTAATCCTTCGGAACCTACCGGAATTTTTGCAGCCAGCTCGTTCATTTGCTCATAGCTATCGGTAGCGCTCATCACATTTTTACGGAGCCAGGAGTTTAATATGCCGGTTGAATTCAGGCAAAGCAATACACCCAAGCGTTGCTCTCCGGTAGAATCGTTCACATGAAGAAAGGTATTCACCCGCGATTTGGGATCGAATTTTACCTGATCGCTTACCCCGTAAACCACTCCCGATGTTCCCGCTGTAGCAGCAATCTCGCCCGGATTCAGCACATTCAGCGAAAAGGCATTGTTAGGCTGGTCGCCGGCACGATAAGCTACGGGAATTCCCTCAGGAAGTCCGAATGCTTTGGCTGCCGTGGCATTCACCGTACCCTGAACCGAGAAAGTGTCAACCAGTTCAGGTAAAACTGAAGCATCGATGCCGTAGAAATCGAGCAGCTTTTGTGCTACCCTGTTTTCTTTGAAATCCCACATAATGCCTTCGGATAATCCACTACGTGTAGTTTTCATGGCTCCGGTAAGGCGGTAGGCAAAGTAATCGCCCGGTAACATGGCGCGATAAACCTGTTTGTAAATATCCTTTTCGTTCGCCTCGACCCATTTTAATTTAGAGGCCGTAAAATTGCCGGGAGAATTCAACAAATGACTTAAGCAGTACGCCGAACCCAATTCCTGATTGGCTAATTCACCAATTTTCACGGCACGGCTATCGCACCAAATAATGGATGGACGAAGCACTATGCCGTTTTTATCGACCAACACCAGGCCGTGCATCTGGTACGAAATACCAATGGCTTTAATGGCTGAAAAATCGATTGCAGTTGATGCTTTAATTTTTTGAAGTGCATTTTTTGCATTTTCAACCCATTTCTCCGGATCCTGCTCGGCCCATCCGGGCTTTTGAGCAATCATTTCCATTTCAGAATCGGGGCTAAATGCAGAGCCCACGGCTTGCCCGGTTTTAATGTCGAGTAAACTGGCTTTTACCGATGAACTTCCTATATCGAATCCAAGTAAATACATAATTCTTGTTTAGTTAGGTCAAAGGTACACTATCAACCAGGTAACAAGGGTAATTATTCAGCCATATAGTAGTATTATTGCGCCAAATTTAATTTTATAGATGCTTTCATCCCCACCATTGCGTCAGGATAGTTTGATTTTTATAAGATGTGTTTTAGCAGGTGTCAATTGGCGTGAGAGGCTTGCCTTTGGCATGGTGTTGAAAAGAAAATTATGTATTCTAAGCCTTAAAGAGCACACAAAACATCTAAAAGCACGCCGATGAATGAAGTTAAAAAAAAGAGGCTGTCTAAAAAGCAAAAGATTTAAACCATCTTCTTTCAAATTAAAAGAGATAGAACGCTGATAACGCTGAAAAAACTGATTTACGCTGATTAGATCTGCGAAAATCAGTCAAAATCCGCGTCATCCCTTTCTGCCGGCCAGGCAGGAGCGTCCCTTTTTTGAAGATTACTTCCATTTTGTAAGTTTTTGGCAAATGCACCTTCCTTTTGGGACAACCTCTTTGTTTTATAGAAGTAAAAAAGTTTTAAAGCACTATCCGCAATGCAGGAAACGTTGAACCAGTTTCATGGTTTCTTCAGGATTACCTTCCAGATTTTTTCGTAAATCCTGGTCGTTGTATTCCCGTAGCTTGCGGGCTACGCCCTGAATCAAAGCATCGGTAAAAACACCTTGCTGTTTAAACACTTCGGCTTTATCGATGAGCGCCTGAGCTGCTTCGAAACACGAGGCGGGCAATTGCGAAAGGCTTTGTTGCCTGGCTTTATGCTTTTCGTCGAAAATATTTACATCGACATGGGTTTTATCGGCAAATTCAATTCCGTTGGGCATTTCAAAACCATGACGGGCCCCTACACAGATACCTGCCAGCAACAAATAAATATCGGCAGCGCCATCGGGACTGCGTAATTCAAAAGTTTGCTTACCGGAGAAATCGCGGTTCATGGGCTCTTCCAGCGGATTGGCTTTAGCTATCATATCGTTGGCTCCTACCCAACCAAGGGGAACACGAATCAGGGTAGAGCGGTTCCGTTCGCCCCAACACACATTGGTTGGTGCTTCCTGATGGGGAACCAAACGGTAATAACTGGTTGGAATGGGGTTTCCAAAAGCCGACAAAGCCGGCGCAATATCCAGAATACCTCCAATTACCTTTTTAGCCACATCGCTTAATTTGCCATCGACCAGGGTAACATTTCTTCCATCTTTAACCGGACGCATGTGAATGTGCATTCCACTTCCGGCTTTTCCGGCCGTAATTTTTGGAGCCAGACTCACCGTAACGCCGTAGCGGTATCCCACTTCGCGCAAAATCCATTTGGCAATTATCAATTGATCGGCAGCATCTTCGACCTGAGTTGGCAAAAACTCAATTTCGTTCTGTTCATAATCGAAGCGTTCATCACAAAAATTACCCACTTCAGAATGGCCATATTTAAGTTCTGCTCCGGTTTGGGCAATGGCCAGTAAGGCATCGGTACGTAATTT
This sequence comes from Salinivirgaceae bacterium, assembly GCA_050251815.1. GTDB lineage: Bacteria > Bacteroidota > Bacteroidia > Bacteroidales > SZUA-534 > GWE2-40-63. The sequence continues at coordinate 12,557 of JBFWMB010000011.1, read as the reverse complement.
TTCCCATTTAACAAAGGGAGCCGACTCGTGATAACCCCGCTGATCGGTGGCCCGGTACATATCGTCTTTTGGACTGATTACATAATATTCTATTTCACCCATTACCTCGAGCTGGTAACCGGTGGATTCAAAAAACGCCCGATGGGCTTTACGCATGATGTTTCCCGGAGCACTTTCGAGTGGATTGCCCGTTTTGTCGAAAAAAGCACATAGGATATCTACAGCAGGAATCTCAGAAAAAGGATTTAAAAAAGCCGTTTTGAACCGGGGAACCACATACAAATCGCTCGAACCAGTTTCGAGAAAATTAAACAGACTGCTGCCATCGACCCGTTCACCAGTCGATAATATTTGTTCCAGGTGTTCGCGGCTTTGAATTACAAAATTCAATGCTTTTAAACGTCCGTCGCCACCCACATAGCGAAAATTAATCATCTCAATACCCTGAGCTTCCACATAATTTATGATATCGGCTTTGGTAAATTCCCTTTTGGGTTTTTGAAGAAAGCGAACCAGGGGATCGGGACTTAAATTGAAATCTTTATTCTTCATAGTATACCTATTTAAAAACTGTGAAACCAGAAGTGTTCGCTGCATCGGAACCAACCCCATAGATTGATGCGCCGAAAAAAAATCCGACTTTTTTGTTGAGGCTTAGCCAATCAATAAAAACAGCTTTAGAAAATATTTCTGCTGCTTTATTGGCTCTTTTCCCTCCTTTACATTCCGAATTGCTTAGACATTCTGGTTTATGCGATTCAAAGCTAGAAAAAAAACATGCGCTTTTTGCTGCATTTTGTCATAGGAAGGACTTTTGCACAACATACCATTAGCTGTAACAATACAAAAGCTTGTACACAACCCAATTACCCGTAACTATGTTATACAAAATACAGGAGGTGGAACGACTTATTTTCCCAACTGAAGAATGCGATATGCCCCAAGAGCTACCAAAACAAATACCAGTGTTCCGATAAGCAAATCGGGAAAGGGTGACTCAAATACAAAAACCAGGATACCGGCCACAATAACTCCTGCGTTGATAAGAATGTCGTTCGAAGTAAATATCCTGCTTGCCTGCCTATGGGCTTCCTTACTTTTACTTTTCTGGAGCAGAAACAAACAAAGTACATTAGCCCCCAACGCCAGCAGGGAAACTGTTATCATGGTAGAAAATTCAGGCAAAGGTGCTGTACCGAAAAAACGCCGAAGCACCTCAACCAAACCGAGTGTTGCCAGAAGTAACTGCATATATCCGGCAAGCCGGGCTACCTTTTTTTCCTGAGAACACTTCCACCTACCGCCCAAAGCGACAGGCCATAAACCATACTATCGGCTAACCTATCGAGGCTGTCGACCACCAAAACCAGCTATCCAAAAAGAAATCCGGTAAGCGACTCAAGGGCAAAAAAAGCAAAGTTTATGAGCAATACTGCTCAAAGCATGGTTTTTTCTCCGCATTGCTTCCTGTCTGGTAATTCTTCCAAGAGAAAAGGCTCCGATGCAAGTTCTGTAGTATCGTATTTTAACGTTTCAAGTCGGGAAAGAATTTCTTTGCTATCGCCCTGGTGAATTACCTGCAATTTTTGGTCGGGAATATCGAAGTGTAAGAATGTAATCTGCGGCAAACCATCCAATTTCATCCGTATCACATGCTCCTACGATGGACCGTCCATTTTTGCTATGTTAAAGCTCGTTTTATTCATTGGGCTTCAAATAAAAGATAAACCTGCTTTCGTTTTTCAAGATGCAAAATCAAAATGTACGCCGGTAAGTTCTTCTGAAACCTTCCAAAGTTTACGCGCCATCTCGGCATCGTGTGATTTGGTTGTTGACTTTACCCGAACCGGATGCCCACTAATCTCAAACCAACCCCGGGGACCAAAAAATTCAGAACCCGATAAGGCTTCTTCAGTAGCCGCCCGTAAAACTGGTAATGCACCCCACGATGCTTTTTGACCTATTAAGGAACTAAAAAATCCGACCAGAGCACCGGAGGAACGAAACAGGTTGGTGGCCGATAGTCCGGGATGCGAAGCTGTTGCTATGGCATTGATGTTATTCGCTTTAAACTGCCGGTCCAATTCATAGGTAAACAATAGGTTTGCCAGTTTGCTTTGGGCATAGTATTTCATTTTTTGATAGCTCTTTTCACCCTGCAAGTCGCTGAAATGGATGTCGCCCATCATTTTATGAGCCATACTGCTTTGATTTACCACACGCGAACCGGGGCTTGCTATAAGTGTTTTTAACAACAAACCCGTAAGGGCAAAGTGCCCCAGGTGATTTACTGCGAATTGAATCTCGAACCCCTGTTTACTCGGCTCCCTTTTTGGCGGAAACATAACACCGGCATTGTTTATAAGCACATCGAGTTGCGAATACTTTTGTTGAAATTCGCGGGCAAAGTTATGAACGGATTCCAAATCGGCCAAATCGAGTTTCATCAAATCAAGACGTGCCTTGGGATGCTGCGCTTTTATTTCGTCCATGGCTAATCGTCCATTATCGGGATTACGTACGGCCATAATAAGGGTAGCACCTTTTCGGCTAAGCTGCCCGGTGGCTTCCAGTCCAAGTCCGCTATTGGCACCAGTTACTATGATTATTTTTCCCGTTAAGTCGGGGATTGATTCAGTGGTCCAGTTCATATTTTGTTTTTTAGTTGTAATGCAACAACAGCTTACACCGCTTCAGTGTTTAAACAATTCGTGCCAAACGAATAAAATAACCACAGCTTTTGCGAATTAATACAAAGAAAATCCAAAAAACAGCTTCGCAAGACCTGGAAAAGGATTTAACCTGATTTCCTTGGGTGACGATGCATTAAGCTATTTTCTTTCCGGCCATGGGCCCGGGTTTCAGGCTGTGAATTTCTTCAATATGCACTTTTATTACGGCTTTGGGTTTTGGCATTCCTGCCTTTATTGACATTTCGGCCGATTTTTCGTACAATTCGCCTTCGGTCACAACCTCAGGAGTTCCAATAAAACGATAGCCATCCATCACTTCGCGATTAACTACGGCTACGGCCACTTTTGAGCCATCGAGGATATTCTGGTAGGTAGTTCCTCCCACTCCCTCGTTAAAAACCAGGGTGGCATCGTCGAGTACGCGCGTGGATCGTTTGGGAGCAATGTTTGGTAGCCCCTCTTTGCTTACGGTAGCATGAAAACACTGATAGGCTGCTACCATGGCTTTCATTTCAGGTGTTAATTGTATCATAGTTTCAATTTTTAAATTTAACTGCTTTTAATTTACTGTGCGTATAGCAATACTATTGAGATTGGTCTGCAAAAAAACTTAATTACCCCGAAAGGGGATTTTCTTTTGTGTTGCCAGGGTTTTTATAACCTGTTTGAGTTCCTGAATCTCTTCAAACCGGAGTTTAATAAGGTTGAGTTTAACCCTTTCGCCATTTTTCAACAAAAACTCATAGCTGTTAGGCTTATAGTCCAGGGCATTCAGTTGTTCCCATTGAAGGATGCGCTCCTTATTAAATATTCCCGTCTTTAATTTAATTTCCCGCACATCGATGCTTAGGTATGCCTTACCAAATAATCGCTCCAACGAATAGCCCTTCCCGGTCATAATCAGTGTAACTCCGTTAAAAACAAAAATCAGGAAATATATTCCGTCGAAAGCACTCAGGCTATGCTTCTCCATCCATTGCAAGGGAATCCAAATCAACGCAATCAAAAGGCTAAGTACTCCAATAACCATTGCCCATTTGGGCTTTTGGGTGCTTTGCAGTAAATCTTTATGGTATTCCATTGAGGTAATAATTTATTAGTCATACTACTTGATTCCGTTTGCTTTTGCTCCCGCCAGGCCTACTTCGGCCAGCTTTTCAATTGCTTTACCTTAAAAGCGGCCCCGTGTTATTTTGATTCCTAAAGCACATTAAGCCCAACAATTCAAACGGAGCAATAAAATTACAGATTGTTTTTGTAAATGCCGCTGGTAATTGTTGGTTACTCAAAAAAACTAATCGCAACAGTGGCAACTTAATTCACTAGCTTTTGCTTTGCCAAACGCTTCCCTGCCCTCTGAAAAGGCAAACCAGGCAATACCCAGAGAACCAGCCACATCGAACCATTGAATTTTAAAAAGCTCATACAAACCGCTTGACACCAGCAATATAAACGACAGGTAAAAGCAGGTTTTGGTGCAGTTGGCATCGGCAATAATGGCATCGGAATTTAGCTGCTTACCAATTTTCATTTTCCAGGTCATTAAAATATACATGGTGAGGATAGATAGTATTGCAATGAGAATACCCACCCGGGTTGTTTCGGGCGTTGTTTTGGTGATAAGGCTGATTAACGAACCGGCAACCAGGCCTATAGCCAACAGGTAGAAACTGACACCCGTAATTTTAAGGGCCTGTCGTTCGAATTTATCACGGGAAGTAATGTTGTTGATACCGTTTTTCTTCATCCGGTAAACCAGGTGTAAAATACCCAGGCCCGATAAGACCTCAACAAAGCTATCGACACCGAAGCCCAGCAGGGCCAGCGTATCGTCGCTTATGCCAAAAGAAACCGACACCAGTCCTTCGGCAACATTATAGCCAATAGTGGCCATGGCCAGAATCAGTGCGGTTTGAATTAGTTTATGTTTAGCGGCATTTTCCATATGTTACTATTTTAATTGGCGAAAAACCATTGCGGTTAATTTGTAATCGCAATGGCTTTAATCGCTGATTAATGCTTATGACCCTCGTGGCCCTTCATTTCCATTTTTGAGTTCGCCCGCTCGTACTTGCAGCAGCCGGGAAGGTTTTCGTAGACTTCATCGCTGGCTTTGTGCATGGGGGTATCGTGTCCGACCTTTGCAATTGCCATTTGCACTTTATGCACCGTTGTTTTTGATTCATCGAAAGCTACTTCAAGGATTTTTGTTTCCTGATTCCAATCGGCAGAAGAAACACCCTCAACAGATTTCGCAGCTTTTTCGATGCGGTTCTCGCACATGCCGCAGTTGCCTTTTACTTCAAATTTCTCGGTTTTTGCCTGTGCAAATACCATTGATGTTGCTAAAAGAAACATACTTACTAAACTTAAAACTTTTGTTTTCATATTATTACAATTAATTTGCATAAAAGAATGATTACTTAATTTCTTTGGTAACTTCTCCGCAAGTAAGCATCGAACTTCCAAAGTAGGGGTTTTTGATTTCTTTCTCAATACTCAGCCAATCAGCCCCTTTGTTGTCATCGGCCATGGGGCAATGTTGCACATAAATGGTTTTGCCAAGAGGAGTGAATGTGTTCGTTATTTCAATGAGCTTAGCAGAAACCGGCTGAAAAGCCTTGCGCAGTTGTTCTATGTTAGAAAAATGGGGTACATGTTCCAAACTTTTGCTCAAGCTGCCCTGATATTCCATCCAAGCATTGTGGGCATCACCTTTAAACAGGCTCCTATTGATTTTATCCAATACGGACTTCATGTTTGTTGCCGATTTTTGAGCTTGGGCAAAATCATCTGTTGTCAGAGCGTCTTTCCATTTTAAATAGGAATCATATAATGGATGTAAGGCCTCTTTAGCTTGCTTGTCAATCGTCAAAAGTTTAAACGCTTCTGCTTTTGCATTTTTCTCCACATTTTTTTGTGATTGGCTTCCGCCCATGTCCATTCCACCGTGATTATGCCCTTTCATTACCTGTCCTCCGCCACCGGGCGGACTCATCATGCTGGGTTTCCCGGCTAGTTGGGCTGCGGCATCAATGCTGAATGTGCCGTTTACGGCTATTTCTTCGCCCTCCATAATTCCACTCTCCACCACAAAACTTTCGTCCAGTGACGGGCCCAAAGTAACTTCGCGCATGATGAAACTGACTCCTTGTTCAGAACTTAATTTCACATAAACCACCGAACGTTTTCCTGTCCACATCACGGCAGTTTTAGGAACAACCAAAGCATCGGGTTTATTGGATAATTTCGCCTCGACTGTGCCCGAAGCAAACATTTCAGGTTTCAGTTTTCCATTAGCATTGCTGTATTCAACCCTTGCTTTTGCCACCCGCGTTTTGGGATCTATTACAGGGTCAAGCCAGGTGATATTTCCAGCAAACGATTCACCGGGTAAAGAAGCGATGCTAAAGTTTACTTTATCTCCCTTTTTAATCCAGCTTATATCGGATTCATATACATCAAACAACAGCCAGACTTTGGAAAGGTCAGCAATCTCGTAAATGGTTTCTCCCTTGCGAATATAATCTCCTAAATTTATCTTTTTAGAAGTCACATAGCCTGCAATATCAGCCTGTATCGGAAATTCTTCCACTATTTTTCCTGAAGCCAGAATGTCTTCAATTTGCTTATTGGAAAGTTTCCAGTTTTTCAACTTCTCTTTAGCAGCGACAAATAATTGAGGTTGAGATTCGGCTATCTTCTGTGCCTCAAACAATTCTTCCTGTGCCGTAACCAATTCGGGTGAATATACATAGGCAATGGTTTGTCCATTATTCACAAATTCACCCGTAAAATCCACCAACAATTTTTCAATCCTGCCCGGGATATGGGATGCTTGCGAATAAACCAAGCGTTCGTCGGACTGTACTTTGCCATTTAAGCGTACTTGTTTCACCGGATTCATTTTTCCTACAATTGCGGTACTCACATTGGCTAACTGCATAGCTGTTGGAGACATGCTTACTGCATTGGGGTCAATTTCGGCGTTTTGGTCGTCTTCCAGTGGAATTAAGTCCATACCGCAAATGGGGCAATCGCCCGGTTCGTTTTGACGTATCTGTGGGTGCATGGAGCAGGTCCAGGTTTGATGGGTTAATGGGCTGATGGGCTGATGGGCTGATTCATTGATGGGCTGATTGGTTGATGTGCTGATTATATAGCCAATCAAACCTCCCAACAACAGGACTCCTGCATAAATGCCTATTTGAATCTTATTTAGTTTCATATTATTTATTTTTTAGAACTTGAAATTATTTTACTCAAAAGTTTTTGTATCGACAGCAAGGCTGCCATCATCTGATCGGGTGGTGAAGCGTACGAGGGAGCCTTCTCGCATAGCAACGGCCAGTATTGAGTTTCCTCAGCTTCTTTATGCGCTATTTTAAGTTTATGAATAAAATCCGCTTTACCTTCTGCACTTTGCGATTCTCTAATATTTGCACCAATACTCGTACCCGACTTTAAAACCTGACGGGCAATCACATACTTTCCTTTTAATTCGAGTAACTCTGAGAATTCAATTACCATCAAAGCAAACTCAAAACTAACTTCCAATATCTCATTTTTTCTTTCCATATCTCAAATTTCATATGAATTCATCTAATGCTAATTATTCGACCAAATCATTAGCAAATTAAGAAATCATTTAGATGTTAAGTAATTGATTTTCTTAACGGAAATCTGGTATTTAACCAAAGCGGTTGCTTTCATTTTCCGGTATTTCAATAATTGTTGCTGCATTCGCAACACTTCTTCGAACTCCTTACCTGAATTACCATACGAAGTAAACAGCAGGTTCAACGATTGCTGCGTGGTCTGTATCTGTTCTTCGTAAAGTGAAAGCAATTGCAACTGTTGCTGAACCTGAAACCATGCCGTTTCATATTCAGAAATCAAGGTATTTGCCACTTCTTGTTTTTGAAGCATGTAACTTTCCTGCATCAATTGGGCTTCTTTTACCGAAGCCTTGTACTTCGCCCTGAAAATAGGAATACTAACACTTACCATAGGCATGAGTACATTCTTTCCGTTATCAGGCACAGAAATATCGGTGCGTTCACCTACCATTACATAATCTAAACCTACACCCAATTTGGGAAGTCCTTGTTTTTGGGCAGCAAGCTCCGTAGCTTCAACCGATTGAAGTTTTAAATCCAACGCTTTTAATTTTGGATTGGCTGCAATCAGTGAATCTTTTCTATAATAATCTGAGAGATTCTCGGATTTCAACGTGTCGCTAATCGGAACCAATTCATTTTCAGGACGATTTAAAAGCTTGTTGAATGTAGTTAGCAACGTTTTTTCTTTATCTCTCAGAATAGAAAGATTGGTTTTGGCATCTTTCAGCATAATATCCACACGTAGCACATCGACCATAGTTCCTGTACTATTTTTAAACTTCTGATTGGCAATGGTTTTATAAGATTCCAATATTTTTATATTTTCCTGTTCAATGCGCATCCAATCTCTTAACTCATACAAGGGATAATAAGCTGAAGCCACTTGAAAATAGAGTTTGTTTCGGGCATCAATGAAACTTTGGAATTTTGCCTCAGCCATTAACGCTGCTGCATCTCCCTGAGCTTTTAGCGTACCAAACCATGGAAACATTTGTGTTAAGGAAAACTTCGCTTGCTGTGGTCCCACTCGTGTTTCAACCGGGGAGATAAAATACCCGAAGGAAAAAGTAGGGTCGGGCAAGGTACTCACTTGCGGTACTTTTTGCAGTGCTGCTTCGTATTCTTTATACATTGCCAGCAATCCCGGGTTGTTTTCGGCAGCAATTTTATAATAATCTTCCAGTGCTTGGGCAAAACTCAGCGAACTGTAGAATAGCATTGCTATTACTATGGCTATATATTTTTTCATGATTACGATTTCTTAAGTTTATATTCTTCACGCATACAGTAAAGTGCAGGCACAATGTAGTAAGTAATGGCAGCCACAATCATCCCACCAAAAGCCGGAATGGCCATCGGTACCATGATATCGGCCCCTCGTCCGGTTGACGTAAGTACCGGCAGCAAGGCAATTATGGTCGTTGTGGTGGTCATTACAGCCGGCCTTATTCTTCGCTCACCTGCTTCTACAACAGCAGCCCTGATTTCTTTAATGGTTTTTGTGCGGTTCCGTTCAAAACTTTGGTCAAGATAGGTTCCCATCAGCACCCCGTCATCGGTAGCCAAACCAAAAAGGGCAATAAATCCAACCCATACAGCCACACTCAGGTTGACGGTGTTCATTTGGAAAAGTTCCCGCAGGTTTGTTCCAAAAACAGTGAAATCGGCAAACCAGCCTTGCCCATAGAGCCAGAGCATGATAAACCCACCACTGAATGCCATTGCCACTCCGGTAAAAATCATGAGTGAAGTGGTTACCGATTTAAACTGGAAATAGAGTATCAGGAAGATGATTACAAACACCAGGGGAACAATAATACTCAATCGTTTTTCGGCACGCACCTGATTTTCGTAACTGCCTGAAAATTTATAATTCACTCCTGCCGGAACGATTAATTCGCCTGCATCAATTTTTTGCTGAATCGTTTCCTGTGCATCGTTTACCACATCAACCTCGGCAAAACCTTCTTTTTTATCAAAAAGCACATAGCCAACCAGAAACGTATTTTCACTTTTTATGGCTTGCGGGCCTCTCACATATTCTATATCCACAAGCTGATTAAGTGGGATTTGTGCCCCTGTAGGTGTTGGGATTAGGATATTTCCAAGGGCTTCGGGGTCGTCCCTTAATTCCCGGGGGTACCGAACCCGAATCGGAAATCGCTCCCGGCCTTCTACGGTTGATGAAATTTTCATTCCCCCGATAGCAGTTTCGATAGTTTGTTGCACGTCTTCCACGTTCAGTCCATAACGTGAAATTTCATCACGATTGATGTTCAGGTGGATGTAAGGCTTGCCTACAATACGATCGGCAAAGGCTGCTTCAGCTTTTACCGAGGGTACTTGTTTTAGAATACCCTCCAGTTTCAAACCAAACTCTTCGATGGTTTTAAGGTCGGGACCATAAACTTTGATACCCATGGGTGCACGCATACCCGTTTGCAACATCACCAAACGTGTTTCAATAGGTTGCAATTTCGGGGCCGAAGTAACGCCAGGTATTTTAGTTACGGCAACAATTTCTTTCCAAATATCATCGGATGATTTTATGTGTTCACGCCAGTTTCTGAAATAGTTTCCCTTCTCATCGGGAATCAATTCATCGGTTGAAATTCCATTCTTCAAAAGTTCCTGATTGGTAAAGGCTTCTCCGTTTTTTAATACAAAACGTCCGGCTTTATCGGTTTTAAAGCGCATACGGTGTCCTTTATCGTTAAGCGTATATTCCGATTTGTAATTGATTATATTTTCGTACATAGAAACCGGAGCAGGGTCCAGTGCCGACTCTACACGCCCTAATTTGCCAACTGCAAGTTCCACTTCGGGAATGTTCGTTAGCAACATATCCAGCTGCCCAACTACTTTCCGGTTATATTCAACTCCCGAATGCGGCATTGATGTGGGCATTAGCAAAAAACTACCCTCATCCAATGACGGCATAAATTCTTTTCCAATTCCAGGAAATGTATGAGCAAACCCTGACCATACGGATGTTGTGCGGATGTTCCAGCCTAATTTATCAGTACCTTTGGCAACAAAACCGAAAACACTTGTAAAACCCATCCAGATATTCACGGCAAGCAATATCAGGAAAGCAGGTATCATTAAAAACTTAATTTTATTGTTGAGTACCCACGTCAGTATCCTTTTGTAGGAATATTGCAAAAGTGTAAATGCGCCCAAAATGAAACCAACCAGCAGTGCGACAAAAATAAAATTCATCAGTACACTTTTACCTGCACCCATTGGTAACCAATACTTTGCCAGAAGCCATATTACTCCAATCACCACTAAAATCAACTCAATGTTATTTAGATTTAACCGCAAAAAGGGATTACTAAATAGCTTTTTATTGGCAACAAGTGGTTTAAGAAATGGCACACTGCCAAATAAAACCAGTAAAACCCCTGCCCATGCAATACCGCCAATTAATCCGGCAACACCGGCTACAATAAGGAAAACATTAACCCACTTATTGTGACGGGGATTTTTTATTTTGAAGCCAAAAAACCAATGAGCCAGTGTGGGTAATATAATAAGTGAAACGATTAGTGCCGCCACCAAAGCAAATGTTTTGGTAAATGCCAGTGGCCCGAACAGTTTTCCTTCGGCTGCCTGCATGGTGAAAACAGGAATAAAACTTACAATAGTAGTAGAAACAGCGGTGAGAATAGCCGAGCTAACCTCTGCCGAACCATTGTATATTGTGGTAATTAATTTTTGCCCGGGCGGAGCCTCATCCAAATGCTTGACGATATTCTCGGAGAGAATGATGCCCAAATCTACCATGGTTCCAATGGCAATGGCAATTCCGGACAATGCCACAATGTTGGCATCGACTCCATAAAACCGCATGGCAATAAATACCATGAGCACAGCAATGGGCAACAAACTTGATATATGAAATGATGCCCTCAGGTTATAAATCATTACGATGATCACCAGAATTGTGATTAGCATCTGAAGCGAAAGCGCTTCTTCCAGCGTCCCCAGGGTTTCGTAGATTAATGTGGAACGGTCGTAGAAAGGCACAATAGTCAACTGGCTTACTGTGCCATCGGCAAGGGTCTTTTGGGGCAATCCGGGAGAAATCTCACGAATTTTATCCTTTACATTGTTGATTACCTGCAAGGGATTCGCGCCATAGCGTGCCACAACCACACCGCCAACCACTTCGGCGCCGTCTTTATCGAGCGCGCCCCTTCGGGAAGCAGGGCCCAGGGTAACCACCCCTATGTCCTTAATTCTTATAGGAACATTATCCTGCACGGCAACTACCGCCTTTTCAATGTCTTCGATCTTTTTTACATAGCCCAATCCGCGCACAAGGTATTCCGCCTGGTTAATCTCTATGGTTTTGGCTCCTACATCGCGATTCGATTTCTGAACGGCCATCATTACCTTGTACAGCGGTATATTGTAGGCTTTCAGTGCATCGGGGTTCACGTCTATTTGGTATTCCTGTACATAACCCCCAATAGAAGCTACCTCCGAAACGCCTTCAGTGGCATTTAGTCCATATTTTACATAAAAGTCCTGAACGGTGCGTATCTCGTGCAAATCCCAGCCGCCGGTCGGATTTCCTTCATTGTCACGTCCTTCGAGCGTGTACCAGTAAACTTGCCCCAAAGCAGTTGCATCGGGACCCAAGGTGGGTTGAACCCCTTCAGGTAGAAGGCCGGAAGGCAGCGAACTGAGTTTTTCCAAAATGCGCGAACGCGACCAGTAAAATTCGATATCTTCATCAAAAATGATGTAGATGCTTGAAAAACCAAAGATGGACGAACTACGAATGGTTTTTACCCCGGGAATTCCTAAAAGATAAGTAGTCAATGGATAGGAAATCTGGTCTTCGATGTCTTGTGGCGAACGTCCGTTCCAGGGGGTAAACACAATCTGCTGGTTTTCGCCAATATCGGGAATGGCATCCACGGGAACCGGGTCTGATGGCAAACCACCAAACTGCCAGCCGAAGGGTGCGGTAACAATTCCCCAGGTTACCAGGCCTGTGAGAACAAGTACTGTTACCAGCTTATTCTCCAAAAAATACTTAATGATTTTATTGAGCATAGAAAATGATTTTAAATGAATAATGACTTAGCTAATTTGCTGATGTGCTGATGTGCTGATTACAATTTGTCTGTTATCAAATTTTACTGAACTCCATTTAACCCAAATGAAAAAGCTCGATGCATCAAAGCCACACAACCCTTGCAGCATGGCACCAATCATTCATTAAAAA
>JBFWMB010000010.1:0-77417 GCA_050251815.1 Salinivirgaceae bacterium | reverse complement strand
CAAAGACAGGAATTGAACGAGAAAATATTAACCATTTATAACCCATCGACCACAAAGCTGCAAGAGTTGGTTTCAATGATTAATAACTCCTACATGTTAACCAAAAACTGGGTGTTTATCGAACAGCAATCCGACACTCCCGATAAAGTAAAACTGACAGAGATACACAAAACCGACTTTCCAAAATTAAAAGAAGAAATTGCTAAGCTTTCAGTTAACTGGGAGCCCGCATTCAAAAGAAATGTTGACTCACTAATTACACTAATAGAAACCAATTTATTTGTTCAGCAAAAGGGCATCATGGAAATGCTGAATTCATTTGAAAGCTACGACGATTTTATGGTTTTGGTCGAAGTAAACCCCAAAGTGGAAGAAGGTGGCGAAATAACCGTATTAACGAAACAATTGTTAGACAAATTGGGGCTGTTAAAAGCCCAGATGGATGAACAAGCCAACAGCATAAACCTCGAGATGAGCGATTCATTCCGCTGGTTTCAGCGTTTTGTGCTATTTACCGTATTTTTTGTTTCTATTTTTGTTGCTTTAACCGGTTTCCTTACCACACGCAGTATTGTTTTCCCAATACAAAAACTTAAGGAATTCCTGTTTACCATGACCAAAGGAATATTACCCAAAGAAAAAATGCAAAGCAACAACGATGAAATTGGTGACATGGCCGATGCATTAAATTTATACATCGATAATATGAGGAAAACCTCGGAATTTGCTGTTGAAATTGGGCAGGGAAAATACGAAGCTAAATTTGAGGCCTTAAGTGAAGAAGATATTTTGGGGAACGCCTTGCTTGAGATGCGCCAAAACCTTAAGAATGCTGAAGAAACCAATAAACAGCGGGCTAAAGCCGACGAAATACGAAATTGGATAACCAAAGGATTGGCCGATTTTGGCGATATTCTGCGCCAGAATTCCGACAACATGGAACGCTTATCAAAAAATGTAATCAACCATATGATTGACTACATTGAAGCCAATCAGGGAGCCATCTACATTCTTAACGAACACGACGAAACACATCCCTACTTCGAGATGAAAGCCGCTGTTGCCTATGGCCGGGAGAAATTCCTGAAAAAGAATTTCGAATTAAAAGAAGGATTGGTTGGCCGTTGTGCTTTTGAAAAATTGCCGGTTTATCTTAAAGAAATTCCGGAAGAATACATCAAACTTACCTCAGGCTTAGGAACGGCAGAACCCGATTTTCTGCTGCTGGTTCCCCTCATTATCAACGAAAATGTTTTGGGTGTAATTGAACTGGCATCGTTCAAAGAATTTGAAAAATATCAGATTGAATTTGTTGAATCAGTTGGGGAAAACATTGCCTCAACCATATCGAACGTTCGCATAAACGAACAAACCAAATACCTGCTCGAGGAATCTAAAGTACGAGGCGACGAACTTTCGGCTCAGGAAGAAGAATTGCGCCAAAACATGGAAGAACTTCAGGCTACACAAGAAGAAGCAGCCCGACGAGAAATTGAAATGATGAATACCATTGCCGCAATTAATAACACCATGGGAACCATCGACATCGATAAAAACGGAAATATTATTACCGTAAATGATAGTTTTTTAAACAAAATTAAAATAGATGCGGGCTCACTCATTGGCAAATCGTTCCAGGAATTTTTTGCTCCGGGAAATGAACCAGAACGCCAATTCGTTGAAATATGGTCAGGCCTTCATCTGGGAGAAAGTGGCTCAATGATTACCAATTACATTACTCAAGACGGTGAACTCTGGTTCCGCCACACCTTTACACCATTTAAAAACGAAAAAGGCGAACTGCAAAAAGCCATCGATTTAATTATCGAAATCACAGAGCAAAAAACACTCGAAAAAGAACTGCAAAGTGTAAATCCGAACATACTGTAGCAACACAAAAAAATGAATGAGCATTGATGGGTTGGGCAAACTGGAATTTTTTAGCAAACTGATTGAATGGATTGAGAAACACAGTCAACCCTGTTTTTATAAAGAGCATTTCGGGTTCGAATGCCCAGGCTGTGGTTTCCAACGAGCATTTATCGAATTACTAAAAGGAAATATCTGGGAGAGCTTCAAACTTTATCCGGCCCTGATCCCAATCATATTTTTAATAGTGCTGTTACTTTTACACCTTAAGATTCGTTATAAACACGGTGCTATTTTTATTAAACTATGGTTTATTTTCACCATTGCACTGTTGGTTGGAAACTATATTTTTAAACTCATAATAAATTAAAGCCTTATGGAAAGTGAATCGACCATTCAAAATCAGATGCAATTACCTAATGCTACAGGAGTTTTGGTAATGGGAATCTTAAGCATTGTTTGTTTTTGCTGCCTGGCAGCAGGTGTTATCGGAATTACACTGGGAATTCTGGCTTTGGTTTTAGGAAATAAAGCCATTAAAATGTACCAGGAAAATCCGCAACTTTATACCGAAGCTTCGTTTAAAAATGCCAAAGCCGGAAAAGTTTGTGGAATTGTCGGCCTTTCGATTGGCTCCCTTTGGATTATTGGTGTACTTATTTATTTATCGATAGTGGGTTGGGTTGTTGGAAGCATTTTTACCGTCTTGCCCTGGAATATGTTTTGTCAGTAAATTTATTAATTTTGCACCGCTTTGCCTGATTGGTGTTAAACCATCGTATCAGGCTTTTTTTATTTGAAACTAAACCACAATGAGTGTCGCAAAAATTACTTCCGATTTAGCCAAACTGGGAGGCCAAATGCTTGAGTTGGCCCACAATTTCGAAAACAGCGATTACGCTCCAGTTTTTGAAAAAGCCATGCAGGAAAATCCCTGGTTCACATCCGATTCCATTCGCCTTTCGTTCCAATCCATTGGTCGCTCCCTAACGGCCCAAAAAATCACACACTGGCTTTCGAACTACCCCATCGAAAAACCAAAAAAAATTAAAACCATTGGACTGATTCTTGCCGGAAATTTACCTCTGGTGGGATTACACGACATTCTTTGTGTTTTGATAAGCGGAAATAGAGCCCGAGTCAAACTTTCGTCGAAAGACCAACATTTATACCAGATAGTGAGCGAACTGCTGATTAAAATCAACCCATGGTACCAAAACCAAATTACCTTTACCGATCAAACCATCAAAGAGGTTGACGCTATAATTGCCACAGGAAGCGATAACAGTGCCCGTTATTTTGAATCTTATTTCGAAAAATATCCACACATTATCCGCAAAAACAGAAATGCAGTGGCTCTGCTTACCGGAAACGAAACCCTGCACGATTTAGAGCATCTGGCTACCGATATTTTCTCGTATTTTGGTCTGGGTTGCCGAAATGTTTCATTCCTGTTGATTCCCAAAGGCTTTGAAATAAACCGACTGTTTGAAAGTTTTGCCAAATTCAGTAAGGTAATTCAACATAATAAATACGCCAACAATTACGATTATCAAAAAGCCCTGCTCCTATTAAATCAGGAGTCATTTCACGACAACGGAATGGTTTTACTCAAAGAAGATCCTTCGCTATCGTCACCCATTGCCGTGCTTCATTATCAGTATTATTCCGACATAGAGCAGGTTACCCATTTTGTCGGTTTAAACAAAACTAAAATTCAATGCATAGTTAGTAAAACAAAATGGCCCTTTGCAACGTATGAGTTGGGTGAAGCTCAGCACCCAGAATTATGGGATTACGCTGATAATGTAAACACTTTGGACTTTTTACTGAATTTAAACAGCAAATTATGATTTATACCTTCCGGTTTATTTCCGACGAAGAAGAAAGCTTTATTATGGACGTGAACATTAATCACGACCAAACTTTTTTGCAATTACACCAAATAATCCAGGAACGTTTAGGATTTGATCCCGGACAACTTACCTCATTTTTCGTATCGAACGAATCGTGGGAAAAATTGGAAGAAATTACCCTGCTCGATATGGGTGTCGAACAAGCACATATTATGGAAAACACTACCATCGAAATGTTTTACCACGAAAAAAATGAACGCTTGCTTTATGTTTTCGATTACCTGGCAGAACGTTTATTGTTTGGAAGCATTGTCCGGATGATTGATGCCGAATCGCCAATTCCACTGCCCACAGTTTCAAAACTTGAGGGCATTACCCCTGAACAAACCCTGCATTGCGACTTTGGCGAAGACGAATTTTTAATGGCAGATCAGGACGAAGACAACGAAGCTTTTGGCTACGAGGATGAACTACCCGAAGATTTAGAAGATTATAACCCCGAACCCGGCAATGACTATTAATGACCGCTCGAATACTTTAATAGTTATTTTGGGACCCACAGGTATTGGGAAAACAAAGCTGAGTATCGAAATTGCCCAGGCATTACAGACCGAAATTGTATCGTGCGACAGTCGCCAAATGTATCGCGAACTGAAAATTGGAACCGCCGTACCTGAACCCATACAATTGGCGACTGTTCAACACCATTTTATCGGAAATCTTACCATTCACGATTACTACAATGCCAGCAAATTCGAAACCGAAGCACTTCAGGTACTAAATAACATATTTCAACACACGGAATATGCTGTTCTAACCGGAGGTTCAGGGCTTTACCTCGATGCTTTGGTAAAAGGAATTGACGACTTACCAACCATCGACCCCAATCTTCGAGAGAATTTAATTAAGCGCCTACAAACGGAAGGATTGGAAGCCTTACAAAACGAATTGCTTAAAATTGATCCGGATTATTACAATCAGGTCGATTTGAAAAACAGCAAGCGGGTACTAAAAGCACTTGAGGTTTATTACATGACCGGCAAAGCTTACTCTGTTTTTAGAACCGAACAGGTAAAACCCCGCCCCTTCAAAATTATTCAAATCGGCTTAAAAATGGAACGCACCGAACTCTACCAACGCATCGATCAGCGTGTTGATGAAATGATACGGACTGGTTTGGTTGAAGAGGCACGTAAATTTTATCCTTACAAAAAGTTAAACGCGCTAAATACCGTGGGTTATAAAGAACTTTTTGGGCATTTTGACGGAGCTTATGATCTGGAAGAAGCCATCCGCTTGATTAAACGCAACTCGCGCCGCTATGCCAAACGACAAATTACCTGGTGGAACCGCGACGTAAACATCCATTGGTTTCATCCCAGCCAAACCACTGAAATTCTTGACTTCATTATTAAGTCGTAACCAACACCTAAACTATTGTTTTCGTAATTCGCCTCGTGGCAATTAACACAAGGAAGTTTCCTTATAAATTTATACTTTTACGCATATTCTAAAAGATAAGCATCTTGGCACAAAAAATATGCATACTGGGAACGGCCTATCCTTACCGGGGCGGGCTTGCTGTTTATAACGAACGACTGGCAAACGCTTTTCAGGACGAAGGAGCAAGCACAAAAATAGAAACATTTACGCTCCAGTATCCGGGCTTTTTGTTTCCGGGCAAAACTCAGTTTGCCGATTGGGAAGCTCCAAAAAACCTTGCAATTGAACAGTCGGTAAATTCAATTAATCCATTGAATTGGATAAAAGTTGGAAGAAAAATAAGAAAACAAAAACCCGATTTATTAATTATTAAATACTGGCTGCCTTTTATGGCTCCCTGTTTTGGAACCATTGCACGCATTGCAAAAAAAAACGGACACACCAAAGTTATTTCGATTCTCGACAACATTATTCCTCACGAAAAACGCCCCGGTGACAAGTTGTTTTCAAGTTATTTTTCGAAAAATGTGGATGCCTTTGTAGCCATGTCGAAAAGTGTGCTGGGTGATTTAGACCATTTCGACACAACAAAACCACGGGCATTTTGTCCGCACCCTTTGTACGACAACTTTGGTCCAAAAGTAGAACGCCCAAAAGCTTTGCAAAACCTGAACCTTGATCCCAAGTATCAATATATTTTATTTTTTGGCTTAATACGCGATTACAAAGGATTGGACTTGCTTATCGAGGCTTTTGCCGATGAACGCTTTCGCCAATTTAAAGTAAAACTTATTATTGCCGGCGAATTTTATTCCGACGAGGAAAAATACACCCAACAAATCAGCAAACACAAGCTTCAGGAACACATTGAACTCCACAACCGTTTTATTCCAGATCCTGAAGTAGGGAATTATTTTGGAGCAGCTGATATAATTGCACAACCATACAAAACTGCTACACAAAGCGGAGTAACCCAAATTGGCTATCATTTTGAAAAACCCATGCTGGTAACCAATGTCGGCGGTCTGGCCGAGATTATTCCCGACGAAAAAGTGGGCTACGTGGTAGAACCGAATCCCAAAGCCATTGCCGATAAACTGGTCGATTTTTTTGAAAACAAAAAAGCAACTAGCTTTCATGAGAATATTTTAGAAGAAAAGAAAAAGTATGCCTGGAACACCATGACATCAACCATTCAGCAACTTTACAAACAATTAACTGAAACCCATGCTAATCAGAAGTAAAGCCCCACTCCGTTTGGGATTAGCCGGCGGCGGCTCCGATGTATCACCTTTTAGTGATTTATATGGCGGCGCCATTTTAAATGCCACCATAAACATGTATGCCTATGCCACCATTGAACCCCGCAATGATAATAAGATTGTGCTCAATGCCGTTGATAAAGGCGAATATTACGAATTGAACAGTGAATACCAGCTTGAAATTAATGGTCAGCTCGACTTACCTAAAGGAATTTACAACCGTGTGGTACGCGATTATTCAAAAAAACCCCTGGCCTTCACGTTAACAACTTATGTTGATGCGCCTCCAGGTTCGGGACTTGGAACTTCATCAACTTTAGTTACAGCTATTTTGGGTGCATTTGCCGAATGGTTAAACCTGCCACTGGGCGAGTACGATTTGGCGCATCTGGCTTACGAGATTGAACGCATCGATCTGGATATGGCTGGCGGAAAGCAAGACCAATACGCGGCAACCTTTGGTGGCGTAAACTTTATGGAATTTTATGATAATGACAAAGTCATAGTAAATCCCCTGCGGATTAAACCAAAAATACTTAACGAACTGGCTTATAATCTGGTACTTTATTACACCGGAACCAGCCGCATATCGGCACAAATTATTGATGCACAAAGACAAAACGTTACTCAAAAAAAAGAAAGTTCCATTGAGGCCATGCAAAAAATAAAACAACAGGCTTCAACCATGAAAGAGGCACTGCTAAAAGGAGAACTACATCAAATTGGCGAAATTCTTGATTTTGGCTGGCAACAAAAAAAACAAATGGCCGATAACATTACCAATCCTGAAATTGATGAATTGTACCGCAAGGTTCTTGCGGCCGGAGCCACCGGTGGAAAAATATCAGGAGCCGGAGGTGGCGGTTTCATGTTTTTTTACTGTCCCGGAAATTCGCGGCATCGGGTAATAAAAATGCTCGAAGAAAATGGCGGACAGGTAAAACGTTACGAATTTGTAACCAACGGACTGCAAACCTGGACCATCGATTAAGCAGCTTACAAACAGTTTTATTTGCAAGGTTTGCCAAAAATAAAACTGTATTTTTGCAGCAAAATGAAAAGCAAACATGAAAAAGATAGATGTTCAACAGATTATAGAAAGCTCCATAGCTACCAAACAACAGATTATTAACGATGGCACCTTGATGGAAACCGTCGAAAAAATAGCCCGGGCAATTATTGCCTGTTACCAAAACGGAGGTAAAGTACTTTTTTGTGGCAATGGAGGAAGTGCAGCCGACGCACAGCATTTAGCTGCCGAATTATCGGGTCGTTTTTACTTCGATCGTCCACCGCTCGAGGCCGAGGCGCTGCATGTAAACTCATCGTATGTTACTGCTGTGGCCAACGACTACTCCTACAACGACATTTATTCGCGTTATGTGAATGGCGTGGGCAAACCCGGCGATGTAATTATTGGTTTTTCCACATCAGGCAACAGCGAAAACATTGTAAGAGCACTCAAAGTTGCCCGCGAAAAAAAAATGATTACTGTTGGAATGACCGGTGCCATGGGCGGAAAACTATGTGAACTTTCCGACTATCTTTTAAATGTTCCTTCGCTTGATACTCCGCGAATTCAGGAATCGCACATCATGCTGGGACATATTTTTTGTGAAATAGTAGAAGAAGGTTTATTTGGAAAAAAATGACCCCTGAAGTAATAATTTTAGCCGGCGGTTTAGGAACCCGCTTAAAAGAAGCAGTAAATGATGTTCCAAAACCCATGGCTCCCATTGGTAACTTGCCGTTTTTAGCATATTTAATCAAATACCTTAAAAAGTTCCCTATAAATAGAATTGTATTAGCTGTTGGTCATAAGCACGAAAGCATTTCATCCTATTTCAGAAACAATTACCAGGGAATGGAGATTGAATATGCCATAGAGAACGAACCACTGGGCACAGGAGGAGCAATTGCAAATGCATTAAAATACACAAAAAGCAACACCGTTTTTCTGCTTAATGGCGACACCTTTTTTAAAGTTGATTTACAACAATTATTTCACCACCACCAAAAGTCAAAGGCTCAGCTTACACTGGCTTTAAAGCCCATGCACCAATTCGACAGGTATGGAACCGTTGAAATCCGCGATTCGCAAATCATAAAATTCAACGAAAAAAAACCAATAGACGAAGGCTTTATTAATGGTGGTGTTTATGTAATCGAAAAACAAAGCTTTGAATCATTAAACCTACCCGTAAAGTTTTCATTCGAAAAAGAAATACTTGAAAAAGAAACACAGCATTGGAACATGCAAGCCTTAATTAGTGAAGGCTACTTTATCGATATAGGAATTCCCGATGACTATAAAAAAGCGCAACAGGAATTACCGAATCAAATCTAAATTTAAAAACGGTATAACAAAAAAAGCCCCAAGCAGCGCTTGAGGCTTTTTAATATAGTAATAATTGATTACAGACCGCTCACATGGTTTGCTAAACCTGACTTTAAATTGGCAGCTTTATTCTTATGAATAACATTGGTTTTAGCCAATTTATCAAGCATTGAAGCTACTTTTGGGAATAACGCTTCAGCTTCAGCTTTTTCAGTAGTAGCACGCAACATTCTTACGGCATTCCTGGCAGTTTTAGCATAATATTTATTGTGCAACCTGCGCTCTTCGTTCTGACGTATCCTTTTCTTAGCTGATTGATGATTTGCCATTTTATTATTGTGTAAAATAAATTTATAGTACTCCGTAGGGGAATCGAACCCCTGCTACCAGGATGAAAACCTGGCGTCCTAACCGCTAGACGAACGGAGCGTTTGTTTTCGGACTGCAAAAGTAATTAATTTTTTATATCTGCAAAAATATCTTTAAAAAAAATCACTTTTTCTCAACCTTCCTTAGAACTTTACAAAAATCGTTTCCTTTTTTTGCGGTGCAAACATAACACATAATTTTTAAATTTTCTATAGCTGATGAAAAAAAAGAACTCAAAAATGTAATTGCCTTCAATAATAAGTTCTGTCCCATAAAAGCATCCCGTGCCTGTATGTATTTAAACATTTGTAGTAGTGCGCCTTAATCCTTTGGAAACTTATTAAAAATTAAAATTCATACCTTTAATTTTTGATTGCACCATTCATTATTTGGTGTATTTACGTTACCCTGATTCAATAAATAAAAATACCTTTGTAGCTTTAAACAATCGGAAAACTATGGCAAGATTTTTTAGCTTACCCAAAAACAAACGATTTACCTTTACTCCTCGTTATTACGACGAAAGGGCTGAAATGAGAAAAGAGCGTAATGAGCAAATCAAACGTGAGGTTGAAGCCGAAAAGGAAGGAAGAAAAAGCCGCATTACGAAAGAAGAAATGGCGCATTACATTAAAATGAACCGCCGTACACAAAAAAAATCGAACATGCGCTTGTTGGTTATTCTGGTCATACTTTTAGCCATCTTTTATTTTTTTCTAATCAAATAGCTTCTCTTTTTCATGCCCGATATTATTCAGTTATTACCCGATAGCGTTGCCAACCAGATTGCTGCAGGTGAAGTTGTTCAACGCCCTGCTTCGGTTTTAAAAGAACTGGTCGAAAATTCAATTGATGCCGGAAGCACAAAAATTCAGGTAGTGGTTAAAGATGCGGGTAAAACCCTGCTTCAGGTAATCGATAATGGCTGCGGAATGTCAGAAACTGATGCCCGCATGTGTTTTGAAAGGCATGCTACCTCAAAAATACGGAAAGCCAACGATTTGTTCGACATCCGCACCATGGGTTTTCGTGGCGAAGCCATGGCAGCCATTTCAGCTATTGCCACGGTTGAATTAAAAACAAAAAAACACGATGCTGAATTGGGAACCTACCTGCATATTTCAGGGTCCAATTTTGAAGAACAAAAACCTGTCAACTGTCAGAATGGCACCAATATTTCGGTAAAAAACCTGTTTTTCAACGTTCCAGCCCGTCGCAAATTCTTAAAATCGAACAGCACCGAATTAAAACATCTGATGGAAGAGTTTCAGCATGTTGCGCTGGGGTTTCCTGAAATTGATATGCAACTCATTCATAACGATGTTGAAATTTACAACCTTCCCGCATCAAAAATTTACAATCGAATAATAAATGTACTGGGGCGCTCAGCCAGTCAGAATCTGGTTCCCATACAATCGGAAACCAGCATAGCTAAAATAAAAGGTTACGTTGGCAAACCCGAACACGCCCGAAAAAGTCCCGGCGAGCAGTTTTTCTTTGTAAACAACCGCTACATGAAGCACCCCTATTTTTACAAGGCGGTACTCTCGGCTTATGAAAATGTTATTCCGCAAGGAATGCTTCCTTCGTTTTTTATCTATTTCGACGTCAATCCCAATAGCATCGACATTAACATTCACCCAACAAAAACCGAAATAAAGTTTGAAAACGAACGCGAGTTATGGGCCATTGTTCAAGCCACGATAAAAGAGGGACTGGGAAAACACAGCCTGGTTCCCAGCATCGATTTTAATCAGGAACAAGCCTTTGATATTCCCAACCTGCGCAAAGGTGAACCGGTTGAGCCTCCACAAATAAAAATAAACCCCAATTACAATCCCTTCGATTCACAAAGCCATTCAAAAACACCAAATCCTAACCAATCAGGTGGAAATGCACCGACCCAAAAACCACCACTCGACTGGCAGGCGCTTTACAATGGATTTGATGCAGAACCCAAAGAACAGTTTCACACTAAAAACCAGATTCCCCAAAGCCCGGTTCAACAAACCTTTACATCAAATCAACCAGGCGAACCGCGACGGTATTTCCAGCTCAAAGGGCGGTACATTTTAACTGCCGTAAAGTCAGGTCTAATGGTTATTGACCAAAAAAGAGCGCACGAACGCATTTTATTCGACGAATACATTTATAA
Organism: Salinivirgaceae bacterium; assembly: GCA_050251815.1. GTDB lineage: Bacteria > Bacteroidota > Bacteroidia > Bacteroidales > SZUA-534 > GWE2-40-63. Next base: position 66,125 of record JBFWMB010000010.1, on the reverse strand, counting down.
AATGGGAACCCAGGCAGGGCTTGGTCAAAAACTGTTGTATCCGCAGAAAGTAGAACTGGACACTATGGATGCAGAACTTTTTCGTTCGGTAATTTCTGAGGTAAACCGGCTGGGGTTTGAGGTAGAAGACTTTAGCGCTAACACCTTTGTTGTAAACAGCATTCCCGCCGAATTTCCCGACAGCGACGTTGGAGATTGGGTAAATCAGATAATTGACAACCTGAAAGAAAACCAGAAAGATTTTAAAGAAGCGTTGCGCGAAAACATGGTTCGCTCGTTGGCAAAGTTTTTGTCAATCCCGTACGGAAAAATTTTAAGTCAGGAGGAAATGGCACATATAAACGACAAATTATTTGTTTCGCCAATGCCTAATTTAACTCCCGATGGAAAAAACATTGTTACCATTATTGGGATGGACGAAATTAAAAAAAAATTAAAATAGAAACATAATGCAATCGTATAGAGCACCCTTATTTGGAAACTTACCCCCGGTAATTAAAAACCTGTTGATTATTAATATTCTTGTGTTTTTAGCCGATAACGTTTTATTTAATATTGGAATTGATATTTCAAATATTTTTGCACTTCACAATTTCAAATCTGAGTATTTTAAACCGATACAACTAATAACACATATGTTCATGCATGCACGCTTGAACTCACCAAACGGAATTATGCACATATTCTTCAATATGTTTGCATTAGTAATGTTTGGCCGAATGCTGGAGTTGGTATGGGGTTCAAAAAGATTTCTGATATTTTATTTAGTATCTGGAATTGGTGCGGCTTTAATTCAAAGTTTAGTAAACAACTTTCAATTAAACGCCATTTATGCAGAATTAACAGCATTCCTTAACACACCTAGTCCAGACCTATTTTTAAAATTTGTAAATAATAATCTCAATTTCAGAACTGATGAATTAAACAGACTAATTGATTTATATAGTAATAATCCACCTCAATATTTGAACCATGCAATTGATTGGGCACAGGGAATATTTAATTTACACCTAAATGCTCAAATGGTAGGAGCCTCAGGTGCAGTTTTTGGATTATTACTAGCATTTGGAATGTTATTCCCAAATATAGAATTAATGCTAATTTTTATACCAATCCCTATTAAAGCTAAATATTTTGTAATAATATATGGAGTTGCTGAACTCTTTATGGGCGTTTCAGGATTCAAAGCAGATAACGTGGCTCACTTTGCTCACCTGGGAGGAATGATATTTGGATTTTTCTTAATAAAATACTGGAACAGTAAAGGAATCGGAAAATACGATCGTTTTTAAGTAAAAGGTTATGATGACAGGAAACGGAATTTTAGATGAACTAAAAGATACTTTTAAGCGTGGTAGCATGCTTACCCGTTTAATATATATAAATCTGGGCGTTTTTATACTGGTAAAACTCGTCGATGCAGCCTACCTGCTATTTGCCATTCAGGGAAGCAACTTTCTGGTTGACTGGTTAGCTGCTCCCGCGCAGTTCAGTCAATTGCTTCATAAGCCCTGGACTGTTTTTACTTATATGTTTTTGCATCAGCAATTTTTGCACATTCTTTTTAATTTGTTGTGGCTCTATTGGCTGGGTAAAATATTTTTGGAATACCTTACCGGAAAACAACTCTTGAATGTTTACCTGCTGGGAGGCTTAAGCGGTGCAGCTTTTTACATACTGGCCTATAACATTTTTCCGGGTTTCGAAAACGCATTGCCTTTTTCGTATGCCTTGGGCGCATCGGCCGGAGTATTGGCTATTGTGGTAGCCATTGCTGTTTATGTTCCCAATTACACCATCTATTTGCTGTTTATTGGTCCGGCAAAACTCAAGTACATTGCGTTGGTTTCGGTCTTGCTCGATTTAATTCTAATTACCGATGGCAATGCAGGCGGACATTTGGCTCACCTGGGCGGAGCACTATTTGGTTATTTGTTTAGTTCGCAGTTAAAAGGCGGAACCGATTTGTCGAAAGGATTTGGAAATCTTATGGATACAATTACCGACTGGTTCAAGCCCAAAAGTAAACTAAAAGTAACGTATCGTAAGGGTGAATCGGAAATTGAATACAATACCCGAAAACAAACCGAACAAAAAGAAATTGATGCCATTTTAGAAAAAATTGCCAAATCGGGTTACGAGAGTCTAAGCAGCAAGGAAAAAGAAATTCTGTTCCGGCAAAGTCGTAAAAACTAAAGTTAGAAGCTTTGCTACTTTTCCGGTTTTGAACGCATTTTTTTTAAGTTTTGCGTTGCTATTTGTATCTTTGGGCGAATAAAAAACCTATGATTAACCGCCTGGCAAAACAAATCATCTTATTTTTCAATGCAATAGTAATTTTGTTATTACTATTGGGATTTGCTGGCGGAAAAGTTTCTCCGACACTACTTCCTGGATTAGCAATCATTGCCTTGTTTTTCCATATTTTGGTCTTTGTTAACCTGGGGTTTTTAATTTTCTGGCTTGTTTTCCGAAAATTCTACTTTTTATTTTCGCTCCTTGCTCTTTTGCTTGTGAACAAGCCCCTGCTCGAAACGTTTCAGTTGATTCCGCCTCGTGAAACCAAACAGTTCAACACCACTTTTTCAATACTATCGTATAACGTAAAGGTTTTCGATTTGTATAACTGGCGAAAAAACAAACAGTCGTTGGGCGAGTTCTATCGGTTTATTCGCAGCGTCTCACCCGATTTGGCTTGTTTTCAGGAGTATTTTACTTCGACCAACGGTACATTTCCCGTTCATGACTCCCTGATGCAAAATCAGGGTTTTACCCATGCTCATATCGCATTTAGTAGTCAGTTAAAAAACGGTCACAACTTTGGAATTGCTACTTACAGCCGTTTTCCCATCATTAAAAAAAGTAACATTCATTTTCCGAACACCCACAACATGGCCATTGTTACCGATGTAAAGATTAACGACGATACCCTCCGAATAATTAACTGTCATTTAGAATCGGTTAAATTTTTAAAAGAAGATTATATCTTTATCGACAGTCTTCCGGTATTGAATGATAAAGCAAGAATAAAAGGGGCCAAAGGGGTAATGCACCGATTAAAAAATGCCTCACAAATAAGAGCCGTTCAAACGCGGGATTTAATCCGAATGATGGATGAATCGCCCCATCCGATAATGCTTTGCGGCGATTTTAACGACGTACCGGCATCGTACACCTACCAATCGCTAAGCAAAGGTTTTACCGATTCCTTTAAGCAATTCAATATTGGTATGGGTGGAACTTTTCCCCGTTTTTTCCCGGCTTTACGCATCGATTACATACTTTACCAGGAACCGCTGCAATGCACTCACTTTGCCTTGTTTCGTAATAATTTATCCGATCATTATCCGGTTTACGGCATCTATACCTTACCTTAGCACATTAAAAAACAAACCTTATGGATAAACGCGTTCGTTACATAATAGGATTTATTGGCATTGCTTTATTGGTATCCGGCCTTTGGTACTTCCGTTCGTTGGTGGCATACATACTAATAGCCGCAGCCATTTCCATTTTAGGTCAGCCCTTGTTAAACCTTCTGGCAAAATTTAGAATCAGAAAAAAAACAATGCCCACAAGTTTGGCTGCCGCCATTACTTTAATATTGATTTGGGGAGCCATCATCTTATTTTTCAGTCTGTTTATACCATTGGTAATACACGAAGCCAACGTACTTTCACAAATCGATGTCAATACCCTATATTCCCAAATCCAGGAACCACTGGAACACATTCAACAGGCTTTGCTTAACCTGGGCTTATTTGAAAACAGCGTTGATTTCCAGAATTATATAACTGCCCGACTCATGTCGGTATTAAACGTTTCGTATTTATCAAATATTTTTTCAGGATTAACCGCCACCCTGGGAAATTTACTAATTGCTTTTTTTGCTATTTCGTTCATCACCTTTTTCTTTTTAAAAGATGCGTCACTTTTTTCCGATGGACTTATGCTGGTTATCCCCGACCAGTTTTCGGATGAAATTAAACACATATTAAACTCGATAAAATCGTTGTTAACCCGCTACCTGGGCGGAATAATTATTGAAGTTATTCTGGTTATGATTCTGGTTACACTGGGATTATGGCTGGTGGGCATTGGGTTTGAACATGCTGTTCTGTGTGGGTTATTCAGCGGTATTCTTAATGTTATACCTTATATTGGCCCGTGGATTGGTGCTGCATTCAGCATTCTGATTGGCGTGGCAACCAACATCGACTTACCTTTTCAATCGGAATTATTGCCCCTAATTGGATGGATGGTTTTGGTATTTGCCACCGTACAAACCATCGACAATGTACTGTTTCAACCCCTGATTTACAGCAGTAGCGTTAACGCGCATCCTTTGGAAATTTTTCTGATAATTATGATGGCAGGTAGTTTGGCCGGAATTGGCGGAATGGTTCTGGCCATTCCAACCTATACCGTTTTACGGGTTATTGCCAAAGAATTTCTGAGCAGTTTTAAAGTGGTACAAAAACTCACCAAAAACATATAATCGCTCCTTTATAAATTAATTTGCTAACTTCAATCCAATCTTTTTTCGTTGCATCCATAATTTTTTTATGTTTGTAAGAGGGAATGTACTCCTGAATAATCAACGTAAGAACCATGCATAAATACCTTTTACTATTTTTTATATCACTACTATTTAATGGTGTTTTTGCACAAGCTGATTTTACCATTCAGGGAAATCTTTGCCAGGGAAATACGCTAAGCTTTACCGATGCCTCAGTTGTTGCCGAAAGCTGGACCTGGGATTTTGGTGATACCGCAGGAAGCACCGACCAAAATCCAAGCCACAGCTACGCCGACAGTGGAACTTATACCGTAACACTCTCCATTGTTAGCGGAGCCAACACCTACAGTAAAAGCAGAACCTATCAAATCTCAAAAAACCCCAGTGCCGATTTTCTGATCGATACCACCCGATACTCCAGCTATAGCCGAATATTCACTGACTCATCGACACTTTACAATTCCTTTGCTAAATGCATCTGGAATTTTGGCGACAACAGTGCAACTATTGAAAGCCAAAACCGAAACTACCTATACAAATACCCGGCTGCAGGCAATTACACGGTTAAAATGCGGATTATCGATTCAAAAGGATGCACAGACTCAATTAGCAAAAACCTGGAAATATACGACCGCTTTAAGGTTCCCAATGTGTTTACACCGAATGAAGATAAGGTAAACGATGAGTTCATTGTCTACTCAAATGGTGTGAGTCGTTTTTCAATTGAGATATATAGCCGCTGGGGCAATTTACTGTTTAAACGTACTGGCCAGGAGCAAATTGTCTGGGATGGCAGGTTGCCCGATGGAACAATTGTTAAACCGGGAACCTACTATTATGTTATAACCCCCCAGGACGGCACCGACAGCTACGAATCGGAGCAAGGATTTATTACTGTATTTTATTAATCTGCTATGGCATTTACCCAATTTCAAATGCTGGAAGCCTTAAATTTTAAAAATCCCGGAAGGTCACTTTTGGTATTATCTCTACTTATGCTATCGGTTGGCTTACCGCTTTCGCCTTTTTTGGTAGGAGCTTCGCAGTTTTTTTTATTGCTTAGCTGGTTCATCGAGGGCGATTTTAAAAACAAATGGCTACGCTTGAAAAGCAATCGTGCATTACATGCATTTCTTATTTTGCCTTTGCTTCACTTTTTGTGGCTGTTTAACACCTCCGATTATACATATGCCCTGCACGATATCAAAATAAAGTTACCCTTGTTGGTATTTCCTTTATTATTGGGAACCGCAAAGCCCATAACAAAAAAAGAGTTGGATTTAATACTCGCCGTGTTTATTCTGGCTGTTTTCAGCGGCACCATGGTTACAATGTCTATTCTCACAGGTATTTATCCCTATAATTATACCGACATACGTGAAGCTTCCATTTTCATTTCGCACATCCGTTTTGGTTTAATGATTGTTTTTGTATTGGTTGTCCTTGGTAAATTTATTGCCGAAGCACTTCACTTAAATAAAAAGAATATGGCCCTGGCTTTATCTGCCTTATTCATCTGGATGCTCTTTTTTCTGATAATTTTACAGTCGGTAACCAGTTGGGTCATTTTGTTTTTTCTTGTTTTCTTCCTTTTCTTTTTCTATTACAAGCAAATTACAAAAGCTTACTTAAAAATAGCAGGATGGCTGGTACTTATAATGCTTGTTGTAGGAACAAGCACATTGCTTGGAGTTTTGATATACAATTTTTACTTTAAAAAGACTATTGCATTCAATGAACTTCCTAACAAAACGCCCCGTGGCAACCTGTATTTAAACGACACCACTACACGGACCAAAGAAAATGGTCATTATGTCCGGGTTTTAATAAGTTACAAGGAGCTGGGACAAACCTGGCCCAGCTTAAGCCAAATTCCGTTTAATGGAAAAGATGCCAATGGTTATTCAATTTGGGCCACCATGATTCGTTACCTTACTTCAAAAGGTCTTCCAAAAGACCAGGATGGATTGATGGCATTAGAACCCGAAGACATTCGAATGATTGAAAAAGGATATGCCAGCTGTGTTTATCGCAGCAAATTTATTCCCTACATAAAAGCCTATAGTATTTTATGGGAACTTGACCGCTATTTTAAAAGCGGAGACGCCAATAACAAATCGGTGGCTCAGCGCATTGAATACCTTAAAGCCGCCGGACACTTAATTTCAAAACATTTTTGGTTTGGTGTGGGCACCGGCGATTTAAACAAAGATTACAAAAAAGCTTTTGCAGAAATTGACACCCGATTGCACCCCGAAAATCAACACCGTGCACACAATCAATACCTTACATTTTTTGTGGCTTTTGGCCTTTTTGGTTTTATGCTATCCCTAAGCAGTATGTTTTTCCCCCTCATTTGGCATGGAAACAAACATAACCTGATGCTTATTTCGTTTATTTTCATAACCTTTTTAAGCATGATAAACGAAGATACTTTAGAAACACAAGCCGGTGTTTCATTTTACATTTTTTTCTATACCTTGTTATTATTCTCATCAAGCAATAAAAAATGATTAAATTATCGGTTGTTATTATAACCCTGAACGAAGAAAAAAACATTGCCCGCTGCATAAAATCTGTGACTCCCATTGCCGACGAGATTTTAGTAGTTGACTCCTACTCAAGTGACAACACGAAAACCATTTGTAATGAGTTGGGAGTAACTTTTATGGAGCATCCTTTTGATAACTTTGTTGCTCAGAAGAATTTTGCCGATCAATCGGCCCGGTACAATCATATTTTATCGATCGATGCCGACGAAGAACTTTCAACTGATCTCCTGGCTTCTATTAAAAAAGTAAAGGAAAACTTTACAGCCGATGCCTATGAATTTAACCGGCTGAATAATTATTGCGGCAAATGGATAAAACATTCGGGCTGGTATCCCGACCGTAAACTCCGACTGTACGACAGAACAAAAGGACATTGGGGCGGTGTTAAGATTCACGAAAAAATTGAAATGCAAGCCGGAAGCGCTATCGCATTCCTAAAAGGCGATTTGTTGCATTACACTTTTACCTCAGTAAAACAACACATGGACACGATTAACCGCTTTACCACCATGACTGCTGAAGAAAGAATACTGAAAGGAAAAAAAACATCATGGGTTCGAATTGCTTTTAAACCTCTGATTAAATTTATTTCCTTGTATTTTTTCAAGTTCGGTTTTCTTGACGGATTTTATGGATTTGTGGTATGTAAAAATTCAGCCCACGCTACCTTCTTAAAAGAGGTAAAGGTTAAAGAACTTATGAATAAAAAATCAAACGCATGAAAGTAACTTTATTCAATACTGCCAAAAAGTGGGGAGGTGGTGAAAAATGGCACGCTGAAATGGGTGCTTTGCTGAACGAAAACAATGTAGCTATTACCTGCTTTGCCCGAAAAAACAGCCGCCTATTTCAAAAACTTAAGACTGCAGGAATTGAATGTGTTCCTACACGAGTAGGAAATCTTAGTTTCTTAAACCCCTTTAAACTTTTCCAATTATACCGACTTTTAAAGAATGTATCCCCAGACATTCTTATTATGAACCTACCCTCCGACTTAAAAACAGCTGGTTTAGCTGCGCGATTGGCAGGAATAAAACATATAATTTATCGCAGAGGCAGTGCCATACCCCTAAGAAACAGTTGGACCAATCGACTCATATTTAAATACATCGTTACTGAGATGATTGTAAATTCTGATGAAACGCTCCGAACCGTACGGCAAAATAATCCCGAAATTTTCCCTCTTGAAAAAATTCATCTTATTTATAATGGCATCGATACTGAACCCTACTTTTCCTCAAGCAAAGCATTTCATAAATCAACCCACGAAATTGTATTGGGAAACCTGGCCAGATTAAGCTATCAAAAAGGTCAATTTGTCCTTATTGATTTGGCCGAACGGTTACGAGAAGATGGCTACAAATTCAAAATACTTATTGGAGGCATTGGTGAATTGGAACAGGAACTCAAAACACTTGTCCAAAAAAAGAAATTGGATGATCAGGTTCAGTTTATGGGATTTGTTGAAAACCCATACGATTTTCTGAACCAAATTGATATTTTCGTATTCCCATCGATATGGGAAGGTTTTGGTTATTCCATTGTAGAAGCCAAGTTAGCAAAAAAACCGGTAGTGGCCTTCCAGGTAAGCAGTAATCCTGAGGTTATACAAAATGATATCGATGGTTTTTTGGTTCCACTTAATAATCTTGATGCCTTTTATGAAGCAACAAAAAGACTGATGGATGCGCCTGGGTTGATTGAAAAAATGGGAAAATCAGGACATCAGGATGTACTGAACCGATTTACACAAACAAAAGCTGTTGGGCATTTGATTTCCTTTTTGCGGACCCTGCCAGCTTAATACCTGAGCTCCCCCTTTCCTTGTCGAAGAATTACAAACTCGTCGGTAGTACAATCAACTACGGTGGACGGTTCATTGTCGCCATAACCGCCGTCAATAACTGCATCGACCAGTTGTTCGTATTTTTCGTGAATCAGTTCAGGATCGGTAGTATATTCAATAATTTCATCCTCATCGTGTATTGAAGAGGTTAGAATGGGATTTCCCAATTCCTTAATAATCGTTCGGATTATCTCGTTGTCGGGCACGCGAATGCCAATGGTTTTTTTACGGGCTTTAAAAATCCGGGGAACTTTGTTGTTGGCTTCAACTACAAAGGTAAAAGGTCCGGGAAAGTTTCGCTTCATCAGCTTAAACACATCGTTGGCCAAATGGTTGGTATAATCGGCAATATGACTTAAATCGTAAAAAAGAAACGAAAAGTTGGCCTTCTCCAAATCGATGCCGCGAATTCGCGCCACCCGGGTTACTGCTTTGGGTTTGTTAATATCGCATCCAATACCATAAACCGTATCGGTTGGAAAAATAACCACACCCCCATTACGTAAAATATCAACTACCTTTTGTACTTCGCGCGGGTTTGGGTTTTCAGAATATATTTTAATAAGCATAGGCTTTGCCTTAAAAATGCAGTATTCCTTTATTGCAACAGCATATAAACACACAAGCAACAAAGCAATACTGCGCCAAAAATAGTGAAAATTAGCCGTTTAGTTTATGGTAGTCCTCTAAAAACTTCTTTAATCCACTTTCGGTTAAAGGGTGTTTCAGTAAACCAAGAATAGGCTCCAGTGGACAGGTAGCCACATCAGCGCCCAGTTCAATACATTTAATAATATGCATGGTATTACGGATTGAAGCGGCAAGAACCTGGGTTCCCAAACCATAATAGTTAAACATTTCAACAATCTGACCTATCAGTTCCATGCCGTCGTGCGAAATATCGTCGAGGCGGCCTACAAAAGGTGAAACATAAGTGGCCCCGGCTTTAGCTGCCAGCAATGCCTGTCCGGCTGTAAAAACCAGGGTGCAATTGGTACGAATCCCCTTTTTCGATAAATACTTTATGGCTTTTATGCCGTCTTTTATAACAGGAACTTTTACAACTATTTGGGGATGGAGGGCGGCCAGCTTTTCACCTTCAGCTATCATACCTTCAAAATCGGTAGAAATAACCTCAGCGCTTACGTCACCATCTACTATCTCACAAATATCAACATAATGCTTTAAGATATTTGCCTCGCCCTTTATGCCTTCTTTTGCCATTAACGAAGGGTTGGTAGTTACGCCATCGATTATGCCCAGTTCCTGAGCTTCTTTTATCTGTGCCAGGTTTGCCGTGTCGAGAAAAAATTTCATGATTTGTTATTTTAAATTAATCGATACAAAAATAGAAATAAGCAACCGAATCAACTGCCTAAAGCGTTTATTTTAATCATACTTTGCAACATTAGTAAAATAATAGCGCATTGCGCAATGGTAATCAACTAATACCGTACAAAGTAAAACTTCAAAAACCATAAAATGTTCAGGATCAAAAAAAGGGAAAGCGATGCACCTTCCCTTCTAAGAATTTATCAATAATTAATTTATGACGCGGGTTCATTTTTCTGAACGTAAAGTTCAGCAATTTTCAATATGGTTTCGCAGGCTTTTTCCATACTTTGTACCGGAACAAATTCGTAGCGGCTGTGGAAATTATGTCCACCGCTAAAAATATTCGGTGTGGGCAGTCCCATGTATGAGAGTCTTGCACCATCAGTTCCTCCGCGTATGGGTTTAATGTTGGGAACAATTCCAAGCTGCTCCATAGCCTCTTTAGCCGTTTCAACAATGTGGTAATAAGGTTCAATCATTTTTTTCATATTGAAGTACTGATCCTCTATTTCCAGCGTGATGTAATTGTTGCCGTATTCCTGATTCAAAGCGTTTACTACTTGCTTTAAACGCTCTTTTTTCTCATTAAACTTCTCGGTATCGTGGTCACGTATTAACAATTCAGCCTCTGAACCTTCCACATTGCCTGAGGCGTGCAATACATGATAAAATCCCTGATAACCTTCAGTATACCGGGGCGTCTCCTCAACGGGCAAAGTGCCAATAACACGGTTCAGAATTAAAATAGCATTCACCATCTTGTTCTTAGCTTCACCCGGATGAACATTTTTACCAACAATGCTTATTCTGGCATGAGCTGCATTGAAGTTCTCATATTCTAACTCGCCTATTGCTCCCCCATCGATGGTGTAAGCAAAGTCTGCTCCAAATTTTTTAACATTAAACAGGTTTGCTCCACGTCCAATTTCCTCATCAGGGGTAAAAGCAATCTTAATGGGCCCGTGCTTAAACTCGGGGTTCTCTGAAATATACTGTGCCATTTGCATGATGGCCGAAATTCCGGCTTTATCGTCGGCACCCAACAAGGTATTGCCATCGGTAACCACCAAATCCTGATTTACATAGTTCAGCAACTCCGGAAATTCCGAAGGAGAAAGCACGATGTTTTTTTCCAGATTCAAAATGATATCTTTTCCCGAATAGTTTTTAACGACAATTGGTTTAACATTATCGGCTGGCATATCGGGACTGGTATCTAAATGAGCAATAAAGCCAATGGCTGGCACTTTAAAATTAACATTCGACGGAATGGTAGCATATAAATAGGAATTCTCATCGAGTTCGGTTTTATTTATTCCCATTTGCTCCAACTCGTCTTTTAACTGTTTAGCTAAATTAAACTGTTTGTTGGTACTTGGGCAAGTAGTCGATTTTTCGTTCGATTGCGTATCAATTTTAGCGTAGCGAATAAAACGTTCGGTTATTTTCTCCATATATTAAAATTGTGTACTGTACTTTTTAAGTTCTTTATTCAATGCTTTTTCGTTTCCACACAATTGATTTAATAAGGCGTGAAACTGCGGTCCATGATTCCGATGGACTGTATGGCATAATTCATGCAAAATTATAAAGTCTGACAAATGTTCAGGCAGCCGCATCAAATGAATATTCAAATTGATGCTATTTTTTGACGAACAACTACCCCAGCGAGACTTAAGGTTCTTAACTCTTACATCATTAATAGTAAATCCAAATTTACCGGCCAGCCATTGCGTTCTTTTAGGTAAATAGGCTTTGGCCTCGGTCCGTAAAACATGCGTAACAAACTTCCTTAACAGTTCCTGATTTTGTTCACTGGCTATATCGGCCGTTGCAGGAAAAACAACCGTAAGTAAACCATCCTCTTTTTTACTACCCACATGAACGGCTTTATGGCGGCCAATCTTTATTTTATGAAAACGGGTTTCTACCACAGTTTCATCGTTAAACCGGAAGCCAGAAACTGTTTTCTCTTTAAGTATTTTAGCATGCTCAATAATCCAGTTGGTTTTCTCCATCGCAAAGCGAAAACCCATTGTAAAACTCATCAGTTTGGGAATAATTACTTTTGGTGCTTCGTTTGGTCGAAGTTTTATCGACAAACGTTTGGCATTGTGATGCTTACAAATTAACACCTCACCCACCTGTGGTATACTGAAGACTTTGGATTTCATGAGTTTTTCCTAAAAAAAACGGGTAAGCTACTTACATCGCACCGCTCAACCACCTACCCTTGCTTCCTTCCGGACCTGGGGGGTTTCAGCAGGAGCTGGTCGTATAAGACTTACCCGCGCACAAAAGTAGTAATAATTCAAAAACCTGCAAACGCGCAGGCAAAATTTATCAGCCTTTCCAAAATACAACAAATCACACGGTTAACACAAACATAAATCGAATTGAACTTCTTAAATGTTAACTATAAGCACTTTAGATTCAGTATAAAAATTTGAGGAATAATAACTACAAAAAAGTATCTTTGCCCCATAAGCAATAAAATATGACAACAAAAACCAACAATCCGGTTAAATATACCATGACCATTGGTCTGTATCTGGGAATTGCCTGTTCGGCAAGTTTATTTTTTTACCATATAATGGGCAGAATACATATTCCTGGCGATACCATTGGCCTGGTGAATACAGCCATAATGGCCTTTATGATGCTTTTTTACGGACGAAAATACCGGGACACCCAGCACGAGGGCGTTTTTATCTATCGTCAGGCTTATAAGTTTGCCTTGTTGTTGGCTCTTTTTTCAGGATTTATCTACGCCTTTTTTTCGTACATATACTATGCCTTTATGCAGCCGCAGGGCATCAGTTACTATATTGATCAGATACAAATCATTTATTCCCAGCAGCCCGGACTTACCCCAGAACAAATTGATTCGCTGGTAACGCTTTACAAAAGCACCATTACACCAGGTATGATGGCGTTTGTGGTTTTCTTATCCCATGTATTTATGGGCGCGCTCATAGCCCTTTTGGCCGCTGTATTCATCAAAACACCCCTACGATTCATTCAGGAAAACGATTAAAACTCTCAGTATGAACTTAAGTATTGTTGTCCCCTTATATAACGAAGAAGAATCGCTCAGCGAACTGGTAGCCTGGATTGCCAAAGTGATGTACGAAAAAAGCCTGAGTTACGAGATCATACTCATCGACGATGGAAGTACCGATAAATCGTGGCACGAAATTGAGATGCTGGCGCAGGAATATGGCTCAATTCGTGGTATTAAATTCCGCAGGAATTACGGCAAATCGGCGGCATTGCACTCAGGCTTTCAGGCTGCCGAAGGCGATGTGGTAATTACCATGGATGCCGATCTACAAGACAGCCCCGACGAAATTCCCGGACTATACTACATGATTACCAAAGAAGGCTACGACATGGTATCGGGCTGGAAGAAAAAGCGCTACGATCCCATCACCAAAACCATCCCCAGCAAATTCTACAACTGGACCGCCCGAAAAGCAACGGGAATTAAACTACACGATTTTAACTGCGGACTTAAAGCCTACAAAAACGAAGTGATTAAATCGATTGAGGTTTATGGCGAAATGCATCGCTATATTCCGGTACTGGCAAAACAAGCCGGATTTACCCTGATTGGAGAACGGGTAGTTAAGCACCAGGCCCGAAAATATGGCGTTACCAAATTCGGACTCGAGCGTTTTGTAAACGGCTTTCTCGATTTAATGTCGATAATCTTTATGACCCGCTTCGGCAAAAAACCCATGCATCTATTCGGAACCCTGGGAATTCTTGTATTTATGTTTGGTTTTTTTGCTGCCATTGCTGTGGGTGCAAAAAAACTCATTGCCATTGCCAAAGGAGTCAGTGCTATTTTGGTTACCGATAATCCCTATTTTTACCTTTCACTGGTATGTATGATTATCGGAACCCAGTTGTTCCTGAGCGGTTTTCTTGGCGAACTGGTATCCCGCAGCTCCTCAGACCGCAATCAATATCAAATAGATAAAGAAATTTAATTTTTCTTCCAAAAAATAAACAGCTATCAGCTCAGATGAGCCGGTGGTTGTTTATTTTATTCTCCTAAACCAATACTATTTCACTTAAAATACCCCGTCATTATTTGCCTACTATTTTGTAAATTTGTTCAAAACGTGGGTCCATGAAAAGCTATCAGAACCTTACCATCAAGCAATGGGCAGTTGAAGACCGCCCCCGTGAGAAGTTGCTCAGCAAAGGAATAGCTTCACTTAGCGATGCCGAACTGATTGCCATACTGCTGGCAACCGGAACAAAAAACCTATCGGCTGTTGATTTGGCAAAAAACATACTGGCCAATGCCGAAAACAACCTACACCTGTTGGGCAAGCAAAATGTAAACGATTTAAAAAAAGTAAACGGTATTGGCGAAGCTAAAGCCATAACCATAATAGCAGCTCTGGAATTGGGCAAGCGCCGCAAACTGGCCGATCTGAACCGGAAAAAAATCACATGCAGCAACGATGCCTTCGAATTGTTTCAACCTCTTTTAGGCGATTTACCCCACGAGGAATTTTGGGTGGCTTACCTGAACCGGGCTAACGCACTTGTCGATAAGGAACGGATTAGTATTGGTGGAATCACCGGGACAGTTATCGATGTAAAAATAATTCTGAAGCATGGTATCGAAAAACTGGCCAGCAGCCTTATTTTGGTGCACAACCATCCGTCGGGAAACATACAACCCAGTCAAAACGATAAAACCATTACCGATAAAATAAAAACTGCAGCCACTCCGCTCGACATTCAGGTAATTGACCATTTGATAATTGGAGACACCAGCTATTTAAGCTTTGCCGACGAAGGATTGTTGTAACATTTATTCAACCACTAAAACCTTGCTTATCGATTTTTCCACGGTACTAATTCTCACAAGGTAAACTCCTTTATCCTGAATTTCAAATTCCGTTTGTAATTCAGCAGTTTCGTGTTTTAGCAGTAAACCTCCCTGCATGTCATATATTTCAATAACATGATTCGGATTATTACCAATCAAACTGACTGTAAAACTTCCCCTGCAAGGATTGGGAAAAAGCTTCCAGGCAACTGCTGTTTCAAAAACAGCAACAGGATGTTGCACCCTAATTTTCAAACCATTGGAAAGCCCACCCATACCACAACGGTTTTTGTAAGCTACCGAAAGCTCTGCCAAACCGGCAAAACTCTCATTCCATATAACAGTGGCTTCATTGTTTGAGGCTTGCATGGTACCTGCTTCAGAAGGAATTAAGCTCCAACCATAACCAAAAGCTGAATTTGTTGTTTGATAGAAACTGGATGTTTCCGGATGTATTATCAGGGTGTCTCCTTCAGGAATTTCGGGTACAGGCAGGCGTGTTTCATTCATGGTGTAAAATGCAAGCTCATTTTTGCAGGCAAAGGCAAGAATGCTGTCGAGAGTTGCATAACTTATCTGATAGTTTTTTATAACACTATCCACAGGCGTGTGAGCGTAAAAAACCTGCATGCAACTATTTTCGTGGCAATCCAGCAAAGTTTGTTGTACTGAACTCATGGAGTGTCCATAACTCTTGTCGATGCCCACGCCAAAAACCAAACCCGGATGCATAAGCCGGGATATCTTATTCAAACTGGAAAATAGCTGATAACTGGTTCCACGTACAACTGAAAAATAACCCAAAAGCTTTGCGTCGAGCTGCTGATTTCGGGCTCCATAAGGATAGGCAAAGGTTTGAACCTGTATTTGCAGTACAGAATCGAACCAGTGAATCGATGGAAGTATTTCCTGTTCTATGTATTGTTCCAGATTTGAAGTATCCAAAAAATTTACCGCATTGTAATGATGAAATCCATGACTTGCAATTTCATTTCCAGCGTCATGCAATTCAACAAGCCTTTGCCGCTGTGCTTCATTCAAGGCATAAGGCTTTGTGACAAAAAAAGTGGCTCTGGCATTATATTTTTTTAAAACAGGTAATAATTTGTGCCAATTATCCACTGAGTAATCATCAAATGTCAATATTATGCCAGGATTTATATATTGTGCACTGGAATAACCCCAAAAAATAAACAGCAAAATAAAAATTCCTGCAAACTTTCTCTTTTTCATAAGTTGCATTATTGCGAATGATAAAAGCTTAAAAAGGTGAAGTAAAATTAAAAACATCACCTGAATATCTTATGACATCTAAGATATTTTTCGCACTTTTACAACATAATTTAAACGGCAGGAGAAATGGTGATAAACATTGGCGAGAACAACTCACTATTTAACCAATACATTGCAGAAATCAGGGATCAGGAAATACAAAAAGACAGCATGCGCTTTCGCCGGAACCTGGAACGTGTTGGTGAAATCTTTGCTTATGAGATAAGCAAAAAAATGGAATTTCATTCCACAGAAGTAACCACCCCTTTAGGCATAGCTGAAGTTCCGGTGTTAAGTGCACAACCGGTAATTGCCAGCATTATGCGAGCCGGATTACCCATTCATCAGGGTTTCCTGAATTCTTTCGACAAAGCAGAGAATATATTTATTACAGCCTATCGAAAGTACGAAAAGGACGGAACCTTTCAGATTAATTTTGAACACATTTCGGGGCCATCGGTCGAAGGAAAAGAAGTGATTCTGGTCGATCCGATGCTGGCCACCGGTGCTTCTATGGTATTGGCATACAAAGCTCTGTTGCGCAAGGGAACTCCCAAACACACGCACATCGTCTCGGTTATTGCCAGCAAAGAAGGCATTGAGTATATGCAAAAAAATCTGGTGGGCAAGAAATACACCCTGTGGACGGGCGCAATTGACTCAGAGTTAACGGTAAAATCGTACATTGTTCCCGGTTTGGGCGACGCTGGCGACTTGGCCTACGGAGCCAAAGAATAAAGTGCCGCATTACTGTTTTTTTTAACACCTCAATCCTTAGAAACCTTAAGGCATTTGGATTCATCGCTGCATACAGCCAACAATTCGGTTATATTCTTTTTTAGTACCGGATGTACAAAATCCGGAACAATTTCGCACAGGGGAAGTAAAACAAAATTCCTCAAGTGCAAGCGTGGATGCGGAACCTGAAGATTTTCAGTATGTAAAATACGGCTTCCGTAAAACAACAAATCGATATCCATACTGCGCGAGGTATATTGCTGTGTACCCCGCACACGTCCCAGTGAACGTTCAATTAGCTGCAACTCCTGAATCAAAGCTTCAGGTTCCAATGGGGTAATAACCTGAATTACCTGATTTAAAAAAAAGTCCCTGCTCTCGAATCCCCAAGGGGGTGTTTCATAAACCGACGATTTCCCAACAACAACCCCTACCCTATCGCCAATAAGCTTTATGGCATCAGCAAGCAATTGCCAGCGATCGCCCTGATTACCTCCCAGTTCTAGAAATACCTTTTCCATTTCATGCGAATTGATACATCAGGCAAAAATAAAAAAATTAATTTGTGCCTAATATTTTACTTCTAGCTCTAAACGAATGTAAATTTTCTTAAATTTAATCCCAATTAAACCAAATTATTATGAGTGAATCGGTACTAAAGGCCCTGATGCAACTATTTGCCATAATTGCACATGTAAATAAAGACGGCGTATCGACCAAGTCGCGTTCCATTGTCGAAAGTTATTTAAAGATGCAACTCAGCCAAACCCAGGTGGAAGAATACCTGGAACTTTTTGGCGATTATATTGAGATTCACCAGGGAGGAGCTTCGTCGCGCGATGGAAACCGCGACCGTAAACGCACCTCGTCGAATTCCGTTAAGGTACTCCGTATTTGCCAGCAGATTAACGAGGAACTGCAACAGGATCAAAAAATACTGGTAGTGCTGCAATTGCTTGAATTTATCAGCTATGGTGAAGTAATTTCAGAAAAGGAACTCGATTTTGTAAAAACGGTTTCTGATGTGTTCAATATTCCTGAAGAAGAATACCAAAACAGCTTTAACTTTATTTTGGACGGAAACATCGATAAAATTCCTTTTAAAGAACAGGTACTTATACTCGACAGCAATACCCAGGCACCTGCCGAAAGTTTTAAGCACATACAGTTCAAACAACTGAGCGGGCGTGTAGTAATGTTGAACCTTCCTTCGATTAACATGTTTGCTTTTCGCTATGTGGGCGAAACCGATTTATATCTGAATGGTCATAGCATTTTACTAAACCGCACCTACATACTACCCAAAGGCTCGGCCATACGCAGTTCGCGATTGGGAACCATTTATTACAGCGATATTGCCGCCAAATTTATTGGCTCGCATCTGGAACAAAAAGTAGTGTTTACCGCCAAAGATGTGGAGTTCCGTTTTAAAAACAGCACAAACGGCATCCATAAATTTAACTTTAGTGAACACGGTGGCGAACTGATTGGCATCATGGGCGGCAGCGGTGTAGGCAAATCAACCCTGTTGAATGTGCTGAACGGAAACCTGTTGCCACAGAGTGGACAAATACTGATTAACGGATACGACCTGCATAAAGACAAAAAAAAGCTGGAAGGGGTTATTGGCTTTGTACCGCAGGACGATTTGCTGATTGAAGAACTGAGTGTTTATCAAAACCTGTATTACAATGCCCGGCTGTGTTTTAAAGACTACAGCGAAACAGAGATTGAAAGTGCCGTAAACAAAATACTCGACGATTTGGATTTGCGCGAGACCAAGGATTTGATTGTGGGAAATCCACTGAAAAAAACCATTAGCGGAGGTCAGCGCAAAAGGCTTAACATAGCTCTGGAACTTATCCGCGAGCCTTTGGTTCTTTTTGTGGATGAACCCACTTCGGGACTTTCATCGATGGATTCTGAAATGGTGATGGACCTGCTCAAAGAGGTTACCCTAAAAGGCAAACTGGTGATAGTAAATATCCACCAACCCTCGTCCGATATCTTTAAAATGTTCGACAAACTGCTTATTATGGACCGGGGTGGCTACCTGATTTATTATGGAAACCCGGTCGATTCGGTCGTTTATTTTAAGACCATGAGTAACCATGTGAATGCCATGGAAGCCGAGTGTTACCATTGCGGAAACATAAATCCCGAAAAGGTACTGCAAATTGTTGAGTCGAAGGTAGTGGACGAATACGGACGGGTGACCCGAACCCGAAAAACGTCGCCCCAGGAATGGGCCGGATTGTACCTGAAAAATATAGCAACGAAAAACAAAATGGATTTCGAAAAACAGGAACTACCCAAAAATAATTTTGCAATTCCGGGAGTGTTCAAACAATTCCGTATTTTCTCGGTACGTAACATCCTTTCAAAACTATCGAACCGGCAGTATATCTTAATTAATTTTCTCGAAGCTCCTCTTTTGGCAGCCATTTTGGCGTATTTTACCAAATACATCGAAGGCACAGGCGATAATCCCAATGCATACGTTTTTAGCGCCAACGAGAATGTCCCCATTTACCTGTTTATGGCAGTGGTGGTGGCCATCTTTATAGGGCTTACAGTAAGTGCCGAGGAAATTATTAAAGACCGGCAACTCTTGAAACGGGAGAAATTTTTGAATTTGAGCCGTTTTAGTTACCTCAACAGCAAAATACTTATCCTCTTCCTGATTTCGGCCATTCAAACCCTAAGCTTTGTGCTTATTGGCCACAGCATTATGGAACTAAAGGGGCTTACCATGGCCCACTGGCTAATGCTTTTTTCAGCAGCCTGCGCATCGAACATGATTGGCCTTAATATTTCAGCAGCGCTCGATTCTGTAATCACGATTTACATTATGATTCCTTTTCTGGTAGTTCCGCAACTCCTTTTCAGCGGTACCATGGTGAAATTCGAGAAGCTGAACCGTTCCATCAGTTCGTACGAACATGTTCCGCTTCTGGGAGATTTAATGGTCTCACGATGGGCATATGAAGGCATCGCTGTAAAGCAATTTCGAGATAACGAATACCAAAAACACTTTTATTTCCTCGAAAAAAAGAAGAGTGAAGCCAGCTATATTGCATCGTACCTGATTCCGGCAATGGCAGCTCGAATCTCAAAGATTCAATATTCTGAAAACGATGAAGCCCGGGTGCATCATGTGGAAATTTTGCACAAGGAATTACTCAAACTGAATCAGCGAACACCCAAATATCCGTTCAAAGCGGTTTCGCAGGTACAACCCGATAAGATAAACGATGCCTTGATTAAGCAAATACAGGAACACCTGCAACTG
The DNA here is from genome assembly GCA_050251815.1 of Salinivirgaceae bacterium. Classification (GTDB taxonomy): domain Bacteria; phylum Bacteroidota; class Bacteroidia; order Bacteroidales; family SZUA-534; genus GWE2-40-63. The sequence goes on along the minus strand of JBFWMB010000010.1, from coordinate 45,719 downwards.
GTAACCCAATATTATCAGAAGATTCAAAACAAAGCCATCAGCATGCTCGATGAACAGGTTAGTGAACTTACCCAAAAATTAGGGAGCAAAGAAGCTCTGGTTGAGCTGAAAAAGAATTACTACAACGATTTTTTGGCCGATTTGGTTATGAATCGTAACGAATTGCAGAAGATTCACGACACCGGCGAAGGCTATGTTCAACTTTCGGATCCCGTTTACCGGAATCCGGTCAGCTCAAACGGCCGGGCACATTTCTATGCCCCGGTTAAAAAATTGGGTACACTCGAAATTGATACCTACACCTTTAATTTAAGCATAATTTGGCTTTTCTCCCTGCTTATGTATGTGCTTTTAATAACCGATGCTTTCCGTAAATTGATTGAATCGGTTTCGGTGCTAAAAAGAAAAGCGAGTTAATTTTTCATTCAAGAATGATAGATTCAATTACAATTCCTAAACTTATTTAATGAACCGGCTGGTTGAAAAAATACAGCTGTAATAAAAGCAGAAAAAGCTACCTTGAACAACCAAGGTAGCTTTTTTTATACTATATATTTTTGATTATTGCATGTTTCCCTGCATGAACAAACCATACATTTCTTCAAAAGTCTGGTTCAGTTTCTGGCTGAGTTCTTTCTCTCCATAACGCAGAGCCATCTCATTAAGCCATTGCACGGTAGCAAAGCAGATTTGTTTGTCTTGTTCAGCCTGATTGGGGAACCGACGATCGAGTTTGGTGTAATAACGCAAATCGTTTAAGGCATCGTCAGCCATTTTTTCAACCATCAAACGTCCCTGCTCCTGTAAACCGGCTTCAAACAAGGCTTCAACGAAATGTGAATCCCAATATTCCAATCCCATTTTTTCAACGGGTAAAACTTCTAGTCCGCGTAACATAACCTGTTGAGCCGAATCCTTTTTATTTTCGGCAACCAATGCTTTAGCCAATCGTCCAAAATTATTGCGGATTTTAACAATGCGAATGGTGCGGCGGATGTTTTCGTCGAGATAAACATGGGGATCGGCCATATTACCCCAACGGAAATTATTCATCAGGTTATCGTAAAGAATATCGGTATCGATACGGCCGATGGATTGATAATCGAAAGGCGTTTTAATGGGAACAAAACGGTAGGCAAATCCTTCGAGCTGGAAATAGTCACGCATGTTGGTTTCATTTCCAGTGCCTACGGTTACAAAATAAATGGGGCGTTCCCAGTTGGCCGATGCCAGCAAATCAAGTATCATTAAATCGTTTTTAAGAATGTAGTTGGCACCAATGTTCCAACGAATCTCATCCACAATTTCTCCTGCATTCTCTGGTTTTACCACATTTTCGGCAAGTACTTTTTCCTTATCGACCGAAATTTTGAATTTTTTGGTCGGGAAATAGTCGGTTTTCTCACCCATGGTTGTTTGAACCTGGGTACGGGCATCGTCGCTACCCACAAACTCGATAACCTGGCTTAGTTCAACCGCATCGCTTACGCGTTCAAATACAGGTACCTGATCGCGTTTGCCCAGCACGTATTGGTTTTTGTTTAAACTGAAAGGAACAGGTTCCGATTCGTAATATTTTGATTTCATTTGATCGATGTACCAATCGGTAATCAGGTAGGGAAGGCAAATCACACGAACATCGGTGCGCACCTCTTCCACTTCCTGAATGTACCAAAGGGGAAAGGTGTCGTTATCGCCGTTGGTAAATATTACTCCGTCTTTTTCAACCGAATTCAGGTAATTGTAGGCAAAGTCGCGCGCAATATAGCGATTGGAGCGATCATGGTCATCCCAGTTTTCAGCAGCCATTAAGGCAGGTATGAACAGGGTAACTGCGGTTGCCAAAACAGCTGAGGGCATTTCGCTCAGGTATTTTTTCAATGATTCGTAAATTCCCAACACGCCCAATCCTATCCAGATGGCAAAAGCGTAAAACGATCCGGCATAAGCATAATCGCGTTCGCGGGGTTGCTGTGGCGATTGGTTGAGGTAAACCACAATGGCCAATCCGGTAAGAATAAACAACGACATAACTATCCAGAAATTCTTTTTGTCTTTTCCCAGCTGATAAATAAGACCAATGATACCTAAAATAAAAGGAAGCAGGTAATATTTGTTGTTTGCCCTATTGTTTGCATAAGTAGTTGGCAGGTTATCCTGCGGTCCTAAGCGCGCTTCATCGAGGAATTTAATGCCAGAAATCCAATTGCCCTGCAATACGCCACCGTGTCCCTGAATGTCGTTTTGCCGGCCGGCAAAATTCCACATGAAATAGCGCCAGTACATGTGACCAATCTGGTAGCGAATAAAAAAGCGCATATTCTCGACAAAGGTGGGTTTGTTAAAAGTTTCCAATTCGCCCCGGTTGTTTTCGGCCTTAACTTTATAACCTTTGACTTTTGCCCAGCTTTTGTAATCCTGAATGTGTTCGGGTTTTGACGAATACATACGTGGAAAAAACATGGTGAGTTCGGGATTGTAGTTGTACGAGATTTTTGGTTTTCCTTCTTCGTAACGCTTTTCTCCTTTCATCCAGGTTTTCCCTCCCTCTTTATAAGGATTCTTTAGATTTAAAGGCGTATCGTAATACTGCCCAAACATCAGGGGACGCTCGCCGTATTGTTCACGGTTCAGGTAACCCAGCAGCGAATAAGCATCTTCCGGATCGTTTTGATCGATTGGAGGGGTAGCACTTGAACGGATAATAATAACTCCGTACGACGAATAACCAATCATCATTACAGTAAACGCAAGTATAATGGTATTCAATACCACCTGTTGTTTTTTGCGGGTATAATAAATTCCAAAAGCCAAAACGGCAGCCAATAGAAGTACAAAAAATATAACTCCCGAGTTAAAGGGAAGTCCAAAGGTATTAACAAAAAGCAAATCGAAGCCAAAAGCCACTTTAACCACGCCGGGAATAATAATCCACATAATGGTTCCCAGTATAATACCCGAAAGAATTAAGGACCAAACAACTCCTTTGGTGGTAACCTGATATTTGCGGAAATAATAAACAAGTACCATAGCAGGTATGGCCAGCAGGTTCAAAAGGTGAACACCGATAGAAAGCCCAACAATAAAAGCAATGAGTATAATCCAGCGGTTGCTGTGCGGTTCGTCGGCAATGTTTTCCCATTTAAGGATAGCCCAAAAAACAACAGCTGTAATAAGCGACGAGGTGGCGTAAACTTCACCTTCGACAGCCGAAAACCAAAAAGTATCGGAAAAAGTATAAGCCAGGGCACCAATCATACCACTACCAATTATGGCAATAGTTTGACCCAATGATAGTTCATTTGTGGGAATAATCTTGCGGGCCAGATGCGTAATGGTCCAGAATAGGAACAAAATGGTAAAGGCACTGGCAAGCGCCGACATAATATTGGCCATTACAGCAACCATTTCCAGATTATTTCCGGCAAACAGTGTAAAAAAGCGGGTTAAAAGCATAAATACCGGTGCCCCGGGAGGGTGACCCACTTCCAATTTGTAGCCGGTAGCAATAAATTCGCCACAGTCCCAGAAACTTGCTGTGGGCTCAATAGTGCTGATGTAAACAAAAGCCGAAATGGCAAATGCCAGCCAACCAAAAATAACATTAAGTTTTTGATATCTCATTTCTATTCAATTTTACTGTTTGGTTTGTTGTTGAAATACAGCTTGTTCCTAACTCTATTAATGAAACTTCTGCCTTTTTAAATTTATATAAAAATATTGAACGCTATTTTTCACTTTTAATTATCCGGTACATCTCTTTAATGCGAATGATACCAAGGCCAAAAGCTAAGGTAATACTCAATATCACCATAATACCCATCTGAACCATCCAGTTGTAGGGCAAATCGGTGGTAATAATACCGACAAGCAGTACGCCAGTTGCAAATATCACTAATAAAATTAAAAGTTTATAATTTATCTGAAATTTAAAGAATTTAATGGCAATTACTACCTGAATAAATGCGGTAATCGATTGGGTAATCAGGCTGGCCACAGCCGATCCCAAAGCTTGAAACCGGGGAATAAGCACTAAATTCAGCGATATATTCAGCACCATTCCCGCAAAAGCCATCAGGTTTAATGCCTTTAAACTGCCGTTGGCGGTTAACAGGGTTCCAAATATGTAAGTAGTCCCAATAGCGATGAAGCCGAACATAAGTATGGCAAATATCGACGCCGATGATTCCACATGATGGTGGTACAACAAGTCCATGATCTCGGCACGGTAAAATGCACTTACCATGGCTACAATAATTGCCGGTATTACAATAAGAATAAACGAGAGTTGAGCCAGTTGACCTACGGCATCTCCCTGTTTAATCATTTTTGAGAAAATGGGCAGTAGTAATCCCGCAAAAAGCAGGGCAAACATAGCAGCGGCATCTAAAATACGGAAGGCCTGCGCGTAAATACCAGCCTGAGTGCTTCCGTCGGTAAGCATGCGTTCGAGCATTACCGAATCGATGCGATTGTAAAATGCCATGAGTAGGGTAAGCAGGGCATAAGGATAGCTTTTTTTAAGGATGGCTTTGGAGAATTGCCAGTCGAACCGCAGTTTGATGCGACCACTCCGGAACAGGACCAGTAAAAACGAAACCAGCGCAGTCAACAAATAGGCAGCTGTCTGTGCAAACACAAACCAACTTATTTTAAAGGCCTCGTTGGTAAGGTTGCCCCAAAGTAAAAAGCTACATATAACAATCATCAAGGTCCGGTCGAGCACGGAAATAATACTGTCGGTTTTAAACAGATGCAAGCCGGCCAGGTTCGAGCGGAAGTACAAAATGGTTGAAGCCAGAAACTGATTGAAAACCAAAAACAGCAGCAATTTCAATTGGTCCCAGCTGTAATCCCAAAGCCAGGCTGCACCCATACTAATTACAAAATAAACCACTCCCAGTATCAGACGTAAGCCAATAATGTTCGAAAAGTGCTTGTTTAATAAATGACTGTTTTGCGCAATGTTGCGGTTGTTAAAATTGGTGATACCCAAATCGAGCAACATGTTTAAGATGAGTGAGAAGTTAAACAGTGCAAAGTAAAATCCGTATTGTTCAGCACCCACCACATTCTGAACCGTTCGGTCGATACCAAATATCCAAAAAGGCTTAATCAGTAAATTAAGCGATAAAACTAAAGCCAGATTGGTTATAAATTTACGTTTCAAAATATTTTGTTTACGTGCTAGTTCTAATTATTTAAGGGTTTACCGGCTTCTATCAAAACAAACCAGGCCTGTTTGCGCATAAAGGGGAAAAGCTTAAAAATACAGCGATCAATCCCATGCAGGCAGGTCAACAGCGGTTTAAAAACCAGGGTATTCCTAAAAGCAATGGCTGCCAGAGAACTTAAAAAATAATACGAAAGTTTTACCTCTCCAAAATAGCGATACAAAGCTTTTAAATCGGGCTGGAGTAAGGGATGCTCATCCTCGGTGCGCAAATGCGGTGTGCGGTTGCGGTACCAGTTGATAAGCGGGTTATGTCCCAGAGGCTCCATAAAAATAGCTTTTCCGCCGGGGTTCAGCACCCTGGAAATTTCTTGGTATGCTTTTTCTATATCCAAATGGTGAATAATACCCGAACCACAAACCAGATCGAACGACTGGCTTTCGAATTCCAATGCTTCAGCATTCATGTGCTTAAAGACAATAGAAAGATTTAAATGATTGGCCTTCTGTTGTGCCTGTTCAATGGCGTAATCCGATATATCGATTCCGGTTACCTGTCCGCCATTTTGCGCAATAAGGTAGGCCGAACTGCCTTCGCCACAGCCATATTCGAGTATTATTTTACCTGTAACCTGATGCGATAAAAGGGCAAGATAGCGCTGTTCGATCAGTGAAAAGATGGAATAAAACTTATCGGTAACTTTGCGGCTTTTATCATTAAATATTTGATTGTGAAATTCCTGTTCTCGTTTAATTCTCTCGTTTGCTGTTGCCATAGGTACTAATTTGTGAATTGCAAAAATAACCATTATAGCCTTGGTTTGGCAGAAATCGTTACAAATTCTTTACTTTTGAGACCAAATTACAGAATACATCCGGATATGATAATTGCTGTAAACGCACAACTCCTGTTAAAAGACCGGCTCGAGGGCCTGGGCTGGTTTACGTATGAAACCCTGAAGCGGATTACCCGGCAACACCCGGAACATCGGTTTGTGTTTATTTTTGATCGCCCCTGGGACCAGGAGTTTTTGTTTTCAGATAATATTATTCCGGTGAAAACCCTAATTCCCTCACGACATCCGCTGCTCTGGTACTGGAGGTTCGAAAAGACAATACCCCGTTTGTTAAAAAACTACCGGGCCGACCTCTTTCTGTCGACCGATGGATGGAGCTCGCTGAATACCGATGTTAAAAGCTATACCGTAATTCACGACATCGATTTCGTTCACCATCCGCAGAATTTTCCCTGGCTTAAGCAAAAGTATTTCAACTACTACTTTCCGAAGTTTGCCCGAAAGGCTACCCGTCTGGGTACTGTTTCGGAGTTTTCTCGTAACGACCTGGTCAATACCTGGAACCTGCCAGCCGATTCCATCGATGTAATTTACAACGGAAGCAACGAACTTTATAAGCCGCTTAGTTCCGATACAGCCGAACAAACCCGGAAAGAATATACCCAAGGTAAACCTTATTTTATTTATGTGGGTGCATTAAATCCCCGCAAGAATATTGAGGGAATGCTACAAGGCTTTGAATTATTTAAACAACAAAACGATTTGCCGCATCAATTGGTGATTGTAGGCGAAAAAATGTGGGGCAATTCCGGTATGGATAAAGTATATGAGAGCATGTCGCATAAAAATGAAGTGCTTTTTACCGGACGCCTTTCGAACGAAAAATTGCATGTTTTGCTGGCCAGCGCCCAGGCTTTGGTATTGGTTTCGCATCTCGAAGGATTTGGGATTCCTGTGCTGGAAGCCATGTATTGTGATATACCGGTGCTTTGTTCCAATGTTACCGCTTTACCCGAAGTGGCAAGTACTGCCGGACATTTGGTAAATCCTGGCTCCATAGATTCCATTGCCCGTGGTTTTGCAAAACTGGCCAGCGACGAAGCCTACCGAAATCAATTGATAGCCAATGCACGTATTCAGCGTACAAAATTTAGCTGGGACCAATCGGCAGAACGCTTGTGGAATGGAATAGCAAAATGTTTTTAACCCATGGCAGCACTCTTACCTTTTTATAAAACCGGAGTAATAGAAGCTGGTTGTGACGAAGCCGGAAGGGGTTGTTTGGCCGGACCGGTTTTTGCTGCGGCCGTTATTCTTCCTGCCGATTTTGAACACAAATTGTTGAACGATTCCAAGCAATTGAGTGAAAAGCGTAGGTATCTGTTGCGGGAGTTTATTGAGCAGCATGCACTGGCCTATGCGGTAGCCTCTTATTCACCACTGGAAATTGATCAGGTTAATATTTTAAATGCATCCATTTATTCGATGCACCGGGCTTTAGAGCAACTAAAAATTCAGCCGGAACATATTATTGTCGACGGGAATCGCTTCAAAAACTATGGAACAATCCCTTTCCAAACCATTGTAAAAGGTGATGGAAAATATTTATCGATTGCAGCAGCTTCGGTTTTGGCCAAAACCTACCGTGACGATTATATGCTGGAACTTCACAAGCAGTTTCCGCATTATGGCTGGGATAAAAACAAAGGCTATCCTACCCTTGAACACCGCCAGGCCATAAAACAGTATGGCATTACGCTGCACCACAGGAAAAGTTTTCGCTTGCTGGATGAGCAACTCAGGTTAGACTTATAAAAAAAGAGGATGCCTTTTTAGACACCCTCTTTTTTATAAGAATATATGTTTCGTAAATTTTATTAATTACTTACGTGGCTGAAATAAAAACTATTTGAGAGCTGCGGTGATCCGCCATAAGAGCCCTTCGGTGCAATAACCGTCAGTTGGTCTCCCACTTTAAGGCCTTTGTCCGCTAACAGGTATTTTCTGTCGTCGCCTGTTGCACCATAACCCGGATAACATCCATACACGTAGATTTCGTCGCCGTCATTCAAATAAAGATTACCGTAATCTGCATTAGCAATCGATGTAATTGTACCGGTTACCATAAAGTAAGTATTCGGATCGTCCGGTTTTGTCAGCACCTCGGCAATGCTAGCAGTAGTTACAGGAATAGAGTTTTCCAGAACAGCGCCACTTACTTGTGGAGATCCATTATATTCAGCACGAGTTCCAACAATTGTAATAATGTCACCTACTTTTACGCCATAAGTATCAAAATCAACAATTTTATACACATATACTTCACCTGAGAAATCAGTCAGGTTTAATTTGCCGGTTGCAGCATCAGAAATACTGGAAATAACACCTTTCAAACGATATTGTTTACTACCAACTTCAGCTGCAAGAAATTCTGCAATAGAAGCATCTATAATTGCTCCTGTTTGGGAAAGTGTTGTTTGTGAAGTATAGTCTTTAGTCCCGTCAGTGGTATGGAATGTGATTGTGGTTCCGCGGTCTCCACCTTCATTTGCTGCAGCATTGAATGTTATTACGGTATTAGTTCCTGCTGATTCGATAGACGAAATAGATAGCCAGGATTTGGCATCCTCAGGAATTTCTACCGATACACCTTCTCCTTTGCAGGTAAGGTATGCAATAAATTCACCACCTTCAAGAGGAAGCGTTGCATTTTGTACCGAATCAACTTTTATAAGTGATTTATTGATACTGACAACGGTTACATTTACCAATTCTACTGTCGTTCCGTAGGTAGTTTTTGGTCCCTGAACAGTTACTTCATCTCCCACTTCAAGTCCTAAACTTAAAAAGTTTTTCGTATTACCCTTCGCATCAAGAGTACCATAAATATAAATAGAACCAGTTTCATCCTCTAAATACCAGTTGCCGTATAATGTGTTGGTTATTGCCGTTACAACACCGGTTACCTGGTAAGATTTGCTGTCAGGTCCGGCAATTACCTCTGCACATGTAGCAGTTGCAATTGTTGCCAAACCCTGGATGATATTTATTCTCTGAGTTTCCCCTTCACTATGAATTAAAACCTCAGCAGTACGGCCATCTAAGGTAGATTCAGCCGAAAATGTCAATGTTGATTCACCTGCACTTCCGGCAGTTACAGAGAGAGATAACCACGAAATTGAGTCCTTTACAACAGTGTCATTCTCCATTATAAATACTTTCTCGGCTGTCCAGCCATAATTAGCCGTTACGGTAATAGATGTAGAACCGCCTTCTACAGGAATAGCCACATATGACGATGATACTTGAATGTTATTAAGCAATGTCGTTGTTTCTTCATCTGCACAACTTGTTATCAAGGCAAGTATGGCAATAAAAAATGGAATTAATTTATTAAATTTCATAATTGTCAATGTTTTAATTAGTTAAAAATATACTTAATACCAATTAATGCATACCAACATTGACCCAATGAGTAGCTTGGTGTGAATGTTTGGGTATTACCATTGATTGAAGAAGGTGTAGAGAATGTTGCATAACCTTCAGCATCAACACCTTCGTATTTAAGAATACGGGCTTCGGAACCAATTTCCGGATTCAGATATTTAGCTACACCCCAACTGGAGTTAAACAGGTTCATCACATTTTTGATATCTGCGCTAAGCTGTAGAGTATGTTTACTATTTTTAATATTTAGAACAATATCGTGTTTGTAGGCGACGTCGATGCGATGTACCCAAGGAGAGTAAACGCTATAGGCTTCTGCATACTTGCCTTGTTGATTTTTCAAATAATCATTGGCGTGCACGTAGTCCATAAAACGAGTTTTATCATCTTCCGAAACAAAGCGGAATTCATTGGTTGCCACTTCATCGTCTGTTGGAACATAGATTGCATCGTAGTTGTAACCGTCACCATTCATATCGTTTGCAGTCATATAGGAGTAGTTAGCTCCACCTTGCCATGCTTCATAGATAACACTATAATGGTTACCGCTCTTGTCGTGGGCTGTAATCGATGTTATAAGACGATTGGGTGTGGTGTATTGAGAATTGTGCAACTTAATGTTGTTGGGGCCTTCTACTGTTGGAACGTATGTAAATGCAGATTCTGCATTAGAGCCCGGCATACCTGTTATATCTTTGGCAACCGTTCGAGTATAAGCAGCCATTACGCTCATCCATTCTGCCGGTTTGGCATTAAGGGTAATGTTTGCAGACCAACCATAACCACGGCTCGTGTTTTGCAACATAAAGGCCTTTGTGTTGGTACGATATCCGGCAGGATAAATCGGACGATTATCAATACCGTTGAAACGGGCAAAACCTCCAACATTTGGAATACTCCAGTCAGAAATAGTAACACCATTGATTGTTTTGTTGTAAATTCCTTCTACGGTTACAGAAAGTGGGAAAGATGTTTTGAATGCATAATCAACAGCAAGTGACGCTTTCCATACTTCCGGCATTTTGAAATTTGGATCTACAGCAGCAATTGCAGAAGGAACCGTTCCATCTGCGGGAGAAATAGTTGAAGGATACCCCAATAATACTAATTTATCATAAAGAGCACCAATGGTAGCATGTCCGTTTGCGTCGGTTACAAGGCCTCCTGCAAATTCATCCATTGAGAAACCATTTCTTGCCGCATTTGACGCATTTATTTGTGCCTGATACTGAACCATACCGCTGTTTGTTGGCATATTGGTGAAGAATACAAGTGGTAAATTACCCGAGAAAAGACCGGTACCTCCACGAAGCTTAAAGCTCTTATCACCATATACATCCCAAACAAAACCTACGCGGGGAGAGATTATGATATTTGTTGCAGGCCATTTTCCTGTATTGATATGACGACCATCATAATCAAGATCATAGATAGCCTGGTTGGTAAGCAGGTCTTTGTTATCGAAGAAAAGCGCCTCTAAACGAAGTCCATACGAAAGTTTGAAATTTTCAGTAACACTCCAGTCATCTTGCACGTAAGCCCCAATTTTTTTAGTTCTTACGCGAGCTGCAGGATTAGTTTCACCATCATAACCATAAGTTAAGTTTACAATTTCAGGTGTTGCTCCGTTTAAAAAATCGTCAAGACTTGTGTAGCGATAGTATCCGGTACCATTACGCATATAAGAATTATCTGCCATCTTATATTCGAAGGCTATTCCTCCAAAAATTTTATGATTACCTAAATAATAAGTCACTTCATCTTTAATATTCACTGCATCATTGTGAACACCATTATTCCAGGTAAATAGCTCGTAACCTAAAGAAAGATATGCCTGTCCGTCTTTTAAAATATCGATAAAAGGAAATGGTTCAGAATTTGTTCCGCGAACATCATCCAATTTTGAGTAGGTTGCCAAAAATTGGTTAGATAAATTATCAGACAGACGGCTGTTCAAATCCAATGAGAATGAATGAACAAGATTGTTCATAGAATACATTGAGTTTGCATACGACATTGAAGCTTGTGACATACGAGCCTCAGACATACGAGTACCTCCGTCCATCGAACTTGCATTTGGAGATGACCAATAAAGATTTTTTGTGTAGTTGTAACGAAAAGCCAAACGATGTTTGTCAGTGATATTCCAGTCTAAACGAGCAAGAAGTTTGTAATTGTTTTCATCAGCAGGGAAATCGGTGTATGAACCGGTCTCATATCCATAATTACTTTTTACAAAATCAGAAACAGCCTGAAGATCGCTCTCTGTTGTGCGGGAAATATTATTATCGGCATCGGCAACACCATCAGTTGAAGCTCTCCAGCGATTGACAACTGTTGGTGTTTTATTCAATTCAGCGTTTGCGAAGAAGAACAATTTGTTTTTGATAATCGGACCACCAAAAGTAAAACCATAAGTTGTATTACGGTCTTTATCACGCGCACCTGCGATTTGTTGACCATTAACAGCATCACCGCGCATGTTTTCATTTCTGTGATAAATATAAGCACTACCTGAGAAGGTATTGGTACCGGATTTTGTAATAGCGTTTACACCACCACCTATAAAGTTAGTTTGACGAACATCATATGGCGCAATTACAACCTGTAATTCTTTAATAGCTTCAATAGAAATTGGATTACCACCACCAGGAAGAGCATCACTCAACCCGAAGTTATTGTTGAAATTAGCTCCATCCACCGTAAAGTTAGCCGTACGACCATCTGCACCAGCAAAACTCATCCCGTCACCTCCATAAGGCGAGAGGCGGGTAATGGATGTAATACTACGGCTCACCATGGGCAAATTTTCTATCTCTTTGCTCGTGATATTGGTCACTGCTCCGGTTTTCTCATTAGAAAATTTTGTGCCAGTTGCGGTTACCAAAACTTCACCTAATGATTTTGATTCGTCGGTAAGAACAACATTCATCACATAATTTTCACCTAAACTCAACGTAATGTTGTTTTGTGTGTATGCACCATATCCAATGAAAGTAACTTTTACCGTATAAGGTCCGCCTACAAGCATACCGTTTAGGTTGAATCGACCTTCATTGTTGGTTATAGTACCAAAAACTGTTCCTGAAGGAGTGTGTGTAGCAACCACCGTTGCACCAACCACGGTCCCTTCATCATCAGTAACACGTCCACTCATACTGGACGTGGTTACCTGAGCATAGCTACCTATACTCATGAAGCCGAGAACTATTATAAGTCCTGTTTTTTGTAGTAATTTAATCATACTTATTAATTTAGGTTAAATGTTATTATGTTTAAGTTGCAAGTGTTAAAAAGAGTATAAATATACGGTTAATTCCATCTTAATTTATAATTAGTTTTCTTCTTTTATTAACAAGATATATACAGGGAAGTGGTCGCTGTAACCACCGGCATAAGCACCTCCGGCAAAAGTACGGAATGGGTAGCCTTTGTACCGTCCTTCGGTATTCAATAAAAAGGGTTTATTAAAGATACGTGCTTTATAAAACTTGTAATTACTTTTATCATCTCCGGTAAGTGAAGGGCTTACAATAATCTGGTCAAAATTGTTCCATTTATCGCGGTAAGCCAGCGAGCCAATCCCTTTTTTGTACAAATCGTAATAAGGGTTATACATTTGCTCTGCTTTAAGTTTGGTAAGGTTTCCCGTAGCGTTTAAGTGCTTTTTTACGCTTTCGTTAATAGGGTCGTCGTTTAAGTCGCCCATTACAATAATCTTAGCATTGGCGTCGGTAGCCTGGATGCTGTCCACAATGTGACGGGTAAGGTCGGCAGCCATATTGCGCAAGGGTCGTGACGCTTTTTCTCCACCCCGGCGTGAGGGCCAGTGGTTCACAATTACATGCAGGGGCTCACCATCAAAAACACCAGAAACCATAAGCTGGTCGCGGGTTAAAAAGCCGGAATCGGTGGGGTGCACCAAACGGTGCGAATTACTATTGGTAACTTTAAAAAGGGCCGGCATATATAATAAACCCACATCAACGCCCCGACGATCGGGCCCGTCGTAATGCATTACCTGGTAATTGTATTTGGCCAGTTGGGGTTCTTTTACCAAATCTTCAAGCACCGTGCGGTTTTCAATCTCTGATACACCCAGAATGGCCGGAGGAATTGGCAATACATCGGTGCCAATTTGTTTGATAACAAAAGCCATATCGGCCAGCTTCTTTTTATACCGGGTTGCGTTCCATTGATTGGGTCCCTCGGGGGTAAATTCAAAATCACGTACATTTGGGGTGTCTATGGTATCGAACAGGTTTTCAAGATTGTAAAAGGCTACACAACCCACTTTGTATTTCTTTTCGGCATCTTGCGAATAAACCTGCCAAACCAGACTAAGTGAAACGATTAGTAAAAAGATTTGCTTCATTAGATTTTATATAAAATTTTTTTAGGCTCCAAAATTAAGAAACCCCTTGGATTTTTATATCAAAAAATGAATTCTTTTCAACAGAAAATGAGTTATTTTTGATAAAATAACAGAATATTAACCTTATAATAAAATAAATATTGGGAAAAATATACAATAATCACAAAGTTATATAGGAAATTAGTCTCAATATTATAATTTTGAGGCCTGATTTTTTTTAAACCTTATTTAAAGGTGTGATGTTCAAAATAAATTAATATACAAGAGAATGAGAAAAAGCTACATTTTATTGCTGTTAGCTGTCTGGTTGATGCCTTTTACCTCTTTTTCGCAAGACGAAACGGTAAAAGATACGGTTGATGCCCCGCAGCTTATTGAGCTCCCGACTCTTTCGCTCACTTCGTCGGAGTTGGAAGAGGGAGAATCCGAAGGAGATAACATCTCAGGCTTGCTTTTTTCGTCGCGCGATGTTTACGTTAGTCTGGCAGGGTTCCAATTTGGGCCGGCTCGCTATCGGTTGCGTGGTTATGGTTCGGAATGGACCAGCGTGATGTTAAATGGTATTCCCATGAACGACATGGAAACCGGAGCAGCTTATTGGTCAACCTGGGGAGGATTAAACGACGTTACCCGCTCACAGGTACACATGAATGGCGTCGGATTTTCGGATTATGGATTTGGTAGTATTGGTGGATTGACCCATATTTCGACCCGTGCTTCGGAATACTATAAAGGTTCACGCCTAACCTATTCCATGACCAATCGAAACTACCGTAACCGTTTAATGGCTACCCACTCCACCGGAATGATGGACAATGGCTGGGCTTTTACCTTTTCAGCTTCTCGCCGCTGGGCCCAGGAAGGTTATGTGGAAGGAACCTTTTACGATGCCTACAGTTATTTTATGGCTGTTGAAAAGAAAATTAATGCTTCGCACAGCTTAAACCTTACGGCCTTTGGAGCGCCCCGCAAATACGGAAAGTCGGCTCCGGGAACCCAGGAGGTTTACGATTTGGTTGGAAGCAACTTTTATAATCCCAACTGGGGTTATCAGAACGGCGAAAAACGAAACGCCCGGGTGGGTGATGTGCACCAACCGGTAGTGAGCCTAACCCATTACTGGGATATTAACGATAAGTCGAAACTTACCACTACGGCTGCTTATCAGTTTGGCAAGTACGCCGGAACCTCATTAAGCTGGTTTGGAGGAAACGATCCGCGTCCCGATTATTACCGCTATTTACCCAGTTTTTATGCCAACGATCAGGCTCAGTTCGATAAATACACCCAACTTTGGCAGAACGACGAAGATTTTCGCCAGCTCGACTGGGATAACTATTACAACGCCAACCGCAATAATTTGTACACCGTTTACGATGTGGATGGCATAGCCGGAAACAACATTCAGGGAAACCGCTCAAATTATATTGTCGAAGAAATTCGAAACGACCAGCGGACCTTTAGTTTTAGTACCGTTTACAAACAGCAGCTAAACGACCAATTGGAATTCAACGGCGGATTAAATGCCAAGTTGTTTAAAGGCTTGCATTATAAAATTATTAACGACCTGATGGGAGGTGATTTCTGGTACGATGTGGACAAATTCGCCAGCCGCGATTTTGCGGCTCCCGATGCTGCCCAGGCCGACCTGCGAAATCCAAACCGCATTGTGAAAGAAGGCGATAAATTTGGCTACGACTATATCTCTAATGTAAACAAAGTCGCTGCATTCGGACAAATGAACTATAAGGCCAACCATTTTGAATACTTTGCCGGACTTGAAGTATCGCATACCGCTTTCTGGAGAACCGGTAATATGCAAACCGGCTTGTTCCCCGACAATTCCTATGGCGATAGTGAAGTGCTTTCCTTTACCAACTATGCACTGAAAGGGGGCATTACCTATAAGCCTACCGGACGGGTTTATCTGGTTGCCAATGCAGCCTATTTAACTGAGGCCCCTACCTTCCGCGATGCTTTTGTAGCACCCCGTACCCGCGACCAGGTAGTGGAAAATATCGAGAGCCAGAAGGTTTTTACCGGTGACGCCTCAGCCATTTTCCGCTTTCCCAACGTGAGTGCCCGCTTAACCGGATTTTACAGTAAATTTAGCGATCAAACCTGGGTTCGCGGCCTTTATTTCGACGAGGAAAACGTATTTGGAAACTTTATTATGACCGGCGTTGATAAAGTGAAGTATGGAACCGAATTCGGTTTGGAAGCTACCCTTTTACAATCGTTTGTAGTTACAGCTGCCGGGGGTATCGGAAACTATTATTTCAGCAACCGGCCAACCATGAATATCTTTCAGGATAATAAAGCTGCCAGCCTCGAAGGATATAACGACTTAACTGTTTATCTTGAAAACTATAAAGAAGGCGGTTTCCCGCAAACAGCAGCTTCGCTGGGTTTAAAATACAACAGTCCCAATTATTGGTATATTGGAGCCAATGTAAATTATTATGCCGATATTTATGTTGATTTTTATCCTTACCGACGCACAGCCAATGCCGTTGAAAATTTCCTTCCAAGCGACCCACAATGGGGTCAGGTATTGGGTCAGGAAAAACTGAACAATTCATTTACTCTCGATTTTTACGGTGGTAAATCGTGGAAAATTAACCAATATTACATCGGCTTAAACGCCAATGTAAACAACGCGCTTAACAATACCGATTTTTCTTTTGGCGGTTTTGAACAATTCCGTTACGACGAAGCCGATTTGGAGAAATTCGATAACAAGTATTTCTACATGTATGGCACGCAATTTTTCTTAAATTTATACGTACGATTTTAAAACGATTCGAATATGAAATATCCATGCAATAAATAATACTAAATGAGAATATTTAACATGGATATTCCATCTGACAACAAAAATTTAAATTATAAACAGATGAAAACACTTAACATAACCTTATTATTAGCCCTTTTGGCGTTGTTCGGTCTTACCGGATGTATCGATCAGGATTTTGACGAACCGCCATTCACTACCCTGCCCGAAGGCACCATGCTTACTATCGATGATTTATACCAGATCTATCAGGACAGTGGTGCTTACAGTTTTCAAAAAGAAGCTTATGTTTTCGGAACCATTACCGGCGACGAAGCGTCAGGTAACCTTTACAAGAGTTTATATTTGCAGGACGCTACCGGAGCCATTAACCTGCACCTGCTAAGCTCAGCCGGTATGGTATTGGCCGGCGATTCGGTGCGAATTGTATTAAAAGGTTTGTACCTTTCTGATTACAGGGGCGTAATGCAACTCGACTCGTTAAACCCCGATGTGAACATAGTTAAGGTAGCCAATAACGTACCCCGCCAGCCCGAAGTGGTAACCGTACCTGAGTTACTTAGCGGAAACTATACCTGCAAGCTGATAAAGTTGGAGAATGTACAGTTTATTGCATCCGACACCAGCGGCACCTATGCCGACGGTACCAACCAGATTACAGTAAACCGCTACCTTGAAGATTGTAGCGATCCTTCGAATAAAGTTATTGTGCGTACCAGTGGTTATGCCAATTTTGCCAACGATAAGATTCCTAATGGTAACGGAAGCTTTATAGCCATTGCCAGTCGTTACAATTCCGATATTCAGCTTTATATTCGTGACCTTAACGATATCGACATGAATGGCGAGCGCTGCGGCGATGTGGTTGTTAATCCGGGTAACGGAACAGGAACGTTTGAAGATCCTTACGATGTGGCCAATGGTATTGCCAAACAGGGCGAAACCGGAAAATGGGTGAAAGGATACCTGGTTGGGGTTTATGAAACGCTGGATGCCGAAGGTAATAACCTGGCTGATTTTGCGCCTTCGTTTGAGGGTCCATACAATACCCCTACCAATGTAATTATTGCAGCCGATGCAGCAGAAACCGATATTACAAAATGTGTAATTGTTCAATTACCTACCGGCGATATTCGCAATAACACCAACCTGAAAGAAAATCCTGCTAGCGAGGACAAAGAAATACTGTATTTTGGTGACCTGACTTCATACTTCAGCTCGGCCGGATTGAAAAATACCACCGGTTACTGGCTCGATGGTGCCGGAATTATTCCAACTGAACCCGAAGGATTCTTTGTAGAAACCTTTGCCTCCTCTCTGGGTAATTTTTCAGCTTATAGTGTGATAGGAGCCAGCCAGATTTGGGGGCACGATGCTACATATAAATGCGCAAAAATGTCTGGCTACTCTGGTGGAGCAGTTGCTAATGAGGATTGGCTTATTACACCAGTACAGGATTTTACCGGAAAATCAAATGTGGTATTAAATTTTGAGCATGCTATTGGATATGGAAGCTATACCGGAGTGGAATCCGATTTGGAAGCATTTGTTTCAGAAGATTATACCGGAACAGGAGATCCTACTTTAGCTACCTGGACTAAACTTACTTTTACTATGCCAGCCGATTTAACGGACTTTTTTAGCTGGACAGCGTCGGGAGCTATCTCCCTGAGTAGTTTTGATGGGAAAAGCCAAGTTTATGTAGCTTTTAAATATACCAGTAGTACAGCGAATGCTTCTACCTGGGAGATTCGCAATGTAAGTCTGTCATCAAATTAGGCAATTGGGTTTACCCTTTAAAAGGCTGCTGTTCTTGCGGAATTGCAGCCTTTTTATTTTCCAGCTCCTTAATGTCCCTTAATTTCTTAATGGATTAATAAGAACGAAGCATTAAAAGAGTTAAATCGCTTCACCACTCAGGTGCAGGAGTCTTAATTTCTTAATGTTTTAAAAATAGAACGCTCCTACCTGCAGTAGGCAGGGATGACGCAGATTCAGTTTCACGGAAACGCTGATTTCCTTCTGCCTCTTAGTTCCTTACTTCGTTCTCTGTTCTTCTTTAGCGTCTAAAATCTAACTGTCTTAAATCTAGAATCTACTTGCTGTCCTTTTTCATCACCACCTCCAGATCCTCCGGAGTATCCACACTCAGTCCCTCAATTTGGGTTATGGCCGTATGGATGGAAAAACCATGCTCAAGCCAGCGCAACTGTTCCAGCGATTCAGCAACTTCCAGGCTACTTTTCTCGAGACGGCAAAGTTCAAGCAGCGTGGTTTTGCGGTAGCCATACATGCCAATATGATGATAAAAAACTGCCTGCTCCAGCCACTGTTCCGGTTCAGCACCACGCACAAAGGGAATGCAGCTGCGCGAAAAATACAGGGCTTTCCCGTTTTTGTCGATGACAACCTTTACCTTATTGGGATTAAACAGGTATCCGGTATCGCTGATGGGTTTAACCAGCGTGGCTACATTCGTTTCCTCCTTATCAAAAAGCCGGTTTAACTGCCTGATTTGTTCCGGATCGATAAAGGGCTCATCGCCCTGAATGTTAATGACCACATCAGCCCGAATACTATATTCCTGTTCCACTTTTCCAATGGCTTCGGCGCAACGGTCGGTTCCGCTTGGATGATTTTCTGCCGTCATTACCACCTTACCACCAAAGGCAGTAACTGCCTGGTAAATGCGCTCATCGTCGGTAGCCACGCACACCACATCCAAAGCCTGGGTGGCCCGTTCGTAAACATGCTGAATCATGGGTTTGCCGTGAATAACAGCCAGGGGTTTACCCGGAAAGCGGGATGATGCGTAACGCGCAGGAATAATGCCAACAGTTGTCATGAAAGGTTTTTTTGCAAAAGTAAACATATTTTTCGGTTTGCGATGAGAGCTTATTTGGAACCAAACTTTTTAATTGCAAGGCTTCTGACAATCATCTATTTCACCGCTAAGTCACAGTAAACATTCTAACTCACCGCTAAGACGCTAAGTCGCAAAATAAACAAAAGTATGCATATTTGCATTTAGAATACTAAATTGCATAAAACACCCCCCCTGTGTCTCTGGTCTTTTGTCTTGAGTCTAAACTCAAATAGTCTATCTTACAGCTATTCCTTAATGCTCCTTAATTTCTTAATGGTTCAATAAAAGCTAAGCATTAAGGAGTTAGGTTTTGTTAAGGCGTTTTCACCGCTAAGTCACAGTAAACATTCTATCTCACCGCTAAGACGCTAAGTCGCAAAATAAACAAACGCAGCAAGCTTGCCACTAAGCCACTAAATCACAAAGAAAAACACCAAGTCTGTTCGTGGATCTTTGAGCCTTTGTGTCTTCGTGGCAGAAAAAAGCTTAACTCCCTTAATGCCTTAATGGTTCAAAAAGAGTGAAAAGTAGGTCTTTGATCTTTGGTCTTGTGTCTTTAGTCTAAGGTCTAAATTCTAACCGTATGGCATCCAGTGATTCTGTGATTCAGAAACCAGCAACCAGTTTCCGTACTCCGTATTCCGTTTTGCCACCAAGGCACTAAACCACAAAGAAAAACACCATGCTTGTTTTTGAATCTTAGAGTCTTGGTGCCTTCGTGGCAGAAAAAAGCTTAAATGCCTTAATGCCTTAATAGTTCAAAAAAAGTGAATAGTGAATAGTGAAAAGTAGGTCTTTGATCTTTGGTCTTGTGTCTTTAGTCTAAGGTCTAAACTCTAACAATCTGCAATCCAGTGATTCAGAAACCAGCAACCAGCAACCAGCAACCAGTTTCCGTATTCCGTATTCCGTTTTGGCATCTTGTATCTTAAAAACTTTAGTCACTCCATTTACTTTAGTCACTTAATTTAATCTTTGAGCCTTGGAGCCTTCGTGGCAGTAAAAATGTTTGCCGCTAAAGACTAAATTTCCATAATTGCTTAATAGTTCAAAAAAGGGCAAGCATTCTCCGTACTCCGTTTTCCGTGCTCCGTTTTTGTCCTTAGTCTAACACCTAATAGCCTGTTATCCAGCGATTCTGTGACCCGGTAATCCAGAAACCAGAAACTAGTTTCCGTGTTCGGTGTTCCTTACTTCGTTCCCGGTTCTTCTTTAGTCTAACATCTAAATTCTAACATCTAGTATCCAGAAACAAGAAACAAGAAACCAGCCTCCGTTTTCCGTCCTTCATAATCCGTTCTCCTTCCTCCTTTCTTCTGTCTAGCGTCCAAAATCTAAACGCTAGCGTCACACCCGGGGTTCCTTAACGCTTTGTCGTTTTTTTAACAGAAAACTGGGAAACAGTACCGAGGTAAAAGCAATAACTACCAATATAGGGGTTTGGTAACGCCATTGCTGCGATAATAGAGCCAGCAGTATAAAAAGCAGCGTAAATGCCGAAAGAACCAGGGTGGCCTGGGTATGTGAAAAACCCAGATTTAACAGCACATGGTGAATGTGGTTTTTATCGGGATGAAAAGGCGAACGCTTTTTATACAAGCGAATAATAAACACCTTAACCATATCAACCAGCGGCAGCACAATAAAACTCATGGCCACCACCGGCGAGGAAGCAATCTTATAAGGCCCTTCATAATCTTTATTGGTCTCCAAAAACTGGATGGCAAAGAAGGCCAGCAGTACGCCCAGCAGCAGCGAACCCGTATCGCCCATAAAAATTTTAGCCGGGGTCACGTTGTATTTTAAAAAGCCCAGCAAGGCCCCTATTACAGCCGCAATAATGGTGACAGCCTGCCGGCTTTCGGGACTGCCTTCCAAATAAAACCAAATACCAAAAGCAAAACTCGATATCAGGGAGGTAGCCGTACACAGCCCATTGATACCATCTATCAGGTTTACCGCATTAATAATGGTTAAAAAGGTAAACAGGGTAAAAGCCACGCTCACCCAATAAGGTAAGTCGGTAATGCCAAACAGGTGGTAAAAGCTGGTGATCCGTACATCGCCAAGTATCACAATGACCGAAACGGCAAACAACAGTCCGAGAAATTTCTTGTAGGGATCCAGGGCAATGATATCGTCCTTCATGCCCAGAAAAAAAGCCACAATAAAAGCAAACTCCAGGTAACGAAAGCCTTCGAACAGCTTAAAATTCGTAAACAAGGTGGCCGATAGAATAAACCCGATAAAGATTCCCAGTCCGCCCAACGTGGGCACTATATGATTGTGGCTCGAGCGGGCTCCCGGCTCATCGTACAAATGTTTGGCTTTGGCTATCTGAATGATGATGGGAATGGTATAATAGGTGATTCCCAGCGCAAACAGAAACGGAAATAGTACATCAATTAAAAAATAGATCATGACCCTGATTTTCTACAAAGTTAATACATTCTGTTCAACCGGTTTATTAAAAACAATTAACTTTTTATAAGCTGCGGCTATCAGCTCCCAGCGGTAATGCTGCCGGGCATAGCTTTTCAGGGCTTCCGCTTTTTTACCCACAGCAGCTGCCGCAAAATCCTGTTCCAACAGTTGCTTCAGGCTGTGGCTATCGGAAAAATACCCGGCCAGGTTGTTTGTGGTGTAGCGGTTGTAGTTCACATCGAAAGCCAGGATGGGTACGCCCAGGTACATGGCTTCCACCAGCGAGGGATTGGTTCCGCCCGCCGAATGGCCATGCACATATAAGGAACAGGCCGAGCGCAACTGGTTCAGCAGGCCTTGATTGTAAATGGGGTCGAGCAGGTACAGGTTGGGAAGGGAAGCGTAAGCCTCCCAGAGCTTTTGACCATAGGCACTGTTTTTCCAGTTGCCTACCAAAACCAGGTTTAGGCTGCTGTTAGCAAAGGCTTCCAGTACCAGGTGAATGTTGTTTTCGGGTTCAATGCGGCACACCTTAAAAGCGTACGAGTCGGGTAGCTGGTATTGCGCCTTGACGGCTTCGCTCAGTGCTTCGTGTTGCAGGTGGTCGCCCCCGTAGGGAATCACCACGGCTGCTTTACCATAGGTATCCTTCACATATTCCTGAATGCCGGTATTATCGGCCACCACCACATGGGCAAAACGAACGGCCAGGGCTTCGGCCCATTTTAAATAGGCTTTGGCCGGGGGGCTCCATTTGGCCCGCCGGTGTTCCAAACCATCGATATGCACAATAATCCACTTCCGCGAAAACAAGCGGATTAGCGGAAATACAAAACTACCCGCCACACCCAATACCAATAAAACATTAGAGCTAAAAAAAGCATGCATCAAACTCAGCACATCGTAGGGAATGCTTTGCATGCCATTTGCTTCCAGTGGAATATATACCAGTTTACACTGGTTGTAGCTTTTTACCTTTTGGTTTTTATAGGCCTTGCTGCTGCAATAAATGGTGGTTTGGAATTCCCTGCCCAAATGCAGCGACAGGTATTCGGCCAGCGTCTCAAAGCCCCCATAGTTGGCCGGAACACCTACGGAGCCGATAATAGCTAATTTATGCTTCATTAATTAACGAACTTTTACAAAAACCATTTATAGGGTATAAGTGCTGAAACCGCTTTTTAGGTGTCAGGTTGAAACTGTTTAATCCAGCTTGTTTTCTAAAGGTGTCGAATTCGACATGTTTAAAATTTGGATTATTTAATGTTTCCCATAAGCCAATGAATTCTACCGTATTCCTATTTCTCATCCAATTACGAATATGGTCACCACCATCCTCCTTGCGCACCATATCAGTCAAACAGATATAATCCTGTTCGTCTTGTTTAACAATTGAAATGAGTTTGTTTTCAACCTCTATTTGGAAATTTTTAGTCATAATTTTATTTGAGCAAATATACTATTCTTATCCCATTGTAAGGGTTGAATCCTTAGTCAAAAATTTTTTAGCCACGGGCTACCTATGAGCGGACAACTTGTTCGATGTATATTTTGTGAACACGATTTTTAATGTTTTCGCTGTTAAAAATAATTGTTTTTTGTTTACAACGAAAACCACGACCAATGTGTTTCCAATTTATTGGGATTCTGCTATCAGCGTAGAAATATAATTACCCAAAATCTGCCTGTTCAACAGTCGGGTATCACTGGGCAACTCAGCACCGATAACTACCCGGGTACACAGCGCATCACTGTGCAACATACTGGCTTACTATTCATTAATTAATTGTAGTAAGTTACGTTCAAACAGTTCCGGTGAAAACTGCCGGGCTTTCTCCCGTGCTTTTGACGAAAGTTGCAGGCATAACTCCGGGTTTTGGCTTAATTCAATTATTTTTTCTGCAATCTTTTCAAGCTTGTAACACGAAAGCAAATACCCATTTTCCCCCTCATCCACCAACTCGGTAGGCCCCCCCACCGGTGGGGCAATTACCGGAATGCCAAAAGTTAGGGCCTCCAACAGGGTTAAGCCAAAAGTTTCAATCACTTCGTTTGGGCGACTCAGGTTAAGAACCAGGTGGGCCTCGGTATAAAAGGGAACTAAGTTTTGTTGGCTTTCGAATACGCTAAGATTCTCAGGCAGCCCATGCTCTTTATACCAGGCTGCCAGTTCCTGCCGGTTGGCATTTACTACCAGCTTAAAGCGGATGGCCGTGCGGTTCTCCAGTTTACGGGCCAGTTCCAGAAACTCGTAAACCCCTTTGTAGGGTTTTAAGGAACAAACCATTAAAACCACAAAGGGCGCTTTGAACTGATAGGGTGTAGCCATGGCCTGCTTATAGAAAACGGAATCGAGGCAATTGTAAAGCACCCGGGCCGGAATGCCCTTCACGGCTTCCAGCTGCCGATGGGCCCGACTTACAAACAAGGTTTTACTGGCCGTAAGCCGTACCACAGCAACTAAAAAACGCTTTAGCAGCGGGGGTTTTAAGGAGGTTTCGTGAATATGGTACACCACAGGTATGCCTTTGAGCTTACCGGCCAAAGCCACCCCAAACGAATAAAGCGTATTGGCATATATTAATGCACAGTCTTTTTTTCGTACAGTAAAAAGTGCCATAAAAAACAGATGGGCCTGGGCTCCAAAAAGGAAAAGCAGGCGCAACAGCTTGTTTTCCTTAAAACGATAAAACGAATAGCGGTAGGTCACCGGCAAGCCGCTTAAAAAACCCTGTCCTGCTTTGTTTCCAATAAGGGCCTTTACCGGGTAGCCCCGGCCGTTTAACGCTTTAACCACCTGACTCAATACCAAGGGGCTGCCGCTGTAGTTATTTAATAAATGAGAGCAGATAATATATTTAGATTTGGGAGAATGCATGCAAACAATTTATTTAACGATAGCGGTATTAAAAGCTGGGCTGTTCGAAGTGATTTACAATACATTTGCACGGCGCTTGTTGCGAGTCACCAACCTTACAAGTCCATATTAGGCTCAAATTATCTTCCAGACCGCAATGGATTTATTGTGAGTTTTGCCTAGTGTGTCTTAGTCCAATTTTCAATTTCAATATTTTTAATCCGACTAAAATGCGATTCGTTATTTGTAACTAAGACCATTCCATTTGCAATTGCAGAAACGCCTATTAATAAATCAAAATCATCAATTGGTTCACCTCTTTTTCTTAATCGTGCTTTTTCAGCAGCATATAAGTCTAATGCGTTAAAAATGGGGATAATTTGTACACCAGTTAAAAAATCATCCAAACCGGCCTGATTCTTTTTTGGCGATTCACTATTATGAACTCCAAACTTCAATTCAGCTAAAGTTATTTCTGAAATAAATCGATTTTCCTTTTTTATCGTACGGAATTTTTCTTTTAGTCCAAACTTACCTCTAATATAATAGATACAAATATTAGTATCCAACAAATACTTTTTCAAAATGATTCAATCTGTCTGTTAAAAGTCCTGCTACTTCTAATTTCTGCAATAATTACTTCGGTATCTCTTGAGTCAACCCATGATCCAAACGAATTTTCAAAACGGTCATTATTATTGGGGATATCTAGATTTATTGATTTTGAAAGTTTCTCAATTAGTTTGAGTTTAAGACTTGGTGTCAATGTATCCAGAAGTCCCCAGTATCCATTTAATATTTGTGTTTCAGCTTTCATATCAGTTCTTTTTTTTCAAAGATACGAAAATTTATTATTCATATTGTCAACTATATGCCTGCCACCAAATTAGGCACAACAAAGATATAGCTTACACTTATAAGAAGAGCAACGCTCATAGGGTTAAGCTCTTACTTTAACAACATGGTTTTCGATAAAACCACAACAGTTGAAATCACAGTTAGTACCTTACTCAATTCCAAGGGACTGCCGCTGTAGTTATTCAGCAGGTGCGAACAGAGTATATACGAATTATCCGATTTCATCATGCGCCAGCAAAGATAAGGATAGTTCATAAAAAGCAGCAGCCTTAGCTTTTTCATTTTGCCAGAACAGGATGCGACGCAGCACATACCAAAAAAGCAAAACATCGAAGGGTAGTTTGAGTTGCAGTGCTTCCATATAATGGCGGTATAGTCTTTGGTGTTTTTTATCGAGAGCCTTACTAAGAACTTTCTTAACCGGGAAACGAGCCATTAGGGGATCGAAATAGTAATTCAATAAATCAGCCAGAGGGAAACCTTCGGTAAGGGCTTCTTCAAAATCGTAAAGCAGGGGTTTATCCAAAAGGCTTAGGTTCCATGGTTTAAAGTCACGATGCTCAAAGCCCAGGAAAAGGGTTTGCTCCCCCCGGATTTTTATAATTTGGTGCAATTGTTCTTTATGCCGGGTGAAATCGAATTGGGAACTGTTATCCAGAGCCTGTAACAGACCTTGACATAGTTCGCTTACGGTAACGGGTTTCAGGCCACATGAACCAAATAGTTCCACCAGCAAAGGTACCGGATTAAACCCCTTTTTGTTCTTTATGGGGACAGCCGGATTATGCAGACGAAGTGAACAATAGCCCGTTTCGGAGACGGTAAATTGTTCCAGCTGCGAAAGGGTAAAGTAGTGGTAGTTTTTTTGCAACTTTTGATAGTGTTGTGCTTCGCGTTTTACCTTGGCATAGCTCTTACCAAAGGCTGTTTTTGTAAAACTGCCGTTATGGTGATTAACAACTATTTTATCGCGGGTTGGCGAGATATGCAGGGAACAAGCTTCGTCGAAATCCAAAGGCAAATTAACAGAGAACATGGAAAATAATTGCTGCCGAACTTCAGCCAGGCTAAGCAGCTGAGAAAACCTGAGTTTTCCGGCCAACCAAAGAAAAGCAGCAAACAGGTTTTTTTTCCGGGCCGAAGGCCAGTTCTGGGCCTTATAAAATTTAAGCGATTCATTAATTGCCTTTTGCCCCGAGGTGTTTAACACATAGGTGGCGCCCTGGGTTCCTTTTAAAATATAAAAGCATTTTTGTGACATTTCTTTTCTTTCAGTTTATTAATTCCATGGGGTGGTTCTTTATAAAAAAAATAATTTCACAGAGCTTGCCTGGTTCAGAAGACAGGTTTCACTATGTTTCACTGTGTTTTTCACAGAGTCTCGCAGAGGGCTTTCTGTGTTACGCTGTGCTCCCTCTGTGGAACTCCGTGTACCTGGTTTTAAAGTTTTGTTTCACAGTGTATCACAAATGAGTTTATAAATGTCCTCCCCTTTTTTCTGCCACGAGAACTGTTCTGCTTGCTTTTTTGCCAATTGTCCCATTGTACTACGCTTTTTTTCATCACTCAAAAGCAATAAAGCAGCAGCCATTTCGTCAATTACCCGCTTGCGATTCGTTAATGGAATAACACAAGCATAATCGTTGGTAAAATAGTGGGTATATCCCCCGGTTTCGACACAAATTAGCGGTTTACCCGCCGCCATAGAGTCAAAGGCAACGGTTACCGCACCTTCTTTTAAAGCCGGATTTACCACCACATCGCATTGCAGCAGCTTAGTATAGTATTCATCCATGGTAACCTGACCAGAAAGTTGAATAAAAGCTTCCATATTTTTTGACCGAATAAGCTGTTGTAAGCGAGACTTATCACTTCCCTTTCCCAATAACTCCAGGCGAATAAACGGGTTTTCTTTTACAGCCAGGGCAAACGCTTCAATCAGCACATCAAAACCCCTCCAGGCATCCAGGCGGCCAACAGCCAGATAATTGATGTAAGTACTTTTATTAACCGGATTAGTTTGTGCTTTCAAACTGAGTTGAGACGACACGGCTACATCGGTAAAGATTAGTGCTTTTTCGCGATATCGTTGAGGAATACTTCGATAACTGGCTTCCGTTTTACAAAGTATCAGTTTTGCATTTTTACATCGCTTATAAAAGCCCCGATTTAAAGGCAGGCTTTGTTTTATAAGCGTTCGCAACAATTCGGTCAATTGGCCCTTAAGCGGGTAGTGCCTGTAAAAGCTAAAGGGTATCACATCACCAACGCCCGTAGGGCCCCAAATGAATAGCTGCTGCTGCCCATACTTACTGGCAGGCCACAATGCATTTCCATAGGTTAGCAAATGATAAATTCTAATACCCTGTTCCTGCATGGTTTTTTTAACCAGTTTATTCGAAAGCTTCTGCCACAAAATATAATATAAGCGAACGCCCCGCAAACCTTTTTTCCAAAACCGTAGTTTTTTAGGTAAGTCAAAATAAACAAAAGTAACATTACCCGGCAACACCTGTTTTTTCAACCAAAGCTCAATGGAATTTTGATTGCTTTTGCGGGTAAGCACCCATAAATCGAAATACTTACTCAGCTCAAGTACCCAATGCCAACCCACGCCTATTTCTGAACCCAATCCGGGCTCACAGGCATAAGCCGAGACAAACAATTTAGTCTTTCCGCTTTCCATGTTTTAACCGTTTCAGGTTTTTTAAGTGTTGTTTTTCAAAAATTAGTTTCAAAATCTGATGAACTGCCTCTTCAGCTTTGCCATTATTTTGAATCAGGTAATAACCCTTTTTCTTGCTTAGGTAAAGCAACTTTTGTTGTATTTCCTCAATACCTTCGCGGCTAAGCTCCTGCTTTCTTGAAAGGATAATATCCGAATCTGCCGTCAGTAAAATATTGTAAGAAAGCCTGGGTATAAAAAATTTACCCCAACAATAAAGAAATTTTTCATTCAGAAAAATACCACTTCGCCGACTATCGGCAATTATGTCGGTATAATAGCGATCGAAAACAACAAATCTGGTAAGTCGACCATGAGGTTTAACTTTAATCCAAAAACCCACCATATAATCGAGTGTATAATAACACAAGCGGATAAAAGAACTTAGTTTTCCATTCTTAGCTCCCCTGTGCGGGATATGGTATTCCCGGTCTACGTCCTTTTTTAAACCTGCTGATTTTGCAGTTTCTCCTAAATTTGGGAACAACGTAGGTCGAAAATGAAAAAACACCGTGGCCTTCTCAAAAACAGGAGATAGCTTATGATAAAGCAGCTCTATTACTGTGGTTTTTCCCGCACCATCGGGACCAGTAAAACCAATTCGGGGAGCTACCGCAGATTTTAAAAAGCTGCTTAAGTGTATAATTCTTGACTGAAGGACCGAATAGATGGTTTTAAAAAAACGATTTTTTAGATTGTAAACTAAAGCTTGGCTTAGCAATTGCTTGCGATTCATTTGGTCGAGTTGTTGCATTGTAGTGCTTCCAAAAACTTGCTTCATCTTGTCTTTTACCAATTCACTATTCTTTACTTGTTCTCTTAGGGCCTGGTATTTTTCAGGATAAGGCGCACCTACAGCACGATTATAAAGGTATTTGTCGAGAAACTCGTATTCCTCAGACACATGGTATAGCTGTCCGTTAAATTTTCGGGTGGGCATAAACTCTTTAGCTTCGGCAAGGATTATCCCATATACCGAAGTATCCAAAAAGAAATCGAGTTGTACCAGTTCTACTCCATCTTTACACACCATACCGCAAACGTAGGTAATCAATCGTCCATTATTTAGATAGGTAACTAGCTGCCAACCTGAATTTGTAATAATAGTATGAATCTGATTCTTATGTTTGTTAAGCTCTTTTTGTTCAATAATAATATCAATATCACGACTTGTATTACTATAAGGAAGACCCTCATAATTACGAAGTACCGCATAATTAACATTCTTGTTTAGGTAGTTGAAAATATTGATGATTAATTCCGTCATTTTTGTCATAGCATACTATCTTAATACTCCAGAGTTTTTCTTTAATTTTTCCCAAAGATAGCCTGGTTGCATTACGATAGACTTTAAAATGTAATAGCTACCTTTTAGAACATGGCCTTTTTTTAGCAAAAATGCCCCCTGACGCAAAGCATCAGCAACAATCGAGTCGTGTTTCAATTTCTTCAGCTCTTTCTCCGACAACGAATTGTAAAAATCAACAAAAGCAAGATCCTTTTCTCCACCTCTTCTTCGGAGAAGGTTGAATTTTACATACTTCATTTTTAGACTCATGGCAAAAGTATTTTGGGATGTTGTTCCTACCATTTTCCGATATTGATACAGTATTTCTGGTATAACTACAATTGCTTTTCCTTTTGTATATAAATCGCTCATCCGCGTCCACAAGTCCAAATCCTCACAATAATCTCGATATCTTGGCTTGCCGTCGGGGAACCCATCAATGGTAAACCCACCTACAGATAAGGATAGCTCCCGGTTATAAATGGTACTAATGCCAATAAAAATCCGTTTGTTCTTTGAGGATTTTTCAATAAAGCCCTCCTTGGTCTTTTCACCTAAAAACTGCCCGCCTCCGATTTTTTTACCATGCTGGTCAATATACTCCAGATAACAACCCACTGCCATTAAATCGGTATCACTTTCAATTTTGTTATAAAGCTTTTCAACCAATGTTGGATAGGGAAGATCGTCGGCATCGATAAAAAGCAGATATTTGGTCTTAGCGTATCTTTCGGCATAATGCCGCGCATAACCTATACCCTGGTTTTGCTCAAAATTTATAATTTCATGTTGACGTGGATTCATTTCAAAAAATCGTTCAATTACTTTCAGGGTATTGTCCGTAGAACAATCATTGATTAGCAGCAAATCAAAGTTTTGAAAGGTTTGAGCCATAATACTGTTCAGGGTATCTTTAATATACCGCTCACAGTTATAGGCGCAAACGGCCAGTGTTAATTCGATTTTTTCTTGCATGTTGTTTATAAAAATACTTTAAAGGAACCAATAACATATAACACCCCCATATATAAGCAATATTGGAGGCTGTGAAAGATAATAAAGCCAATATCAACAGGGTTTCAATACTAAAAAAACGGGTAATACAGCAAACCGATATCAGGCAAACTCCTATAATAAAGGACAGTAAGCCATAGTCATTAATTATTCCTACTTGTTTTTTTTCTGAGTAAAAACCCAAATTATTACCGGTATCTGTGCCATAACCAAACCATTGTTTTGAATCTGTTAAATCTAATGTTTTCAGAGTATTTATCATAGGGTTTATTCTTACCGCGGCACTTCCATCTGCCTCTTTCACAACTTCGGCATCACCTGTTAATGTGGCTTCAATGGCAATGCGGGCCCGGTTCAATGAAAAATTATCAATATAGGGTATAGCTATATATAAGCTATAAAAAGTTGGAACTATAAACATGGCATAGCGCAACTTTATAAAATACAGGGAAATTATGATAAGGGCAACAAAGGCTGTACCACTGCCCATAGTTGTCATGCTCCATAAAAAACCCAAAGTAAACCAGCGGTTTTCATTACCAATTAACTGACTGATAGCTAATGGTCTTCCATTTTTTAATTCATTTAGTTTTAAAAAGACATAAAATGCAAAAGCAAGAATACGCCCTGAATGGGAGGGTTCTAATGAAAGGGAATTTCCAACTAACATCCCTCTTTCAGGGGATACAAAAAATTTGTTAACAATTGCATATTCGCCAATTCCTGCAAAATTTGTTACTTGCTGTACAATTAAAGTAATAGTATAGGCATATATTAGCCATTTAATCAGCTTTATAAAGAATTCAGAAGTAAAGGCTCCATTATTTATAAGTCCATAGTACATATTAAACATAACCAAAAACAGGGCAAAATATATCAAGGTACTGCTTCTATAATTGTAGTTAATAACTACTGCACTCAATAGAACAGACCCAAGATAAAATATAATCCATATGGTGGCTTTAGAAATATAAAAAGTACGCCATACTGTAAAAACTGCAGCCATTGCCATAGCACCTACTTTAATATTACTAATATTATTACCTTCCAAAGGAATTATTTGGATAAGCATAATTACCAAATAAAATGTAGCTATTCTCCTATTTAAAGTATTTACATTAGAGTGTTGATAAACTATTTGTTTCATTTTCTTTTTGAAATAATTTTTTGAGATTAGTGCTTCCTTATATATCCTACCAATAAAGAACTATAACACAATCTCATTTTCTTCCTCCAAAATATCTTTAATAGCTCGTAAGTAACCAGTCCCAAATTTTTCATCCGGTTCCAAATAGCCCCCTTCGGCCCACTCATTCCAGGCAAAGACAAAAATTTTATCCTGCTTATATTCTTCCCGGGTTTTCTGAACCAATGCTTTAAAATACGTTTTAAACTTTTCAGGTGATGCGCCAAGATACACGTTGCCCCGATCCAATTTTCGAGGCGTGTTGTCCCAATCAACAAATGCCGAAGGGATCGCATTAGTGGCGGAAGGCTTACTGCTTAGGATTCTATTCCAGGTATCATCATAATCTTGAAAGGTGACACCTTTATTATTTCGCACCATTCGCTTTTTTATACCAAACATTGCTTTAATATGTTTACTATATTTCATAAAATTTAAGCGATACAACCAACTCTTTTTATTATTAATAAACCCGGGTTGGAATTCGATGGCATAATCAAATTTGGAACGATCCCATCCTTTGGAATGATAGGACATGGCGCTTTGAAAAGCAAATTTTAACCCTTTAAAACCGGCATCTTTGGCCATCTGGTCCCATAATGCAAGCATTTTATTTAGTTTCCCGATAATATTGGGTATGTAGATTATAAACAAAGGTTTATTATCCTCTGAAATATACCTGGGATCTTTAAAAAACTGCAGCAAATAATTAAAATGAAGCACCCAATCTTCCTCATCATCAAAATCATGAGATATTAATGTGGTTTCATTCCCTGCAGAAGCTTTCCAACCATCGTCCCAATTATGATTCGCCCAGGAGACACAATATCGAATATCTAATTCGGGATGGGCCAACAATAACTCCATGGGCTTTTCCAATAATAATTTTCCGTTAAACCAATAATGGTAAAAGCAAAAGCCATAAATACCATGTTCTTTGGCTAATTTGCATTGCCACTTTAACGCTTCTATATCTGTTAAATCGTAATAATTTTCATCTAAAGGAATTCGGGGTTGATAATGGCCCTCAAACAAAGGCTTGGCTTTTTTTACATTTACCCATTCCGTAAAGCCTTCCCCCCACCAGGTATCATTCTCTGGAATCCGATGAAATTGAGGTAAATAAACCGGTATTACTTTCATTACTGTATCAAATTTATAATTGCTTTACAATTTTAGCTGGAATACCGGCAACTACCGCATATGCCGGTACGTCTTTGGTAACCACTGCATTGGCTGCAATTACGGCTCCTTTACCAATATGCACATTTGGCATAATACAAGCCATTTCGCCAATCCAAACATTATCTTCAATTAGTACCGGACCACCTGAAACTACGGGTCTTAACATAGGCGCTATTTCCATTTCTTTTCTTACAGATGCTCCATGGGCGTTATCGGTAATTAGAATTCTTTTTCCCGTTAATACACCATTTCCAATTACTAACTTATTCGCACAGGTAATATGTGAATATTCACCAATGGAAACATTATCGCCAATTATAAGCTCAGGAGCTTTACTGTTTTCAATTACACTACAACTAAGTTCAGTTCCATTACATATACTGCTATTATCTCCAATGGAAATAAATTGAGATTTAATATAAGTTGCATGAAGCCCTAGTAGGGAATTTTTTCCAAAAGTTTTGAATGCCCCTTTCTTTAGCTGGGTAATAAACACTCTTCTATTTATATAGAAAGAATATTCTAAACTAGAATTGTAAAAGAAATGTGTAATCCAGCCTATGAATCCACTAATACTTAAAAACAATTTAAAAATATATCTCATCTTATTTTTTATTGATTATTCTCATTATAACCGGCTTAAATGAGCGAAAAAAGAATATTGGAAATAAAAATAACGTTTTAAACCTATAGCATTTAAATAAAAAAAGTGTAACAGTTGATTGAAATTTATTTTCAACTTCAATATAAAGATCTGCAAATGCATTATAATCAATTTCTTCATTAATCTTACAACTACGTATTGATTTGTTGTGGTCAAGAATGTGTTTTAATTCTTTCTCAAATTGTTCTTGTGGTATCACACATTGCTTTAGCTTTTCACCATACTCTTGTCTTACTTTTTTATCTGAACATAATTTATTAGCTGCTTCATAAAATTCAGACAAATCATCAAAAGTAATCTTTTTATATTCTTGATGGCAAATAATTTCTTCTACATAGTTTGTCTGGTATCTTGGTTCAGTATATGCTAAAATAGGTATCTCATTTACTGCTGCATATTGCGACATGAGCCCTCCTGTAAATGGATAAGTTCCCAGATAAATATCTGAGTTTTTGAATACTTCATTTATATCAATTCTATTTCCTAACAAAAATACTCTATCGCTAAGTTTATTTTTTCGAATGAAATCATTAAAGTATTTTCTTTTCCCCTCTCCTGCATAAAGAAAAACAACTTGGGGATTATCATTTAAAATCCTTTTTATCATCTCAAAATATTTTCCCTGGTCACCATATACCTTATAAAGCGCACCACCAGAAAATATTTTAACTTTATCTTTAACCTGCTCAGGAAATCCTTGAAAAGGCTTATTCATACAAATAGGATAATAGGGCAATAGTAAAAGCTGGTTTTCTTTAAACCCTCGTTTTTCGTAGGAAACTGTTGCCCCATAATTTCTAAATTCTATATTGTAATCAAACATTGAACTTCCTAACCAAAACGCATGATCTGTAAGATTAATATTGAATCTTAATACCTGAGGAATTGCATAAAAAGCTGCAATTACATCAAGACTTTGAGGCGCAATGTGTATTAAAGCTTTGGCAGGTGCAAAATCCGCAATTGTATCATATATGCTGCAAATTCTTTCTTTATAATTTAAATTTGTATTTATCTCAATAATCCTTGCTCCATTATAAGCCTCTAATTCTTCGATTATTGCTGTTCCAGTCCTATAATTTTTTCCTTTACCAAAAACATATAGAAAGTTACTTCTATTATTGATTAACGCTCTTATATATTGCAGGGTAAGACCTCTATTATCGATTGAAAAATCATCATAAAATACTATTCTGTTTTTATTTGGGCTAAAATCCGTTTTATTGTATAACACTGCTTTTGATATCTGTTGTATAATTTTCTCACATCTTTCATCTGCATATATATGATTAAAGCTATAAGCAAAAAAAGAAGCATTATATAACTCTTTGCATGCTTTCTCAATTTTATTGCAAGAAATAGCATTTTCTGCTCTATCTACAATTTTTGCAAAATATTTTTCAATTACATTAATATTCAATTTCATTTTAATTACTGTATATTAACACATCAGTACCATTAGTTCATTGTTCATTTTAGGTCTGAGCCTTGGCACTTTCCAAAGTTTCCAGTACATACTTTGCCGAATTATAGGTAATTACAATTATGGAGATTAAAGGATTTGAGTATGTCATTGTTTATTCTTTAGGTATAGTATAATAGGCTGCATCTGGATTATTTGCAAAAAATAAGGCAATCTCACTTTCAACACGTCCATCAAAAACACGTACGATATTATTTTTTATTAGTTTAGCCGGAATGCCACCGATTAAGCTGTATTCAGCTATGGTCTGGGTATAATCTTTATTTAATACGCTATTTGAAGCAACTATCAAATAGTTTGGCGTATTTGTCCCTTTCATTATTGAGGATCGATTTCCTACCCAACAATAATCACCAATGGTGATTTCCTTTTGAAAACGTTCAACTTTATTGGTCTCTAAATTAATTGTAAAATGGTAATTCGAATCCGAAACAATGGATTCAAACCCAAAACGGAATCCCTTTCCTAAGGCTATTTTTTTTGTGCAAATGACCTTTGTTTTAGCTCCAAAATAGGAACCATCACCAATGCTTAACTCAGCTCCCTTGGTCACAATAATAACCGTGTCGTTTCCAGTTTGAAATTTACCGTTAATATTTAAGATACCATCAATTCGCAATTCAGACCTGCCTAGCCGCTGCTTTACTAACTCCTTATTATGACCAAATTCTGCAATTCCAAAACATATTGGGGTATTTACGATATTAACCTTTCCGTTTAATCCGCTTAATTGATGTTTTCCATAAAAAACCACGGGTAATTTTTTTGCTGTGTTAAAAGGCAACATTTTAAAATTAAAATACAACGTTTTTACCCAGTTAATTTGCTTAGCTAATCGTAAGGCTCTATAGATTTTTTTAATTAAACGTAACATTTTATTGTTTTCGGTTTTTAAGTTTTCTTAGTATTTCTTTTAAATTCATTCGTTTATCCAGTTCATATAAAGCATAAGCAGTTGCTATTAGTATAATAACTGCACCAAATATATATTTTAAAAAAGGTTTACTTATAAAACTTATCGAAAAACTCAAGAGTACAATTAATCCGGTTATAAGTAACAATTTGTAAAACAGTTTATCAAAATAGAATTCATACCTTTTTTTGGTTAACCCCAATAAAACAACAAAGTGTATGCTATAGTTTATTAAAAAAGTAATGCCTAACCCGGTAAGTCCCCCCCAATGGTAACCTGCCAGATTAATAAGTAGAAATAATGTGTTAAAGCCAAGGGCTGTTTTTAAAAACAACGAAGAATCACTTTTAGCAAATAAAATAAAGCCCATCGACCACGATACACCACGTAATAACATCCCCATAATAGCCCAGTTAAGCATTTGCTCAATAGCTAAAAACTGAGTGGAATAAAGTATTTGAATAATTACTTTTGAAAAGATTATAAAAACAACAATAATGGGCATTAGTATTAGTATGGCTATGGTAGCCTGCTGACTTACCAGTGTACGTACTTTTTCATTGTCCTTATTAATTGCAGATAATTTTGGGTAATAGTCGGTTGACATGGCAGAAAACACCAGGCCCACATAGGATTCAATAATGGCAAAACCAGCGGCATATAGTCCAACCTGAGCTACATCGCCGGTTCTACTTATAAAAATACGTAATAAGTACGCTGTACCAATAGTTAATAACCCACTCAGACTTAACATAAAGCCCATTTTAAGCATTTCTTTCCCCGCAGCTTTTTCTTCCTGTTTATTGGATATGGGTTTCTCAAGGGTAACTTTTCGCGCAAAATACCAGGAGCGAACCATATTGGCCAGTGATGTGGCAATAATTACAGGTACAATACCTTCAATGCGGTAATAGTAATAAAGTGGAATAGCTATTACTAAACCCAGTAATGAGCCGGTAAGATTGGCATTCGCTAAATGTTTAAGTTGCCTCAAACCTTGTAGAAGAACCAATTGACCCGCACTTAACTGGTTAAACAATAAGGTGCAAGAAATCCAAACAAAAGCCATAGTATAGTCCCGGTTACCAAAGGTAATTTCACTTAACCAGGAAGAAAAAACCAGGGTTAAAACAGCTCCTAATAATCCGGTAGCCCATACAAGTTTGCGTAGCACCCAAACCACCAATGCAACTTTTTTACGGTCACCAGTGGCATGTGCTTCTGATATGTTTTTAACTGCACTTGTTCCCAAACCAAAGTTGGTAAGTCCTGCAAGTAATTGCAAGTTAGAATTAAGCAGTCCGATAATCCCCATACCATGTGGGCCAAGTAGTAGGGCTACTACTTTTGACTGCACAATTTGAATAATAATTTTAAAAACCTGCACCCCTCCAAACAGCGAAGTGGCTTTCATTATTTGCCGGTACGAAGACTGGTTCTCAGACATAATCTAAATTAAAGGTTACACTGTGTAACACAGTGTAGTACACCGTGTAACACTGTGAAACTAATTTTTACAAAACAAACCTTTTAATTCCGTTTTTTAAGCTTTTCACATTAAAGTTTAACAGTAAGCCCACCTTTTTCCCGCTAAACTTAAGGTAGGTCAATACCTGTGCGGTATGCACCTCGGTAAAGGCATCTACGGTCTTTAATTCTACTACTACCTGGTTTTCCACCAAAATATCCAGGCGGTACCCACAATCGAGTTTTACTTCTTCATAAATAATGGGAACGGGCTTTTCAGATTCCACCTTCAATCCCTTTTTACGTAATTCATAAACCAAACATGCCTGATACGCCGATTCCAACAGGCCGGGACCTAAAGCGGTGTGTACCTTATAAGCTGAGTCGAGTATTTCGTGGGTTATTTGATTTAATTCCATTTTTATAAATATTACACAGTGTTACTCAGTGTGAACACAGTGTTACACAGTGTAACAATTTAAAACCTCCACCACTTTTTTAACTTCCTCATCGCTCATTACCGGACTAATGGGCAGGCTTAACACCTCTTGATGTATTTGCTCCGTAAGCGGATAACTTTGTGTATTCCACTCCTTATACGCCTCTTGCTGATGCGGCGGAATGGGATAATGAATCAGTGTTTGTATGCCATTCTCCGTCAGATACGCTTGCAGACGCTCCCTTTCGGGGGTACGTATTACAAACAAATGCCAAACATGACTCTTATTATTGATTATTGATAATTTACTATTTTTTATTGAGGGCAAAATAATGTTTGCGTTTTTAATGTGTTCGCAATAGTACTGGGCTATTTCGCGGCGGCGTTGGTTTTCAGCATCCAGATATTTCAACTTTACACTTAAAAAGGCAGCCTGAATTTCATCCATACGACTGTTAAGTCCCTGGTACATGTTTTTGTATTTCTGGTGCGACCCATAATTGGCCAGGGCACGAACAACTTTTGCCAATTCAGGGTCCCTGGTGGTAACAGCTCCCGAATCGCCTAACGCACCCAAATTTTTCCCCGGATAAAAACTAAAGCCGGCGGCATCTCCCAGGTTACCCGTCTTTTTTGTTTCACTGTGTACCCCGATAGCTATCGGGGCTGTGTGACCTGTCTGCCGAACAGGCAGGCTCTGTGTAACCCTTGCTCCAACCGCCTGTGCATTGTCCTCTACAATTTTCAATTGGTGTTTTTTGGCAATTGCAACTAATTCTTCACTCCAGCATAATTGCCCATACAAATGTACCACCAGTATGGCTTTGGTTTTTTTTGTAATATGCTGTTCCACCAGCGAAATATCCAAGTTGTAGGTATGGATGTCAGGCTCAACCAATACCGGTTTTAAACCATTGTCGGTAATAGCCAAAATGCTTGCTATATAAGTATTGGCCGGCACAATCACCTCATCGCCTTCCTGCATGATACCCAGTTCCCTGTACCCTTTAAGTATCAAACGCAAGGCATCCAGTCCGTTGGCTACCGCAATGGCATGGGGGCTTCCGGTATAGTTTTTTAAATCGTTCTCAAACTGCAGTACCCGTTCACCCAACAGGTACCAGCCGCTATCAATCACCTCTGCTGCTGCATGTTTCAACTCAGCAGCATATTGCGCATTTATTTGTTGTAAATCAAGGAATTTAATCATAAAACAATGGGTTCATTATTGATTAGCTGATACTTATTTCCTTCGTTATCCATTAAATCGAGTCCTAAAATTTTCCCTTGTTTGGTCACATAACCTTTATGCAAAGCCGGGTTCCCATACCAAAGAGTGAAAGCCGGAATGGTTTTGGTAACCAGACTCCCTGCTCCAATCATGGCATAATCCCCAATGGTATTTCCTGCAAGTATGGTTGCATTGGCACCAATAGATGCTCCTTTTTTAATTAGCGTTTGTGCAAATTTTTCAGGATACTGCTTGGAACGGGGAGCCAAATCATTGGTAAAAGTAACATTGGGTCCAATAAATACATCATCTTCTATTTGTATCCCATCCCAGATTTGTACTCCTGGTTTAATGGTTACATTGTTACCAATTATCACCTCATTTTCTATAAAAACCTGGCAATTGATATTACAATTTCTGCCTATCTGAGCCCCTTCTAATATAATAGAAAACTGCCAAACCTGGGTTCCTTCTCCAACATTTGTGCTTTGTACTTCAGCTTTTGGATGTATTTTAATCATTTAAATAATCAATGTAATTTGCATATGTTCTGATATAATCACCCTCATCATAATTATGCGAAGCCAACACCAAACAAATACTTCCCGATGAAAAACCTTGTTCCGCGGCCCATATTCCCGGAGGAATGTGTAAACCATAATAAGGGCGGTTTAAGCTTACGGTCCGTTTGTTCCTGCCATCATCCAACACCACCTCAAAGGCTCCGCTGGCAGCTACCAAGAACTGGTGGCATTCCTTATGGGCATGTGCACCCCGGTCTTCACCTCCCGGAATATCATACAAATAAAACACCCGCTTAATTTCAAAAGGCAGGTTTTCCATTCCGTGAATGGGGGTAATATTCCCGGCCCGGTTATGAATTTTGGGGAGCTCAATAATGGAACAATCGTAAACGGTGGTTTTTTTCATTTTCATACAAGTTTATCAAGCATTTCCTTAACATCCATATTTAATCTGGCAAAAGCAAACCATTTTTTACCCAAATCCTTAAGAGATGCACCTATATGATAAACATGAGTATGGTCTATTATCAAAAACCGATCGTGTGCCTTTTTATATTCTTTTACTTCAATGGCAGCATATTGGCCGTTAAATTTCTTTATATCAAGCGCTAATTGCTTTGTAATTTTAGTTGTATAAATAGTTGCTTTAACTTCCGTGTTACGTTTCGATAGCATTAACAATACACTTTCATCAATATAGTTGTCAATAAGCACTATGGATTTATTTGCTGTTTTAATTAAGTCGATCACAAACTTGTATGCATCAAATATTTGGCCATCGTAAAAAATACCTTCATGTGGTGGTAAACTAGTCTTAATGTGTAAATCGAATTCATTTGTCTTCACTTTTAAAGCATGCACATCATTTTCTATTCTTTCAATTCTTTGATGTATCGCAAATCCCTTTAAAAGATATTCTTTCAAAACTTTATTTGCCCAAATTCTAAACTGTACTCCTCGTTCAGACTTTACTCTATAGCCAATTGAGATTATCATATCTAAGTTATAATGCTCAACCTGATAAATTTTGCCGTCAGCAGCAGTTGTCGCAAATTTTGCGACAACTGAAATAGTTCGCAATTCCTCTTTTTGAGCATTCGCTATATGTTTGCCTATGGTTTTAATATCCCTGTCAAACAATATGGACAATTGATTCCGATTAAGCCAAACCGTTTCTGCTTCAACTCGAACATCCAATTGAATGGAGCTGTTATTGGGTCTGTATAGAATTATTTCGCCACTATTCATTTTTTGCAAAATTTATTCTACCATCGTTTTAAACTGTTCGTAATCGCGGATATAATCCCCTTCATCATACGGTCCCGAGGCTAAGATTAAAGCCAGGGCATTGGTGGAAAAGTTTTCTACCTGCCGCCACATCATTTTGGGCACATACAATCCGTAATACGAGCGGTTCAGTGAGAAGGTGCGTTTTTCCCTGCCATCGTCCAGCACCACATCAAAACTTCCCGAGAGGGCCACAATCAACTCGTTTAGCTTGTGGTAGGCATGACCTCCGCGAACTTCTCCACCCGGCACATCGTAAATCCAGTAGGTACGTTCAATGGAAAAAGGAATATGGTTTTCCCCCTCAATAAACGTCAGGTTTCCCCGGTCGTCGGGTATTTTGGGTAATTCAATAATTTTTGCAGCAAAATCCATAGGCAATAAATTATAGCTTACAAAATTAACAATTAAACCCATATGCCCATAGTTTGCAAATAACAATTAACAATGAGCAATTTTCAATGAACAATGAGTAATGAGCAATTAGTCCACAGTTCCAGGGTGCAGTTGGTGAACAGTGAAGCGTGAAGAGTGAATAGTGAAAAGTGAAAAGTAGGTCTTGCGTCTTCAGTCTTGAGTCTAAGGTCTAAATTCTAACCGTCTGTTATCCAGTGATTCTGTGATTCTGTAAATCGGTAACCAGCAAGCAAGCCTAGGTTCACCAATTGCGCCCCTGCGTCTTTGCGGTCTAA
Source organism: Salinivirgaceae bacterium (assembly GCA_050251815.1). Lineage (GTDB taxonomy): Bacteria > Bacteroidota > Bacteroidia > Bacteroidales > SZUA-534 > GWE2-40-63. Next base: position 4,030 of record JBFWMB010000010.1, on the reverse strand, counting down.
TTTCTAACTTCCAGAAACCAGTAACCAGATTCCGTGCTCCGCATTCCGTTTTGCCACCAAGACACTAAATCACAAAGAAAAACACTAAGTTTGTTCGTAGAACTTTGTGCCTTGGTGCCTTCGTGGCAAAAAAAAGCTTAACTCCCTTAATTCCTTAATGGTTCAAAAAGAGTGAAGAGTGAGTCTTGAGTCTTGAGTCTTAAGTCTAGCGTCTAATAGGCTGTTTTCCCGTGATTCTGTGATTCGGTCACCAGCAACCAGCAACCAGCAAGCAGGCCTAGGTTCACCAATTGCGCCCCTGCGTCTTTGCGGTCTAATTTCTAACTTCCAGAAACCAGCAACCAGATTCCGTGCTCCGTACTACCGAAGGTTCATCGGTTCAACAGGTGTATCAGGTAACTCAGAATGTCTATCTACTCATTCAGAACGTCCATCGACTAACTCAGAATGTACATCGAACGACTCAAAATGTACATCTACTCATTCAGAACGTGTATCGAATGACTCAAAATGTACATCTACTCATTCAGAACACGTATCGAACAACAAAGAATGTCTAACGACACATTCAGAAAGTCTATCGACTAACTCAGAATGTACATCGTTTCATTCAGCAGGTCCATCGGGGGCAAAGCATATGCCTATTCTTTTTCAGAAGGTATATCGGCTGGCTCAGAACACTGAACGGGTTAAGAAAAGTGTATTCCTTTGTTTTACGGAGGCATAAACATAAAAAAAGACCGAAGTGTCACCAACCCATTATTCACTTCGGCCCAACAAGCACTCCCTAAGCCGTATGCTTATTCCGTTTCTGGTTCCGGAGCCTCTTTCGAAGCTGCTTCTTTTGCTGCAGCCCGCACGCGTTTCAGTAAGGCGCTAAAGGTATATTCCTTGTATTTTACCGGATCTGTTTTCTTATACAGAATTTTCCCGGTGTTCAGAATCTCATTCAGCTGCGCATACAACTCATTCAGTTCGCCCAGGTTATTTTCTACCAGGGCTTTGCGCTGACTCAGTATCTCGTACCGTTGCTGTTTTCCGGCGGTAATGGAGTCCACCGCAGCTTTCATGTCAGCCAGTAGGTTTTGAGGCATTCCTGCCTCGGTTAAAACGGTAACATGGGGTTCCAATATCTGGAACACTCCTTTCGCAAGCATCTGTACTGCTTCAACATCTCTATTCAAAATCTTTCTATACAGATCAGATAACTTTAAATCAGTAGCGGTGATTCCCAATTGGTTTTCAGTAAAATCAATGTGCTGTTCCAACTGGTGCACCATGTAGTTAAGATTATCCAACGAGCCATACATCCTTTTGGTGATGCCTTTCATCAGAATTGATTCCGATTCAGGGCTCACCAGGTTGTTTGCATTGGAAATCTTTTGATCAAGTTCCTCGGCATAGTTTTGAGTAAACTTACCGGAAAAGGCGGTAAAGTCCGCCAGGTCACGTTTAAAGCTGTACGAAACAAAACCACATAGCACGGGTAATTCTTCGTTTTTACAGCCATATTCCCGTTTAATCCTGTCATTCATCTTTTTAATATTAATGGATTAAATCATCGTGATGTTCCCGGTTGGTAGGAACGTGATACAAAATTAAGTCAAAATTTTTGTAAGATCCAACTATTTGGACAGAAAAATGCAAATAAAAAACAAAGATAAGAAGCTTAACACTAAGATGTTATATCCTGTACGCCTTGTCAGAAGTAGTCTCAGCGGTCAAAACCAGGCTGTGGCTAACGCGCTTGGATTTTGTTGCCACCTTCAATGGGCAATGAACAATGAACAATGAGCAATGAACAATTAGTCCACAGTAGCAGGGTGCAGTTGGCAGACCTCAGTTGGTGAACAGCGAAGCGTGAAGAGTGAAAAGTGAATAGTGAAAAATTAAAAGTTAACAGTTCGTGAAACTTTGTGCTTTGGTGCCTTCGTGGCAGAAAGAAGGCTTAACTCCCTTAATTCCTTAATGGTTCAAAAAGAGTGAAGAGTGAAGAGTGAATAGTGAAGAGTGAAGAGTGAAGAGTGAATAGTGAATAGTGAAAAGTAGGTCTTGGATCTTAAGTCTTGAGTCTAAGGTCTAAATCCTAACCGTCTGTTATCCAGTGATTCTGTGATTCTGTAAATCGGTAACCAGCAAGCAGGCCTAGGTTCACCAATTGCGCCCCTGCGTCTTTGCGGTCTAATTTCTAACTTCCAGAAACCAGTAACCAGTTTCCGTGCTCCGCATTCCGTTTTGCCACCAAGACACTAAATCACAAAGAAAAACACTAAGTTAGTTCGTGAAACTTTGTGCCTTGGTGCCTTCGTGGCAGAAAAAAGGCTTACTTCCCTTAATGCCTTAATGGTTCAAAAAGAGTGAAGAGTGAAGAGTGAAGAGTGAAGAGTGAAGAGTGAATAGTGAATAGTGAAAAGTAGGTCTTGGATCTTAAGTCTTGAGTCTAAGGTCTAAATCCTAACCGTCTGTTATCCAGTGATTCTGTGATTCTGTAAATCGGTAACCAGCAAGCAGGCCTAGGTTCACCAATTGCGCCCCTGCGTCTTTGCGGTCTAATTTCTAACTTCCAGAAACCAGTAACCAGTTTCCGTGCTCCGCATTCCGTTTTGCCACCAAGACACTAAATCACAAAGAAAAACACTAAGTTAGTTCGTGAAACTTTGTGCCTTGGTGCCTTCGTGGCAGAAAAAAGGCTTACTTCCCTTAATGCCTCAATGGTTCAAAAAGAGTGAAGAGTGAAGAGTGAAGAGTGAATAGTGAATAGTGAAGAGTGAATAGTGAATAGTGAAAAGTAGGTCTTGGATCTTAAGTCTTGAGTCTAAGGTCTAAATCCTAACCGTCTGTTATCCAGTGATTCTGTGATTCGGTAAATCGGTAACCAGCAAGCAGGCCTAGGTTCACCAATTGCGCCCCTGCGTCTTTGCGGTCTAATTTCTAACTTCCAGAAACCAGCCACCAGCATCCAGCATCCAGTAACCAGCACAAAACAAACCTTGCTTTATGGTAGCGGGTTGGTAACTTTTAACCCCTCAATCCGGTTTGAAAAATCGGTGGTATTAGCTGTGATTAGTTCAAGCTTATTTACAGCAGCAGATGCCAGAATAATGGCATCAGGTAGTTTAATTTTATGATTACGTCGTAGTGCAATGACTTGCTCAACTATCTCGGAATTGAGATCAATAATTGGAAACAGAGAACACAGTTTTTCAACCAACTCCTTTTCAGGGTCGTTGTTGAAGGCGTATACCATAACCTCCATATAGGTGATTACCGAGATAAAAAGGGTGTCCTCAGGTGAAGCAATCTTTTCAAGCTTTAGTTTCTTTTTTGAAAGATAAATCAGGACATTGGTGTCAACAAGTTTCCCACTCATCACGAATTTCCTTTTGCCAGGAAAGGGGTTCCTGCACTTTTTGAAATAAAGCATCCGGTTTTATTTCGCTGAAAATCTTTTTAAGACTTGCGTATTGGTATTTGATAGAGGGTTTTTCCTCTTCTACTTTCTTAACGAAATTCATCTTGCTCAGCATTTTTGTCAAAAGCTTTGCATTTTTTTTATTATCGACGGTAATTCTCAGCGTTGTCATTTTCAAGCTATTTGAAACAAAAGTAAATCAATTTTCGATGGATTTCAAATAATATTTTTAAGCACTGGTTCCTCGCTGACAGTTAGCCCCAGTCGGCAGGCTTCAGTTAACAGTTGGCAAAAAGTGAATAGCGAAGAGTGAATAGTGAATAGTGAAAAGTAGGTCTTGTGTCTTGCGTCTTCAGTCTAAGGTCTAAATTCTAACCGTCTGTTATCCAGTTATTCTGTAAATCGGTAACCAGCAAGCAGGCCTAGGTTCACCAATTGCGTCCCTGCGTCTTTGCGGTCTAATTTCTAACTTCCAGAAACCAGCATCCAGCAACCAGTTTCCGTTCTCCTTACTCCGTTTTCCGTACTCCGTTCTCCGTTTTGGCTTGCGTCTTATGTCTAAATTCTAATCTCTATTCATCTTTGTCGGATTTTGCCTGGTATCAAAAACATCTACTA
>JBFWMB010000009.1:0-85042 GCA_050251815.1 Salinivirgaceae bacterium | reverse complement strand
CGCGCTACAAGGAGTCGATACCCAAATTCTTGACCCACGCAATACGTATGCTGATCCAAAAGAATGGGAAATACGTGCCCGGGAACTGGGTGCTCTATTTGTTAAAAACTTTGTAAAATATACCGATAACGACGAAGGAAAATCTTTAATTGCTGCAGGCCCTCAACTTTAACTATTAAATCTATACATATCAAATAATTAAGCCCTGAATTTTAAATTCGGGGCTTTTGTTTTTTTATCAAATCTTTACAAAAAGGTGTCAATTAACACATTTTTATTACATTTGTGCAGTTAAACTATCCAATTATGAATGTAGTAATTTTAAGCATTATTCTCTGCATTGCAGCGTATTTGCTGGGTTCTATACCCTCGTCAGTATGGATTGGCCGCTGGTTTTACGGAATTGACATTCGGGAACATGGAAGCGGAAATGCAGGAACCACAAACACGTTCAGGGTACTTGGGACCACACCCGGAATTGTAGTTTTTGTAGTCGATATTTTTAAAGGCTGGTTGGCCGTAAATTTAATTCGGATTATTCACACCCTGGAGCCGGGAACTGCTCCATTTGTAAATTATCAGTTGTTGTTAGGAGGCCTGGCTGTACTTGGTCACATTTTCCCTGTTTACGTAGGTTTTAAAGGAGGAAAAGGGGTTGCCACCTTATTGGGTATTGTTTTGGCTATACATCCCCTGGCAGCATTAATAACGCTGAGCATTTTTACAGTTATTTTGCTAATTTCAAAGTACGTATCGTTAAGCTCCATGCTGGCTGGTCTGGCCTTTCCGTTTTTGATAATCTACATCTTTAAAACTACCATCATTTCACTGGTTGTTTTTTCGATACTCATAAGTATTTTATTGGTGGTTACCCATCAAAAAAATATTGTCCGTTTAGCCGACCGGGAAGAAAACAAAGTAAGGTTCCGAAGAGCAAGCAGTAATCATTTTCCACGCAGAAAACGCTAATAAGAGTTTATAAATTGTAAAAAAGGGCTGTTTCACAATAAGTTGAAACAGCCCTTTTTACTTGCATCCTCAGGCACCTATTTTATAAATATCAATTTTCAAAGATGACAAAATATTTTTGAGATACCCTTTTAGCTTTGGTTAACCATAAACTCTTTAACCAGGCTTGCAAAAAGTGTTTCATGGGTCAAATCGGTAAAAAGCTGGCTACCTTTTGAATAACTTATGGTTCCGGTTTCCTCAGAAACAATAACAACAATTGAGTCAGTTTCCATCGACATGCTAAGGGCGGCCCGGTGTCTTAACCCCAAATGGGCAGGAATCACCAAATCGTCGTTTATAGGTAACACGCAGCGGGTTGCTTTTATTTTATTTCCAACTACAATGGTTGCCCCATCGTGCATCGGACTGTTTTTAAAGAAGATAGTTTCCAGCAAACGGTGCGAAATATCGCTGTTAATTTGATCGCCGGTTTGAACGTATGTAATTAATTCAGAGTGGTTTGATATAACAATAAGTGCACCTGTTTTGGTACGACTCATATTGCGGCAGGCTCTTGAAATATGCTTTAACGATTGGCTGGAGATATTTGAAAACTGTCGGTTAAAGAATTTTTGAAAGGCATAGCGCCGGTTAAAAATATCCTGGGTACCCAATAGCAAGAGAAAACGCCGAATTTCCTGTTGAAACACAATTATTACTGCAATGGCTCCTACCCCAATTACTGAACCCAAAATGGTACTCAACAGGCTCATATTAAGAAATCGAACCAGCCACCATAGAAAAATAACCATTAAGATTCCAACAAATATATTTATGGCTACAGTTCCCCTTATGAGCGAATAAATCTGATAAAGTAAAAAGGCTACTAAAAGAATGTCGAGCAAATCGAAGAACCGAACCGAAATAAATAATGGCATCATTGAATACGCTTGTTAAATATCAGAATAATCGGGTAATGAATTTTGTTCTAAAACTAAGAAAATTGTTTGGTTTTCAGATACAGTTCAACCGCTTCTCTGGCTTCTTTCACATCGTGCACACGTAATATATTTGCACCTTTGGTTAAAGCCAGGGTATTTAATACGGTTGTTCCGTTTAAAGCCCTCTCCGGTTCAATGTTTAGTTGTTTATATATCATCGATTTACGCGAAACTCCAACTAAAACCGGACGTTCAAAAATTAAAAACTCATCGAGCTTACTCAAAACTTCGTAATTCTGTTCCAGTGTTTTTGAAAAACCAAATCCCGGATCAATAATCACATCAGGAATCTGCAACTTTTTTAGGCGTTCAATTTTTTCGGCAAAATAGGTAAAAACGTCCTGCATCAAATGATCGTAACTTACATGTTGCTGCATATCCTGTGGCGTTCCAATCATATGCATGATAATGTAAGGAACCTTTAAATCAGCTACCGTATCAAACATATCAGCATCTAAACATCCGGCTGAAATATCGTTAATTAAAGCAACCCCAAAATGGTTTACGGCCCGCTGTGCCACCGAGGCTCGAAACGTATCGATTGAAATCAGTGTATCCGGAAACTCGTTTTGAATAAGCTGAAGCACTGGTTCAACCCGGTTCCATTCCTCCTCTTCCGAAACAAAATTAGCTCCGGGTCGCGTTGAATATGCCCCTACATCGATAAAATCAGCACCGTCGGCAAGCATTTTTGCTACGATTTGCTTTACCTGTTCCTTTTCCGAAACCCGGCTCTTACTGTAAAAACTATCGGGAGTAATATTTAAAATGCCCATCACTTTGGGAACCGATAAATCGATAAGTCTGCCTTTACAATTGATAAAGAAGGGTTTATTAAAAGCTGTTTGTACCATAAGCAAGTTGTTTTCAGCAAAAATAATGGATTCTAAGAGATAACCCCATCAAAATTCAATTAATTAAAGATTTCACCAAGCAGATTGAGTAATTCTGTTATGGCATACCTTGCCAAAAAATAAATCATTAACGTTTGTACAAAAGTTAATAAAAACAGGCTTTTGTTAAATAAATTCATGGTTTAAGCCTATTTATCGTTTTTAAGAGCCTAAAGAAATTTTACTTTTGTACTTTCCATAAAATTTATCAGGTATATGAGTTTTATTGTAATTGAAGGATTGGATGGTTCGGGAAAATCGACCCAGTTAAAAATGTTAAAACAATACTTGGCCGATGCAAACATCACTTACCGGTATTTGCATTTTCCACGCACAGACACAGGTATTTTTGGCGATTTGGTTGCCCGCTTCTTACGTGGCGATTTGGGTAAAATTGATGAAGTAAATCCTTACCTGGTAGGTTTAATTTATGCCGGCGACAGGCACGATACAAAAAACCAGATAAACCAATGGCTGCATGAAGTTGATTTGGTGATTGTTGATCGTTATGTTTATTCAAACATGGCTTTTCAGGGAGCAAAACTCAAGGATGTAAAGGATAAAGAAGCGCTTCGCTCCTGGATCCTACACCTGGAATACGAGTATTATCAAATTCCCAAACCCGATTTGAGTTTGTTTCTGGATGTACCTTTTAGCTTTACTCAAAAAAGTTTAAAAAATCAAAGGCAGGGCGACGATCGGGATTATCTGAAAGGAAAATCGGACATTCACGAAGCCGATTTGAGTTTTCAGGAAAAAGTACGACAGGAATACCTGGAACTTTTGGAACAGGATGAAACTTTTAAAAAAGTAAAATGTTACAACTCCCAAATGGAAATGCTCGAACCCGGGCAGATTTTTGAATCGATTAAAACAGAATTAAATACAAACCATTTATTATAATTATTAATTATGGCTAACTATAAGAACTTATTAATCTGGACAAGCAGAATTATTGTTGGAATCGTATTTATTTATTCCGGATTTGTAAAAGGGGTTGATCCTTTGGGCTCCATGTATAAGTTCAACGACTATTTTAATGCTTTTGAAATGAGCTGGGCCAGTGCAATAAGCCTGATTTTAGCACTGTTACTATCAACAGCTGAGTTTATTATAGGAGTTGGAATTTTATTAAACCTTAAAATTAAACACAGCACTTGGGGAGCCATGTTGCTGATGGTAGTTTTTACTCCGCTTACGCTGGTTCTTGCTTTAACCAATCCGGTTTCCGACTGTGGTTGCTTTGGCGATGCCCTGGTTTTAACCAATTGGCAAACATTCTGGAAAAATGTAGTATTGTTAGTTCCCCTGCTATTCTTATTTTTTAACAAAGAAAACATTAAAAATCAGCTGAGCTGTGCCGAACAATGGGCTGGTGCAGGATTTTTTACTTTGATTATGCTATCAATCAGCTGGTATTCGTTGAATAACTTGCCGGTTCTCGATTTCAGGCCCTATAAAGTAGGAACTTATATCCCGGATGGCATGGTTATTCCCGAAGGAGCTCCAACCGATGTGTGGGAAAGTGTGTTTGTATATTCCAAAAATGGAGAAGAAAAAGAATTTTCAATCGAGAATTTGCCTGACTCAACCTGGACTTTTGTAGATGCCAAACATAATTTAATTTCGAAAGGATACGACCCCCCCATTCATGACTTAACCATGATTGCCGCCGATGGCAGCGACATGTCTGAATTGATTCTTGCCAGTCCCAATTATAATTTCCTTTTGATTTCGCATAACCTGGATAAAGCAAATATCAAAAACATTTCAAAAATAAATCAACTGGCATCAGCTTGCAGGGCCAAAGGATATGGTTTTTATTTATTAACAGCGTCAGGCGACGAAGGCTTACAAAATTTCTTCCGAAAAACTGAAGTTCCCTCCTACGATATTCTGCACACCGACGAAATTACATTAAAAACAATGGTCCGGTCAAATCCTGGTTTGATGGTGATTAACAAAGGAACCATAATAAATAAATGGTCGCACCGGAATATTCCCAATCCGGAGCAATTGCACGAGAATGTAACCCATAGCGCAATTAGTGCCTATAAGAAAATGGCCGATAAGTATTATATTTACACCCTGATTCTGATTGGCGGTTTGTTAATAAGCAGCTACCTTCAGCTTCGCAAAAAATGGGCTGAATAAACGGATCGAAAAAACTTAAAAACATTATGCATTTATAAATACAAATTATTATGAGACAAAAAATTGTAGCTGGGAACTGGAAAATGAATACCACCTATCAGGAAGGTATCGATTTAGCCATTGCTATTGATAAAGCGGTTGCCGAAAAAGGCGACAAAAACGTTCAGGTTGTGGTTGCTCCCCCTTTTACCCACATTGCTGAAATAAATAAAGTGGTAAACAACGAACGTATTTCAGTAGCCGGACAAAACTGCGCTACCGAAACATCAGGAGCTTATACCGGAGAAGTTTCAGCCGAGATGCTCTGGAGCGCTGGTGCCGATTATGTAATTCTGGGACACTCTGAACGTCGCTCATACTATGGCGAAACCAATGACTTGCTTAAAATAAAAGTTAAAAAAGCATTGGAATTTAACCTCACTCCCATTTATTGTGTGGGCGAAGTGTTGGAAGAGCGCGAAGCCAACAAACATTTTGATGTAATTAAAGAACAATTAGAAACAGTTCTTTTCGATTTAAGCGATGAAGAATATAAGCAAATAGTAATTGCCTACGAACCGGTTTGGGCTATTGGAACCGGAAAAACGGCATCACCTGCGCAAGCTCAGGAGGTTCATAAATTCATTCGCGATTTGCTGGTTACTAAATTTGGTGAAACAGCCAAAAACACGTCCATTCTTTATGGCGGAAGCTGCAAACCATCAAATGCAAAGGAATTGTTTGCCAATCCCGATGTGGACGGCGGACTTATTGGAGGTGCATCGTTAACCGCTGACGACTTTTTAGGCATAATAAACGGTTTCTAAAAAATTGTGAATAACTATTCATAAGGTATCTGTGAAAATCAGATACCTTTTTTTATTTTTATTAAATCAGCTTATTCTGAATAGGGTAAAGTATAAAACCTGTTACCAGCAATAAGCAAATAATAAACAGGAACGCATGGAATACCTCGAATTTGTATTTGTTTTTAAACCCCTTGATAATCAAGGACGGGAAATGATAGCTGCTGTATTGAGCCAAATGGGATTCGACAGTTTTTCGGATACCAAAGAAGGTATAAATGCATACATACCCAGCGAACAATTTGATTTGAACGAAATGAATGAGCTGCTTAACCCTTTAAAAAGCACCTTTGAATCGTTGCAATTTACCCAAAACACCATTCCCGCTCAAAACTGGAATGCCGCTTGGGAAAAAAACTTTGACCCCATAATTATCGATACTACCTGTCGGATTCGCGCCCCTTTTCATGAACCTTCGGGAAGTTACACCTACGATTTAATTATTGAACCTAAAATGTCGTTCGGAACCGGGCATCACGCAACTACCGCGCTTATGATGAAATTAATGCTCGAGTTGGATTTCAGCGGAAAAAATGTACTCGATATGGGATGTGGAACCGGAATTCTGGGAATTTTAGCATCCCGAAAAAATGCGTCAACTGTACTAGGAATTGATATCGATCAATGGTCGTTTGAAAACACTCTGGAAAATGCCCAACTTAATAAAGTTGCTAATTTGCAGGCTTTAAAAGGAGATGCTACCCTGCTTCCCGGAAAAACATTCGATTATATTCTGGCAAACATAAACCGAAACATATTGCTGAACGATATGGAAACTTACATAAATTGTCTTAATAAAGGTGATTATTTGTTACTCAGCGGGTTTTACACAAACGATTTGCCTTTAATAACAGAAAAAGCTACAACGCACGGAATGAACTACAAAAAACATCTGGAACAGGATAACTGGGTAGCCGTACTGTTAACCAAATCCGAATAAAACGACGTATTCCATGAGAAATTTCGCGGTATTAATTTTTCTTTTTGTGTTTTCGCTTAACCTAAGTGGTCAAAGGTTCACTGAATTTTCTACCGAACCTGAAGCATTTCTCGACGAGATGGATGAACTCTTTGCCCGAAGTAATACCAATTACAAAATGGGTAAAGACTTATTAAGTCAATTTGAGGAACCCTGGCTCGAAGGTGGATTTTCAAAAGCCCGGCAGGAAAAAATATATGAAGTGGCCAACCTGATGTTAAAACGAAATGCTCGAAATTTTCCTCATTTTTACGATTACATTCAGGCGCTTTTAACATTTTATCAGTACAAAATTGATTCAGTAAACTATTACCACTGGGAACAGGCATTAATACATCTGGCAACTGTAAAAAACGGAAAGCTCAGCGATATTTCATCCTTTATAAACAGTTCAATATACCTGATAAAAGAAAATGCCGTTTATTATTCTCCAAGCATAAAATGGTACGCAAACAACAACAATTACAAAATTGTATTCGAAAACGATACCATTTCATACCAGTTCGAACAGGTTAATTTGACCGGAAAACTAAGAAACGACAGTATTCAGATTCACGAAACTTCAGGCAGTTTTTATCCAATTACCAATGAATGGAAAGGCAAAAGCGCAAAAGTATACTGGGACAAAACAGGGTTAGGTCGCGACACAGCCTGGGCCGAAATTGACAGCTACCATTTTCCCATGAATAAATCGTTCTATACCATTGAGCAGGTTCGATTTTACAACAAAACTTATTTCGATTATCCATTATTAGGAACGCTGACCGATAAGGTTGTTGAAGTTGCTTCGCCTGATCGACTGAGCTACCCTCGATTTGAATCAAACGAATCGCTTTTTGAAATAAAGGGAATTTTTACCGACATCGATTATAAAGGCGGTTTTTCGATGCAGGGAGCTAAACTTATTGGAACCGGTAACAAGGATAATTTAGCTTCACTTTCGCTTTTTCGCGATGTGGAGCTGGTTGTTGATGGTGACACCGTAATCGAAAAACGGGTTTTTATGAAAACTCATGCCCTTTATTATGCCTTTTCAGAAAACGAAATAGTTTCGCGTAATGCTAAAATCAGTATGTACATTGCCGAAGATTCCATTTACCATCCGGGATTGCTTTTTCGTTATTATGATACCCATCGTGAAGTTAATCTGATTCGTGATAAAAATCCCGAGAACATGTCGCGAAGTCCTTATTACGATGGTTATCACAAAATTGAAATGGATTTTGAGCTCCTGAAATGGTATATGGATGAAACCTTCATCGATTTTACCATGCTACGAGGTTCGTCGCTGAATGTAGCCATGTTCGAATCGGCCGATTACTTTAGTGCAGCACGTTTTTACGAAGTTCTGGGACTCGAACAGGTTCATCCCTATGTAAGTTTGCGTAACTTTGCCAAACACAACCAAACCGAATCATTTTATGCCGAAGACCTGGCAAAATTTATGCGCCTGCCACTAACTCCTGTAAAAAGGTTATTAATTGAACTTACCTACACCGGAATAGTGGATTACGATTTTGAAACAGAATATTGTACCCTAAAACCCAAACTATACAAATACCTCGATGCCATTGTGGGTAAAAGCGATTACGATTTGATTCAATTTGAGTCGAGAACAACAGCACCCGATAACAATGCTGTTTTAAATCTAAAAAATATGGATTTGGCTATAAAAGGTGTTCCTAGAATCAACCTGAGCGATAGTCAGAACGTTATATTTTATCCAAAAAATCAGGAAATCCTGTTAAAGAAAAATCGCGATTTCGATTTTGGTGGTATTATTCAGGCCGGATTCTTTACGTACCATGGCGATAATTTCCAATTCAAATACGATAGTTTTAAAATTGTACTCAATAAAGTCGATTCTCTTTCAATAAAAGTAAAGTCGGGTGTCGACAATTGGGGACAACAGGTATTGGCTAATGTTGAAAATGTAATTGAAGAAGTTACCGGCGATTTGATTATTGACGATCCCAACAACAAATCGGGAGTTAAGCATTTTCCGCAATACCCGATTTTTGCCAGTAAAAATGACTCGTACGTTTATTACGACGATAAAAACATTCAGAACGGAAAATACACCCGCGATAAATTTTTCTACAAAGTTTATCCATACGTAATCGACAGTTTAAATAATTTTTCTACCGAAGGTATGGGCTATGAGGGTGAATTGCATTCAGCCGACATATTCCCGGTAATTGAGCAACCCCTGGTATTGCAAAAAGACAACTCCCTGGGTTTCCATTATGACACTCCCGAACATGGATTACCCCTTTTTAAAGGTAAAGGACAATATTATGCCGACGTAAATCTCAGCAACAGCGGATTGCGCGGCAACGGAAAAATGACTTACCTGACATCGCAAATAGCTTCAAACAATTTTATTTTTTATCCCGATTCGGCCAACGCAAAAACCACCGAATTTACCATTGCCCGCCAAAACCAGGCAGTTCAATATCCCGATGTTGCTGCTCTGCAGGTTTACGTTCATTGGATGCCCTACAACGATGTGTTAACGGCAAACACCCTGGAACAAGACTTTGCCATGTACACCCGAAAATCGAGCCACAACGGAATTTTAATTTATTCACCCAAAGAACTTGTAGGTTCCGGTAAAAATAGTTACAGTAACGGTACGCTCACCTCCGATAAATTTACGTTTAAAGCCGATCGTTTTAATTCTGACACTGCCGAATTTGAACTAAAATCAGTGAATCCTGAGATGCTGGCATTAACCACACAAAACATCAATGCAAAAGTCGATTTTTTAAAAATGGAATCCGAATTCAAATCAAATACCGGCTCATCGAAAGTTGATTTACCCGAAAACCTTTACCAGGCTTATGTTGAAAAATTTATCTGGAAAATGAACGATAAAACCATGCAGCTGGCTACGCCCAACACCGTGCAGATTTTTGAACAGGGGAAAAACCGGATTGTTACACGTCAAGATGCAGGCCTCGATTCAAAAGGTTCGTTATTTGTTTCGCAACATTCCGGTCAGGATTCCCTTAATTGGATATCGCCAACTACCGATTTCGATTTATCAGCAAACATACTTTACGCGCACGAGGTTAAATACATTGATGTAGCCGATGCCCGGGTTTTTCCTTTCGAAGGCGAAGTAACCATTGAGCCCGTGGCAAAAATGCGCACGCTGAACAATGCCAAATTACTGGCAAACACCGATACCAAATACCACCGGTTTGAATCGTCAACCATCAATATCAGTTCACGAAAAAGGTACCAGGGAAATGGAAAATACCTTTACCTTGATGAAGTAGGAAGGCAATTCCCCATTAATTTTGAACTGATTGCCGTTGATTCTCTGGGACAAACTTTTGCCAAAGGTAAAATTAAGGGAATTGAAGATTTTAGTCTTTCACCCGCATTTGCTTATCAGGGCAATGTATTACTCAATGCTCAAAATCCATTGCTTTATTTCGATGGAGCAACCCGTATAAATCACGAATGCACCCAGATTGAAGAAAACTGGTTGAAATTTGAAACTGAAATCGATCCCAAAAATATTTACATTCCACTGGAAGAACCATTAAAAGACATAAATGAAAGCTTCTTGGTTTCGGGAGCCATGCTAGCCACCGATTCAGTTCATGTGTTTCCGGCCTTTGTTTCGCCCCGAAAAAGGTACAGCAACCTGGCAGTAGCTGCTGCAGCAGGTTATTTAACCTTCGACAACAAAGAGAAGAAATACAAAATTGCCCAAATGGAGAAATTGATGAATAACGACACTACCGGCAATTTACTTACCTTACATAAAAACTTTTGTAACATCTATGGCGAGGGGCACATTGATTTAACGGCAAATCTGGGACAAGTAAAAATCCAATCCAAAGGAAATGCCAACTACCTAATACCCGATGATAAGCTAAACCTGGAAGTATTAATGACACTCGATTTCTTTTTCCCTGAAGCTTCAATAAAATTCATCAGCGACACCCTGGCAAGTATGACGGGATTGAAACCGGTAAATTTAAAAAGCAGAACATACACAAGGGCCGTGAAAGAATTGCTCGATTATAAAGAAGCCGACAACATGTTAAAAGAGCAGGCAATTTTTGGAACAGTTAAACAAGTACCTAAAGCATTAGCCAGTACCTTTGTTTTTTCCGATTTGAACCTGGTTTGGAACAAAACCGCCTCGGCCTGGCAATCGAAAGGCGATTTGGGCATTGCCAACATACTGGGAAACCAATTAAACCGAAAGGTAAAAGGGAATCTTGAGGTGCAACGCCGGCGAAGTGGCGACAGTTTTACACTTTATCTTGAATTCAGCGAAAATCATTGGTACTTTTTCTATTATAAACGTGGCTTGATGCAGGCATACAGCTCTGAAGCCGGATTTAATAATATTATTGCCGATATAAAAGGTAGCGACCGCAAACTTAAAATAAACCGTGGTGAAGCCTCGTACGTGTTTTTTCTGTCGAACAAAAAACGACGCGACGATTTCCTGAAACACCTAAGCGGTGAACCGGTTCAAGAATCGGAGTTGGATGAAGATTTGGATTACGAAAAATACGAAGAGTACAATTAAAAAAACATTGACTATTTTCGGGGCAATTCCCATACTTCCAAATCTTTAATCTGAGTTTTGTCGATAACAAACCGAAGCATGGTACGGAATTGATGGAATCCAGAAATTCCAGCAGCACCTGGATTCATATGCAGGCACTGCAATTGTTTATCGAACTGCACTTTTAAAATATGCGAATGCCCTGAAACAAAAAGTTGTGGTTTGTGCTCAAGCAATAGTTTTTTAATACCGGGGGCATATTTTCCGGGATAACCTCCAATGTGAGTCATGAATACCTGAACTCCTTCAACATGAAAAGAATTAAATTCTGGCAATTCATTACGCAATAAATGGTCGTCGATGTTTCCATAAACAGCAGTTACTGGTTTTAATAACTGCAATTGCTCCAAAACTTTAACATTGCCAACATCACCAGCATGCCATATTTGATCAACGGGCTCCAGAAAATTAATAATCGAATCATCGATAAATGCATGGGTATCTGAGAGTAAACCAATTTTAACCATTTTCATTCAATAAAAAAACAAATGTAGAATGTTTGGGCTAATTATTACAGGAGAAAACTAACTTTCGCTATTTCTATAAACTTTTTATCTTTACCCTTTTCAAAATTGAATTTATGCAAGTATTTTATACCCCGGGTATCAAAAAAATAACCTATCAGCTTAGTGAAGAAGAATCGAAACACGCCGTTAAAGTTTTACGAATGGAAACAGGCGATGAAGTATGTATGATTGATGGCCAGGGCGGTTTATATTACGGAATTATTGACGAGCCCGACCCCAAGCGCTGTATGATACGGGTTATTGAAAAGATTGAGCAATACGGCAGGAAAAACTATTCATTGCATCTGGCCATTGCTCCAACCAAAAGTTTAGACCGCTTTGAATGGTTTTTGGAAAAAGCCGTTGAAATTGGAGTCGATCAGGTAACACCGCTGCTTTGTCAGCGTTCGGAACGAAAAACCATTAAGATTGAACGACTCGAAAAAATTGTACTTTCAGCCATGAAACAGTCGATAAAGGCTTACCTTCCGGCCATTAACCCAATGACTAAATTCAGCGATTTTATAAAAAAATCCGGAGATGGTAAAAAGCTGATCGCCCATTGCATTGATGTGCCCAAACCTTCGCTTAAGTCGAAACTCACAAATCAGAACCAGTTTACCATTTTAATTGGGCCTGAGGGCGATTTTTCTCCCGAAGAAATTGCACTGGCAAAGCATTCAGGCTTTGAAGAAGTGCATTTGGGCAAGAGTCGCCTGCGCACCGAAACAGCAGCCATTGTTGCCTGCCATACCGTAAACCTGATAAAAGATGAATAAACAGGCTCTGTTATTTTTGCTGTTTTTGGTTTTGGGATTGATGCTCAGGGCACAACCGGTAAAGCTGGGACTTTTAAAGTACGATGGCGGTGGCGATTGGTATTCGAATCCCACCTCCTTGCCCAATCTGATTAAATTTTGCAATCAGGAATTAAATACAAACATAAATCCAGAACCGGTATCTGTTGCAGTTACCAGTCGCGATATTTTCAGACTGCCTTTTATTCACATGACAGGTCATGGAAATGTGATTTTCAATGAATCGGCTGTTGAAAACTTAAGACTTTACCTGGAATCGGGAGGTTTTTTACACATCGACGACAATTATGGTATGGATAAATTTGTGCGACGCGAAATGAAAAAAGTTTTTCCTGAACTTGATTTTGTGGAACTCTCATATAACCATCCCATTTACCACAAAGTTTTTCCCTTTACCAACGGACTTCCCAAAGTTCATGAGCACGATAACAAACCCCCGCAAGGCTTTGGACTTATTTACAAAAACCGTCTGGTTTGTTTTTACACTTACGAAAGTGATTTGGGCGATGGTTGGGAAGATCCATCCGTTCATAACGATTCGTCCGAAAAACATATGGAGGCTTTAAAAATGGGCGCTAACATAATTAGTTTTGTTTTTACCGATAATCCATAACTCACAGCAATGAAAATAGGATTTGATGCCAAAAGGCTATTCAATAATTTTACCGGTTTAGGAAATTACAGCCGTACGCTGGTTAGTGGCATAAATCAGGTAGCACCTGAACACGAATTGTTTTTATTTACTCCCAAAAAAAAATACCACAACGATTCCCGTGAATTTTTCAAAGAGCCTTATCGCACAGTCACACCCAAAACAAGGTTTAAAGCTTACTGGCGATCAATTAGCTCTGTGCGAAAAATTAAGCAACTTAACCTTGATGTTTTTCACGGATTATCGCACGAATTGCCACTGGGAATTAAAAAAACAGGAGTAAAATCGGTAGTAACCATCCACGATATAATTTATAAAACCTATCCAAACGATTTCTCGTTTTTCGACCGTATCATTTATGATTTCAAATTTAACTACTCCTGCAAAAATGCCGATAAAATTATTGCGGTTAGTCAAAGTACAAAAAACGATATCGTTAAATACTATGGTACTCCGGAATCAAAAATTGAGGTTATTTATCAATCGTGTCACGAGCAATTTAAACAAACTTTAAGTGCCGACGAAATTTCGAAGGTATTACTTCCGTATAAACTACCCAGTCAGTTTATGCTTTTTGTGGGTTCAATTATTGAACGCAAAAACTTGCTAAACCTGATTAAAGCCATAGAATTACTCCCTGAAACCATTAAACTACCGCTGGTTGTAGTTGGAAAGGGAAATTCTTATTTAAAAAAAGTAAACGCCTATATAAAAGGAAAAAAGTTGGAAGAACGTATTGTATTTGCTCCCCAGGTAAGCTATAAAGATTTACCTGCCCTGTACCAAAAAGCATCAGTTTTTATTTACCCCTCGGTTTACGAAGGATTTGGAATTCCAGTGATTGAAGCGCTTTGGAGCAAAACCCCGGTAATTACGTCAAATTGCTCATCGATGCCCGAAGCAGCCGGCAACGGTGCTTTTTTATGCAATCCAAAAGAACCTGCTTCAATAGCCGAAGGAATTGTTAAAATTATCAAAGACAAAAACTATGCACAAGAACTGATTGAAAAAGGAAGTGAGCACATTAAAAATTTTGAAAACGAAGTGGTTACCAAGCAGGTGCTCAATCTTTATCATTCGTTACTAGCAAACTAACTCCTTATGGATCCATTAGCATATTATTTAAAAACTGTCGGCTATGAATCAAATAGTGTTAATCAGTTTTTTATTGGTGAAAAATACGCAATAGCCGAACTAAGTGATGGTTATTGTGGTGTATGCGGACATACCATCGGTGTTTTGCCGGTAGCTATTCCATCAACCCTTAATCTCAATAAAAATACGCACCGCTTGCTCTATGTTTGTTACTTAAACGCACTTTTAAACCGTCAATGCAGCCATTTACCAGCATCGTCGTTTGTGGAACAACTAAATGAATACCATTTTAAACAAATTGTGATGATTGGCTACTTTAAACCTTTATTAAAACGGTATCAGGAATGGGGAATCAAACCCATTATTTTTGACCACAACAAAAATGATCAGGCTTTAACCCCAATGGCTGAGCAAAACTACTGGCTTAAGAAAGCTGATTTGGTAATTATGAGTGCAACTACCTTGGCTAACAATACTTTTAATCCGATAATCTCAAACATAAACACCGATGCAACTGTAGCTTTTACTGGGCCTTCGTCCATTTTGCACCGCGACTTTTTTAAATTTATACCCAACGGTATTATTTCAGGAATGCTTTTTGAACCCGATAATCAGGAACTGATAGATTGTATTAAAAATGGACATGGAACGCAATACTTTAAACGTTTCGGCAAAAAAGTGGATCTATATCATAACGAGCTGGTAGGGAAAGAACGGTTTTAAAAACCAAGTTTAACTGATTTCATTTCTTCAATTAAAATGCCTACACAACCCGAGGTATCTGAAAAAGATTCCACCTCCGGCACTGTTAAAACAAAATGAACCGGTTGTGTTTTCTTTGAAGAAAACTCTACCTGCAATGAAAAGTCATTATCTATATTGGTATATAGCAAATTGTTCGTCTCATTAAAAATTTCGAATTGTACTATTTTATTGAAGACCGCTGCTGCACAAAGCTGAATTCGGTAATCTTTTCCTTCGTCGAATACAAACGAAATATACTCCTGACCACCGGGTTTAAGCATAAAATTGCACGAAGCTGGATTTAAAGTATAGGTAAATTTGGAAGGTGGTGAAACGCATTCAGTCTGGTAGAAATCAATACATTCCTGAGCTGTAACCCGATTACTTATCGCTAAAATTGAAAGAACAGAAAAAAATAAGTATTTCATTGGCAAGCTAAAATCCCTTTGATGGAGTAATCATATGCTCAATCAGGATTCCCAGGCAACCCATATCGGTGTCTTTTTGAACTAGTATAATTTCGTCGTTGCTTTTAGCTTCCATCAGGGCACTACTACCCGGAACCTTAATCTCAAGAATAATGTCGCGGGTTTGTGCTACGGTAAATTCAAAATCGCTGGCGTATTCGTTAGTGGCATTATCGTACAATACATTGCTGGTTTGTGCATCAATTAATTTAAAATACACCTGGCTGCCCAAAATGGGATCCCAACAAAGAGAAATTCTATAATCGCGACCATTGTATATAGTTAAAGGAGTTTGTGAAGTTTGTCCTTTTACAAATAATGCACTTCTCGAATTTTGATGAACCTTATAAAAAATATTGGTACTGCTCGGACAACTGTCTTTTTCATAACCAAAACACTTTCGGCCTTTATAATCGTTGGTTTGAGCAACAAGAAGTATTGGAAAACTAAAAAAAAGAATCAATAAGAATTGTTTCAATAGTCGTTGGTAAGTCATGTTTTTCACTTTGTATAGGTTATTTTAAATTGCATTTAGCCGATGTTATACTAACCAGCCACTAGCAATCGTAAAAATATATCTTTTGTGTAAATATATTTAATATTTATTGAACCATTAACTATAAGTTAAAACATTTTAAGCTTGTCTTTGGTTCAATTCGCTGTAACCCGATAAAAACCAAGGTTGTTAAGCCGAAAAAATCATAAAAAAATGAATTTTTAGGTAAAACTAAGTTTAAGCAAAAAAGAATGGGATGCCTACTCCCTTGACATCCCATCTTTCATTGTAACTGAATTGTAATTACAGCTTATTCAAATTGTTTGAATGTCTCTTTAATTAAACCAATGGCTTCGCGAAGTTGTGTTTCGGTAATGGTTAATGGAGGTGCAAAACGGATGATGTGACCGTGAGTTGGTTTAGCCAACACTCCATTTTCTTTCATTGCCACGCAAACATCCCAGGCTGTTTTTCCATTTTTTGGTTTAATAACCACAGCGTTTAACAGGCCTTTACCACGAACCAGTTCAATCATATCTGATTTAATGGATTTAAATTCTTCACGGAATATTTTTCCCAAACGTTCTGAGTTTTCAGCCAGTTTTTCTTCTTTTACAACCTCAAGGGCAGCAATAGCAACTTTAGCAGCAATTGGGTTTCCACCATAAGTTGATCCGTGTTCGCCGGGCTTAATGCAAAGCATAATATCGTCGTCGGCTAAAACGCAGGAAACTGGAAGCACACCACCTGAAATGGCTTTTCCTAAAATTACTATGTCAGGACGAACGCCTTCGTGATCAACAGCCAGTAATTTTCCAGTACGTGCAATTCCTGTTTGAACCTCGTCGGCAATAAACAATACATTGTATTTTTTGCAAAGTTCGGCGGCTTTTTTCAAATAACCTTCGTCCGGAACATAAACGCCAGCCTCGCCCTGAATGGGTTCAACAAGGAAACCGGCTACGTTTGGATCCTTCAGTTCATTTTCAAGAGCCTCCAAATTGTTGTAAGGAACTTTTACAAAACCCGGGGTATATGGTCCATATCCTTCATAAGCATCCGGATCGGTGCTCATAGATATAATTGTAATGGTACGTCCGTGAAAGTTCTCGTTGCAGCAAACAATTTTTGCCTGATTGGCCGGAATACCTTTTTTCATATATCCCCACTTACGGCAAAGCTTTAGGGCTGTCTCGTCGGCTTCGGCACCAGTATTCATAGGCAACACTTTGTCGTATCCAAAATATTTGGTTACGTACTCTTCAAATTCACCCAACGAACTGTTATAAAAAGCCCGTGATGTAAGCGTTAGTTTTTTTGCCTGATCAACCATGGCTCCCACAATTTTTGGATGACAGTGCCCTTGGTTTACAGCCGAATAGGCCGATAAAAAGTCAAAATATTTATTACCGTCGGTATCCCATACATAAACTCCTTCGCCTTTATCAAGAACCACCGGTAGTGGATGATAATTGTGAGCTCCGTATTTCGATTCCCGATCCATGTACTCTTGTGCGGTCATTTTTGTCATATCGTCTGTTTTTTTAACCGTTTAACAAATTATTTATTGCTTTTGCAAGATTACTAATTCAGGTTGATTTATTCAATTATTTACATCAAAATCGGTAAAAACGGGGTTAGTTATTTAATGTATTTATGCTTATGCTATTAGCCTCAATTTATTTGCTAAACAAGTTTTTTAACATACCAGAATTTCTAATAAAAAACCTGCCGGTTAAAGCAGGTTTTACATTAGCTTAAAAAAATATTTACTGATTTAATTATTCCTCGGCAGGTGCTTCTGTAATTGCGCCAACTTCAAGTACCAAAGTTCTGTATATATATGCATAGGCACCTAAAATTATCGGAACAAACAACAAGGCTGCCAGTGCAGATAGCAATTCAGCCACCAGTCCCAATAAAGCCGAAACTATCATAAAACAAACCACTAATATTAATAACCCAAAAAATATACGCCATTTGTTTCCATAGGTGTGGCGGTTACTTGCCGTTAGTGCTTGCATAGGACTCATTCCTTTGTCGAGCAACAGATATACCGATAAACTCCATGAAATACCCAACACATAAGCCGGGATAATAAGGAATAACATGGCAGGAATCATGGCCATGGTTTTTAATCCTTGTAGGATAAAAAAGTCACCCATAAACTTCCGGTATTTGGCATCAAAAATTGCCGTTGGATTCATAATATTCCCCTTGCTTAGTTCAATAGGTAACGAAGCCATAGCAATGGTTGTTCCAACATTAAGATAGGGAATCCAAATGGTTATTAAGTAAAGAATTAAAGCGCCTAAAAGCGATAAAAAATTCTTCAACCCAATGGTTACCCCCTGAGTCACTAGTTCCATTACATTTAATTTTTTTTCCATAGCAATTAAGTTTTGATTTAAAATAATGGTCAAATTAGGGCTTTTTTAACAGAATTAAAACAAAAACGCTAAATATTATTGAACATTAATATTTGAAAGTAATCCCATATTCCACTATTTTAATTTAACTTTGATGAGTACAATTGTAACTTTTGACTGTAATACAAGTCAAATCATGATTAAAACCCTATTTATAATTACTTAAAAACAACATTATGGAAAACAGAATTGGATTTGGTCGCAGATTAGGCGCTTATTTAATTGACATTTTAATTGTTTTTGGATTGGCTTATATAGTAGCCTCAATTTCAGGAACTTTTTTCGAAAGATTTGTCGATTTCTCAAAGTTTACCGATGCACAACTGGAAGTTTTTGATGGAAAACCCAACCTTTGGATGTTCTCAGTAGTCGTTCCGATTACTGCTGTTTTAATGAGCTTTATTTACAACTTAGTTGAAGGATTTACCGGATATACCCTTGCCAAATATTTACTGGGTATACAAATTGGTAACCAGGATGGAACCCAGGCAAGCCAGGGAAAACTTATGGCTCGTTTTGCCATTAAAAACATCAGTTCTATAGTTGGTTTAATTGCCATTGCTATAATGGCCTCAACCCTAAACACCATAGGCTCGATTTTGGGATTTGTAATTTTTATTGGCTGCTTTTTTGTTTTGGGCGAAAGCAAATTGGCTTTACACGATATGATAGCAAAAACAGCGGTGTATTGGAAAAAAGATTTAGAAGGCGAATCGGCCGATGCCTAAAGCCATGAATCATTAAAAGCAGCCTGATAATTTAATGTGTCTGGCTGCTTTTTGTATATGTCTATTTTGCTTACTATTAGTACAAATACCTTATCAGAAAGACTTCTCCAATCAATAAAAGGAAAATAAACAACAGAAAATACGTACTCAAATCGGTTCCTTTCCATTGTTCTTCAATTTTCTGATTCAGGCTTTTGGTTTGCGACTGCATTAATATATTCTCTGAGCTACCATTTAAAGGAAGAAAATCTTCTAATTCATTTAAATCAAGAAAATTCATTTCCGATTCTTTTCGATCGAAATTGAATGAGGCATAGGTTTCAAATTCTCCGTCACTGAATACCTGATATGTTGTGGCAAATAATTTTTCAACATCGGGGAAAAGCCGGATAAAACCACTGGTAACAATGCTCCGGGGAATTAATATCGAATTTTGTTCCGGAAGCTCTAAACTTAATTGTTCGCCTCCATAATTTGCCTTTGGGAGTGTTAAACTTACTTCAGGTTTTAACCAATTCAGGTTTATTTGCTGATTCGTACTCTGCAAGGCAAGCTGATAAAATAAGGGAACAAAAAGTGGATGTTTTCCAAAATCGGTAAATTCGCTGTTTAAAGGCAAAGCTGTCACATAAACCATTCCCTGTCCATACAATACACGGGTAAACAAATCGTAGCCCGATTCACTGGTACAAATGCTTTGAGCTATTGATTTGGTGGATAGTTGCATGGGAAAATAACCCGAATACTCGGGCAACCGGGCATCGTTCAACGAAGTTTTAAATGCCGCATCAAACAGTGGATTCCTTAAATCGACCACTTTTAAATTTCCCTGTTGCGTTAGCCACGCATTTAAAGAGATTCCCGAAAAGTGCCGAAGAAAATTATTATACGTTTCGAGCATTCCTTTCTTATCGGGTACAAAAACCACTTGTCCGCCGTCAGCTACAAAACGCTTGAGTTCTGTACTTAAACCAGATTGTATTTGAACCAATTGGTTTAAAATAATTAATTGGTAAGCAGAAAAATTACTGTAAGGAATCTGATCTTCGGTAACTGTTTGCGCGATAAAATTATCGTCATCGGCAAACAGGGTCCTAAAATAATTGGGGGCCTGTTTTCCATCGATGATTAAAATTTTACATTTATCGGCAATGTGATAATTAAAAAATAAAGAATTATCAAAAATTATGGGGTAATCGCTAATTTCGAGTCGGAGTTTCTTAGCTCCGGCATACCATTGGGTAAAAGCAATCTGAACCTGAACCTCGTTATTGGCTTCAACAGTAAATGCACGGGTGTTTCTTAAGGTATCGTTAATAAAGAGTTGAAGGGGAATATCGCTGTACATTTCTTTACTGTAGTTTTTAATCAATACTACAAGCTCCTCCTGTTTCCCCTTGTAATGCCCCGGCGTAGCAAACCAAACCGAATCAATACTTAAATTATTGCTGGTATTACTTTTAAAAGGTAAAGCAAAAACCTGAATGTCCTTTCGGGTATCTAAAGGCGATGCAAACAGCGATTGCTGAAAATCGCTCAATACAAACAGATTTACCCGGCTCAAAGAATCGTTACCCGGAATCAGCATTTGAACCCGCTCATTAACCTGGTTTATGGTACGGAACAAATGCGTGGCTTTAATTTGGGCGATAAAATCGACAACCTGTCTGTTATTCAACCATTGCATATGCAAGGGATTAAAATTATTGGTTACCAATAAAAAACGGGTTTGCGGCGGAAACGATTCAATAATCTCAAGACTTTTTACTTTTGCTTCCTCAAGCAACATACCCTGAGAACCTTCGGCCTCCATACTGAACGAATTATCGATATACAATGCCACCAAAGGGTTTTGACCTGAATTTACCCGATTAGCTGAAGGTATATAAGGGCGGGCAAATAATAAAACCAGAGCTACCAGCATTAAAAGACGAAGCAACAACAACACAATTTTTTTTACTACCGATTGCGATTTGGTTTCGTGATGCAGGTTTTGCAAAAAAGCAACATTACTAAAATATATAGTTTTGTATCGTTTAAAATTGAATAAATGAATGGCAATGGGTACCAATAAGGTAAACAGGGCCCACAAAAACTTTGGATACAAAAACTGCATAATTAAATCACTTTAAGGCTTGCAAAGTTAAAAAAAGAAAATGTAGTAAAAGGCTAAAACTGAATGTTTAGCTTAAGATTCAACCGTCGTCCGGTTAAACTATTCTCAACCGCATACTGACGATTATGGTAATCGGCTACCCATTCGTGACCAATGGTATTCTTTCGGTCCATCAGGTTAAATACTTCAGCGCTTATCCAGGCTTCTTTTACATGATGCAGCCAATGTCCTGAAGGATAATGTTTATCAGGATTTTTTAATATTTTTGAAAAGCCCAAATCAACCCGTTGGTACGATTTCATTCGTCCGGTAGCCATATATCTGGGAGCATTGGGTGGCCCAAACGACAAACCCGTTCCATAATTAATCTGCATATGCATTTTATAATCCGGATTTCCGGGAAAATAATCCTGAAAAAACACCCCAATGTTAACCCGTTGATCGGAAGGGCGGGGAATATTACCGGGATATTCAGTAATAATAGTACCATCAGCATCGGTATACGTATGCACATCGCCAATAATATCTTCTTCAGTTTTCATCAATGAAAAACTAAACCAGGAATCGGTACCTTTTACAAACTCACCATTCACTTTAAAATCAAATCCGGCTGCATAGCCGGTAGCATCGTTAGTACCCGAATAAATAATGCGAACATTGTCGATGGAATACGAAATTAAATCGGATAGTTTTTTATAATAAACTTCGGTAATTAATTTAAACGGACGGTTCCAGGCCATGAAATTATAATCGGTACCCAATACCAAATGTATTGACTTTTGTGCTTTTATATCCGCATTTAAAGCTCCGGTTCGCGAACGCATCTCCTTATAAAATGAGGGCTGGTAATAATATCCGGTTGAGAATTTAAATACAATATCGCTTTCCCAATTGGGCTTATAAGCCAAACTCCCCCTGGGACTTAATAAAAACTCTTTATTAAAATCCCAATACGAGCCCCGAATTCCGGCTGTAAGATTCAATTCTCCTTTGGGTAAATCAAATGTGAAGGTGTTTTGCAGGTAAGCATTGGCCCGCTTACTCCGGATGTTGTTTTTAGCATGAAAAAAAAACGACACATTGACCGAAGTATCGCTATAAGGCAGTGAATAACCGGCCGAATCGTTTAAAGTCCATTCCCTAAGGTTATCAATAATATGTTCATTCTGAAACTTTACTCCCCACTGCAAAAAATTACGGTTGTTGGTATAAAGACCTTTATGTTCAGCGCTTAATACCTTAGCTGTTAAAAAGTTTCGGGCATGTTCCAGATACGTTCCATAACCCAGATTATCCAGACTATCGCCCAGGGTTTCAGAACTTAAATCTGTATCAACCTGGTTAATCCAGTATTGCGATTGAATATCGAAGGTTTCACTTTCGATTGTATTAAAAGCCGAAGCGACAAAACTAAGTTTCAGATGCTCGCTGTGGTTGTAATCAAAAGTAAAGGCTCCGGTATAGGTATCAAATTTATCAACTTCTTGTCCTTCAAAATACATTTTTAATTGCATGGCCTGATTAATGGTTCCAAAACTGGTAATTCGGTCTTTAGGTATAAAAGTATAGCTGTTTTGCGCATAATTTGCCAAAAAGCCCAGCTCCATTTTTTCGGTTAATTCAAAGCTCAAATAGGTTTGAAAATCAATAAAACGTGGTTCGTAATCTCCCTCTGTTTCCAGCGAGTTAAGTACATATTTAGTGGTTTTGTAGCGCAATCCTGAAATGTGCTTGAAGCGGTGGCTTTTGTTATCCCCCTGGAGCATCAACGAAGCGCCCAACAAACTGGCCGAAACAGCCCCTCCCCACTCCGTGGGTTTTTTGTAACGAATATCGAGTGCCGACGAAAGTTTATCGCCATATTTGGCTTCGAAACCACCCGACGAAAACAATACCGAAGAAACCATATCGGAATTGATAAAACTCATTCCTTCCTGCTGTCCGGACCGTATTAAAAATGGACGATAAATTTCCACGCCGTTAACATACACCAGGTTTTCATCAAAATTTCCACCACGTACCGAATACTGGGCACTTAATTCATTATTTGACGAAACACCGGGTAAAGTTTTTATTATGGCTTCAAAATTTCCGGATGCTTCGGGAATAACACTCATAATTTTTGGGTCGAGCCGCGTTAAGGTACTTTTACGCACCTGTTTATCTTCAATATTAATCTGAACCAACTCTTCGGTCTCAGCCTGCAAAGTTACATTAAACTCCAGTTTCTGTCCCTGCTTCAGAATGAGTTCGTGCTCCACCTTTTTGTGGCTTATGCTCGAAAATACCAACGTAACCGGAATATTTGGCTTCAACTCGAGCCGATAGCTACCATCAGTTAAAGTAGCAGTTCCCCGGGGTTCACCTTTAATACTTACGTTTATTAATTCTAAGGGAGCACCGTTTTCATCGCTTACTTTTCCATAAACCTGGCTGGTTTGTGCTGCCAAATTGCCACCAAAAATCAGGGCAACCAGCAACAGAACAATATATTTACTCACGTTTTTTATAACAGTTAGTGACCTTTGTGGACAAAAATACTTTTTTATTTTTAGGGATGCCGAAAAAATAAAACTTTCGGAATTCAACATTGCGCTTTTATTAAATTGAAGTACTCAATGCAATCGCATACATTGCAACTTAACGGTAAAAAATCTATTTTTGGTATCCAAAGACTAATATTTTTATGGTACAACAAGTTGAATTCACCCTGAAAAATTACCGCAGAGGATTTCACCTCATTACTTCCGAGGTGTTAAGCAAATTACCTCAACTTCCCGAAAACGGATTGTTGCATCTGTTAATTAAACACACTTCGGCCGGGCTAAGCCTGAATGAAAATGCTGATCCATCGGTTCGCGACGACTTTGAAGCCTTTATAAACAAATTAATTCCCGAAAATCATCCGCTTTATACTCACATTTTTGAAGGAGCAGACGACATGCCTGCACATATCAAATCGTCGCTGTTTGGAGCGGAACTTTCCATCCCCATCACGAATCATAGACTTAACCTGGGGACCTGGCAGGGAATTTACCTGTGTGAATTCCGAAATCAAGGTGGACACCGGCACCTTGTAGCTACAATTATTTCTTAATTAAACCCTTTGCTTCTTTTATTTATTTTCTTAAAACCTTTTTGATAACATAGCTTATAAAAGTAGTTCGTGTAGTTTTATTTATAAATTTGCTCATCGAAAAATGAATATATTGTGAGAAAAACACATCATCCATCAATTTTTTATTTTGTAGTAGCCATTCAGGTTGGCTTTTTAAAACGATTTGGCGGATTGTAAAATACCTTCCTCCCCACACGAACCCTTATCCCAAACTCATTTTTCATTAATAACACATCTTAAAACATTTACGATGCAAAAAGTATTACTAGGTGTTGAAGCCATAGCGCAAGGAGCCATTGATGGCGGAATGTCGGGTGTTTATGCATACCCCGGAACCCCATCGACCGAAATAACCGAATACATTCAGCATAGCAAGTATGCTAAAGAGAAAAAAATCCACAGTCAATGGTCTGCCAACGAAAAAACTGCCATGGAAGCTGCTTTAGGAATGGCTTATACAGGGAAACGTGCCATGACCTGCATGAAACACGTAGGTTTAAACGTTGCTGCCGATAACTTTATGAATGCCGCGGTAACCGGCGTAAACGGTGGAATGTTGGTTACCGTAGCCGATGACCCATCAATGCACTCAAGTCAAAATGAACAAGACTCACGTTATTATGGCCGCTTTGCACAAATTCCCATTCTGGAACCATCGAATCAACAAGAAGCCTATGATATGGCTTACTATGGCTTTCAACTTTCGGAACAGTTTGGTGTTCCAGTAATGCTGCGTGTTACAACACGTATGGCACACTCAAGGGCTGTAGTAAACTTAAAAGAACCCCTGCCCGAAAACGAATTAAAACTCCCCTCCAATCCCAATCAGTTTGTATTGTTACCTGTAAATGCGCGAAAACAATACAAAAAATTACTGGCCAGTCAGGCAAATTTTGAAAAAGCATCGGACGAGAGTTCATTTAATCAATATTTTGACGGAAAAGATAAATCAATAGGTGTCATTGCCTGCGGAATTGCTTACAATTACCTGATGGAACATTTTCCCGAAGGCTGTCCCTTTCCTGTGGTAAAAGTATCACAGTACCCATTGCCCCGGAAAAAAATCATCCGTCTTTCTGAAGAAACTGAAAGCATATTGGTTTTAGAAGAAGGCTATCCAATTTTTGAGGAGTTATTGAAAGGCTATCTCGAAAAAGAAAAAATTAAAGGTCGTTTAGACGGAACGCTTCCCCGCGATGGCGAATTGAATCCCGATTTGGTAGCTAAAGCGTTAAAATTACCCGTAAAATATGGTTTGGATATTCCTAAAGAAGTAAGTAACCGTCCACCAGCTTTATGCGTAGGTTGTGGTCACCACGATGTGTATCGCGCCCTGAACGAAGCCGTTGCTACTTTTGGCGAAGGACGTGTATTTTCTGATATTGGATGTTATACATTGGGAGCTCTTGAACCCTATCGGGCAATTAATACCTGCGTTGATATGGGAGCTTCAATTACCATGGCAAAAGGTGCTGCAGATGCCGGTTTAATCCCTGCACTTGCCGTAATTGGCGATTCTACCTTTACCCACAGTGGAATTACCGGATTAATTGATGCGGTAGCCGAAAAATCGCCTATCACCATTATTATTTCCGATAACGAATCAACCTCCATGACTGGGGGTCAGGAATCGGCGGCTAAAGGAATTATTGAAAAAGTGTGTCTGGCAGTAGGTGTCGAAGCCGAACATTTGCATGTGATTAATCCAGTGAAGAAAAACCACGACGAAATGGTTACCCTGATTAAAAACGAACTGGCTTATCAGGGCGTTTCTGTAATTGTTCCCCGAAGAATTTGTGTGCAGAAAAATCGTCGTGATATTAAAATTCGCAAAGCTCAGGTAGAATAATTCATCGCTAAGCAAATATTAATTTAAACCAAGAAATAATGAAAACAGATATTATATTAGCCGGTGTAGGTGGTCAGGGCATTTTATCAATAGCTTCGGCAATTGGCGTGGCTGCTTTAAAAAAAGGGCTTCATGTAAAACAATCGGAAACACATGGTATGAGCCAACGCGGAGGTGCTGTAATTTCGCATCTAAGAATTTCAGACAAACCTATATTTTCTGATTTGATAGCCGAAGGAAATGCTGACCTTATTTTATCGGTCGAACCTATGGAAGCCATGCGCTACCTTCCATATTTATCGGAAACCGGTTACATTGTTACCAATACCGCTCCTTTTGTGAACATTCCTGAATATCCGGCAATAGAAATTATTATGGCGGAACTGAACAAAAACCCTCGCTTGGTAGCTATTGATGCCGATAATACGGCAACTGAACTGGGGTCAAAACTATCGTCGAATATGGTTATGCTGGGTGCAGCTTCGCCCTTTTTAAACCACATTGCTGCCGAAGATTTGGAACAAGGTATCATTGAACTATTCTCACGCAAAGGTGATGATGTGGTAAAAGTAAACCTTGCGGCATTAAGAGCAGGAAAAGAATTCGCAGCTAATGCCATTAAATAAAAACGAAACAGGTTTTATTTGAACTAAAAAAATAATTAAAGCACGATTATACTAATTGACAAAACAAAAAAAAAGAGGCTTCCCGCCTCTTTTTTTTAGTTTATTAAATATTCAACCGTACCTATACTTTTGGATTGCTTTTGTTGATAGGCATCGGAAAAAGCCAGAATATTTTTAATGGTTTGGTCGTTGGGTTCAAACTTATGGTTTAGCCCTTTATGAATAAACATACTAACCTCACCATTCGCTTTCCTTCCCCACATTTTTTTTAATGAATAATAAAACGTAAAAATTCTTATCATAGGCTCGATAATTTATACATTCAATAAATTAACGCACCCACAACCAGGAATATTATACAAAAAGAAAACTTTTTTAAACAATGGCTATAAACATGGGCTAAATGTCCATTCGCCGCTTAAGGAAACTAATTTCAGTTGTTTTTTTGCTAGAACATAAAACTTTGTGAAACCAAATCGACCTTTGATTGCTCCATTAGTTTTCGTAAATTCAGAATGGCGTAGCGCATCCGTCCCAGCGCCGTGTTGATACTTACCTGAGTATGTTCAGCAATTTCCTTAAAGCTCAAATTATAATAGTAGCGTAATAACACTACCTCCTTTTGCTCATCGGGAAGCAATTCAACCAGCTTTTTCACATCGTGGTGAATCTGGTCCATGACCAATTCTTCCTCAATGGTGGCATCCGAAAATTTTGCTGAATTAAACAAAGGAACATCTGTCTGATCGTCTGAAACCGTTTTCAGGTGCTTATCTTTGCGGTAAAAATCGATAATTAAGTTATGAGCAATACGCATTACCCACGAAACAAAGCGGCCTTCTTCCTTGTAAGTTCCACTATTTAGCGATTTAATAACTTTAATAAAAGTATCCTGAAAAATGTCTTCGGCCAATTCACGACTTCTAACAACCATTAAAATGTAGGAATAAACTTTGTTTTTGTGTCGATTTATTAAGACTTCGAGGCTGGATGCTTGTCCACCAAGATACTGCTTAATCAAATCATAATCGCTATGATTATGAATACTCATAATTACCTCCTTTATTTATAATCAAGTGTAATTATGTTTCTATAAGCAGTCCTCCTTGGTTTTTAAGTAATTATTTATTTCAATAGCAACAAATATATTAAAAAAATATACCAATCCTAATCCACATCGAAAAAAAATAAACAATCTTTGCAATTCGAAGTTAAAATAGTCTATGCCGGCAAATGGAAAAGCCAGTAAAATATCAAGATATAAGCATGAGTCAGGAAGTTTCCAAACAAAAATACATTGAGATTAAAGGTGCCCGGGTTCACAACCTAAAAAACATTTCATTAAAAATTCCACTGAACAAACTGATAGTAGTTACCGGATTATCGGGCAGTGGAAAATCGTCGTTGGCTTTCGACACACTTTACGCCGAAGGACAGCGCCGCTATGTAGAAAGTTTGTCGTCGTATGCCCGACAATTTTTAGGTCGCGTTAACAAACCTGAAGTTGATTTTATTAAGGGCATTCCACCAGCCATTGCCATAGAGCAAAAAGTCAATACACGAAATCCACGTTCTACGGTAGGTACATCGACTGAGATTTACGACTACCTTAAATTATTGTATGCCCGTATTGGAAAAACCTATTCGCCCATTTCAGGACAACTGGTAAAAAAACAACATGCTGAAGACGTGGTCGATTACCTTCAATCATTTCCCGAAGGAACCAGAGCTTTGATTTTAGCTCCACTGAAACAACAAAACGACAGACCGCTGGAACAAACCCTTGATATACTTAAACAACAGGGATTTTCACGCATTGAAATTAACGATGAAATAATTCAAATTGAAGATTTCGACTTTTCAAAAAAAGTAAAAGCCAAAAATATTGTAATCGACCGGGTAGTCGTTAACCCGGAAAGCGACACCATCAGTCGGATTGCCGATTCGGCACAAACTGCATTTTTTGAGGGTCACGGAACGTGTATTGTTCGGGTTTTGCTGGAAAACAGCACAACAGAACAAATATTTTCAAATCAATTCGAAGCCGACGGAATTGTATTCGAAGAACCGAGCGTTCACACCTTTAGTTTCAATAATCCCCTAGGAGCCTGTCCGCGCTGCGAGGGTTTTGGAATGACCATTGGCATTGATGAAGATTTGGTAATTCCCAATAAAAGCCTTTCGATTTACGACGATGCTGTGGCCTGTTGGCGTGGAGAAAAAATGAGCGAATGGAAAGATGCGCTTATTATGAATGCTTCAAAGTTTAATTTTCCCATTCATAAACCGGTGAATCAGTTAAGTGATGCCGAAATGGAAGTTTTATGGAATGGGAACTGCTATTTTGAAGGATTACATCGCTTTTTTACTTTTTTGGAAGAAAACAGCTATAAAATTCAGTACCGTGTCATGCTGTCGCGCTACCGCGGTCGTACCACCTGCCCCGAATGCAAAGGAAAAAGATTAAAAAAAGAAAGCAATTACATTAAAGTTGCCGACAAAGCCATTTCAGAACTGGTAAGTTTACCCATCGATGAACTGGCTCAATTTATTGCTGGTATCGAACTCGATGCCCACGATAAAAAAATTGCCGAACGACTTTTCATCGAAATCAAGAACCGCATACAGTTTTTAATGGATGTCGGCCTGGGCTACCTTACACTAAACCGCTTGTCATCAACTCTTTCAGGCGGAGAATCGCAACGCATTAACCTTGCCACTTCGCTGGGCAGCAGCCTGGTAGGTTCCCTGTATATTCTCGATGAACCCAGTATCGGGCTTCATTCAAAAGACACCGAACTATTAATTCAGGTACTTCGCAAACTGCAACAAATGGGAAATACTGTGGTTGTGGTTGAACACGATGAAGATATTATCCGTGCTGCCGACGAAATTATTGATATTGGTCCGCTGGCCGGTCGTTTGGGTGGCGAAGTGGTTTTTCAGGGAAATCATCAGCAATTGATGCTTGCCACCAATAGTTTAACCACCCGCTATTTAAGCGGCGACATGCAAATTCCGGTTCCCAAAATGCGCCGAAAATGGAACAACTATTTAAAAGTAGAAGGCGCCCGCGAGAACAACCTGAAAAACATCGGGGTAAAATTTCCGCTTAACACACTCACCGTAGTTACGGGAGTTTCGGGTTCAGGAAAATCGTCGCTGATTAAAAAAGTATTCTATACTTCGTTAAAAAAGTATTATGGCGGATACGGAGAGGAAACCGGACACTTCGATAAATTATCGGGCGACATGCATTTAATAAGCGATGTGGAGTTTGTTGACCAGAATCCCATCGGGAAATCATCGCGATCGAATCCGGTTACCTATATAAAAGCCTATGATGAGATACGCAAGCTGTATTCCGAACAAAAAGCTGCTAAACTGATGGGCTATAAACCCTCTCATTTCTCGTTTAATATCGATGGCGGACGTTGCGAAGAATGCCAGGGCGAAGGAACCATTAAGGTTGAGATGCAGTTTATGGCCGATATTGAATTGGTATGTGAAAGCTGTAAGGGAAAGCGTTTTAAACCCGATGTACTTGAAGTAACTTACCATCGTAAAAACATTTTTGATGTGCTTGATATGACCGTCGAAGAAGCCATGGAATTTTTCAGCGATAAAGCAACGGGCACCACAAAAAAAATTACCAAAAAGCTACAAACCCTTATCGATGTGGGCTTGGGCTATGTAAAACTGGGACAATCGTCGAGCACGCTTAGTGGCGGTGAAAGCCAGCGGATAAAACTGGCATCGTTTTTAAGCAAAGAACGCGATGAACAACCCATGTTGTTTATCTTTGATGAACCCACCACCGGATTGCATTTTCACGACATTAACAACCTGTTAAAATCGTTCAATGCACTTATCGAGAAAGGAAATTCCATTGTTGTGGTAGAACACAATCCGGAGATTATAAAAAATGCCGACTGGGTAATTGATTTGGGCCCCGTTGGAGGTAAAAAAGGCGGCCACCTGGTATTTGAAGGCACACCTGAAGCTTTGGTTCAGTGCAAGGAATCATACACAGGAAAATTTCTGGCTGAAAAGCTTCAATGAAAGCAGCTTTGACAACAAGCAGGTGTTGCAGGCCATAATAACCAGGCTAAAAAGGGCGGGTTGAAAAAAAGCCGGATGTCTTTTATAAAAACATCCGGCTTTTAATTTATACTTAAACGTTTAGTTGTTACCTAGAATAAGAGGCAAACCATCTTTTCCGCTACCCACTACAACCACTTTGGCATTTTGCGATTTGGCCAAATCCAAAGTAGCTTCAATACCACGCATACGCAATAATTCAGGGGTCAAACTTGAATTGATAATTTTATTGGCCCGGGCTTCACCTTCGGCTGCAATGCGCTTACGTTCAGCCTCAGCTTTTTCTTTTTCCAATTTAAACTGATAGGCTAAGGCTTCCTGCTCTTGCGTTAATTTCGATTCAATAGCGCGTTTGATATCGTTGGGTAAATTAATTGAACGAATAAGCAAGGCGGTCATTTGAATGTTATTCTCTTTAAGTTTAGCTCCGGCCTCATCGATAATTGCTTTTTCAACTTCGGAGCGTTTTGTTGAATAGATTTCCTCTGCAGTATAACGTCCGGCAACCTGACGCACGGTAGAGCGTATTTCAGGGATTACCAAACGGTTGGCATAATCGAGTTTAAATCCTTCGTACAAATAACCAATGCGCGATTCAATAGGAAAATAACGAACTGTAACATCAATATTTATTGATAGACCATTTTTATCGAGTACATCCATGGGTTCTTCTGCTTTTTGCTCCTCAACATTGTATAAGTAAATTTTATTCCATGGAGCTATCATATGAAAACCTGGTCCATAAATATTTTCTTTTTCCAATCCACCTCCAAAAGGTTTGAACAATACACCCCGTTCGGTTTGATCTAAAGTCACAAACAAACGGTTTCCTAACAAAATGACTACTAAAAAAACTGCCAAACCGGCAATTACAAGACTTTGTGGTTTTTTCATTATATATTATTTTAAAATGTATACACGTATTATGTAGCTGGCATTTTAAATACCAGGTGATGTTTAATTTTGGGAACCATGCTTATTACCGGCACTTTACTGCCACGCATAATACTTTTGGCAAATGAACCCATAAAAAACTTCACAATTTCAAGTTGTTCATGTGTTGTTATAACCACTAAATCCCCCTTATTGTTTTCAATATATTCGAGAAGTGCATCAACCCGATCGTCGACTTTGAAAAGCTTTGACACACATTTAACTCCCCGTTCCTCAATAAAATTTACCACTTGCTTTTGCTGTGTTTGCAAGCGGGTAAAAATACTGTCGTCGTTGAGGGTATAAGCCGATACCACATGAATCTCAGCATTTAAAGCTTTGGCCCAATGTACCGCATTCACCACTTTTTCGCGCCCCTCTTTGGTGATATCCATCGGTAAAATTATGCGTTCAATTTTATCGTCAGTAGGTGCTTCTTTAAGTGTGATAACCGGACAATTGGCTTCGGTAACCACACGTAAAGCATTGGTTCCGATAATCCATTTTTTAATATTATCGATGGTGCTGGTTCCCATTACAATAAAACTTGCCTGAATTTCGTCGGCTTTACTTAGAATGGTTTCGCAGCGTTTTCCTTTTTCAATCACACAGTTTAATTCAAAGCGGGAGGTGTCAATATATTTCTCACAAAACCGACGCAAATGCAGCCGCAATTTTGTTAACAGCAGTTCCCTTTCTTCATCTTCAAAAAAATCGGAATAAATGGGGTCAACTCCCTTTAAAACATTAATAACCGTAACTTTTCCACCCAAAAGATTCAGCATTTTTGAAGCCATCTGCAGGCCAAAAACTGCTTTATCGGAAAAGTCGACAGGAACGAGATAGTGATTGGTTGCTGTATCCATAATTTTTTTCTACTTTTGGATTCATTTTTTACAAAAATAAGATTTAATTAACACCGTGCTAAATAATGGCACATAATATTTTATTGAACACCTTACCAAAATTAATCAACATCATGAACAGAATTGCAGAATCGGAATTAATAATCAATAACGATGGAAGTATTTTTCATCTACTTTTAAAACCTGAAGATATTGCCGATACCATTATTTTAGTGGGAGATCAGGATCGTGTAGAAGTTGTTTCAAGTTTTTTTGACTCCATTGAAGTTAAAAAACAAAACCGGGAATTCATTACCCATACCGGAACCCTTAACGGAAAACGCATCAGCGTAATATCGACCGGCATAGGAACCGATAACATCGACATTGTAGTTAACGAACTCGATGCCTTGGTAAACATTGATTTAACTACCCGATTGCCCAAAAAAGAACATACCCGACTTAACTTGATTCGCATTGGAACATCAGGTGCATTGCAGGCCGATATTCCGGTGGATACACCGGTTATTTCAGAATGGGCCATTGGTTTTGATGGTTTGTTAAACTATTATGCCAACCGGAATCAGGTTTCAAACCTTGAAATGGAGCAGGCGTTTAAAGATTTTATGAACTGGAACCCACAACTTACCGATCCTTACTTTGTGCCCAGTTCCAACGAATTGCTGCAAAAAGTGGGTTTTGATATGCGTCAGGGTATTACCATTTCGGCTCCCGGATTTTATGGACCTCAGGGGCGCGTTTTACGTTTACCCATTCAGGATGCCGAGATCAATGAAAAAATATCGGCTTTTGATGCCAGCGGAAAAAAAATAACCAACTATGAAATGGAATGCTCGGCAATTTACGGGCTATCGGCTCTATTAGGACATAATGCAGTTACCGTTTGCAATATTATTGCTAATCGTAAACGGGGCGAATACAGCAACGATTATAAAACTTCGGTTAAAGCATTGATTGAAAAAGTACTGAAGCGTCTTACGGCCTAAAAACAATGATGAATTTAAAAGAGATTGATTCTTTAATAAAATTACTCGATGATCCGGATGCTTCAGTTTTCGAAGCCATCCGGATTAAATTGAATCAGCTGGGTCTCGATGTAATTCCCAGTCTTGAAAAAGCCTGGGAAAATAATCTTGATTCGCTGTTTCAAACCCGTATCGAAAATATTATTGACGATATATATCAAAATGATGTTAAGAATCAACTCAATCAATGGATAAAATCTGAAACACACGACCTGATTGAAGCAGCCTTAATTATTGCCAAATTTCAGTATCATGAGTTAAATATTCCGGAGTTAAGAGACCAGGTGGAAAACTTAAAAACGGATGTCTGGCTGGAATTGAATGACAATTTAACCGCATTGGAAAAAATTAAGATCATCAATCACATTGTATACGATATTCACAAATTCTCGCGCAGCAGTACTTTTCAAAACAGCGCACAAAGTAATTTTATTAATCACCTGCTCGAAAACCGTAAAGGCTCACCCATTATGCTGGCCATATTATATGCCGGACTATGTCAGCAATTAGGCTTACCAGTTTATGGTGTGGCTTTACCCAAAAATTTTATCCTATGTTATAAAGATCCCCACAAACAGGTATTTGAAAATGAACCCAACGAGGGGATTCTGTTTTACATCAATCCGTTTAATAAAGGCGTGGTTTTTGGAAAAAAAGAAATTGACCAGTTTATAAAACAACAACGACTCGAGAATAAAGCAGCCTATTTTCAGGCAAGTTCAAATCTCGATACCATAATTTTATTAATTAAAAGCATTATTGTTTATTACGAAATGAACGCTGAAAAAACAAAAGCAGAAAATTTTCAGGCACTACTTAAAATTTTATATTTTTAAGCCCTAAATTAATTAATCACATTATGACTGAAAACAAGAATACCCCACAGGAGATTGATTTGATTGAACTGTTTTCACGCATGGGAAACGGCATCAGCAATCTGTTTAGCAAATTCTTTAACCTGATAGGTAAAATTCTTTTCTGGATTTTTATAGCGGGCAAGGAAAGTTTGAAATTCAGCCTGAAAAATTTTCATATAGTGCTGGCTTTTGCTTTACTTGGTATAGTTGTTGGTAAATTTCAGGTTAAACGAAGCTTACCCTATTACCGAACCAATGCTACCATTCAAACTTTTACGGTAAGCAGTTCGAATCTCATTGAATTTACCAATACCCTTAGCACTATTTGTCAAACCCAGGATTCCATTGCTTTGAGCCAGATGCTTAACTTATCGGTTAGCGAGGCAGCCAGCATTAAAAGCATTGATGCCTATTGGCTGATTGATAAAAACAAAGACGGAGTAGCCGATGAGGTGGATTATGAAAACAAGTTTGAACCTGATACGGTTAATGCAGCAGAAAAGATAAATGATCGCTTTTTGGTGCAATTACTGATATACCATCCGGAATACATTGGTACCATTCAGAACAAATTTGAATCTTTTCTTCACACCTACCCCAGACTGGAACAAATAACTGAAGTAAAAAGACGCAATCTGGAATCGGAAATCAAACGCATCAATTCGGAGTTGACTATACTCGACAGCTTAAAATACTACGAGTATTTTATTAAAGATAAAGAACGTCTGGAAAAAAATGTAGGTGTGATTCCTTTTGATAAAATTCTTCTGTCAACCACCCCGGAAGAAGAAAAACCCACCCGCTTGTTGCACGACGTAACCTTAGGACTTGAAACCAAAAATCACCAGAATATTACGGCTTTGGAGCTTAACACCGAGCCCTTCCGTTTTATCAGTAAGTTTGTTCCGGTAAACAATCCGGTAAATATTGAAAAAGAAGAAAAAGTGAGTATAAAATATTTGGCTGTAAGTTTATTGCTGGGATTACTGGTTGCACTGCTCTGGCGTAACAGAAAAGAAATACTACAGTTTATAAAAGAATAAAATAACCGCAAAAGGGCTACTTCGGTAGCCTTTTTTGTTGTCGTTTTTTAATCTCAAATAAAGTGTAAATGGCATTCACACCGCTTAACGGAAGTTTTCTTAAAAAAGCTGACAAAAAGCTATTAAACAAAAAATTATAGGGCTTCTTCAGCTCACATTCGAGATACAATCCCTGTTTCTTGAACCCGAATTTCCGGATTAATAATTCCTGAATGTTCGTTTCATGCACCAGGTTCCGGTAACCGTCACTTATGTAGGCTACTTTTTTCTTGAGCAGGTATTCTTCCGAAATCCAATGAAACAGTGCATACGACGGGTATTTGTCCTTAAATTTGGGTTGTATGCGTATCTCTGAAATATTGGCTTCGCGGCTTCCGTACCGGTAAATAAGTGAATAACCAATAAGTTGCTGCTCATAAAAAATCCCGATGGGGTGAATAATATCATCAAACTCCGGCAGTATTTCCATGCACTTGCGGTATTCCGATTCATCCTGCGGAGCCTTGGACTGATAGGCAGCAAAAGCACTTTGATATATCACATAGCCCTGATGAACAAGCAATTCAGGTGCAATTCGTCTAATTTCAAAACTTTTTAAACCTTTTCTGATTTGATTGCGGATATTCGCTGTCCGATACTCATCGATTGCTAAGTGCCGGTCCTTTATCACGGCATACCAGCCGTTGGATTCAAATCCGGATTTTTGATACGACCACCATAGTAACTTACCTTTTAAATGACTAAAAACAGCAGCGGTATTCATTTCAATTTGTGGTTCAGGAACCAGCGCCGGACCCAAAGGTATGATGATGGAACCGTATTCACGCAACAACAAATCGCCCTGACGCAAGTAACTGATGCCTTGTCTTTGTAAAAACGCTTCGTATCGGTTCAGGTAACTCACCGCAATGAATTTTGAAATTTATTTTCTTTTGGTTTCCGCTTATTGCCACACTCCGGAAGAAACCCCATCAGGGAACCCCAGCCGTATGAAAAATGCAATACAAAAAAAGCCTGCAAAAGGTAATACAGCTTAATTGATTTAAGGTGTTGTATTCCAATGCCAGTAATAAAAACTAAATACAGCACCAACGAAGCCAGCGAAATAAGCATAAACCGGCCATCAATAAATAGTGCCAAAAACAAGGGAAGAATCAACGAAAACAAAAACAACACGGGTATGTAATGCCTTAATCCCAACGATTTGAATTTTCGGGTAATAAATAAGGTACGTATGTTCCAAAATCCATTGCCAAAGTTATTTTTAGCCAATCCCGAAAATGTTTCCCGTGCAAAATAGGTAACTCGTAATGCGGGCTCCATCCAGATATGAAAACCTGCTGCTTTAATACGTTTCGACAACTCCATGTCGTGATTCCGGATAAGCCTTTCGTTATACTCTCCGGCTTTTTCAAAAACAGCTTTCTTATACAATCCAAAAGGAACCGTATCTACTTCAATTAAACTATCAGCTCCAATCCGAAACAGGGAATTTCCCACACCAAAGCGATGTGAGAGTACAAACTGAATGGCCCGGGTTTTCGGATTACGGTTTTTTACCCGGGTTTCAATGGCACCGCCAACTACATCAATTCCGGGCTCTTGAATTATTTCCAGTAAACGGTTAAGGTAATCGGCCGGATAAACTGCATGGGCTCCGGCTATAAGTATAAGCGGATGTGAAGCCTTTTGAATTCCCAGATTTAGTGCAAAGGGAGTCTTCTGTCGTGGATTTTCTATCCAAAGTATCTGCTGTGGATATTTTTCCTGTAATTGAAACACCAAATCCCGGGTTTTATCGGTACTTCCTCCGTCAACCACAAGAATTTCAAGGTTTTCATCCGGAAAAGAACCGCTAAGTAATGATTCCAGGCAGGCTGAAATATAAAGTTCTTCGTTATAACAGGGAATAATTACGCTGACTTTCACAAAATTTAATTTATCCACGAATTTACACGATTTTAAACAAAAGCAAAACCCGGCAACCAGGAATCGGGTTACAAGGAAGCATATAATTCCAGAAGTTTTGCTTCCTGCGATTTCCAGTTAAACCTGTTTTGTGTGAGTTCCATGCCATT
Source organism: Salinivirgaceae bacterium (assembly GCA_050251815.1). Classification (GTDB taxonomy): domain Bacteria; phylum Bacteroidota; class Bacteroidia; order Bacteroidales; family SZUA-534; genus GWE2-40-63. Next base: position 47,075 of record JBFWMB010000009.1, on the reverse strand, counting down.
CTTACCCATTTCCTCCATGCTCCGGGGATGGTTTAATAAATCAAGAATAGCATTCACCTGCTCCTCCGGGCGGTTTACATTTAAACACAAGCCTGTGTTCGTGGCTTCGACATATTTCTTATACAAGGGAAAATCGTTAGTAATAACCGGTAATCCGTGCTGCATGTATTCAAAAATTTTTGTAGGTAGCGATTCCCTGTAATTTGGGATATCGTGCAATATGGAAAAGCCCATATGACTGTTTGATAAAAGTACCGCAACCTCGGTAAAATCAATCTTCCCATGAATAGTTACTAACTGAAACAGGTTGTTTTGATGCAAATAATCTTCGACTTGTTTCCTGAGGTTCTCTGGACGCATTTCTCCAATTAGATCCAAAGAAACAGGAATGTTTTTTCTGTTCAAAATATTTAAAATTTCAAGCATCTCCCATACGCCTCGCAATGGATGAACCACCCCTGCATAAATAAACTTCCAGGGTTCTTTGTAACCCTTTGGATTTAGGACCTGCTGGCCGTTTAGAGGAAAATTTAATACGGTAATTGACTTTTTTTGAGGGTAATATTTTTGATACGATTCTTCGGCCAGAACCAAGTGCTTATAGAAAAGCAATGCCACACGTTCAGCCAAATAATACAAAACAGCCAGGAATTTTGCCCAACCTAAGGGTAACCAGTCTTTTGATATTAAGGAGATGCGGATATTTTCGTGCACATCAAAGATTACTTTTTTCCCTGCCAACCGGAGTAAAACACCGGTAAGCATCAATTCCGGATCGTGAAAATGATAAATTTGTGCTTTTTGTTGCAATGCTAACCGTAACATCCGAAAAGGAGCTATAAGCATCCGCATAAAACGATTCCCAGGTAAACTTACGGGTACAAGGCTCACTCCCATCCGGACTGTGGCTTCCTGAATGGGAGCAATTAATGAAACCTGATAACCTGCATTTGTCAGGGAAACGCATTCCTTATAAAAAATTCGGATATCAAACGGTGGATGCACCGAGGTTAAATGACAAACTGTTTTCTTTTTCTCCACGAATTTACACGAATTTACACGAAGATAGTATTATTTACTTTAAGGTTTAATTGATTTGTCATACTTACAAATAATGGCAAAATCCATTGTTCCCGCAACTGCATAACTAATTAGTTCAATTACTAAATAGTATTTTAAAAAGCCTTCAACAGATACTACAGGCAACCAATTTAATGCTATAATTAAAAGGAAATAAACCACTTGCCAGATCGATAACCAACCTATTTTTTCAAATGCGGTAAAAACAATATTAAAAGGCGATACCACAAATTTTAAGGCAAACGCCCACACCAGAATGGATGCAAATTGTCCGGATGCCTGCCAACCGACTCCAAACACCCATTGAAACAATGGCGCTCCAAAAAACTGAATAACCAATCCAAAAATCAGTGCCACAGTCACTAAAACAAGAAAAGTTTTTAGCGTTTCGCTTCCAATGCGTTTTTTGGCATTTCGCTTTTCAGTAAAATGCTGCAATAAAACCTGGCTTAACGAAGCTGTAACCAATGATAAGGGTATAATTAATACCATCCGGGCCAAATCGAAATATCCGGTAATCTCACCACTAAACTTCGAATTAATAATCAATACGGGCAGCATCAGACTCAGGGCGTTCAACAACGAAGGAAGTCCGTTCTTCAGCGGAAAATCGCGGTATTGCCTGGAAACCTGTGCTATTTCTGCTTTATTAAAAGTATATTGTTTTCTTAGTTTCAATCGTGCCAGGCTTCGGACTACCACTACCGACTGTCCTAAAAAATCGCCTGCAAACAAACCAAAAGCCTTAGCAAAAACTCCAAAAACCGATTGCAAACCTCCTTCAAAAATACGGCGTAAGCCTTTATTTGAGGCTGATAGTCCAAATAATTTTACACGGATCAGGAAAAAGTTCAATGCCTGACTCAGACTGAAGGCAAAAATGCTTAACGGCAAAAAATACAGCCAAAACTGGTACGAAGTTTCCAATTTTAATTGAGTCCCCATCCAGGAATGGAAAAACAACACAAACAGTTGAAAAACCAGAAAGGTAAATATGGCAAGCAGCAATGAAAGCATTAAAACAGAAAAGGCTTTTTGGTTCGATTCGGGTAATAAAATAGCTTGTTCGTAGCGAAACGAAGCAATAGTGGCGACAATCCCTAAAACGCTCATGTAAACGGCAAAAGCTCCAAAATCTTCGGGCGAATAAAGGCGTCGCAATATAAGCTGAAATCCAATAACTATAATTTGTGCTAATACCGTACCGGAAACCAGAATGCTTAAGTTTTTAACTATGGGACTTTTTGAAAAATTAGCCACTAATTGCATGAATAAACACTAATTAATTTATAAAATTACATTCCAAAGGTCAATGTATCTATTACCAACGCAAACTTCTTTCTAATAGTTTCTATTTGTAATTAAAACAAAAGTGAAAAACGAATAATTAATAGTGAATAACTAAAAGTGAAAAATACTAAATAAAACAATAATAATATTCCAATCTAAACTTGTTATCACCATGAACTAATCACTGACCTTTCTTTTCACTATTCCCTATTCACTGTTCTTTAAAGTTTTGATTTTGATGTTCTAATACTGGATACTAACAATTTAATAAGTTCGAGTACTTCATTACTAAGTTTTGTATGAGGTTCTTTTTCCAAATAATTAGAGTCTGCCAATAATGATAACCAATATTCTGTCTCATTGGCCTCTTTTAATGCAATACTCAATTTTGAAATAAAGTCTTTTCTACTTTGAGCAAATTCAGCTTCACGAATTAATGCTCCTATAGCAGTTCCGCTCCTCAGAATTTGTTTGCTAAGAATAAATTCTCTTTGTTCATTTAAGTTCTTAGCTACTACTATTATTTCCAAAGCAAATTGGTAGCTTTTTGTTTTTAAAACCGATTCAGCCATGATATAACTAATAGTGAAAAACTAATAACTAATAGTGAAAAATGAAAAACTAAAAATGAAGAATATTTAAACTATGCACTATTCACTAAATCCTTATCGGTTTAGCGTTTTAATCAGGGTAGTCACCACCCGCTCTTTTTGTTCGTCAGTAAGGTTGGAACCCGAAGGAAGGCACAATCCATCTCTGAAAAGCGCTTCCGAAGTTCCATCGACATAAGCGGGATATTTTTCGAACACCGGCTGCAGGTGCATGGGTTTCCAAAGCGGGCGGCTTTCAATATTCTCTGCCTCCAAAGCCAGTCGCAGGTGCTCGCGATTGACACCGCCTGTCATTTCGGGATTTACCACAATGGTAGTGAGCCAAAAGTTGGAAAACACTCCCGGACGTTCGCGCAGGAAGGTGATTCCCGGAATTTTACCCAAACGCTTAAAGTAAAAATCGTGATTGGCGCGGCGCTTTTTAATGCGGTTTTCCAATACTTCCAATTGTCCGCGACCTATTCCGGCCACTACGTTGCTCATACGGTAATTGTAGCCAATTTCGGAATGCTGGTAATGCGGCGCATCATCCTTAGCCTGCGTAGTTAAGAACCGGGCACGGGATATATACTCCTTGTTTCTGGAGATAAGCGCTCCCCCCCCACTGGTGGTAATTATTTTATTTCCGTTAAACGAAATAATGGATAAATCGCCGAGAGTGCCACAGGGCTGATTTTGGTATTCGCTACCCAGAGCTTCGGCAGCGTCTTCAATGATTGGAATGCCGTAGTTATCGGCAATTTCGCGAAGGTCCTTCATCCGGGCAGGCATGCCGTATAAATGAACCATAACTATAGCTTTGGGCTTTTTGCCTAGTTTAATCTGTTCGCTTATGGCCTGTTCCAAAAGCTCGGGATTCATGTTCCACGATTCCACATCGCTATCGACAAAAACAGGCGTGGCCCGTTGATAAATGATTGGATTTACACAGGCAGCAAAAGTAAACGTGGGTGCAATAACCGCGTCACCTTCTTTTATTCCCAATACCAGCATGGCCGTATGAATGGCAGAGGTGCCTGAGGTCAACATAAGTACATGTGGAACTCCCAGATACTTCCCCAGTTCATTCTCGAATCCGGTAAGGTTAGACCCCAGGGGAGCTATATAATTCTCGTCGAAAGCCAGTTTGATGTATTTTTGTTCATTGCCACTCATGTGAGGTGGCGAGAGCCAGATTTTTTCGTGCATATAGTAATTATTTGGAGGGCTAAATATAGAAAAAATAGCTGTTTTAGCTACGAATTTATTCACATTGTTCATGAGAACGCTTCGCTAAGTTCACGAATTACATGAATAAAATTATTCCTAAACCAAAATCCAGTTAAAATAAATTTTGCAAGTTAAGTCCAAGACTCAGGAAAAGCTTATCCGCTATTCATTTTGTTGTCCACGGATCGGGCTGATCTTCGGGCAGCTTCACACAAAATATTCCTTTTGGTATGAGAATACTACATTTCGTTTACACAAATTATTGCGTAATAAAAGTGTTTCTAAAAAAATATTCTTTAGTATCTGGCAAAATTAAAGAAAGCTGGTTGATCTCCTTATTCAGAATAAGATTGATAATGATATGATAAAATAGTTCTTACTTTTCGCCTCAAGCCGGCTAGGCTCTTCATTTTTGGGTTATTCCCTTCGGTCATGAACTCGCAAGCTCGGTCGACCCAAAAACGAAGCAAACCTGTCTGCCGGCCAGGCAGGAAAGTCAAGGCACCAAAAAAAAGCATCTACATCTTTACAATCACTAAGTGCGGCCGGGTGATCTTCTCCCGCAAAGCGGGATCAGCTTCCCGGTCTTCCTAAGTGATTATTTCGATTCCGATTGCTATTTTTTGGAAGCCCATTTAATGCTTTTTTATCATTTAATCAATTATCCATCACCACTATATAGAATAATTTATAATCTAGCATAAAATTTGCCGAACAATTGTAAAAAACAATGAAGTAAAAGCTATGCTTACAAGAACCGATCTTCGTGTTGGGCGCGGCCAAATGCGGTTAAAGCAATTAATTTCAGGTCTAACCACAGCGTCCATTTTTCCATGTATTTTTTATTCACCAGTACCTTATCGGGAAAGATAACCTTGTCGTTGTATTCCTGCGGATTCGGTTGCTTTTTCAATAGTTCCTCTTCATGCATGTATTTTAAAGAAGCTGCTCCGGTTAATCCGGGTTTGAGCTGAAGAATTACCCGATCGTCGCCCAGCAGTTTATCGGCATAACCGGGTACATCGGGACGCGGCCCCACAAAACTCATATCGCCCCGAATAATGTTCCAAAGCTCGGGCAATTCGTCGAGCTTGTATTTTCGCATCATCCGGCCAAAGCGTGTAATGCGGTTTTGTTCGCGAGCAGCTACGGTAGTATCAGATTTTACTTTTTTCATGCTACGGAACTTATGCAGCTTAAAGGGTTTCCCGTTTTGACCGATGCGCACCTGGGTATAAACTACGGGCCATCCCATGGTAAAACCCACCACCAGACTGATAAACAGTAAAAGGGGCGACAAAATTACCAGCGCCAAGGATGCCAGGATGTAATCGAAGGTTTCCTTAATGAATTTAGCCCCTGGTTTTTGCAAGTTCATAATCAGGTTCAACTCCGAAATCTCCTGATGACGAATCATAAATGCCAGTGAGAACAAAAACAGAAAGATGGGTACGCTGAACAAGCTGTTCCCGCTAAAAAGCACAAAGAGCATGGAGGTATAAAGCATCATGGAATACAAAGGATATTTCCGAAAGTAAATGCCTCCATAATACAAGGCTACCAAAATAAAGAAAAGTATAAAGACTGCTCCCACCACGCCGGAATACAGCAAGGCCGACAATACCGGATTATGCGGGTAATCGGTTAACGCTGCATCCTGATTGAATTGCAAACCATAGGCTGAAAGGTAATCGAAGCCATCGCCCAGCAACTTTTCGGCTGTTGAACGCTGGTTAAATAAATCGAGGGCATACGACCATTTATCGAAATGGAAGGTAAGGTATAATAAAGACTCATCGATTTTGTTATAATGTACCGAAAATACTTGTTTAATATAGTTATTTCCGAGCTTCTGAATGCCTGAGTTTTCTCTGTTAAAACCAATAATAAATGTAAATGTCGCGAGAAAATAAACCAGGGTAAAAACCCGCAGGTTATGGCTCAGTTGCCTCACAAAATCGTTGGCCTGGGAACTAAATCCCAAAACAAGCAAAACCAGGAGCATCAGGGCTAACAAGCCCAACAACAGGGGTGAACGGTACGAATAGGAAAAAACAATATTTAAAATCAACACCGTTAAAATGGACTGGCTGATGAAACTGTGAAAAAAAGTAGAGGCTTTGGCCAGACGGGGCAGTAGGCCAATAATACCCAGCATGGAATACAAAGCAAAGAAGTTTTTATCCTGATTAAAGGTGGTTCCAAACTGGGAATCAATTGGCAGGTTAATGCCGCCCCATTGCATCAGATGTTTTATTAAACCCAGTACGGCTACCATAAAAGCAGAAATCCAGATGATGCGGGTCATCTTATTAAAGACATGAATAAAACCTGCTTTTTTACGAGCCCTGTAGGTAAGGTTGAAGAAGATCACTAAAAAGGTAAGGTTCACACCAAACTCAAACAGGTCGCGAAGGGAGCGCTCGTAAAGACTGTTTGATAGTAATAGGGCATAAATAAACAAGAGTCCCAAAATAACCAGAGGATTGAAGGTTTTGAGGAACTCAAAAATGGCTGTTTTATGAAATATAGCCCGGTGGTGTTTGAGCAGTAAAAACGCGACCAAAGCAATAAATACCGGTAAAAACAAGTATAACATGCCCGGCAGTACCATACGGAAAAACCAGAGGGCAACAGCAATCTGGAAGAGTTGGCTTAGGGAGCGGTTCTTATCGGAGAATAGTTGGTTGTTTTTTTGAGTCATAAATGCTTTAAGCCACTAATTCCACTAATGTACACGAACCTGCCCGACGGTCAGGCGGGTTTTTTTTCTGTCATCAAAACAAGGCATATAGTACACACAAATATTACTTTTCTCTATTTTTTATTTAGGAAAATACAAACTAAGCATTTTGTACTGATAAAAACAAGCCGAATGTACTCAGCGTAAAAACAAAATTTGACGGTAATCTAAAAATAGCTGACATAGTGAGCTGTTCTTATCGGAGAATAGTAGTGTGCTTTTTGAGTCATTCTTTTTTGTCCAAGAACCTGTCCTGCGGCCAGGCGGGCCTGCCCGTCCGTTCAGGCGGGTTGATACGAATTATTCCTATCAGTCATGAAAAAGCGACTCTTGGTTTACACTAATATTCAATTTTGGAATTACTTTAAAATATCAGGCAAATCCAAATCTTTACAAATTTTACGACAAAGGCCCTCTTTAATATCAGGATGTCGTGGAACTGTGGTAAGTTTTCCATTTAGCAAATTTTTGTAAAGAGAGTGCTTACCACCTTCTCTTACTAAAACGCATTGGTTCTTTACAAGATATTTCAGTAGTTTATTTCTTTTCATTAAAAATTAAAAGTCAATGTCTGTGTGATCAACTTTTTTGTTTTACTTGAAAACGATTTACTTCGGATTTCCTCAAACATTAGATTTACCGCATCAGCCAGGTTTTCTTTAGCCTCTTCAATGGTTTCTCCCTGACTGTTAATCCCCTGTATTTCTTGAATATAGGCTAGAAAGCCCCCTTCAGAACAAGGTTCAAAAACTGCTGTTAACTCTATATTCTTCATTTTTATTCCTTTTTCAATGAAAGTACGAATTTACACGAATAAATGCAGATCACCAATTAATCCTTTCGGAATCCGAAAATGCTATCGACGCGATAGTTTATTGCAACTAGCAAAATAACTACCCCAATAAGTAAAACCCATTGGTAAGCCAAATGCTGCTGTGTGAGGTAAACGGCGGCAATAAATAAGAAGTTTAATCCCATGGCCCAAAGATCGACCTTTAGATGCGACCAGCCCCCCTGCGTTAAACGCTGATAAGCATGCTTTTTATGTGCTTTGCTCAGTTGTTCCTTATTTCGCCAGCGCCGGTAAAGGGTAAAGGTGGCATCGAACCAAAAAAGGGAAGTCAGTACCAGCCAGCTTAAAATGCTTATTTCTCCAGTGTTGTGGAAATAAAGGCCCAGAACCACCAATACAAAACCCAATTGGGTACTGCCCACATCGCCCATGAATATCTTTGCCTTGGGACGGTTCCAGCAAAGGAATCCGGCCACGGCTGCCATTAAAAGTCCTAAGAGTTGATTTCTGGTAAGCAGCAGCAAACCGGCAGCCACCATAATAGCTTCCTGAGAGGCATAGCCGTCGATACCATCGAGAAAGTTAAACAGATTGATGAACCAGATAATGCCTATAAAAAAAAGAAAATTCAATATCCAAACCACAAAGGTATGGTTTAAGTCGGGCAGTAATTGAAAGCCTCCTAAAAAATAAAGGGCTCCCAAAGCCGAAAAGGCCTGAGCCAGTATGCGGATAATGGGCTTTAGGTCGAAGATATCGTCGAGGAAACTCACCACCGCCAGCACCAGACCCGAAAGCAAGGCAAAAAACAGCGATGCCTCTATCTTATGTTGCAGAAAAAGCAGCAATAATCCGCCAAACCAAACCAGCACTATGGCCAGTCCTCCCCCACGAGGCGTAGGCACGGTGTGTGAGCTGCGTTCGTTGGGATTGTCGATGATGTTCTTTTTAAGGGCCAGCTGGCGGACTAAGTAGGTCAGTCCAATTGAAGTAAGTAGTGCTATTAGGTATATCATATTGTTATTTTAGCCACGAATTACACGAATTTTCACGAATTTTCAAAATGGAATTTAGACTCTAGACAAAAGACGCCAGACAAAAAGGAATACGGAGGCTGGTTACTGGTTGCTGGTTGCTGGTTGCTGGATTGCCGGGTAACAGAATCACAGAATCACTGGATTGCAGACTATTAGACGTCTACCTGATCGTTAGGCAGGCTAGACCCAAGACATTGCTGTTCACTATTCATTTTTCACTATTAATTAGCGGGAGCCTTGATGTATGTTGAGGAAACCCCAATGTAAGCAGTTGGAATCCCGGCCCAAGTAGCGGAAACCCCAATGTAAGCAGCGGAAATACCAGTGTATGTAGTGGAAATCCCAATGTCAGTAGCGAGAATGCCATTTAATGTAGCGGGAATGCCGGTTTATGTAGCGGAAACATCATTTAATGGAGCGAGAACTCCATTTTATGTAGCGGGAATGCAAGTGTATTTAGCGGAAATGCCATTTAATGGCCCGGGAATGCCGGTGTATATAGCGGAAACCCCGGTTTATGGAGCGGAAACATCATTTAATGGAGCGGGAATGGTAGTGTATGGAGCGGAAACCCTGATATATGCAGCGGGAATTCCAATGAAAGCCTCGGAAAACCCCCTTGTGTGTAACGGGAATAGTTGCACCTAAGCAGCTACGCCTCCTTTTTATCAGGCTAGCAGCTTAATTGTCAAATGAGTATGTGATCAGAAACATGTTTTTAGCTCTTGCATTTTTGTATAAATTGGTTTAATTTAGTAAGCGTTTCTCGAAATCCTATTCGGTCCATAATTTAAAAGATACACTTATGAACAAAACACAAAATAATCATTTGTCTTCGTATCTGGCCATAGCTAATGTATTGACTAAATATGGAGCTAAGCTGGCTATAGTGCCGGCACTTGCAGCTGTTGTAAGCCGTTTTATGGCACTGCTTGAAGAACTAAAGGAAGTTCAGCTAATTCAGGAAGGAAAAACCACGGGTACTACCCTGCAAAAGCAAAAGGAAGAAGCTGAAATGATAGAAATAACCCTGCGCGTTGCAGCGGCAATTTATGTGTATGCTACGGAACAAAAGAACGTGGAACTTCAACAAGAGGTAAAGGTCTCGTCCTGGTATTTAAAAAATCTGGGTGACAGCAGCTTATTGAATCGATGCAACCAGATACACCAAATTGCCAGTGGGCTGGATGCAGAAGCTCTTACACCTTATGGGGTGCTGGCAGAAACTATCAGTGGCTTACGGAAAGAGATTGATGATTTTGCTGCCCTGATAGCCAAACCCCGCACCCAAATTGTTGCCCGAAGTACAGCTACCAAGCGCCTGAAGGAATTATTCGATGAAATAAATGCTTTGTTGCGTGATGAAATGGATAAACTGATGCTGGTGCTTCAGGGTCAGGAACCGGTGGTGTATAACGAGTATAGGGCTGCCCGGATTATTGTTGATTTACGTGGAGCTTATGAAACAAACGAAGAAGAAGATGCCTATGAAGAATAAACCATTAAACGGGAAACCTTATGATAATGCGCTAAGGACTGAGGCGCATTTTTTTTGTTTTGAGGACAGACTTTAGACCGGAACAGGGAATGGTACTGTCTTATGAAAATAACTGATGAGTTAAGATTTCAGTATGTCTTTTAAAAAGATTATAACACGGAGAAACCCAGAGAAGCTCAGAGAACCTCTGAGTAACACCATGCAGGATGTGTATCATTAAACTAATTTCGAAAATAAACTTTAACAAAATAACTCAATTTTTGTTATTCTGTAATAACATTTATTCCTATATTTGCAAATGCCTAATTACAAATTAATATCGTTTGGTTAAAGAAATTCACCCCTATAATCCCCGCCGCGGCGGGATACCTGCAACGATGGAACAGAGCCAGTCCTTCCGCCGCGGTGGAGAGGTGCCCGCCTTGGCGGACGGAGGGTGAAGTCTGCTTAACTAAACGACATTGAATGTTTAATTACAAATACATGGAAAAATTACTTCTTAAATCGAATCGGAAAATTGAAGCTGTTGATTTAAGCTTTCAACGATTTTTACTCAGCGAGGATATATTTAAGCATCGGCTCATAGCTATTAAAGGAGCGCGGGGAACAGGTAAAACCACCTTGTTGTTACAATACGCAAAGAAATACCTTCCCTTTAACCCTAGCGTACTATATTTTGCCATGGACGACCTGTTTTTTACCCGGAATACCTTATATAGTCTTGCCGAACAGTTTGTATTAAACAACGGCAAATATTTACTTATAGACGAAGTGCATAAATATCCGGATTGGTCGCGCGAATTAAAACTTATTTATGATGATTTCTCCAATCTTCAAATCGTATTTACCTCCTCATCGGTTTTGAATATATATAAAGGCGAATCGGATTTAAGTCGGAGAGCTGTAACCTATGAATTACCGGAATTGTCGTTAAGGGAATTTATTGGCTTGGAAAGCCAAATAAAATTGCCCGTTTTTAGTCTTGAAGAAATCCTGAAAAACCATCAGCAGGTGGCATTTGAACTGATAAAAAGCATAAAGCCTGTTTTTGAATTTAATAAATATATAAAATATGGTCAATATCCCTATTTTATTGAAGGGCTTGATACATATCAATCTAAAATAATGCATACCATCCAACTAATTTTAGATGTTGATTTAGCTGCTACCGAAAACATCGATTACAACCATATTGTTAAATTGAAGAAATTGCTTTACGCTATTGCCACGAGCGTACCCTTTACCCCAAACATCAGCAAATTGAGTGAAAAAGTTGAATTATCGCGCCCTTTTATGATAAAAGCACTGGAATTACTTGAAAAAGCTCACTTATTACTGCAACTGCAACAAAGTAATAAAGGCATCAGCCAATTAAGCAAACCGGAAAAACTATACCTGCGAAATACCAATTTATTGTATGCTATTGCAGAAGAAAACACAAATACGGGGAATCTGCGGGAAACCTTCTTTATAAACCAACTGGCTTATAAGCATAATATTACCCTGCCTAAAACCGGAGACTTTTTGGTTAATGATTCGATTACTTTTGAAATTGGGGGTAAAAATAAAAGCCGGAAGCAAATTGAGCCATTAGCTAATGCTTTTATTGTAAAGGATGGCATAGAAACCGGTATAAATCAGACGATACCTCTTTGGTTGTTTGGGTTTTTGTATTAATACAAGAAAATAATTTGTCCACTAATGGCACGAATTTAAACGAATTTAAAAGTGGTAATTATAAAGAGTTCATCACTTCTTTAAGTCCTTCGATGGGTGAATAAGGTGGTTTAAAATTCAATTCGTTTAGGGTTTTTGAGTTATCGATGACCTGACAGCCAAATAAACGGTGGTAAAAGCCGGGTTTCAAAAGTTTTATCAGGTATTGAAAGAATAAAGGAAAGGTAATAAAGTACCGGCGCTGACCCGTTGCCTCAATAAGGTATTTCACAAAAAGAGAGGTGCTTAATACTTCGCCGTCTCCCGCCAAAAAGATTCCCGGTTTTTGTTGTTTTATCACTTCCTGAATCAGTGCCACCAAATTGCCCAGATATACCATGGCCCGCTGGTTATTAATGCCTTTCAGTGGAATCAGTTTCCGGTTTTTCACAAAACGGGCAATTTTTTGAATGTTTCCTTTTACACCTGCCCCATAAACTACAGGTGTACGGATTATTGAAACTGTAAAACTATTGTCATTTAATTCCATTAAGCGCTTTTCAGCATCGAGTTTGCTTTTACCATAAGCATCGGATGGGTGGCATTCGGAATCCTCAGTCCAGGGATTGGATTCGGTACTGTTTTCACCATACACTTTTACGGTACTCATAAACACGAACTGTTTTACTCCATTTTGCTTGGCATGTTTTGCTACCTCAAAAGCCAAATCGGAGTTTACCTTAAAATAGGTAGTATCGGGAATGGATTTGTCCTGATGTACAATGGCTGCCACATGAAAAACTACCTTGGCCTTTGAGAAGTCAATTTCAGCCGGTTTGTTAGTTAATAAATCAACTTCAGAAACCTGGAACTGCGGGGAGTTATTTTTGAAATAAGTGCCGATGAAAGAGTTGGCGCCGGTGATTAAGGTTTTTAAATTATCAGTTTGTTCACTCATAGCTTCATCCTTTTTGTATGTATTCAAAGTTTTTAATATAAGGCGAAATAAAAATAATAATTCCTGTTTTCGTCATTTGACATAATTAACAGATCTGTAATTATCTTTGCAAAAAATTGGTATTATGTGTTTTAAATCCTTTAATGTTACGTTATGTCTGATTTTATTATCATTTAATCGGATATTCCTGATAAAACATTCTCCATGTTTAAGCTTAATAATGCAATTACAAAATGGCTAACTTGAAAGGAAATGGATTAACTCTCGCAAGCTGTGAAATATATGCTACAATATCCAACTATTGTAAATACTTTTCTTCTTTTCATAAGAGATTAAGACATAATAACCATACTACTCTTTGTGCGATACAGGCAAATATGGAAAAAACGACAATATTGCAAAAACAGGTATTGAAAAATGACTATTCCCACTAAAAAAAGCAAAGACAAAACTTATTAAAAACATAAGACTTACAATACCAAACTCTTCACGCCGCTTATAATAACCCATAAAAACTCTAACCAAAAACCATAGATATAGCACACCTCCAATTATTCCTGAATATAGAAAAGCTGAGATAATTGGGTTATGGGGGTAGTCGGAGAGCTTACTTCTATCGTAGAATATTTTTCCATATACGGAACAATAGTTCATTCCATTGCCAATCAACTTTTGAATCGGCGAATAATCTTTAAACATAATATATGCTATTCTATATCTTAAAAAACGAGTGCCAAACAAGTCTTCTTTAAAATCTTTGAAATCCAAACCATAATGCACAGATAAACTATCTCTAATTAACTTTCCTTCCTGCCCGGTTACAATATCAAAATTTCTTTTTACCGATTCTAATATTTTATTGTAACCTTTATTCTGAAGCTTGTTTATACTGATATTATTAACAGGGTTTATTGTTGTATAAGAAAAATCTCGTACTAATAAAGAATCTCTTTGTGGTTCTGACAAAATAACAAGACTCGATCTCAGCGAGTTACATTTTTTCACCTTAAACGTATCAATAACCTGATACAAATTTTCTTTTAAAGAATCAATATGCAGTTGAGAATAGTACAAAACTGTTGTATAAGGTTCTACCTGTGGATATCTGCCTATCCAATAGTTTAAATCATGTGGTGGTATATTCGTTTTGAATTCTACTACATATGTTTGCTCCTGAATGGTTGGTACAATCTTCATTATACCACCTTTTTTTCCTATAGTACTAAATTTTGCAAATGAATTTGAACTACTATCAATTTCTACTCGAGTGTAATTTATCAGTTTATTAACTTGAATAAATGATTTTTGGGCATCTAACAATTCATCAATATCTGGCTCTTTTGATTTTAACTCCTCAATTTCAACAATTGATTTTATTTTTTTCAGATAATCCTGCCTATTGCTTATAAAACTTATTGGGGAATATACTAAGTGATTTGATTTTTGTTTTCTTTGCCAACTTATATTGTATATTTTTAAAGTATCAAATTCAAAAATAATATGAAACCAGCATGTACTTCTATTATAACTATTGTTACCTATTTCAATTTCTTTTACCCGAATACTGTCGTTTAAATCATAAACATTATTATTTACTATTTCACCATCAAATTTATTCAATTCAAACCTTGGTTCCTTTTCAGTAATTTCATATTCCACTTTAAGTTTAAATACTGAACTATCTGAAAGTGGCAATAGAGTTAGCAATTTACTAGGTTCATTTGGGTCTAATCTATTAAATATATATCTATAATCATCTGATTGTACAATAAAGTCGGATAAAACACAATTACCAAACCCAATTGGAACAAAACAATATCGAAAACTATAATCAATATTATATGTTGCAGGAAGGTTATTTATTTTTGGCTTGCAAAATAGTGAATCAGGAAGGATTTTTGCCTGGGGCACTATACTATTTAGTTGTTCCCGCGATTTTGAAAAGAAAGCCAATCCATAAACATGTTTATACCAATTAACGGGGTCATCATTTTCATACTTATGCTTAGCATAAGCAAACATGATTTTATTGTTTGAAAAAAAAGTTAGTTGGTGAGGATTCTTTTTTGTAAAGGTTGCATACTTTTCGCCGATCCTTTCAATTCTTGATGCAAACTCTTCTTTTGAATCTTGATGAATTAAAAGAAATTCTCTGAAATTATTACTGCTTATTGCTAACAAAAAAAATGTTAGTACCACTACTAAAAAAGACAGATAGGGCATTAAATATGTAAAATACTTTTGATACTTCTTAAAATAAATCAGAAACATCAAACAAATTATAAAAATGGCATAAAAAAGTATACCTCGCCTTGAAGCAGAAAATGCAATAACGATAAATAAAAGACCTAAAATAAGGTTATATACGATAACTCTTTTTTGAGAAACCTTTTTGATAAACAAAAAATAAACTACAACAACAGAAGCCATTAAGGAATACATGGCCAACATATTAAGGTCAGTATTATTAGCAAACAATTGAAAAGAACCATTAAATTCAAAACTAATACGAAGAGCCGAATATATAATTGCCAAAATAGTATAAATAATAAAATATTTTGCAAAAGAGGTACTGATACTTTGAATACTAAACTTTGTCGATAATAGATAATATGCTACAAAAATCAAGCATGTAGATGCAATCCTAAAAAGCTCTTTAACTTCAATCTCAGTATTTCCTATACTTACTAAAGCTCCCAAAAAAGCAAAAAACGATACGCCGGCGAACAAAAAATACTCCCGCCGGTTTTTAAATAGCTTAAAAGTATAGGGAAATGATTCGGTCTTGAACCAAAAAATAAAAAATAACAATATTAACCCCAAGGCAAATGGTGTCTGAAATGGCAAAAAAGCTCTAAAAATGAGAGAAAGGGCGCTTAAAATAAGAAGTCCCCTATATGAAGAATTTGTCTCTTTGAAAAAATATGAAATACAATTTCGCATTTACAAAAAAATATTTGATTAATCATTAATATACAGGTAAGGGTTTAAAGTTGATTTATACATCTTTTACTTTTACCAATTGTTTCACTCTTACTACCATGTGTCGTATATCATTTTGTTTTACTACTAAATATAGCAAAAACCCTGCACTGTAAACCAAAACTACTATCCAAGAGTTTATAAACCAACCTGATAAAACAAAGATAGTGGTCATTAGTAACTCTAACACAATGTCTTTGTGTAATTTTATTTTTAAAATTCGAGAAAGAAGCAATTCTGCCAAAATACATCGAAATGCTAATAAAAAAGTGATGGATACAACAACCCAGTTGAGGTTTTGCAGTACAAAAATCAATGTGGCTGTGCTAACGACGCTCATCAATAAAGCTATCAAGTTGATTTTGAGCATTAATTTTTCTTTTCTCAGCGTTTTAAGGTAGGTGTTGATGAGTAGTGCCATTTTTCCTTCATAAACAGTAATGGGAAATAGTAATGCCATGTATTGCAGGCTGTCGGCATAGTTAGGTAGCCAAAATGTTAATGTTTCTTTGGCAGGATAATAAATGACTAACATTCCCAAAAGTATAACCATCAAAAAATCACGCATCGTTACATAGATATTCGATAAGTTTTCTTCTTTCGATCTACGTAAAACCGGATATATAACTAATCCCACAGCGTTTATAAAAAGCATTAGCATATTGGAAATACTCAACACGAGTGATACTTTCCCAAAAACAGAGATTTCCCAATGACGTTCAATTCCCAAACGAACTGTTCCTATCAATAGTTTGCTGGCAATGGCAGCAAACATCAGGTTAATACCTACTGCAACATTGTTAACGGCTTCTTTTATTGTCCAGGAAAAATCCTTGATTTTTCGTAATACGATGTCGGAACAGAAGTATATGGCTATACCTAATCCCAAGAGTTTGCCAATTATATCGGTGATGACCAGAAGACGAAAATCGCGTACTCCAAAGACTAAGCACACCACTATCAACAAAGCATATACACCTCTGTCTAAAAATGTTATCAGGGCAAATTCTTTGAAACGATTGGTGGCCTGGAGAGTAAATAGCAGGAAGTATCTGGTATTTACAATAACCAAACACAGTGCTGTCATTTTCAAAATGAATAGGCGATTAACATCCTTTACTAAATATAAAGATGTTAAATAAATTACAATGCCAATAAACAGTTGTAATGCCAATAACTGGAGAAACTGGGAATAAAATATTTTTTTATCAAGCTGCTGGTATTCTGCCCCACCATATTTGAGGTAAATCCCGTCATTCCAACCAAAATGTAAAAAACCGATGTAAGCTGTATAGAATAGATAGAGTTGCCAATAGCCGTACTGCTCAACTCCCACTAATTTTGGCACTACCAAGATGACTAAAGTGGTTATTACAAATGATACCGATTGAGAGGAAAGGGTGTAGCTAAAGTTTTTGGCTATATGTAAAATTTTTGTATTTAACTTCATTTGAATTCCTTAAAAACTATTCTTATGGCAATAAATAATTGTATTCAAAAAATGAAAATAATACTGTATCCGAAAATTGGAGTAAAACAAAATAACCAAACGTCAGAACGACAAATAAAAATATTAAAATTTGGTCAAATATGTCTTTCGTTAATGATTTCCGGAAAACAAATATCACATTTGAAAACAACACATAATTTAGAATTAGAATTGGTCTATACAATCGTATAAATTCAAGGGCAAACATTAAAAACGGGAACAAAAAAAAGATTAAAATATTGGCCTTAAGAATTACTTCTACAAAATCCAGTGACATTTTTCCGTCTTTATCCACATATTTTTTCAACCCTCTATTTTTAAACTTAAGCAGTGCCATATATACCAGGAATAAACCTGCTGAAAAATAAATTAGCAAGCCTACTTTTGTATATATGCTAGTCTGAAAAATCCTTGTATATCTAAGAAGTTTTCTTTCTAAAAAGGGAAAAGAATCCATCAACCACTGTAATATAATATCATTAAAAAATACAGATATTATAACTATAAACACAGAAGCAATAATTAGCTTACGGACACTTATCTTTCTAAAGAAAAGTAAAAGGAGAAAGAAAAGTACAGAATAATGAATCGTCCCTGCTAAACATATTAATAATAGATATTTTAGTGCTGCTGCTTTTGATTTGATAGAGAGATAAGGAATTGCATTAATAACAATTGCAGTGGTCATTAGAGTTCTAAGTTGAACAACATCCATAAAATATGGATAAATAAAATACAACACCAACACATATCCGGGATTATCGGTATAACGCAAGATAAAGCGTGCAATTAAAGCAAATGCAATAAAATAGTATATTCCTAAAAACACATTAAATCCAAACCCTAATCTATTAAATATCTGATATATAAACTGCTGCCCCACCTCAGCCAAACCATAAAAAGCCCAACCATCCGCAGCTCTGTTAAAAGAATCAAAATAGTTAGCTCTATCAGGATTATCAAAATTAAATGTAGCAAGAAGACAAAGAAAAAATAAAACGACAAAAAAGATACTTCGTTTCTTACTGAATACCAAAGGCAATAAACCTACTATTACTACAATAAAATACTTTAACATATTATCACCGTGTCGCTTTTTCTAAAATTCCCAAATAATCGAACTCTGAGAAGTTGTATCAGTGACTTATATTTACACTTACTCATAAAGTGTTTCTTTGCAACCTCACCACTTGTAATTTCATCAATTGAAGCATCGTGCAAATGTTCAACTTGTAGAACGGGAGAAAAATACGTTTTATAATTATTTTGCCTTATGTACTCATACAATATATCTTCTTCTGCAAATAGAAACGTTATGGGCAAAAAAGCAAAATCTTCTCTTTCTATATATTTTCGGGTGTATATTATGGCAGCTCCATGTGGCACAATATATTGAATTGGGCCTAAAACTATGTTAGAATCTACTTTATCTTTTATTTTCAATGTCCGTCTCCCAATCAAAAATTTCGTGACAAGTTTATTCAGTAATGGAATCAATGTTATAGCTGTCATAAAAAGATTATATATCAAATCCTGAACTATTTTTTTTGTACTAATCTTTCGTAAACGCAGTGGATTTTGATGTTCACCAAGTGGAGTAATAATATCAGGTGCTATAATATGAACATCATTATTTAATTCTGTTTTTAATTCCGACAAGAAGTTTGCTTGCTTAATTAAAACATCATTATTGATAACAATGATACAGTCTGCTTTTAATTTCTCTTTAGCAAAGATATAGCCCAGGTTATTCCCTTTTGCAAATCCGGCATTATACTTATTCCTTATTATGAAAATATTATTATCTGTGGCATACTTTTTTTCCAAAAAATTTCCCGAATCATTTGGAGATGCGTTATCAACTATGACAATATAGTGGTTTGAGTTAATAATTTTTTTTAAATACTCAACACATTTTACTGTCATATCAAAAGCCTGATAATGCAGTATGGAAAAAACAATTTTTTCAGACATTATTCCCGTTAATTGCATTGAACACTTTATCAAATTGAGCTTGCCATGTGTAATTATTTTTTGCAAAGTTTCTCATGTCAGTTGCAACATGCTTGTTTTTTTTTATTCTATAATAGAACTCAATCACTTGGTTCATATCCACACTATCTTTCGAGCTATCAACCTTTAGAACATAAGGATAGGTCTCATCAAATGCAGGCTCTCTCCAACCGTTGACAAACGGAATTCCTCGCGCAAAATATTCCTTTGTTTTGATGCAAGATCCAGAATCCTCATCTTTTCTGTAACTAAAAGCACCTAAGCCAATATCACATTTCTGAAATATTTTATCCAACTCAACACCTGATTTCTTTCCCCAAAAGACAAAATGGTCACTCAAATTTAACTTTTCAATCATTTTCTTTGTTGAGTCTAAATAATTTCCAACAAAATTGACTACAATCTCCTGCTTGCCTCCCTCCTTATAATAATGATGCAACCCTGTTACAATCTTACTATACCCATGTGCCGCAGACTCATACGCAACTGCTATTAAGTTTATCGTTCCTCCATATTCATCATTTTTATTTTCAGGATAATTATCCATATCAATAGAATTGTCAACCTGAACAGTTTTGCACTCCCAAATATTAGAATGGTTACTCATTGCGGCAACTAAGTCAATATATTTTCTAGCCTTTGGAGTGTAAAGTTTATCTAATAAATTTATTACAAAGAAACGACTTCTGTACGGATATAAATGAGACTCTATAATGTTGTAAGCACCTTTATCTTTTAACTGCTTTAATAAATTCAAATATGCAGCATCAAAAAAATGAAATCTCATATATGCATAATCTACTCGCCCCATGTCCTTGCGAACAAAACATCTTGATATCCGCAACAAATCCCAACGTCTTAAAAATCTGTTTACCCTTCCATTTTTTGTCCTGAATTTATTATATTTTAGCTGTTGACCTCTCTTAAAAACAGCAACCCCATGGTCTGTGTATCCGGAGTAGTAAACTTCATATCCCATCTTCTCCAATGTGGAAATTTGAGCACTTACCTTTTGAGTAATACCAGAAGCCAAATCCTGATGGTTTACATTACAATAAAAGAATAGATTCATTACTTATAGGTTTTTAGGATAAAACTTTTTCCCAATTCAAAATCAAACTCATCAGGCTTAAATCCGTCATAACCACTCCATGGATAAAAAGTCAATTCTCCCAAAATAGGGTTTTCACTTTCAAGATATAAATCGACACGAACAAATGGAAAATCAGATGACAATTCATTTGCAACTTGTAACATCTTATCAAATCCTTTTGGCTTAGGATATTTACTGTCAAAATTAGGGCAATCACTTTCTATATTTAACAAATTCCATCCAACATCATAAAAATTCCGTTTATGTTCAATATATCTATCAATATCAACTACAACATACTTTACTTCTCCATTAAAACAAAAAAATTTATAATCATTAATTCCCGCCTCTGGGTTTTCTTTATTTATCATTAACCTTTCAATAATAATTCGAGGCTTTAAATCATAATATGCCCACTCTCTACCACTTTTAGATTGTTTTTGTATTAACCACTTATTCAGGTTGTATTTTGTTTGTTCTATATCTAGTAAAGCTTTGTCCCTACACAAAATGATATTTAATCCTCCACCTCCATTAGTTGTTTTTAATACAAATTGATTAGGAAGTTTATCGAATTCGATATCCTCAGTTTTGTCATAAACTCCATATAATTCATTCAGAATATGTCCAAGACCTTTTTCTATAATATAATTCCTTATATTATATTTATCAGCACACTGCTTCATAATCGGGTTGCGATAGTATAACTTATACCACTGTAATTTTTCAGTAAAACGTTGGGGATTTTTTAAATTCAGTTTCCGTCCAAACTTAATTCTGTACTGCAATTTTATCATCCATTTATCAGGAATAAAATCAAGCAAACTTAAAATTCTTATTCGCAAATCTCTATTTCTAAATATTTTCTTATAGTCCATAAATACTATTTATTTCTTCCAAATACGCCTCAACTACTAATCGCCGATCAAATTCCTTTTCCACTTTCTTCCGAGCTTCTAATCCCATCTTTTTCATTTCTAAATATGGCAATGCTATAAAGTTTTCCAACTTCTCTATCAAATCACAGGAATCTTTTTCATTAAATAAGAAGCCATTCACACCATCATCGATAATTTCTCTACATCCTGCCCGTCTTGTTGACATCACGGGCCGAGCAGATGCACATGCTTCCAGTAAAACGTTAGACATACCTTCCGGATAATAAGAAGGGTGAACAATACAGTGTACTGTTTCATGAATCTTTCTGATATCTTTTACATTCCCATGGTAATTAATAATACCCTCTTTATGCAACTTATCTAACATCGGCTTATAATCCTCTTCACAAAACCCACAAATGTGAAATTTTACATTTGAAAATCTTTGTTTAATACTTTTTGCAGCTTCAATATATTCTTCAATTCCTTTCTCCCTCATAATTCGGGAAATGAAAGCAAACTCAATTGTTATATCTAATGGGTAATCTAAAACACAAAATTGTTCTAAATTAACTCCTGAACCAGGCAATATCTTTAGTCTATCTTTTTTTATGTTTTTAGAAATAAAAAATTGTTTATTATCCTCGTTTTGGACAAAAATCCTTTGTACCCTCTTGAACGCAATTTTATAGAGTAATATAGCAAGCTTTTGCGTCAAACCGGCATTTTCAACAGCACTGCCAAGTCCTGTAATATTAGCAATATATGGAATATTTAATAATCTGGAAGCCAGCCCCCCATATATATTTGGTTTAATAGTATAGGATAAAACAACATCGGGCTTAATTGCTTTTAATACCTTTCGATAATACCCAAACAACTTAAAATCACGAATTGGATTTACACCGCGCCGATCAACTTTAGACTCTATGTAATGACACCCTAAGTTTACTAAGAAATTTATTTTCTCACCAGGTGGTGACGATATAAATACATCAAAACCGTCCATAAGTAAGCGTTCAACCAATTCCCTTCTAAAATTATAAACTACAAGTTCATGGTTAACTAAAATGAGTATACGTTTTTTCAATTATTTACCTTTTTTGTTTTAATATTAGAGTAAAAACCATTACAATTATGCACCTCATCTATTAAAAATTAAAAACCAATTTACAAATTCCTCAATACCCTTTTTTATTGAAGTATTGGGTTCATAACCAGTAAGAGCATTTAGCTCACTGCAATCCGCCCAAGTTTTATAAACATCACCAGGTTGCATAGGCAAAAACTCTTTAATAGCTTTTCTACCGGTAGTTTTTTCAATAGCTTCAATAAAATCAAGCAGTTTTACCGGATTATTATTCCCTATGTTATATATTCTATAAGGAGCTTCAGAAGAAGACGGGTCCGGTTTTAAACTACTCCAATCCGGATTGCCTTCAGGAGGATTTTCAATAACTTTTTCGATACTTGAAACAATATCATCTATATAGGTAAAATCTCGTTGTAAATCACCTTTATTGAAAACTTTAATTGGTTCACCGTTTAAAATTGCTTTTGTAAAAAGAAAAAGCGCCATATCTGGTCTTCCCCAGGGTCCATAAACCGTAAAAAATCTTAATCCGGTAGTGGGTAAATTATATAAATGACTATAAGCATGAGCCATTAACTCATTACTCTTTTTTGTAGCTGCATATAAACTAACAGGATGATCAACATTATCAGAAGTTGAGAAAGGAATCTTTTTATTTAATCCATATACACTACTACTACTAGCATACACCAAATGCTTTATTTTATTATGCCGACATGCTTCTAAGATATTTAAAAATCCAACAATGTTGCTTTGGATATATGCTTGTGGATTTTGCAAACTATACCTAACACCTGGTTGGGCTGCTAAATTCACTACCACATCAAAAGATTCTTCCTCAAATAAGTCATTAATGATTTCAGAATCTTCTAAATTTGTTTTAATAAAATGATAGTTTGGATAGTTTACTGAAGAAATAAGTTGGTTATCAGAAATATTTTCTCTCAGAATACCACATTCATTCAACCGACCATATTTAAGGTTTAAATCATAATAATCATTTATATTATCTAAACCCACTATATCTTCACCCATATCAATTAGTTTTTTTACTAAATGGAAACCTATGAATCCTGCAGCTCCTGTTACTAATACTTTCATTTCTTCTATCTTCCTATTCCAAAATAAGTGAATCCAATTTCTTTTAA
This sequence comes from Salinivirgaceae bacterium, assembly GCA_050251815.1. GTDB lineage: Bacteria > Bacteroidota > Bacteroidia > Bacteroidales > SZUA-534 > GWE2-40-63. The sequence continues at coordinate 23,504 of JBFWMB010000009.1, read as the reverse complement.
TTGTTTTTTCCAAAATATTCCAGCCACCAAAAACAAAGGCCGGTTTCATCATATTTGCATCGTACCTTTCAGCAATTCGTTTTTCATTAATATCAACCTTTTACCTTTATTTCAGGGCATTTTTGTGCGAATACCGTCACAGTAGTGCCACCTATCGTAATCAGCTCCTGTACAACAAATATTTTTTATTTTGATCAATTTATACTTTTACATATATTTATCGATTATAAACTCCAATAATCCAACGAGTTAATTTTATCCCTATAAATTCCTTTCAAATCAACAAACAAACCATTTCCAACTAAAAGGGATTTAAAATAGTCTTCCGATTTATTCTGATATTCTTTATGTTGAACGGCTAAAATAACAGCATCGTACTTACCATTGGGTGCTGTCATCATTTCGTATCCATATTCCTCTTTTACTTCTTCAATGGATGCATGCGGATCAATGGCATCCACATTTACACTGAACGACTGTAATTCGCGAACTATATCCACCACTTTGGAATTGCGGATGTCAGCTACATCTTCCTTAAAGGTAACGCCCATAATCAGTACCCGGGCATCTTTTACGTTTTTATCCTGTTTGATTATTTTTTTTACCACCTGCTTAGCTACATAGCCGCCCATGCTGTCGTTGACAAAACGACCCGAATCAATCATCTTGGCATGGTAACCCAGTTCTTTGGCTTTATACAACAGATAATACGGATCAACGCCAATGCAATGTCCTCCCACCAATCCGGGAAAGAATTTCAGGAAATTCCATTTGGTTCCGGCCGCTTCCAACACATCGTAGGTGTTGATTCCCATGCGATTAAAGATGAGCGACAATTCATTCATCAAAGCAATATTGACATCGCGCTGGGTATTTTCAATAATTTTTGCTGCTTCGGCCACTTTAATGGTAGGTGCGCGGTGTACGCCGGCTTTAATCACCAACTCATATACCTGAGCAATATTTTCCAACGCTTCGGCATCGTTACCGGAAACTACTTTGGTTATGGTGGTTAAAGTATGCACTTTGTCGCCTGGATTGATGCGCTCGGGCGAAAATCCCACTTTAAAGTCTACGCCCATTTTTAGTCCCGAAAATTCTTCCAAAATTGGAACGCAATCTTCTTCGGTACATCCCGGATAAACGGTAGATTCGTAAATCACGTAATCACCTTTCTTTAGGGCTTTACCAACCGTGCGACTGGCAGCCAGAACAGGTCCCAAATCGGGTTGGTTGTGCTCATCAATAGGTGTAGGAACCGCAACAATATGAAAATGTGCTTTTTTAATGTCCTCTGCATTGGCGGTAAACTCAATATCACAACCGTTGAATTCGCTGCCATCGAGCTCTTTGCTTGGATCGATGCCCTTTTTCATCAATTCCACCCGTTCGGGTTTGATATCGAATCCAATCACTGAAGCTTTTTTTGCAAATTCCAGTGCAATGGGTAATCCCACATAACCCAGTCCGATTACTGAGATTTTTGCTTGTTTGTTTTTAATATCGCTATACATTCTTTTAAATAAAATTAAAAATTCTAAATTTTCTCCCTAAACAACCGAAGGCATATTTGCTCCGGTTTCTGTTTATCAAGAATATTACCTCCATCAAATACAAACGAAGGTATTTCATGGGTTAGTTTATCTGTTTAAAATAAATATAATTCTATTCTTTTAACTATTTTTTAGGCTTACGGTGCCAAAGCTACTAGTTTTTTTGTTTTTGTCCACGAATTTACACGAATAAACACTAATTTTTCGTTTAAACTTTCCTATCGTTTGGAAGGTTAATGGATCCTATTATTAAACCCGTTAATTTCCAATATCAAATCTTAATTGCAAAGCCTTATTCTTGATTTGTTCCCCAGGTGGCTTTAATTATCTGGTAAACTTCTTCTTTATAAATTAAATCAGTCATAAATTTAGTCCCCATTTCAATGTTTCTGTCCACGAACCTGCCCGTCCGGTCAGGCGGGTCTGCCCGATGGTCGAGCGGGTTACACAAATTTTCACGAATATTAATAAGACAATTTAGTGTTAATTAGTGAAATTAGTGGACTATACTCTTATAGCAGTTAAAATTCACTAAACCTTAAATTTGCTTCTTACTTATATTTGTAAGTCCAGTTTCATCTAATCCAAAGCTTAAAATTACCAAAACCCTATTTGCTCCATTTCAAGTTTATCCAAAATATTAGGTTCGTCGAATCCGATCACCGGATGCAAAAGCATTAGCTTATCATTTTCTTTCGATTATAAATCTCTTTTCCCTGGTTTATAATATGCTGTTTTAAGCCTTCTAATTCAATGGTATTAAAGTTTACCACATCAATAAAATATGGGATGGGTAAACCTTCATTCAATTTTCCATGTAAACGGGCCACGGTTTCAAAACAGACCCTTTCGCCAAAGATTGCAAGATCAATATCAGAACCGCTTTTGTAGTTTCCCATGGCACGAGATCCAAAAATAATCGCTTTTTCTATTTCAGGATAAGTAGCTATAGCTTCTAACAGGTGCCTAAAGCTTTTGTCTGCTATTCCAAAGCTATTATTCATTTTTATCTTTAAAAAAATGATGTAACTCTTTTATTAAGGCAAAATAGTGAACCTTGATTTTCTGTGCTATTTCATTTATCAGCTTCTCATCATAAATGTGTGAAGTCAGGTTACGATCTTCCAAAGCAGCCATCCAAAGTTCACCATGCTTAATAATGCCTGTCTGAAAGGCTTGCTTAATGGTTTCGCGTGGACTTTTTACCTCAAATCCTTCATTTTCCAAATAATCTTTCAGGGTTTTCCATGATAATTCGAAGCAGGTTTCATAAAACTGAATCAGGCCCCCTTTTTCTGCTTCCGAAGGCTGTTCAATAGCCAGGGTACGCTCTAAAAGTTTAAACGCTTTATCCAGATTTACATAGCGTTGTTTCCAGCGTAGTTCTTTCTCATTCATTTTTACTATTTTTATCCACGAACCTGCCCGTCAGTTCAGGCGGGTTACACGAACCCCGAAGGGCTCAACTAAGTTAATTATCACTAATAAGAAAATGCCATATTCATGAAACCATGCTTATCAACAGCGCTGGTTATGAGACTATATTTTAAACTTTATATCACCTATTCTCAATATAAAACTATCTCCCTACCCCAAAATACCGAAATCCTATTTGCTCCAACTTTTGCTTGTCTAATATATTCCGGCCATCAAACACAAACGCGGGTTTCATCATGTTATTGTAGATGCGTTGCCAATCGTAATCCTTAAATTCATCCCATTCGGTTAAGATGGCTATGGCATGGGCATCCTTACAAGCCTCATAAGGGTCGTTTACCGGATGCAACAAGGCTTTATTTTCAGTTTCGGAGCGGGTATTGAGGTAATCCACGTCGGCATACATTTGTTCGGGTTTTACCTTGGGGTCGTACACCACAATTTCGGCCCGGTCTTCCATTAAAATATCGGCCACATACATGGCTGCGGTTTCGCGGGTATCGTTGGTATCTTTTTTAAAGGCCCAGCCTAAAAAGGCAATCTTTTTTCCGGAAACGGTATTAAAAAGACTGGAAATAATTTTATCGGCAAAGCGGCGTTTCTGGTAGTCGTTCATCAGAATTACCTGCTCCCAGTAATCGGCTACTTCCTGCAAGCCCAGGGTGCGACAAATATAAACCAGGTTTAGAATGTCTTTTTGAAAACAGGAACCACCAAAACCTACCGAGGCTTTTAAGAATTTGGAACCTATGCGACTATCTGAACCAATAGCTCGGGCTACTTCTTCCACATTCGCTTCAGTAGCTTCACATAAAGCTGATAAGGAGTTAATGGATGAGACACGCTGGGCTAAAAAGGCATTGGCAGTAAGCTTTGAAAGCTCTGAGGACCAAACATTTGTCGTCAGGATGCGTTCTTTGGGTAACCAATGGGCGTAAACATCGACCAAAGCCTGCATGGCCTTTTGCCCTTCGGGGGTTTGTTCTCCGCCAATTAATACGCGGTCGGCGTTATGTAAGTCCTGAATAGCCGTTCCTTCGGCTAAAAATTCCGGGTTCGATAGTATTTGAAATTTTACATGATTTCCGGTATTATCCAAAATGGTTCGCAAAGTTTCTGCGGTACGCACTGGCAAAGTGGATTTCTCAACTACAATTTTATCGTCTTTTGATACCCGGGCAATCTGACGGGCACAAAGCTCAATGTATTTTAAATCGGCGGCCATACCTTTCCCTTTGCCATAGGTTTTGGTTGGGGTATTTACCGAAATAAAAATCATTTGTGCTTCGTCGATGGCTTTATCCACTTCGGTCGAGAAAAAGAGGTTTCTTCCGCGGGCTTCGGCCACTACTTCTTTTAATCCGGGCTCATAAATGGGAAGTTTATCCAAATTGGAATCGTTCCAATCGGCAATTCGTTGGGCGTTGATATCGACCACCGTAACCTTGATTTCGGGACACTTTTGAGCTATAACGGCCATGGTGGGTCCTCCCACATAACCGGCTCCAATGCAGCAAATGTTTTTTATCTGAGTCATTTTATTGTATGTTGTATTAAACTTTTTGTTGGTAAATATAGGTATTTAAGGCTTTTTTAAACAGCTTTTTTTCAGACCACGAATTAACACAAAATAGGCTTAAAATGAAAGAAGCTTGATGTTTTATTGTAAACATGGCTAATTAAAAAATATTTTTGTTCAGAAGTTTCAATTTTTTTGTCCACGAACCCGCCTGAACGGACGGGCAGGTTTACACGAATTTTCACTAATTAAAACATATTTTTCGTGAGAATTCGTGTAACCCGCCTGACGGCAGGGCAGGTTAGTGGACTTTACTTACAATACCATTCGTTTGTATTGCAGACTTGTAGTTCCGAAATTAAGTAAAACGCCTACCTTTTCTTCGGTAGCTTTTAAGTAATTCAATAATTGTGATTCATGTTCCGGGGCCAGGCCGGTCAATGCCTTGACCTCAACTATTATTTTATTGAAACAAAAGAAATCGGCCCGGTATTTTTTTTCTAATCGCAAATCTTTATAATAAATATCAATTTCTTTTTCTTGCTCAAAGGGTATCTTTCTTTCCTCAAATTCTAAAGATAAAGCTTCCTGATAAACGGGCTCCAAAAATCCACAGCCCAATTCTTTGTGAACCTCCATGGCCGCTCCAATTATCTGGTAAACTTCTTCTTTATAAATTAAATCAACCATAATCTTTGTCCACTATTATTATTTTATCCACTAATTACACTAATTCTCACTAATTAAAACATACTTTTCGTGTTAATTCGTGTAATTAGTGGACCTTATTTAGCTAATTTCAATAAATACTGACCATAGGCATTTTTGTTTAAGGGTTCGGCTAGTTTTTTTACCTGTTCTTTGCTTATAAAACCACGCTTATAGGCAATCTCTTCGGGACAGCTCACCATTAAACCGGTACGTTTTTGCAGGGTTTCGATAAAGTTGCTGGCTTCAATCAGGCTTTCGTGAGTTCCGGTATCGAGCCAGGCAAAACCCCTACCCATAAGCTCAACCTTTAAGGCCTCCTGTTTCAGGTATTCCTGATTTACCGTGGTAATCTCCAGTTCACCACGTGCCGACGGTTTAATGCTTTTAGCCACCTGTACTACGCTGTTTGGATAAAAATATAAACCTACCACCGCATAATTAGACCGGGGATCTGAGGGTTTTTCTTCAATGGAAATAACTTTTCCGCTTTCATCAAACTCAGCCACACCATAACGTTCGGGATCGTTTACATAATAACCAAAAACCGTAGCCTGCTTATCTTCTTCTACATTTTTTCGGGCAGACCGCAGTAATTCGGGCAGGCCATGACCATAAAAAATGTTATCGCCCAAAACCAGACAGGCATCATCGTTGCCAATAAAGGAATCGCCAATTATAAAAGCCTGAGCCAGTCCATCGGGCGAGGGTTGTTCGGCATATTCCAGCCTGATTCCCCAATCGGCTCCGGAACCCAGTAAACGTTTAAATCCGGGCAAATCTTCGGGGGTTGAAATGATTAATATATCTTTTATTCCGGCCAACATTAAAGTGGTTAGCGGATAATAAATCATGGGTTTGTCGTAAATGGGAAGCATCTGCTTCGAAACTCCTTTGGTGATGGGATACAAGCGGGTGCCGCTTCCTCCGGCAAGAACTATTCCTTTCATTGGGTTGTTTTTTAGCGATTAGAGATTAGAATTTAGAGTTTAGAGATTAGAGTTTAGACTTAAGACCATAGACTCAAGACCTAAGACCGATGATCATATGATTTAAAACTTTGAATTTCATACAATTACTATTTAGTTTTTGGACCATGCTTAAAAATCAGTTAACATTTGGATTGATATAGGGGTTAAAAGTAGTGGTTTTAATTTATATGACCAAGGTGTTTTTGGGAATGCTTTTTATGGTTCGTATGTTGCCACTATATCCTGATTGGTAAAAATGAAAAGGGTTACTGTAAAATTCTGATTAAAATTATTCTTATGATTCCTATTTAAGACTCTTTCATTTGGGCTATAAAAAAGGGATTCAACAAGTCCTTGTGGTTGTATGTTAAGGGTTCACCATTTACTTTTAAAACTTTTCCTCCCGCAGCTTCAACCAGGGCCTGACCAGCTGCCGTGTCCCACTCCATGGTTGGCGCAAAACGGGGATAGACATCGGCTGAACCTTCGGCTATGGCACATAGCTTTAATGAACTTCCTCTGGAAAATAATTGCAGATCGTGATGCATGATTTTTAGCTCATCTATAAACTCCTGCGTTTCGTGTGACAAGTGCGATAAACTGGCTACTACAGTAAACGGGCGATTGCCCTGATAATCCGGAAGTCGAATGGCAGTTTTTTCCCATTCATCAACTGAAATAGATTCAAATGTAGTAATGTTCTTTATCTTAAAAGCTCCCTTATCTTTTAATCCCATATATAGTGTTTTTTCAACCGGAATGTACACCAATCCAAAAATGGGAATGCCATCCTGTACCAAAGCTATATTAACTGTAAAGTCTCCGTTGCGTTTTATGAATTCTTTGGTACCATCCAGAGGATCGACAATCCAGAGCTGCTTCCATTGTTTGCGTTCGTACCAGGGGATGGTTCGTCCTTCTTCACTTAATACCGGAATGGAAGTCTGCTGCAGGTATTCCATAATTTTATTATGAGCTGCTCTATCGGCCAAGGTTAATGGTGAGTTATCCGCTTTAATTTCGACCTGAAAATTATCGGAATTATATACTTTCATTATTTCCAGTCCAGCCTCCAGAGCTGCCCGGATAGCCAATAAATAGTTCCTATTTGTTCGGTTTCTTTTCAATAAATAAAGAATGTAAATCGTGTTAATAGGGAACAAAATGGGGCAACAAAAACTGATGTGCCGATAATACCATCCAAAAGAATGCCATCAATAATACAAGCGAGGCAAAATAAATTCCGGTATTCGGTAACCGTTTGTTCCGGTATTTTTAAAATACATTACAAACTCCAATACATCAAATTCTTAATCTTCCCCCGATATACTCCTTTTAAATCGACCAGTATGCCCTTATCGGAAATCAGACTTTTAAAATAATTCTCGTCAAGGTTTCGGTATTCCGCATGTTGAACGGCCAGAATAATTGCATCGTAAAGCCCCGTAGGCTGTTCAACCATCTGGTAACCATACTCTTCTTTCACTTCTTCAATGGAAGCATGTGGGTCGATGGCATCGACATTTACACTGAACGACTGTAATTCGCGAACTATATCCACCACTTTGGAATTGCGGATGTCAGCTACATCTTCCTTAAAGGTAACGCCCATAATCAGTACCCGGGCATCTTTTACGTTTTTATCCTGTTTGATTATTTTTTTTACCACCTGCTTAGCTACATAGCCGCCCATGCTGTCGTTGACAAAACGACCCGAATCAATCATCTTGGCATGGTAACCCAGTTCTTTGGCTTTATACAACAGATAATACGGATCAACGCCAATGCAATGTCCTCCCACCAATCCGGGAAAGAATTTCAGGAAATTCCATTTGGTTCCGGCCGCTTCCAACACATCGTAGGTGTTGATTCCCATGCGATTAAAGATGAGCGACAATTCATTCATCAAAGCAATATTGACATCGCGCTGGGTATTTTCAATAATTTTTGCTGCTTCGGCCACTTTAATGGTAGGTGCGCGGTGAACGCCGGCTTTAATTACCAACTCATAAACTTGGGCAATATTTTCCAACGCTTCGGCATCGTTACCGGAAACTACTTTGGTTATGGTGGTTAAAGTATGTACTTTGTCGCCCGGATTGATGCGCTCGGGCGAAAATCCCACTTTAAAGTCTACGCCCATTTTTAGTCCCGATAATTCTTCCAAAATTGGAACGCAATCTTCTTCGGTACATCCCGGATAAACGGTAGATTCGTAAATCACGTAATCGCCTTTCTTTAGGGCTTTACCAACCGTGCGACTGGCAGCCAGAACAGGTCCCAAATCGGGTTGGTTGTGCTCATCAATAGGTGTAGGAACCGCAACAATATGAAAATGTGCTTTTTTAATGTCTTCCGCATGGGAGGTAAACTCAATATCACAATTGTTGAATTCGCTACCATCAAGCTCTTTACTCGGATCGATGCCAAGCTTCATCAATTCCACCCGTTCCGGTTTAATATCGAAACCAATCACCGACGCTTTTTTTGCAAATTCCAATGCTATGGGCAATCCCACATACCCCAGTCCGATTACTGAGATTTTTGATTTTTTGTTTGCGATGTTTTTATACATTTTATCAATATTTTAAGACCCAATATTTAGACTTGAGACTAAAGACTAAAGACTTAAGACACAAGACTAGCGTAATGTTTTTTGAAAACCTGTAATCAAACGTTGAATTTCTATTAAGTTATTAAAAATTTCATCACAATTAGTTAACGTAATATAATTTAGTTCAACTGCTACCAAAAGTTCACTTTCTAACTCATATGAAGAACCTAAAGCAAAATCCAAAAAATGAGCAAAATCTTTATTCGTACCTCGGCCACTTCCTTCTGCAATATTTGATGAAATTGAAACAACAGCACGCTTAATTTGTGAAGTTAAAGCAAACTTCTCATCTTCCGGAAATTTTAGTACTAACTTATAAACCATCGGAACAATTGAAAGTGCATTTTGCCAGGCTTTTAATTCCTTAAAATTATGTTTACCCATCTTTTTCAAGTACTAATTATAATGGATTTGTCTAAAGTCTTTAATCTTTAGTCTTTAGTCTATTCTCTAGTAAAAACGGATGATAATCGCCTTTCAATCCAACAGGTGTTGTATTGCGAATTTCGTGTGCAATACGAATGCAGGTTGCCGCATCGTCCAGACCAAAACCGTAGCCATCTAAAATATGCTGATAGGTTTGGGTGTGCAAATCGGTAAAACCACCACTAAATTCCAATTCCTCATTTTCAATGGTAATGGAACGATAGGTTCGCTGTCCCTTTTCTTTTATGGCCTGAGGCAAATCTTCAAAATCGACACTTAAAAACCAGCGCACACGGGCTTGTTTAAATCGAAGGAATCCGGCACTTTTGCTTTTGGTTTTCAGATGCACCACATTTTCCTGAAGTTCTCCAAAAATCCAGCTTAGCATATCAAAAAAATGAATACCTATGTTTGTTGCCACACCCCCCGATTTGGCCTCATCGCCCTTCCACGAAAAGTGATACCATTTGCCCCTACTGGTCAGATAGCTTAAATCCACATCATAAACTTTATCGGGACCTCCTTCCTCAATTTTCTTTTTTAAAGCTATAATGGAAGGATGCAAACGCAATTGCAAAACATTGTAAATACGTTTGCCGGTTTCACGTTCGTAATCCTTAAGTGCTTCCACATTCCAGGGATTTAGCACCAACGGTTTTTCACAGATGGCATCGGCACCCTGACGCAAGGCAAATCGCATGTGCGAATCGTGCAAATAATTTGGCGAACAAATACTTACATAGTCAACCGCCTGAGCTTCGCGTTTGAGTTTGTAAATATGCCTATCGAAGCGTTCGAACTCGGTAAAAAAATCGGCATCAGGAAAATAACTGTCAATAATTCCCACACTATCGAAAGGATCGAGCGCAGCAACCAGATTATTACCGGTTTCCTGAATGGCTTTCAGGTGACGTACAGCAATGTATCCGGCGGCTCCTATCAAAGCAAAATTCTTCATGCTAAAGGTTAAGTTTTATGAGGATTCAAAATTAGTAAAATAACCAGGCAGCATCAAATTTTATGTACCTTTCCATCCGAAAATAGATATTCATCACCACTTTCGGGACAACGTGCTTTATTTTGTTCATTGAAGCTTAAACGATGTCCGTACTCGCTTACCCAGCCAATCTGCCGGGCCGGATTCCCGACCACCAAAGCAAAAGCCAAAACCGGTTTGGTAATTACAGCACCCGCTCCAATCAAAGCATATTCGCCGATGCTATTTCCGCAAACCACCGTGGCATTGGCCCCAATAGATGCTCCTCGTTTTACCAGTGTTTGTTCGTATTGGTCGCGACGAATAATGGCACTGCGCGGATTGGTAATGTTCGTAAAAACCATCGATGGACCCAAAAAAACATCGTCCTCGCAAATTACTCCGGTATAAATGGAGACATTGTTTTGCACTTTAACATTTTTCCCCAGCACCACACCGGGCGAAACCACTACATTTTGACCGATGTTGCAGTTGGCTCCAATGGTACAATTGGGCATGATGTGCGAAAAATGCCAGATTTTAACCCCGGCTCCAATCGTACAACCAGCATCAATTACTGCTGTTTCGTGCGCAAAATAATCCGTTTGTTTTTCCATCCTATTTAGTTAAAAAATGCGTTTACCGATGAACTTATCAACTCCAACTGTTCTTCAGTCAGTTCGGTGTGCATAGGCAGCGAAAGCACTTCGTTACAAAGCTTTTGTGTGACCGGATAATCCTGTTCGGTTTTATAGTTTTCAAATGCTTTTTGCTGGTGCAGGGGAACCGGATAATAAACCATATTGGGAATTCCTCTTGCATCGAGGAAATTTTTCAGGGCATCGCGTTTCCCGTTTTTCACCAACAAGGTGTACTGATGGTAAGTATGACTGGTAAAAGGTGCTACTTGAGGGATTTGAATTTCCGAAATAGTTTTAAACGCTTCGTTATAATAAGCGGCAGCTTTTTGGCGCGCCCCATTGTATAAATCGAGCAGTGGTAGTTTCACCCGCAGAATAGCTGCCTGAATGGTGTCCAGACGGGAATTGACTCCTATTCGGTCGTGATAATAACGAACTTTCATTCCATGGTTTACAATACTGGATATCTGTTCAGCCAAAGCATCATCGTTGGTAAACATGGCTCCTCCATCGCCGTAACAACCCAAATTTTTCGAGGGAAAAAACGAGGTACAACCTATATGTCCAATGGTTCCGGCTTTTTTAACGGTTCCATCCGAAAAAGTATAATCGGTTCCAATAGCCTGGGCATTGTCTTCGATAACAAAAAGATGATTTGCTATGGCCAGCTCCATCAGTGCTTCCATATTGGCCGCCTGACCAAACAAGTGCACTGGTACAATGGCTTTTGTTCTTGGAGTAATGGCTTTTTTTGCTGCTTCGATATCGATTGTAAACGTATCGGGATACACGTCAACCAAAACCGGAGTAAGTCCGAGCAAAGCAATCACTTCAACAGTAGCAATAAAGGTAAAATCTGTAGTAATTACTTCATCACCGGGTTTTAATCCCAAGGCCATCATGGCAATCTGCAAAGCATCGGTTCCATTACCACAGGCAATGGTATGTTTTACACCCAGGTACGCAGCTAATTCATCCTGAAAACTACTCACTTCAGGACCTTTGATAAACTGAGCATTATCGATAACCGATTGAATAGCCGCATCAACCTGCGGCTTTATTTTCTGATACTGACTATTTAAGTCGACCATTGTTAAAGGGAGCATACCAAACTTTTTTGTGTTGTATGAACGCGCTGGCGTTCGGTTTATTTTACTTTAAATGATTCCAATACCACGAAATGGCTTTTTCGATGCCTTTTTCCAGATTAAATTGAGGGTGATAACCCAACAAACGCTTAGCTTTATCGATAGCTGCCAATGAATGGGGAATGTCACCTTCGCGGATGGGGCCATGTGTTTTTTCTACCTTAAATATCTTTGGATCAAATGTGCCTAAGGTCATTTTAAGCTTCTCAAAAAGCTGATTCAGTGTGGTATTCTCTCCAAAGGCTATGTTATAAACCGTGTTCAGTGCTTCAGGATTAGTTACCGTGGCAGCCAGCTCATTGGCCTGCACCACATTCTCAACATACGTAAAATCGCGTGAATACGAACCATCGCCATTTATCAACGGCGATTCGTAGCGAATCAGTTGCTTTATTAATTTGGGAATTACCGCAGCATAGGCTCCTTCGGGATCCTGACGCTGACCAAACACATTGAAGTAACGCAAACCAATGGTTTCCATTCCATAAAGCCGACTAAAAACATCGGCATACAATTCGTTCACATATTTGGTAATTGCGTAAGGCGACAAGGGTTTTCCAATAACATCTTCCACTTTGGGAAGCGTAAAATTATCACCATAGGTAGATGAACTGGCCGCATACACAAAGCGTTTCACTTTTGCATTTCGTGCGGCAGTAAGCATGTTTAAAAAACCGGTAATATTTATTTCGTTGGTTGTCAGGGGATCGTTAATAGAACGGGGAACCGAACCCAACGCCGCCTGGTGCAAAACCAAATCGGCACCCTGAACTGCCTTTTCACAGGTTTTTAAAAGACGGATATCGCCCTGAATAAAAGAAAAGTTTTTATGGGAATGAAAAGCCTCCAGATTCTCGGCTTTTCCGGTAAGCAGGTTGTCGAGGCATACTATCTCGTTATCCTGTTTTAGCAAGTGTTCTATAAGGTTGGAGCCGATAAAACCGGCTCCACCTGTAACAAGAATTCGTTTATGTTTTACTTGCCTTTCAGCATTCATTGTCTGTCTACTTGGCGTAATTAATGGCCCGTGTTTCGCGTATTACCGTAATTTTAATCTGTCCCGGATAGGTCATTTCATCCTGAATCTTTTTGGCAATCTCGTACGATAGCGTTTCGGCATCGGTATCGTTTACTTTTTCGGAACCAACAATTACACGCAACTCACGTCCGGCCTGAATGGCATAGGTTTTCAGTACACCAGGATAAGATAAAGCCAATTCTTCCAAATCTTTCAACCTTTTAATGTACGATTCCACCACTTCGCGGCGAGCTCCCGGACGGGCACCTGAAATGGCATCACAAACCTGAATAATTGGAGCAATTAGTGTAGTCATTTCCACTTCGTCGTGATGGGCACCAATGGCATTACAGATTTCAGGTTTCTCTTTGAATTTTTCGGCCAGTTTCATACCTAAAATTGCATGTGGCAATTCTGGTTCATCGTCGGGAACCTTACCAATATCGTGCAATAGTCCGGCACGTTTTGCCAGTCGTGGATTAAGGCCCAGTTCCGAGGCCATAATTGCAGCCAGGTTGGCCACCTCACGTGAGTGCTGGAGCAGGTTCTGTCCGTATGATGAGCGGTATTTCATTTTACCAACCAATCGAATTAATTCCGGATGTAATCCGTGAATTCCCAAATCAATGGCGGTACGTTTACCGGTTTCCACAATTTCTTCTTCCACCATTTTTTGGGTTTTGGCCACCACCTCTTCAATGCGTGCCGGATGAATACGACCGTCGGTAACCAATTGGTGCAATGCCAAACGGGCAACCTCTCGGCGCACGGGATCGAATCCTGAAAGAATAATGGCTTCCGGTGTATCATCCACAATAATTTCTATTCCGGTGGCTGCTTCCAAGGCACGAATGTTTCGCCCCTCGCGACCGATAATACGGCCTTTGATATCGTCGTTATCGATATGGAAAACGGTTACTGAATTTTCCACTGCATATTCAGATGCCACACGTTGAATGGTTTGAATTACAATGCGCTTGGCTTCTTTGTTTGCTGTCATTTTGGCTTCGTCCATTATTTCGTTAATGGATGACATGGCTTCAGTTCGAGCTTCGGCTTTAAGCGATTCAATCAGCTGGTTTTTAGCATCTTCAACCGAAAGCCCTGAAATTGAAACCAATTGCTCCACTTGTTGTTTGTGCATGCGTTCCAACTCTTCGTGCTTTTTCTCAACCAATTCCATTTGGGCATTCAGGTTGGTTCGAATAACATCAACCTCTTTAATTTTGCGGTTTTGTTCTTCGATGCGCTGAGAAATAACTGTTTCTTTTTGTTTTAATTTGTTTTCAGCAGCCAGAATTTTGCTGTTTTTCTCGTTAATCAGCCTCTCGTGTTCCGTTTTAAGTTGTAAAAATTTCTCTTTTGCCTGAAGGATTTTATCCTTCTTAATTATCTCAGCTTCAACTTCGGCTTCACGAATAATCCGCTTACTTTTGCGACTAAGCCCAAGTTTTACGAATATATAAGTGAGCAGGCCTCCTGCGATGACTGAAATTATTGCAATTACAATTGAAGTTTTGTCCATATAAACTATTATGTATATTAATAAAAAACCCGCACCAATTTCTGTGTTTTGTAAAACCCCTGTCAAACATGGGTGGAGTCGCCATTTTTTTCTTACTTCCCCTGGTCTCCGAAGAGAACCGTCAAAGACGGATGGGGCCTGTCTTACAAAAATTGAGCTTAAACTCCAATTGTGTTAATGTTGAGTTTTCCAAACTAGCCAAGAACCGGTGCGGGCAAAATCTTTGGTTTTTATTTTAAAGAACGTAAATTATTCTGTTTCAAGTAATGATGCTAAAATCTTGTCAAATTGCCGAACTTCCTCTAAAACCGGATGGATTTCGTGGTGTTCTTCAGCTTCAACCAAACGGGTTACAAACTGAAGGGCTACCATGGCTAAAAAATCCTGTCCGTCTTTATTTCCATACAACTTTTGGTATTGTGTTACCGTATCGTTAATTTTTTTAGCCGCTTTTCTGATTTTTTCTTCATCATTCCTATCTATCTTCAATGGATAATACCTATCAACTATATTAACCCTTATGGTAAGTTTATTATCCATTTTTATCTATTTAACAGAGCAATACAATTATCAATTTCCCGCACTATTTTGTTAATTTTGAGTTTAGCCTCCTGACCATTACCACTCGAAGCTAAAAACGTTTTTGCCAGGTTATTTGTTTCCAGTTTTTGACGATATTCATCAAGCTCCTGTTCTTTTTGTTCCAATTTATTCTTAAGACCTGTATTCTCAAGTTTAATTTGCCTGTTTTCTTCTTTTAAGACTTTATAAAGATAGACAAACTTTTCAAATTTCTGTTTAAAACCTCCTATAAGTTCTGGTGTTTCCATTATTAACCGGGATACAAATCTTAATTTCTACAAAAATAATATTGCTAATCAAATTTCAAAAATATATTTATAGCTCCATAAAGATAATATTATTTAATCAATTAAAGTCCAAAAAGAAACCTTTTGGATAACCTTTTCACGGTTTTTGCATTAGAGTAACTGGTAAAATGTGTTAATAAAATCGTTGAAAGAAATACCTAGTATCCGTAGCTAATTTTCCTATATTTGCCCTACAATTATATAAAAATGGAGAATTTTATAGTTTCAGCGCGAAAATACAGACCTTCGACCTTTGCATCAGTTGTTGGTCAAAAATCAATTACCACTACCCTGAAGAATGCCATTAAGAACAACCACATGGCACACGCCTATTTGTTCTGCGGACCGCGAGGTGTAGGAAAAACTACCTGTGCGCGTATTTTTGCTAAAACCATTAACTGCCAAAATTTAACTCCTGATACCGAACCCTGTAATGAATGTGAATCGTGTGTGTCGTTCAATAAGGATCGCTCGTACAACATTCATGAATTGGATGCCGCATCGAATAACACGGTTGACGATATCCGGAACCTGATTGATCAGGTGCGTATTCCACCGCAAATGGGAAATTACAGCGTGTATATTATCGATGAGGTGCACATGCTAACTACCTCGGCTTTCAATGCATTTTTAAAAACACTGGAAGAACCTCCAGCACATGCGGTTTTTATTTTAGCAACAACCGAAAAGCATAAGATTCTCCCTACCATTTTGTCGCGTTGTCAGATTTTTAATTTCAGCCGCATTACCGTCGAAGATGCCACTTCACATTTAGAATACGTTGCAAAAAGTGAAAATATTGAAGTAGAACCCGAGGCTTTGAACGTAATTGCACAAAAATCGGACGGTGCCATGCGCGATGCCCTATCGATATTTGATCAGATTGTTAGTTTCTCGGGAAAAAAAATTACCTACGAGAATACCATTGCTAACCTGAATGTGCTCGACTACGATTACTTTTTTAAACTTACCGATGCCTTTTTATCGGAAGATATTAGTACATCTTTGAGTCTCTATGATGAAATTCTGGATAAAGGTTTCGACGGACAGCATTTTTTAGCCGGTTTATCGAAACATTTTAGAGATTTACTGGTTTCGCAGGACGAAAAAACCATTCAACTACTCGAAGTGGGTGCTGCAATAAAAGTTCATTATCTGGAACAATCGAAAAAATGTTCGGCTTCATTTTTATTCCGTGCCATTAACCTTTGCAACGACGCCGAGATTCAATACCGCAACAGTCAGAATAAACGCCTTTCGGTTGAACTGGCATTGATAAACCTGTGCCAGATAATCGCTGAAAAAAAAAAAGTGAATTAGCATCGACAGCTCCTAAAAAGAAGTCAGAACCTAAAGCAACGGAAAAAACCACCGAACCGGCAAAAGAAAAGGCAACCCCTGTTTATTCAAGTTACCAGTCATCGTCGCCATCGTTAAAAAACATTGGTAAAAAACAAGACGACAACGTTAGTGAACCTGAAAGCAAGAAAGTTGAAAAGCAGGTCAGTGGCCCTGTTGAACCCTTTACCGAAACAGCACTTATTGAGGTATGGAACCAGTTTACCAGCAGTGTGGAGAATGAGTTTCCGCGAATGTACCAGGTACTAAAAACACATCTACCCGAAAAAAAATCAGAACATCAGCTAAGGGTCAGGCTCGATAATGTAAGTCAGCAAAAAGACTTTATGGAGAAGGTTCATTCCCGGTTAACGGCTTATTTAAAAAAACAATTAAAAAATTCGTCGATCGTGCTCGATGTTGAAGTAGTTGAAGAGCTATCAAATCAGCAATTGGTTTATACTGCAGCCGACAAATACAATTACCTGGCTGAAAAAAATGAATTATTACACAAACTTAAACAAAACTTTAACCTCGATTTTGAGTAAAATAAACACATTTTATCTTATTTTGCAGAAGCAATTTCAAACCAAACCAGTAATACTATGCTAACAAAAAAAATGGAAACCGAATTAAATAAGCAACTCAATGCAGAGTATTGGTCGGCTTATTTGTATTTATCAATGTCAGCTTATTGCGCTGAAATTGGACTGGCAGGAGCTGCCAACTGGATGCGAATTCAGTATCAGGAAGAAATTTCGCATGCCTTAAAGTTTTTCGATTACATTATTGATCGTGGCGGCGTAGTTGAATTGATGCCCATTGCTGAAGTACCCAGAAAATGGGATAACATAATCACCATTTTTGAAGAAACGCTGAAACACGAACAAAAAGTTACAGCTTTAATCAACAACCTGATGGACGTTGCCATTGATGAGCGCGACCATGCAGCCAAAAGTTTTCTGCAATGGTATGTCGACGAACAAGTTGAAGAAGAAGACAATGTACGCACCATACTTGACCAGTTAAAATTGGTTGGCGGTGCCGGAAATGGCTTATTTATGATTGATAAAGATTTATCGCAACGGGTTTTTGTTGATACAACAAATGCTTAAGAAACCATAAAAAATTGTTATAAGGAACAAAAAAATGCAACAGCTCAACAAGAGTCTGTTGCATTTTTCGTTTTTAAGATCAACTTTTGTCAAACAAAAAATAATTTATATTTGCCCGTTTAAGCAAAAAAAACATGAAAAGATATTTAAACGCAATAAAGTACCTCCTTTTGTTTTCGGTGGGTGCAGTATTGTTTTACTATGTATATAAAGGTTTGGGAGTAGAAAAGATTGCACATGAACTGGAAACCCTGCGCTGGGGATGGGTTTGGCTTTCGTTTGTTTTTGCTATTGTTAGTCATCTTAGTCGTGCCATTCGCTGGAATATGCTTATTACTCCTTTGGGGCATAAACCCAGAACCCTGAATACTTTTTTATCGATAATGATAATGTATGCTACCAATTTGATTATTCCCCGTGGTGGTGAACTGGCCCGATGTACAGTTTTATCGCGCCATGAAAAAATTCCATTTGGCACCTTGGCCGGAACCGTTGTAATAGAGCGGGCCACCGACACCCTGATTTTATTACTACTGGTTTTTATCACTATTTTTTCGCAGTTCAGTGTTTTTACTGCTTTTGTGGCAAACAATCCGGAGTTTGAACAAAGCTTTGGCTTTTTGTTTTCGCTTTGGTTTTGGTTGGGTGGAGCATTATTAGGCATTGGTACGTTGATTCTATTATGGATTTATCGTGAAAAACTAAAGCGCATTTCGTTTGTGGCAAAAATTATTGAGCTAATGACCAATTTTTTCCAGGGCATTAGTTCCATTAAGAACCTTAAAAAACCAGGCTGGTATTTATTTCATTCTGTTTTTATTTATGTCATGTATTTTCTGATGATGTATGTAATTTTTTTCAGCTACCAGCCCACTGAGCATTTAAGCATGTTGGCCGGACTTACGGCATTTATTATGGGAGGACTGGCCATGCTGGCTCCGGTACAAGGGGGAATTGGAGCCTGGCATTTTATGGTTCTGGAAACACTGGCATTGTATGGGCTCGACAAGACCGATGGAAAAATATTTGCGTTAATTTCGCACACTTCGATGAATTTAATGCTGTTAATTGTAGGAGCCATTAGTTTTATACTCCTGCCCTTTTTTAATAAAAAGAAAATGAACCAAACACTTTATTAAAATTTTCAGCATAAAAAAAGCCGACTTATTGTCGGCCTTTTCTTAATTATAGTATTCAGAATTACTTTACTTCTTCAAAGTCAACATCAGTAACTTCTTCGTCTTTACCGGATGATTTTCCTTGCTGCGCTTCGCCAGCATCAGGTTGAGCCTGTGCTCCCTGAGCCTGTTGCTGGGCGTTGTATAAATCCTGCGATGCTGCCTGGAAGGTGTCGTTCACCTCCTTTGTTGCTGCATCAATGGCATCCAAATCCTGATTTTTATGCGCTTCTTTCAATTTGGTTAATGCTCCTTCGATGGCTGATTTTTTGTCAGCTGGAATCTTATCACCAAATTCTTTCAGGTTTTTCTCGGTTTGGAAAATCAAACTATCGGCTGCATTTATCTTATCAATCTTTTCTTTAGCCTTAGCATCGGAATCAGCATTTGCTTTTGCTTCGTCTCGCATGCGGTTGATTTCTTCTTCGCTTAAGCCTGAAGATGCTTCAATCCTGATTTTTTGCTCTTTACCTGTTCCCTTATCTTTTGCGGCCACATGTAATATACCATTGGCATCGATATCAAACGAAACTTCAATTTGTGGAACTCCGCGAGGTGCTGGTGGAATTCCGTCCAAATGGAACCTACCGATTGTTTTGTTATCTTTTGCCATGGGACGTTCCCCTTGAAGTACATGAATCTCAACCGAAGGCTGATTGTCAGAAGCTGTTGTAAATGTTTCGGCTTTCTTGGTAGGAATGGTTGTATTCGATTCTATCAGTTTGGTCATTACACCACCCATGGTTTCAATTCCCAACGATAAGGGAGTTACATCCAACAACAATACGTCTTTAACCTCACCGGTTAACACACCCCCCTGAATGGCAGCTCCAACAGCTACAACTTCGTCAGGATTAACACCTTTTGAAGGGGCTTTTCCGAAGAAATCTTCAACTACTTTTTGAATGGCAGGAATACGAGTTGAACCACCAACCAAAATTACTTCATCAATATCTGATTGACTCATTCCGGCATCTTTAAGCGCTAAACGGCACGGCTCAAGCGTTGCCTGAATCAGGCGATCGGCCAGTTGCTCAAATTTTGCTCTTGTCAGATTTTTTACCAGGTGTTTTGGAATACCGTCAACTGGCATTATGTAAGGCAAATTGATTTCGGTACTCGATGAACTCGACAATTCAATTTTTGCTTTTTCAGCAGCTTCTTTTAAACGTTGCAAAGCCATTGGATCTTTTCTCAGATCAATTCCTTCTTCGTTTTTAAATTCATCGGCCAACCAATCGATAATTACCTGGTCAAAATCATCACCGCCAAGGTGCGTATCACCATTGGTCGATTTTACTTCGTAAACGCCATCACCCAATTCAAGAATTGAAATATCAAATGTACCTCCACCCAGGTCGAACACGGCAATTTTCATGTCACGATCTTTTTTATCGAGACCATAAGCCAGTGAGGCTGCAGTAGGTTCGTTAATAATACGCTTTACAACTAAGCCGGCAATTTCGCCAGCTTCTTTGGTAGCCTGGCGCTGTGCATCGTTAAAATAAGCAGGAACGGTAATAACTGCTTCGGTAACTTCCTGTCCCAGGTAATCTTCAGCTGTTTTCTTCATTTTTTGAAGAATCATGGCCGAAATCTCCTGGGGAGAATATTTCCGGTCATCAATCTGAACACGGGGTGTATTGTTCTCACCTTTTATAACTTTATAGGTAATTCTTGATACTTCGCTTGACAAAGAGTCAAATTTCTCACCCATAAAGCGCTTGATTGAAGCCACCGTTTTTTGTGGGTTGGTAATTGCCTGGCGTTTGGCCGGATCACCAATTTTACGTTCACCGTTTTCAACAAATGCTACCACCGATGGAGTGGTTCTTTTTCCTTCGCTGTTAGGAATAACTACAGGCTCATTTCCTTCCATTACGGAAACACAAGAGTTGGTTGTTCCTAAATCGATTCCTATGATCTTACCCATATTATATGTTCGTTTTAGATTTAATAATCATTAATTTCGGGATAGTCTTTTTCAAGGATTGTGCCAGCAAATTTTTGGTGGGTTAACTAGAAAATATGACACCACAAGGCCAATTAATTCCAACAACGCGACTGACATTGTGACAAAACGACACAAAAATTTAATCGACAGCTGGTAAAATCTGCCAAATAATTGGGCCTGTTCCCATATGTAGGACAAAACATGCAAGCAGTTTTCTTCAACAACTGAATTCAGCCAATTACCCAATAATTAGTGGAAAAAAATAATTATATTCGGTTGATAGTTATTGGGTTAAGCTTTCCTAACCCCAGTGATAAAACTTTACCTTAATTAATAATGCTCGATTGCGGCATTCCATTCCGGTACGTTTCAACTAATATGGCCTGTTGAAATAAATCGTCGTAAGCCAAAACCCAGTCGTCTCCCCGAACCAGGGTTTTATAAACATCGGAACCAATGTATTTGCTACGCGACAGGTTTATTTGAACGCCCTTATCGTCCCAGCGGTAAAATTCATATTCGTAGTCGGAACCATCAATCCATTGACGCATGGGCCGGTATTCGGGAATAAGTCCCATTTTACTGGTAACTACTTTAATAATTTCATCGACCCGATAATTCTCGATGCGTCGGCGTTCGATGGAGAAAATGGTATTGTAGCCAATTATTTTTATGGTAATGTCTTTATTCTCCAAAAACTCACAATCTTCAATGGTATAGTTCGGATAGTTATATATACCACGTGTTTTTAGCAGCGAACGATCCATCTGATCACCGATGGAATAATTGGCAATTAAAAATTTTACCGGTTTAAAATTATGAGTCTCGGGTAAGGTGAGCTGGTTTTTTGTTGAAAGAATTAAAGGAAATGGTTCTATATATAATATTAATTTTGGTTTTTTGTTTATGTATTTTAAATCGAATAAAACGGTATCGATTAAACGTTCCATGTGGGTAACCACAAATTCCCTGTTGTCGTTATAATAACCCCTCTCCTGTGACCGGGTTATAATTAAAGAGGAATCATTTATCGTTAATGGAATAACGTTTTGGTTTACCGGTATGTTTTGAATCGAGTCGAATTCGGTAAAAATGACTGAAGAATCATTTCGAATCAACAGGCGGTCGTTATGATACCAGCTTACACCATCGAAAATTTCATTATAAGCCGGTTGTTCCCTATTATTACAGGCATAAAAACCTGAAAGGGTAACAATAACTATTAAAAAAAGAAGGGTATTAGAAAATCGTTTCATCGGGAACTAATTAAAAATTTATTAACTATCAATTCTACTTTGTAATCCTATTTACAATAATTCTAAACTAATAAAATCACTTTTTAAGACAGCAGTTCACTCAAAACTCTGATTAAAATTTTACAATGCAAGATAATAAAAAGAAATAAGATAAAATTTTCCCTTCTGATAAACAGGAGTTTTACAAAAGGGAGCAAAAAAAGTAGAAAAAAACAGTTCTATATTTTATGGCAATTCAAATTTTTACCTATATTTGCACCCGCATTTGGCTCCGTAGCATAATTGAATAGTGCATCTGACTACGGATCAGAAGGTTCCAGGTTTGAGTCCTGGCGGAGTCACTTTAAAGCACCTACTTAAGCAAGTAGGTGCTTTTTTGTTTATAGGCATTATATATTGCTTGCAAGTTGTTAAACCTCAATCTTTAATTAAAAGAGCCCTATTAACTCAATTAGATTATTTATTTCGTACGTAGGATTGCCTTTATGAGTAGTTCTTTGAGGATTAAAGTAAATTGTGTCTATACCAAAGTTTTGAGCACCAAAAATATCGTTATCCAAGTCATCACCAATCATAATACTATTGTTTTTTTGTCCTCCGGTATTACGCAATGCATATTCAAATATTCGGCTGTCTGGTTTTTGATATCCAACCTCCTCTGAGGTGATCATACCCTCAAAATACCGTTCAATATCACTGGTCCTTATTTTAACTTTTTGCACCTCTAAAAACCCATTAGTTAAAAGATATAAACTATAATTCATTGATTTTAAATAAGACAATACTTTTCTGGTATCTGGAAATAATTTATTCTTTTGGGGACTTTGAACGATATAATACTGTGCAATTTCTTCAGCCATAGAAACTGCATCAATACCAAAATGCTTATATACTTGTATAAATCGCGATGAACTTAAATACTCTTTTGAAATTATACCATCGCGATACTGTAGCCATAATGCTTCATTTACTTTGTAAAATATTTCAATAAAAAGCCTTGTTTGTGAACTCAATTGAGGCGTGAATGTTTTTACCAAATCTATTAATGTTTGCTCTGAATTTGCCTTATAGTCCCATAGGGTTCGGTCTAAATCAAAAAATAAGTATTTATATTTCATGTCGTTATAAATATTTATGATTAGTCATTATTATACCAGTAATTATCAGACATAGCAATGGCAAGTCTGTCAAAAACCTTATCACCAAAGTATCTACGGTTTAATTTGTAGCAAAATTCATCCAAATAGGATTGAAGATA
>JBFWMB010000008.1:0-96195 GCA_050251815.1 Salinivirgaceae bacterium | reverse complement strand
ATTCCAACGGCAGTAATTTCTATCAGGATCGATTTTCCTGCTCCTTGGGGCTTAAAAATTCAACTTTTTCTCCGGTGTTTATCTTTAAGCTAACCGGGTTTCATGTGTGTTGTATTCTGTAACGTTTAGTTATGGTTGAAACATCAATTGCCTTGTCTTAGATGCACAAATTATGACAAAAAAAGGTTGTCTGTTAGTGGACAACCTTAAGCTTATTTAACGAAAATAAATTTATTCAACCGTAACCGATTTTGCGAGATTTCTTGGTTGATCTACATTGCATCCTCGCATCACAGCAATATGGTACGATAAAAGCTGAAGTGGAATTACCGACATTAAAGGAGCCAAATGTTCTGGTGTTTCCGGAACTTCAATCACATGGTCGGCCATTTTGCGTATGGTGTCATCGCCTTCAGTAACCACGGCTATTACAACACCGTTGCGGGCTTTAACTTCCTGAATGTTCGACACAATTTTTTCATACGAACTGTCTTTGGTAGCTACTACTACTACAGGCATGTTTTTGTCGATAAGGGCTATGGGTCCGTGTTTCATTTCTGCTGCAGGGTAACCTTCTGCATGAATGTATGAAATCTCCTTTAGTTTTAATGCGCCTTCTAAAGCTACCGGGAATAAAAATCCGCGGCCCAGGTAAATGGCATTGGAACTGTTTTTATATAGTTCAGCAATTTTTTTGATGTGGTTATTTGCCAACAATCCTTTTTCTATTTTGTCAGGAATCAGTGTTAGCTCATTAATTAAATGGTGGTATTGATCAAGGCTTATTTGGTATTTGCGGTGTGCCAGTTTCAAAGCCATCATGGTGAGCACGGTAACCTGAGCGGTAAAAGCTTTGGTTGAAGCTACGCCAATTTCTGGCCCGGCATGGGTGTAAACACCGGCATCGGTTTCGCGGGGAATGCTGCTACCAACCACATTGCAAATTCCAAGAACCATAGCTCCGGCTTCTTTGGCGATTTTTATGGCAGCCAATGTATCGGCAGTTTCACCACTTTGACTAATGGCAATAACAATATCGTCAGAATAAATAATAGGTTTGCGGTACCTGAATTCTGAACCGTATTCCACTTCAACAGGAACGCGGGCAAATTCTTCAAAAAGGTATTCACCAACCAATCCCGCGTGCCACGAGGTTCCACAGGCAACAATAATAATTCGGCGGGCTTTTTCTAAATTGGGCCATACGGCATGCAAACCACCTAAATGGATGTTTGTGTGTTCAGAATCAATTCGTCCGCGAAATGTATCTGCAATAGCCCGGGGTTGTTCGTAAATCTCCTTCAGCATGAAGTGATCGTAGCCTCCTTTGTCAATTTCACCAATATCGAGCGAAAGTTCCTGAATGTTAGGAGTTAACGCTTCGTTGTCGATGGTTTTTAATTGCAATTCGTTTTTACGGATAACCGCCACATCGTTGTCGTTCATGTAGATTACGCTTTTGGTGTATTCTACGATGGGTGTTGCATCAGAAGCTAAAAAGTATTCGCCTTGTCCAATACCAATTACCAGGGGGCTGCCTTTTCGGGCTGCAATTAATTTATCGGGTTCGTCCTTGCACATAACCACCAATCCGTAGGCTCCAACCACTTTTGAAAGGGCAAGGCGAACAGCCATTTCGGCGGTAACGTCACCTTTCATGTAAATAAATTCAATCAGGTTGGCCAATACTTCGGTGTCGGTTTCACTTTTAAACGCAAATCCACGATGGATTAGTTTTTCTTTTAAACGGCTGTAATTTTCAATAATACCGTTGTGAATTACAATGAATTTATTGTGAAACGATGCATGTGGGTGGGCGTTTTCGTCGTTGGGTTCACCGTGGGTAGCCCAACGGGTATGTCCCATTCCAATATTTCCAAGTACCGATTTGGTTCCAATAAACGCCTCTAAATCCGAAACTTTTCCTTTGCGTTTATACAAATAAGTTTCGCCATTGAGTAGGGCAACACCGGCTGAATCGTATCCGCGGTATTCCAATCGCTTTAAGCCGTTAATTAAAATGGGAAAGGCTTCTTTGTCGCCAATGTATCCAACAATTCCGCACATAATCTTTTTTAGTTTAGTATATTTGTAGTGTAATTCTTTTTCAATGTATGCAAAGCTAATGATTTATACACAGTCGTAAACCCAACTTCCCTACTTTTTGATAAAAAGTCATCAGGTACAGATATAAAAAAAGAAAAATGAATCTTTTTTTGATAAAGAATTCATTTTCCAGTTTAAAATTTTGGTTTTATCTCCCAATTTGTGGATTTATTTTATTGAAGTAATTGGTCGTAAAAATCGGAATAAGCGTCAATATATTCATCAGAATTTTTATAAGCCAGGGTGGGTATTCCGGCACCATCGACCATTTGTTGAATTTCTGGAGCAAGTTTTTCACTTCCGTAAACAAGCGCATCGGAGTGATTAATAGCCAGTTTGGTCAGGTTTTCGTAATTTGGCGTATTTAATAGCTCTACGTCTTTTTTTGTAATTCCATCGTAAATTAACTTGGAATTGAATTTTTTATCCAGGTCTTTTTCAAAATGGTCGTTGTAAAGCGAATAAATTACTTTTGCATCAGAAAAGAGCGGATTATCTTTGAACGTCTTTTTGATATACAAAGGCACTAAAGAGGTAAACCAGCCATGGCAATGTATAATATCGGGAGCCCAACGCAATTTCTGAACGGTTTCGAGTACACCTCTTGCAAAAAAGATAGCCCGCTCGTCGTTGTCTTTAAACGGAAGACCACTTTTGTCGGTTAATACATATTTACGCTGAAAATAATCTTCGTTATCGATAAAGTAAACCTGCATGCGGGCAGCCTGAATGGATGCAACCTTAATGATAAGTGGATGATCCGTATCGTCAATTATCAGGTTCATACCTGACAACCGTATCACTTCATGCAACTGATTTCTTCGCTCGTTCACACAACCAAAACGCGGCATAAACGTTCTGATTTCTTTTCCTCTTTCCTGAATTCCTTGGGGTAGTTCTCGTCCAATTTTTGCAATCTCGCTTTCGGGTAGATAAGGGGTGATTTCCTGAGAAATAAACAAAACCTTTTTCTTTTCCATCTAATATATGATTGTTTTAACGCAGCAAAGGTAGTAAAAATATTGCAGAATCTCAACGCACAAAATGTTATCCCATGATATTTAGGTGGTTATATAAGATGCTTTTTTTACTGTTTTTCTTTGATATAAGGCTTTTTTCAATTTCTTTTGCACCCTATTTTGGTTGAATTATTATTAAACCATGCAAGTTTTTAAAACAAAAACCGAACTGGGAGCTTTTATTGCAAATTGCAAATCCCAGTCAAAAACCATCGGATTTGTTCCCACAATGGGAGCACTGCACCAGGGACACTTATCACTGATAGCTTTTGCTAAAAAAGAATCGGATGTTACATTAGCCAGCATCTTTGTAAACCCAACACAGTTTAACGACCCCAACGATCTTAAAAATTATCCCCGAAACGAAGCTAACGATTTGGAGATGCTTTTGGGAGCGGGTTGTGATGCGGTTTTCATGCCCAACGAAGCAGAAATGTATCCTGAAAAAGATACCCGAATTTTTGATTTTGACGGACTGGATCGGTTAATGGAAGGATCCCACAGGCCTGGACATTTTAATGGCGTTGCTCAAATTGTAAGCAAACTTTTCGATGCGGTCCAACCCAACAAAGCTTTTTTTGGACAGAAGGACTTTCAGCAGGTAGCCATCATTCGCAAAATGACTCAATCACTGAATTTACCAATTGATATTGTAGCTTGCCCCATCGTGCGCGAATATGACGGATTGGCCATGAGCTCACGGAATCAGTTACTAACTTTGGAACACCGAAAAATTGCACCCCTTATTTATAAAACCCTGCAAAAAGCACGAACTCTTGCTTATGAAAAATCGGTGAGCCAATTGCAGGCCTGGGTTGAAGAAACAATAAATGATTCAGGATTATTGCGTGTTGAATATTTCGAAATTGTTGATGAACAAACCTTACTCCCCATAAGTTCTTTTACAACAGGTAAAAACAATGTGGGGTGTATAGCTGTTTGGGCTGGTAAAGTACGGTTAATAGATAATGTCACAATTAATTTGTAATTTTGTAGCGTAAAAAGATAGTGCAATGAATATAGAAGTTGTAAAATCAAAAATTCACAAAGTCAGGGTAACCGAGGCAAACCTTCAATATGTGGGGAGCATTACCATTGATGAAGATTTAATGGATGCCGCCAATATAATTGAGAACGAAAAAGTGCAGGTGGTGAATATTAACAACGGTGAACGCCTTGAAACATATGTTATTAAAGGAGAACGGGGCAGTGGCGACATTTGCCTGAATGGTCCTGCAGCCCGTAAAGTTGAGATTGGCGACATTGTAATTATTATTTCATACGCCAGCATGGACTTTGAAGAAGCAAAATCTTTTAAACCCACCTTTATATTTCCGGATACTACTACCAATTCGGTGGTATAAAAATAGTTATGGACCATCTTAAACACATTGAGAATAAAATAATAGAGCCGGAACATCTGAACCGGCTTCTTTCGTTGTGGCGGTTTTCTGGTGAAAAAATTGTATTTACCAACGGATGCTTCGATGTTTTACATTTAGGACATTTAAAATACTTGGCTACAGCAGCAGGTCTCGGCACAAAACTAATTATCGGACTCAATACCGATCAATCGGTTCGTAAATTAAAAGGAGCCGATCGGCCGGTAAACCCTCAGGAAGCACGGGCCCTTTTGCTGGCAGGGTTTCAATTTGTCGATGCCCTAGTCTATTTTGGTGAAGACACCCCCATTGATCTTATAAAAACCATACAACCCGATGTTTTGGTTAAGGGAGGTGATTATAAAGCTGAAGAAGTAGTAGGATTCCAGGTGGTTACCGAAAAAGGAGGCCAGGTTGTTATCATCGATTTTGTCGATGGCTTTTCGTCGACCGCCATCATAAAAAAAAGCGGGTTAGTGTAAAAAATTTTCTATCAACCGGTTAATTGTTAATTTTGTTTTTGGTTAAATGGTAATTTATACTTGCTATAAACGACAAAAATAAACAGTACCTAAAAGTTTAATTAATTCAATTTGAACATGAAAACACAACGAATTTTTAAAGTTCTGATTTTAATTCTGGTTGTTTTTTTTACCTCGTGCCGGGGTAGTCAGCAAACTAAGCTGATAAGTATTTGGGAACAAATGACTTTTAGGGAACCAACCGAGAAAAAGACGTATTGGCAATTTTATGCCGGCGACTTGCTTGAAATATATCTGCTTGACGAAAGCAAAACACCCGCCGACACCTTGAGCATTAAAACCTATCAGTACGATATTGATGGAAACAGTTTCAATATTTTTCCACCCGATGGTGAGGACAATAGTAATTATGGTACAGCAACCGGCGATGTTCGTGGGGAATATTGGGTTGATGAACTTTCATCGGAATACTTTAAGGCTACCCGCATAAAACACCCCGATGGCTCTACCGAAGCGGCTTATTTGAGAATAGAGTTGGTAAAACGCTAAGGCATGGCCAAGGCAAAAACCGTTTATATTTGTCAGAATTGTGGAGCGCAATCGCCTAAATGGACCGGCAAATGCAATTCGTGCGACCAATGGAATACTTTTGTTGAAGAAGTTGTTATTACCTCGGCGAAAAGTCCCGCCTTACTTTCCCAAAACGCAACGGGTAACAAACCCGTACTTTTAAAGGAGATAAACGAGGCAAATCAGGTGCGTATTTCTACCATGAACACAGAGTTCGACAGGGTTCTTGGTGGTGGTTTGGTTCCGGGTTCTGTTACTTTAATCGGCGGTGAACCGGGCATTGGAAAATCAACACTTTTGCTTCAAATATCCCAGAAGTTTTCTGGAACTGTACTTTATGTTTCGGGAGAAGAAAGTGCCGACCAAATAAAATTACGGGCAAATCGCCTGGGAGATCTTACCGATTCTTTGTTTTTTCTTGCTGAAGTAAGTACCGAAGCCATTGTAGCCCAATGCAAACAATTAAAACCCGGGTTGGTGATTATTGATTCCATACAAACCCTCCGAACCAGCTACATTGAATCGTCGCCGGGAACAATTACACAAATCCGCGAAAGCGCAACCCAATTAATTCAATACGCAAAAGAATATAGTGTTCCAGTTGTTTTGGTTGGGCATATTACCAAAGATGGTAGTCTGGCCGGGCCAAAAATATTGGAGCATGTGGTTGATACCGTATTGCAGTTCGAAGGGGATAATCATTATATGTATCGGATTCTTAGAGCTCACAAAAACCGATTTGGTTCAACTTCCGAAATTGGAATATTTGAAATGAGTGAATCCGGATTGCGCGAAGTAACCAATCCTTCCGAATTTCTGTTGTTTGCCAACAGTTATCAGTATTCGGGTATTTCAGCCTGTGCTACAGTTGAGGGAATAAGGCCGTTTATAATAGAGGTTCAGGCTTTGGTTAGTTCGGCTGTATATGGAACGCCGCAGCGTTCAGCAACCGGATTTGATACCCGAAGATTAAATATGTTGTTGGCGGTACTCGAAAAAAGGGTGGGTTTCCGCCTGTCGAGTAAAGATGTTTTCTTAAATATTGCCGGAGGTATTAAAGTAACCGATACCGCCATTGATTTAGCTGTGATTTGTGCAATTTTATCCTCCGATGTTGACCGGCCCATTCCCAAAGGAACCTGTTTTAGTGGCGAAGTTGGGTTGTCGGGAGAAATACGTCCGGCAGGACGCATGGAACAACGCATAGCTGAGGCAGCAAAATTAGGGTATCGTCGGATTTTTGTTCCAAAAGTCAAAAACAAAACCTCAATAAAGTCGGATATCGAAATTATTGAGGTTCAGAAGGTAGAACAGGTTTTTTCAAAACTGTTTTCTTAAATCATCTATTTAATAAATTTCATCGTCAATTACATGCGAGTTGCTTTCCGATTCGCTGGTATCCGAAATATCAATGCAATCTGATTCGCCGGTGTAGTCGGCAGGTTTTTCAAATTTATCTTCTTTGGTTATGCCCAAAGTTCCATCCTCATATACTTTATTCATAAATAAGGCCCAGATAGGCAGAGCCATGTTTGCTCCCTGACCACGTGAAATACCGTCGAAATGAGTAGCCCGATCTTCGGCACCTGTCCAGACACCCGCAACCAGGTTGGGAGTTATACCCATAAACCAGCCGTCTGATTGGTTTTGTGTAGTACCAGTTTTAGCTGCAATTTCGGCATGTATTTGATACGGATAATTTTCAGACCAAAGCCGTACGGCGGTTCCTTTTTTTACTACACCTTGTAACATTTCAAGCATCAGGAAGGCGGTTTTTTCATTAATTGCCTCATTGCGTTTTGGTGTAAATGTTGCCAGCAAGTTCCCGTTCTTATCTTCGATACGGGAAACAAACATTGGTTGGGTGTAAACGCCTTTATTGGCGTAGGTTGCATAAGCACCAACCATTTCGTAAAGCGATAAATCGGCAGTTCCCAAAGCAATGGAGAAAACCTCGGGAATTTCACTTCGAACGCCCATATTTCGGGCTATTTCAATAACCGCTTTCGGACGGAATTGATTCATCAGCCAGGCAGTTACATTATTGAGCGATTGGCGTAACCCAAAACGGAGCGATACCATTTTACGTTCATATTCTGCCCTTCCACCACCTTTTGGAGTCCAGGTAACACCGGTGGTTGGGTCGGTTATGGTAACCGGAACATTGGGTACGGGGTAACAGGGCGAATAGCCGTCGCGCATGGCTAAGGTATATAAAAAAGGCTTAAATGTTGAGCCAATTTGACGTTTGGCCTGTGTTACATGGTCGTATTGAAAATGTTTGTAGTTTATTCCACCCACATAAGCTTTCACATTGCCGGTATGGGGATCCATTGCCATAACTCCCGACAGTAGAAAATGTTTATAATAACGGATGGAATCCATGGGGGTTAACACGGTATCTTTTTCTCCCTGCCAGCTAAAAACGGTCATAGGTGTGGGCGTATTGAAATTTTCTTCAATAGCATCCATTGAAAGGTTTTGAAGCCTTAAAACCCGGTAACGTTCACTGCGTTTCATGGCCAGTGTCAATATCTGATCTACCTGTTCGTCGGTCAGTTCTGCAGAAAAGGGTGCTGTTTTTTGATGGGCTTTTTCATTATCAAAAGCAATTTGTAAATCGAGCGAAAGGTGTTCTCGGACTGCTTCTTCAGCATACGTCTGCATTTTAGAATTCAGCGTTGTGTATATCCGAAGTCCGTCTTTATAAATATCGTACGGTTCACCGTTGGGTTTAAAATTTTTGTTACACCAGCCATAAAGAGGGTTGGTAGCCCATTCGATGGAATCTTCTTTATACGAAGAAAAGAGACTGTACTCTTTACGACTGGGTTTGGTTTTATTTAAAGTGGTTCGCAGGTATTCCCTAAAATAGGTAGCAGAACCTTCGGCGTGATGCACTTTTTGATAATTTAATTCCAAAGGAATATTTTTTAGCGAATCGAAAGTAGCCCGGTCAATTTTTTGGTTGCGAAGCATCTGAGCCAGCACCACATTTCTTCTACCTTCAGTTTCTTCAGGGCGGCGCAGGGGATTAAAAAGGGATGGGTTTTTTGCCATTCCCACCAACATGGCCGCTTGTTCAATTTTTAATTCGTTGGGATTGCATCCAAAATAAACTTTTGAGGCTGATTTTATGCCAACAGCAAGGTTTAAAAAATCGAACTGGTTAAAATACATGGCAATTATTTCCTCTTTGGTATAGCTGCGTTCCAATTTAATGGCAATAACCCATTCACGGAACTTTCTCAATACAATCTGTACCGGATTGCTAAAATTCTCGCGCGGGAAAAGATTTTTTGCCAGCTGTTGGGTGATGGTACTTCCTCCACCAGCGTTCTCGTCACCCGACAAAACGGTTTTTATGGCAACCCTTGCCAATCCTCTAAAATCAATGCCCGAATGTTTGTAATATCGTTCGTCTTCAGTAGCTACCAGCGCATCAACCAGGTAGGGCGAAAGCTCTGAAAATTCGGTTCGTGAGCGGTTATCCCTGAAATAAGTTCCCAATATTACATTATCTTCGCTATATACTTCGGTAGCCAGGTTAATGTTTGGGTTTTCAAGTTCTTCAAACGAAGGCATAAAACCTAAGTGGCCGACTGAAATCTGATAGAAAAGAAGTGACAAAAACAATAAAGGCAAAATAATGATTGCCCAGCTAAGAATCTGTCTTTTAAAATAAACGGTGGTTGTTTTTTCCATCTAATTGTTTTTGCGGTTAAGGTGATAAAAGTACAAATACTCAGCTAATTTACACGAATTCAATAAAAATAATTTAAATTTTAAATAAGCCGCCAGATGCCAAAATCACTGATTTACAACTTTTATCAGGCGGTGTAAAAAAGGGTCTTTTCGGACGACTTTAAAAAAAAAGATTTGAACATCTATACTTTATTGATTTATTTTGCGAAAATTTTAAAGTAACAAACACCCGTTTACACATGCAAGAAAATCTGGTAATAGTTGAGTCGCCGGCAAAAGCAAAAACCATTGAAAAGTTTTTAGGTAAAGGATATATAGTAACGTCAAGTTTCGGTCATATCCGCGATTTGTCGAAAAAGGATTATGGTATTGACATAGCCAATAATTTTACTCCAAATTATCAAATAGCTGCAGACAAAAAGAAAGTAGTTTCGGAATTAAAAAAGCTGGCAAAAGAAGCAAAGACCGTGTGGTTAGCATCCGATGAGGACCGTGAGGGAGAAGCCATAGCCTGGCATTTATTCGAAGTTTTACAACTTAAACCGGAAAATACCAAGCGTATTGTTTTTCATGAAATTACCAAAGAAGCAATTTTAAAAGCTATTGAAAATCCGCGTGACATCGACACCAATTTGGTAAATGCTCAGCAGGCCCGAAGGGTTCTTGACCGTTTGGTTGGGTTTGAACTTTCACCTGTTTTGTGGAAAAAAGTGAAACCATCACTTTCGGCAGGCCGTGTTCAATCGGTAGCCGTTCGTCTGTTGGTTGAGCGCGAACGTGAAATAATGAATTTTATTCCACAATCGGCATTTCGGGTTATTTCACATTTTACTCAGGCCGACGACCTGGCTGTTGATTTACGTGCCGAATTGAATACCCGATTCGAAAAAGCTAAAGATGCAGAGGCTTTTCTGAATCATTGTGCAAAAGCGGCTTTTACGGTTAGCGATATTTCAAAGAAACCGACAAAACGCTCGCCGGCTCCTCCATTTACAACTTCAACCCTTCAACAGGAAGCCAGTCGTAAATTTGGTTTTTCAGTTTCGCAAACCATGACTATTGCTCAGCGTTTGTACGAAGCCGGAAAAATTACTTACATGAGAACCGACTCGGTTAACCTGTCAGATGCTGCCGTGGGTGCTGCTGCCAGTGAAATTAAAACGCAGTTTGGTGAGAAATACCTGCAAATAAGGAAATACAAAACCAAGAGTAAAGGTGCACAAGAAGCTCACGAAGCCATTCGTCCTACATATATTAATAAAGACACCGTTTCGGGAAATGCTAATGAGAAAAAACTCTATGAGCTTATCTGGAAACGCACCATTGCATCGCAAATGAGTGATGCCGAATTGGAAAAAACCACTATAAATATAGATGTAGAAAACAGCAAACACCGATTTGTTGCTCAGGGTGAGATGATAAAGTTTGATGGTTTTCTGAAAGTTTACCTCGAATCGACCGACGATGAAGACGAAGAAAATGGAAAAGTTCTTTTACCCGCTATAAAGGCCGGTCAAAACCTGGTTTCGTCTGAGATTACCGCAACCGAAAGGTTTTCACAGCATCCGCCACGTTATACCGAGGCCAGCTTGGTTCGCAAACTCGAAGAACTGGGAATAGGACGACCATCAACATACGCACCAACGATTTCAACCATTCAAAACCGGGGTTATGTTATTAAGGAAGATCGACCGGGGAAAGAGCGTAGTTTTATTTTAATTAAGCTTAAAAGTGGAAAGATTACCACTACAAATAAAACAGAAACTTTTGGAAGTGAGAAAAGTAAAATGTTCCCTACCGACATAGGGATGGTGGTAAACGATTATTTGTTGGAGCAGTTTCCAAGCATTATGGATTATAATTTTACCGCCGATGTAGAAAAGAAATTCGACGACATAGCCGAAGGAGAAATTGAGTGGCAGAAAATGATTGGAAGTTTTTATCATCCATTCCACGAAAGGATAGAAGGAGCTCTTGAAATTGTAGGCCGAAAAAGTGGTGAGCGCATTTTAGGCGATGATCCCAAAACGGGAAAGCCGGTGCTTGTCAAAATCGGACGCTATGGACCAATGGCACAGATAGGAGAAAACGATAGCGACGATAAGCCGCAATATGCAGCACTCCGTCGCGATCAACACATTGAAACCATCACACTCGACGAAGCGCTTGAGCTGTTTAAATTACCCCGCGATTTGGGATTGTACGAAGATAAAAAAGTGGTTGCTGCCATTGGACGCTTTGGCCCCTATGTGCGGCACGACAATAAATTTTACTCGCTCAAAAAAGATGTGGACGATCCCTTCTCTGTTTCGCTCAACAGAGCAATTGAATTAATAGAGGAAAAACGGCTGGCAGATAAGAATAAAACCATCAATATTTTTGAAACAGAAGATGGTGAGATTCAGGTGTTGAACGGGAGATACGGTCCATACATAGCTTTTAATAAACAGAATTACCGCTTACCAAAAGGAAAAGAGGCTAAAGAGGCTAAGGATTTGTCGCTCGACGATTGTCTTGAAATAATTAAAAACACACCCGTAAAGCCAACCCGAAAAAAAGGGAAATAATATGGAAGAGCTAGCTGGTTATTTTGAAGCGGTTAATGAAAAAAAATACAAATCGATTGCGCAACGCGAAGGGTTTTATGGCTCGGTTTTAAGCAAGCAAAGTTTTAACAACCTGTCTGATGCTACAAAGCTTGTGCTTATTGGACTTAATGAAACACGAAATGCTTTTGAAGCAAATGTTCCGGGCAATAGTGAGATGGTCCGCGAGTTCTTTTACCAGCTGGCAGCCATTAATCGAATTGAAGTAGTTGATTTAGGAAACTTAAAATCGGGGAAAAAAGTGCAGGACACCTATGCTGCACTTAAACATATTACCAGCTATTTTATAGGACGGAATATTATACCGGTATTTTTTGGGGGCACCCAGGATTTAACACTGCCTATGGTTCAGGGAGTCTTTAAACAACAATCCAATTGTGAACTGGTTATTGCCGATGCTCTTTTTGATTTGAGCAATGATGTGGAACTACACTCCAAGAACTTTATTGGCAAATTGCACCAACTATATGCTGAAAAACTCGAACAATCGGTAGTCGGCTATCAATCCTACCTAACCAGCAATCAACAGCAGCGGTTTTTAAGCGACAAATCAATTAACACCATGCGGCTTGGTTTGGTCCGAAATGGATGGTCGCAGGTTGAACCCTTATTACGCGATGCAGATTTACTTTCGTTCGACTTATCGAGCATCCGTTTTTCCGATTGTCCGGGAGCCATATCAACCGGGCCCAATGGTTTATATGCAGAAGAAGCTTGCCAATTGGTTCATTTGGCAGGAATAAGCGACAAATTAAAAGCAGTAGGAATTTTCGATTTTCACCCCGAACGCGATAGCCACAATCAAACAGCTCAGCTCATAGCCCAGCTTATCTGGCATTTTATTCAGGGAGTAAGCCAACGCAAAGGCGATTGGCCGGCAAAACCAATTAATCAGTACAAAAAAATTTATGTGAAGATTGAAAAAACGGAATCCGATTTGGTTTTTTATCAAAACGCACAAAACAATCGCTACTGGATTGAATTACCTTTAGAGCAAGAGAACGAAACACGAATCGTGTCCTGTTCCGAAAAAGATTACCAAGACATTTGTAACAACGAAATTCCCGAAAGAATTTGGAAAAGCATTAGCCGCTTTTTAAAATAAAAGTGTGTTGAAATACTTCCTTTAGCGTATTGGCGTTTATTAATTGCAAATTATTTACTAAACTTGCTTCACGATTTATTTTTTATTTATTTTACCAAAAACCACATAAAAAAGAATTGCAATAAGTCAGATGCGGCATAATTACATAGCAATCATACTATTTCTTATTATTTCCTTGAATGGGTTCGGTCAAAATGCGAACTATTCCAGCTTGTACATGTTTAATCAAATGTATTATAATCCGGGCTATGCAGGCGATGGAAACGACATTGAATTTAAAGGACTAATCCGGAATCAGTGGATGGGTTTCCCCGGAGCACCTAATACCCAAACGTTTAATATCGATGCTCCATTTAAGCTTTTTCACCAACAACACGGGGCAGCAATTTCAATTATTATTGACGAATTTGGAAATTTCAGAAACACTGGATTAAATATTTCGTATGCATACAGACGTTCATTGATTCAGGGTGATTTGGGTATAGGTGTTGGCCTTAGTATGTTAAACCATGCCATTGATGGAGAGTGGATTAGAAACGAAGGGTCGGTTGATCCTTCCATTCCGGAACCCGGAGCCACAGCTCCTTTAATATTTGACCTGAACCTTGGATTGTATTATCGATCAGACAATTTATTTATGAGTGTTTCTATGATGAATGCCATGAGTAGTCATGTAAAGTATATAAACGGAGGGGATGCAAACAATGTGTCGACCAATAACAGCACGTTTTTTGGCAGGCAGATTTTTTTTAGCACCGGCTACGATTACCAGTTGGCTAACCCTATGTTTGCTATTCAACCGGGAGCTTTTGTTGCCACTGATTTTGCATCAACACAGGTTACTGTTTCTGGAATTGTTACCTACAGCCGAAAAGTGTTTGCCGGGTTAAGCTATAAGCAAACCGACGCCGTAACCCTTCTTGCAGGAATTGACTTGCCAAGTGGAATTAATGTTGCGGTTTCCTATGGTTTAAATACTTCAAGGATAATAAGAAGTAGCACAGGTTCGTTTGAATTTATGGTGGGTTATTCATTCAATTTAGATATTGATAAAGATAAC
This sequence comes from Salinivirgaceae bacterium, assembly GCA_050251815.1. Lineage (GTDB taxonomy): Bacteria > Bacteroidota > Bacteroidia > Bacteroidales > SZUA-534 > GWE2-40-63. The sequence continues at coordinate 82,160 of JBFWMB010000008.1, read as the reverse complement.
CGGAAGTTTAAAAGCGTGCGTTTTCTTTAATTTGGTTTTTTAATTTATTTTGTTCATTTTTATATTTCTAAAAATACATATCGATAGACTATGAAAAATCTAGCAATTTTGAGTGTCGCCTTACTGATTTTTGCCAGCTGTGCAAATTACGACAACGGAGAACTGGTTGGTGTTCAGGACAGAGCATCATGGTACAACGCTCCTCCACTCGGAATGGTTGTTGTTCCCAAAGGTAGTTTCCGCATGGGACCTAACGATCAGGATGTTCCCTGGGCAAGCACTTCACAATCAAAAAATGTTTCAATTGCTGCTTTCTATATGGATGAAACCGAAATAACCAATAATGAATACCGACAATTTGTTTTTTGGGTTAGAGATTCGTTGGCATACCGGATGTTAGGTGAGCAAATTGATGAATACCTTATTTCAGAGGATATTTATGGCGAGGAGATAGATCCTCCTTTTATTAATTGGAATCAGGAAATAATATGGGACGATCAGGAGCAAAATGAAATTCTTGAAGACATGTTTTATCCTGAGCACGAGCGATTCTACCGTCAAAAAAACATCGATCCACGGAAGTTAAACTACGAGTATTTTTGGATTGATTACAAGCAGGCCGCTCAGAAATTTACCTTTGAAAATGAAAACCGTCGCCATTACAATTATAAAACCGGCCAGTACGATGGTGAAATTGTAGATTTAGATGGAAAAAGAGTTCCAATTAAAGACAGGAGTTCGTTTATAATGCGCGACATGGTAAATGTATATCCTGACACCTTATGTTGGATCAGTGATTTTTCGTACAGCTATAATGAGCCCATGGCAAACATGTATTTTTGGCATGCTGCCTTCGATAATTATCCAGTAGTTGGTGTTAGTTGGAAACAAGCCTCAGCTTTTGCCATTTGGAGAACGTCTTATATGAACGCGTACTTATCGTCGGTAGGTCAGTTTTTTGTGCAGGATTATCGCTTGCCGATGGAATCGGAATGGGAATATGCTTCAAGAGGCGGGCTCGATTTAGCCGTTTATCCCTGGGGTGGGCCATATACCCGAAACGACAAAGGTTGTTTCCTGGCTAACTTTAAACCCATGCGTGGCGATTATGTCGACGATGGTGGTTTGCACACCGTTGAGGTAGCAATTTATGAAGCCAACGATTACGGCCTGTACGATATGGCTGGTAATGTTTCAGAATGGACAGCGAATGCTTTCGACGAAAGTGCTTACAGTTTTACCCACGATATGAATCCTTATTATAAATACCACGCCTTATCAGATGATCCTCCAGCAATGAAACGAAAAGTTGTTCGTGGTGGTTCATGGAAAGATATCGGTTACTATTTACAGAATGCTGTTCGTACTTACGAATACCAGGATACCGCTAAAGCGTATATTGGATTTCGTTGTGTTCGTTCCTACATGGGTCCCGATGAAACCGGAGCCAAATCGAATGTTTATTAGTGTATCATAAATAGCTTAAGCCATGTTAAGTATAAACGAATTAGTAGAGAGTAAAGGCTATAAAAACTTTATGAAGTATGTGTATGGATGGGGTGCCTCTGTCGTATTAGTTGGAGCACTTTTTAAAATCCTTCACTTACCCGGTTCTTCACTAATGCTTACCGTAGGTTTGCTGGTTGAGGCCCTTATTTTCTTTTTCTCCGGATTTGAACCTTTGCACGAGGAATTAGACTGGACTTTGGTTTATCCTGAATTAGCAGGATTATCCGATGAGTTTGACGACGGCGACGCTCAGGTGAGAAGTTTTGAACGCGTACACGATATTCCTCAGGTAATTGGTGTTCCTGTTGGAGGCGGAGGCGGAGGATTTGTTGGTGGCGCCACAGAAGGAGCCCCGGTTCAGACTCATGCTGGTGGAGCGGTTGCAGGAGGCGGAGGAGTTAGCTATGTTGGTGGAGGAAGTCCTTCAGCATTGGCTCGATTCGATGAACTACTGGAAAAAGCAGAAATTGGACCCGAAATTTTCGATAAACTGGGACAGGGTTTGAATAACCTTAGTAAAACGGCCGAAAAATTAGCAGATATTTCAGAGGCTGGTGTAGCTGTTAATGCTTTTACCTCTTCAATGAAATCGGCTTCGGAGTCAGTTGGTAAATTCGACGAGGTTTATCAAAAATCAGGAGAAGCCTTAAAGGAATCGGTGAATAATTTATCGGAATCGTACGTTAACACCGCTCAAACATTTAAAGAGTCGAGTAATCAGCTTACTGAAGCATATGCTAATTTTGCCAACAAATTAACAGCTGAAATTGATAATGTTGGAACCGAAGGTTCGAATTATACACAAAAACTTGGATCATTAAATTCAAATCTATCAGCGTTGAATGCTGTTTACGAACTTCAGGTTCAAAACATGAACCAGCAAATTACAGCCTCGCAGGAGTACTTTAAAGAAATGAATCAGGTTGTTGGGAACATTCATCAAACAGTTGATCATACCAATAAATTAAATCAAGGTGTAATTGAACTTGAGAAGAACATAACCTCCCTAAACAGTATATATGGGAATATGTTATCTTCAGTAAACCTTAACAAGTAACATAGAATCAGTTGATATATGGGTCACGGTAAGGAAACCCCCAGGCAAAAGATGATAGGTCTGATGTACCTGTTTTTGACAGCTTTGATGGCATTAAACGTGTCAAAAGATGTTTTGAACTCGTTTATACTCGTTGGTGAAAGTCTGGAAAAGACAATTGTAAATTACAAATCAAAAAATGACAAACTTTATCAGGAATTTGCCAAGCAACACGCAATTAACCCTGATAAAGTAGGGCAATGGAAAGATTTAGCCGACCAGGTACAAACCAATGCCAACTCGTTGTTTGAAATGCTTGAAGGGCATAAAATTGGTTTGGCAAAATATGCCGAGGGGGAGGAATCACCGGCTGTTGCAAACGGAGAGTTTGATATTAATTTATTAGAACAAAAAGATAATATTGATAAGGGAGGTGAATATTTTGGTGAGTTGGGAAAAAAACATGGAGTAACCATTCGTGAGGCGATAAACGAATACCGTGAATTGTTGTTGAAGGTGGTGCCTCCAACGCAAACGGAATTAATTTCGAATATTGAAAAAACACTCGACACACACGACCATCCCGGAAAGGAAGGCGAGGCTCCGCATAGCTGGGTAAGTGTTACCTTTGAGCACATTCCGCTTATTGCTGATTTTGTGATGTTAACTAAATTGCAGACCGACGTTAAAAACATGGAAACCGATGTGGTAAATTTTTTATTTAATCAAATAACTGCCGGAGACTTTAAAGTTAACGCCATGGAAGCTACCGTTATTCCCAACTCAAGTTATGTTATGCGGGGAGGTGAATACAATGCCAAAGTTTTTCTAGCAGCATATGATTCTACTCAGGCTCCACGAATTCTAATTGGTGATTATCGGGAAATCAGCGAAGGCAAATATGAAATGCTAGGAGCTTACGATTCGTTGCCAGTAAAACACGGAAAAGGAATATATACAAAAGCAGCCACATCGGTTGGAGATAAAAAATGGGGGGGTCTTATTGTGATTAAATCACCTAACGGTGAAGAAGTCATGTATCCATTCGACGTTGATTATCAGGTTGCAGAACCGAATCTGGTAGTTTCGCCCACTAAAATGAACGTATTTTACTATGGAATAGAAAATCCGGTGGCAATTTCTGTGCCTGGTATACCCTCCGACAAAATTATTCCAACGATTCCATCGGGAGCAACCATTAGAAAAGTGAAAGATGGTTACGAAGTTAAACCTACCAAAAGGAACGGTACTGTTGCTGTTCAGGTTTTTGCCGAGATTGACGGATCCCGTAAATCGATGGGTAGTATGGAATTTCGTATAAGAACCATTCCTTCTCCCGTGGCAAAAGTTATGGGGCAGGCAAGCGGTTCTATTTCTAAAGCTATGTTAAGCAATGCTCCAGGTGTTTATGCTGAACTTGAAGATTTTGTTTTTGATTTAAAATTTGTTATAACCCAGTTTACCCTGGTTTCTCAAGATGGTATTTATACCAAAGAACTTAATGTGAAAGGAAATTCATTCTCAAAAGAACAACAAGATGCAATAAAAGGAGCAAAAACTGGCTCGCGTATTACCATTGAAAATATTGAAGCACGAGGACCAGACGGGCAGGTTAAACCGCTAGCTCCCATTGTATTTAAATTAAAATAAAAAAATTGATATGAAGAAGTTTATTGTAGTTTCATTTATCGCATTTGCTTTTATTTGTGCTCCCAACCAGGAAAGTCAGGCACAAGTATTGGATGGCATTTATGTAAAAGAGCATGTACCTGCCAGAAAACCTGCACCCTATAAATTTTTACGTGAAAGCGATGTAATGTGGTCAAAGCGTGTTTGGCGGGTAATCGATCTTCGCGAAAAAATTAATCATCCATTGTATTACCCAACAACTCAGATTGGCGACCGAATGAGTCTTGTCGATTTAATGATTTGGGGTATCAACAACGAGGGCATTACACCCTACGCCACGGATGACGACCGGTTTACTCAGCCAATAACCCGCAGCCAGATTGATGTGGCTTTTGGGGCAGTTCCAAAAACAATAACCTTTACCGACGAAAATGGAAATGAAGTCTCAAAAACCATTACCGAAGAAAAAAACACCTCCGAAGTAAAGCAGTTTATTGTAAAAGAAGACTGGTTCTTCGATCGCCAACACTCCATGATGGATGCCCGGATTATAGGATTATGTCCCGTTCGCTGGTACACCGTGGAAAATCAGTCGGGAGATGTTGATGAAGATGCCGCTGTAAGAATTCAGCAGGTGTTTTGGATTTACTTCCCCGAAGCCCGGAGAATATTTGCTAACCATGAGGTATTCAATCAGTTTAACGATGCTGAGCGTAGAACTTTTGATGATATCTTCTTTAAAAGAAAATTTAACAGTTACATTGTTCGCGAGTCGAACGTTCAAGACGATCGGGGAATTAGTGAATATACGCTTGGTTTGCAGAGTTTGCTCGAAGCTGAGCGAATTAAAAAACGCATAGCTGATTACGAACAGGATTTATGGAATTACTAATTATAAAAAAAGCCTCTTTAAGAGGCTTTTTTTATATGAATTTTTCTCCTTTTTTAACCTTTATATCGTTTACAAAGAGCCTTATTTGCTGTTCGTCTTTTTTATTGCAAATGAGCAATGCATCCGGAGTATCAATCACAATGTAATCGCTTAACCCTTGAATTACCATTAGTTTGCCTTCGTTCGATTTAATAATTGAGTTTGTTGTATTGTAAGTTAAAATGTGATTTCCGTTCAATGCGTTGTTATCTTCGTTTTTCTCCGCATGATCGAACAATGAAGTCCAGGTTCCCAAATCAGACCAACCAAAACTGGCACCCAGCACAAACACATTCGAGGCTTTTTCCATAATCCCGTAATCGATGGAAATGTTTCGGCAAGCCGGATAAATTTCCTCAATGGCTTTTACTTCTTCCTGAGTTCCAAAAACACTTGCTTTTTCGTTAAATGCATTGTAAACATCTTCAAGATATTTTGAAAAAGAATCCTGAATCGATTTGAGTGACCAAAGGAAAATTCCACTATTCCAGAAAAACTCTCCGCTTTCGACAAAGAATTTAGCTAATTCAAGATCGGGTTTTTCGGTAAAGGTTTTTACCTTTTTTATATCGGAACCAATTTCCGATTTTTTGTCTTTGTTAATTTGGATGTAACCGTAACCGGTGTCCGGTCTGGTGGGTTCAATTCCTAATGTTAGTAAGGCATCGTTATGGTCAATATAATCAAAGCCTTTTTGAAGTGTCTCAATAAAAGCGGTTTCGTTCAATATTAAATGATCCGATGGGGCCACCACAATTCTTGCGTCGGGGTTAAGGTTTTGTATTCGAAAATTTGCATAAGCTATACAGGGCGCCGTATTTCTTCGTGCAGGTTCCAACAACACCTGCGAAGCATTGATTTGAGGCAATTGCTCCAAAGTAATCTGCTGATATTCGGCGCTGGTTACAATATAGATGTTTTCGCGGGGGCAAATGTTAAGGAATCGGTCGAAAGTTTGCTGTAATAAAGTTTTACCAGTTCCAAGAATGTCAATAAACTGTTTAGGAAGTGAGGACCGGCTTATGGGCCAAAACCTTGTACCTGCGCCTCCTGCCATAATAACACAAAAATTATTTGAATTCATGATATAGTAGTTTGAATGTTTTGGGTTTTTTCAATTCTTTTTCGCTTCAAATAGAGCCGCTAATATAAGCATTTTATTTAGGGTTTCTTTTTTTGAAAATTGCTAAGGTTTTTAATACTTTGCATAACATAAAATAACTGCTAATGAAAACCATGTTTCACATAGGCCGGTACTTTGTTTTTATGTATCAGGTATTTTCAAAACCCGAAAAACATAAAATATGGTTCCGGCAATTTTTCAGAGAGGTTCAGAGTCTTGGATTAAGTTCAACGGGAATAATAATTCTTGTTTCTTTATTTATCGGTGCTGCAATTACCATCCAGATGGCCTACAATATTACCAGTCCCCTGGTGCCCGACTATGTTATAAGCTTAACCACCCGTGATACCATGTTGCTTGAATTTTCGTCAACCATTATATCGTTGGTGTTGGCTGGTAAAGTTGGTTCAAATATTGCTTCTGAGATTGGCACCATGAGGGTTTCAGAACAGATTGATGCATTAGAAATTATGGGAATTAATCCGGCTTCATTTTTGGTTTCTCCAAAAATTTTTGCTTTTATGTTTTTTATTCCCTTTTTGGTAATTATAAGCATGTTTGTTGGAGTGGCCGGCGGCTGGTTTTCTGCTGTTTTTGTGGGAGTAATTTCGCCACAGGACTACATTACCGGCATTCAATTGTACTTTATTCCTTATTACATTACCTATTCCATTATTAAGTCACTTTTTTATGCTTTTTTGATCGTTTCCATTTCGTCGTATCAGGGATATTATGTAAGCGGAGGAGCGTTGGAAGTTGGACGGGCCAGTACGCGTGCGGTGGTTTATAGCATAGTTTTAATTCTCACTTTTGATTTAATTTTAACCCAACTCTTGTTGTCATGATTGTAGTTGAAGGGGTAAATAAAACCTTTAACGAGGTTCAGATACTAAAAAATATTGAAGCCAAATTCCTTCCCGGAAAAGTGAATATGGTAATTGGTAAAAGCGGTTCCGGTAAAACGGTTTTACTTAAATCGCTGGTTGGGCTGCATAAAATCGACTCAGGCGCTATAACTTTCGATGGACGCGATTTCACCAAAATGCGAACCAAAGAAAAGATAGCTGTACGCAAGGAGGTTGGAATGCTTTTTCAGGGAGGTGCGCTGTTCGACAGTTCAACCATCGAAGAGAATGTAATTTATCCGCTCGACATGTTTACCAATTTTTCGAAAGCAGAAAAACTGAAACGAGCTAATTTTTGTCTCGAACGCGTTAATCTTACGGGCGTTAACAAACAGTTTCCTTCAGAATTAAGTGGAGGAATGCAAAAGCGTGCCGCCATTGCGCGTGCTATTGCACTAAACCCCAAATATCTTTTTTGCGACGAACCCAATTCAGGTCTCGACCCGCAAACCGCTATTGTTATCGATAAATTAATTCAGGAGATAACCAGAGAATACGGCATTACCACGGTAGTTAATACGCACGACATGAATTCGGTATTGGCCGGCGCCGATAGCGTGGTATTTATTTTCGAAGGACATTCGTGGTGGCATGGTTCACGTACTGATTTACTCGACTCGGGCAATCCTGAACTCGACGATTTTTTATTTTCCTCTGAACTCATGCGTCGCATCAGGCCAACGAAGCAGCAGCAGTAATTTTGATAATAAAAAAAATTATAGCAACTTAGCGTTCAAATAAACGCATAAAATCAGCCAATTTAGCGATCTAAATATTTTATTTTCATAACACTTAAGAAAAACTTGCGTATGAATGGGTATGTTTTGACAAAATAAATGTTTAATCTACATATGCTGACATTTAACCAATATATCAGGCGAATTATCAAAAGCAGCGCAGCGCGTATGGTTTTTATGTTATATTTGTATGGTATGTTGATAAATTATGATAATTTCTTTTTTAAGATAACACGACACTTTTTGAATATTCAATAATTATTGTTATGAGGAAGCCGATACTTTTAATTATTCTGTTAAGTATATTCATTACCCGTATAGAGGCACAAGAAACTCGTTATTGGGTAAATGGTTCTGGTAGCTGGCACGACACATCACATTGGTCAACTGTTAGTGGTGGCACCGCTGGAGCCAGTGTTCCAACTGCAGAAAACCCGGTGTTTTTTGATGATAATTCCGTTATCGGCAATCAAATACAGGTTTTAATAAAACAGGAAGCATATACCAATCACCTGAATATTAATACCGCAAAACTTGTTTTAAAGGGAAAAGCCCCGCTTACCATATCAGGTTCAGTGTCGGTGAATCCTGAGGCCGATTTAAGTAGATATAAAGGAGATATTACCCTGAAAGCTTCACAGGAGGTTTCCGTTCAAATGAATAATCCATTAAACAGCAGGTTAGTTTTTAATGGTTCCGGCAAATTTATTTTTAATACCGATTTAAATACGCGAAAAGAAATTGTTATTAATCAGGGAGAAATTATTTCTCAGGGATTTCAAATATCCAGCCAATCTATTGTAAAACAGGGAGAAGCACATTCCAGCATTAATCTGGAGAATTCTGATGTTCAGGTGCGTAAATGGGACATGTCCAACCACAGCAACCTGGAATTATATACACAAAACTCAAGGATTTTTGTTCCTAATATAAAAAGAGATTTTACAGCAGGCAATTTTACCTATAATATGGTGGGGGCCAATGCAAGTAAAGCAATTGGTACAATAACCGTTAACATTACCGACGCCTTATGTTCACCAGGTACCGATCCGGTTCCTGGCGATCCGAAAGAGAAAGGTGTTTTGAACGTACAGGTCGATCCCGCTGGAAATTACTACATTACCGTTTTTAGCCAGGCTGATGGTCTTGAAAAAGCACGTGGATTTGGAAATAATCTTGATTTTACGTTACCTATTGGTACTTACCTGGTTCAGGTTAGTAAAACCGGATACAATCAAAATTTTGCTACAGCAGGCGATAAAACCATTGGTTATCCTCCGGCTTTTAGTGTAGCTATAAATGTTGAGAACGATGTAAGCTGTTTTGGAGGCAGTGATTTACAATTACGTGCCGACGCTAGCGGTGGAACCAATCCTATAGTTTCTTATGAATGGGAAAATAACTCCGCTAACGAAGGGGTGATATTTTATACCGGGCAAATAACTAATGCCGATTTGGGCGAAGGTTATTATATTGTTTACGCCAATGATGCCAACGGATGTCAGGCATCCAATTACTTTGAGTATTACCCATCGTTCCCCGATTTTGATGATTATACCACAGGTCCGGATCAAATTGAAGTATCAGGAATTATAACAACAGCTTCTTGTGCATCAGGTGCCACCGGAGTTATTGATGTGGGAACTACCACGGGGGGAACTCCTGACATGGGAACATATCCAACTACCGGCTATGGTTATTTTGCTTCAACCAATGGAGCCTATAACCCGGTTCCCGGTGATTTTACCGATGGAAATATTCTTAGCGGACTTGCTTCCGGAACTTACTATCTTTGGATAATTGATGGAAATGCTTGTATTGAAGAGCACAACTCTACAATTAGTGTAGCATCTGTTCCTGCTCCAACAGCTGATGCCGGAACCGATGCAGAAGTTTGCGACGGCGATTCCTTCAGTTTAAGTGGTGCAAGTGCAACTAATGCTGATACGTATTTATGGACCATTACAGCAGGTGGTAGCGGAACGTTTAATCCAAGTAATACAGCGTTAAATTCAACATTTACTCCAACCGGAGGTGTAGGAACTTATACCTTGCAATTACAGGCATCTCAATCCTCAGGAGCCTGCCCTCCGGCAACCCATAGCATGAATTTGGAAGTAATACCTAATCCGGTGGTGAGTGCAGGAAACGATGCAGATATTTGTGGCAGTTCGTATACCATAGCCGACGCCAGTAGCGATGGAACCACACACTTATGGACTGTAGTTGCCGGAAATGCAGCTAATGTTACCTTTACACCAAACAATACCGTAGTTAACCCACAAATTGATGTTACTGCTTTTGGAACGTATACCCTTCAATTGGAATCGACTAATGGAACTCTGGTATCATGCAGCAGTAGTGCCACAGTTGATCTGACTTTTGTCGATAATCCAACGGCTGATGCCGGAACTGACGCTGAAGTTTGCGTTGGAAACCCTTATGCTTTAATCAGTGCAAGTGCGACTAATGCCGACACCTATCTATGGACCATTACAGCAGGTGGCACAGGAACTTTTAGCCCAAGTAATTCAGTTTTAAATCCTACATTTACTCCAACCGGAGGCGTTGGAACCTATACATTACAACTCCAGACCTCACAATCTTCAGGAACATGTCCACCGGCTACAAATTCAATGGATTTAAGCGTTTTAGCTATTCCAGTTGTTAATGCCGGAAATGACATGACAACCTGCGGCACTTCGTATACCATAGCCGATGCCAGCAGCGATGGAGCTTCGCATTTATGGACCGTAGTTGCTGGAAATGCAGCCAATGTAAGTTTTACGCCAAACAATACGGTGGTAAATCCCCAAATTAGTGTTACTGCTTTTGGAACGTATACGCTTCAATTGGAATCGACAAACGGAACTTTAGTTTCCTGCAGTAGTAGTGCTACTGTTGATCTTACTTTTGTTGATAATCCAACGGCCGATGCTGGCACTGATGGTGAAGTTTGCGATGGAGAATCCTATGATTTAACCGGAGCTAATGCAACGAATTCCGATACTTATTTATGGACCATTACAGCCGGAGGAACAGGAACATTTACCCCAAATAATACCGTATTAAATCCAACATTTACGCCAACCGGTGGTGTGGGAACCTATACGCTTCAGCTAAGAGCATCTCAATCGGCCGGAACCTGCCCGCCGGTAACCAACAGTATGAATCTGGACGTAATATCACTTCCTGTTGTTAATGCTGGAACCGATGCTGATATTTGCGGAACAAATTATACCATTGCCGACGCAAGTAGCGACGGCACTACACATTTGTGGACTGTTATTGCCGGAAATGCAGCCAATGTTACCTTTACACCAAACAATACCGTGGTAAATCCACAAATTGATGTTACTGCTTTTGGAACGTATACGCTTCAACTGGAATCGACCAATGGAACTTTGACAACATGCGGTAGCAATGCTACAGTTGATCTTACTTTTGTCGATAATCCAACGGCTGATGCTGGTACTGATGGTGAAGTTTGCGATGGAGAATCTTATGATTTAACCGGAGCTAATGCAACGAATACCGATACTTATTTATGGACCATCACTGCCGGAGGAACAGGAACATTTACCCCAAATAATACCGTATTAAATCCAACATTTACGCCAACTGGTGGCGTGGGAACTTACACTTTGCAGTTGCAGTCTTCTCAGTCTTCAGCAACCTGTCCGCCAGCTACCAATAGCATGGATTTGGAAGTAATAGCCAATCCGGTGGTAAGTGCCGGTGCTGATGCTAATGTTTGCGGAACCACTTACACCATAGCTGATGCCAGTAGTACCGGAGCTTCACATGTTTGGAGCGTAGTAGTTGGAAATGCAGCCAATGTTACTTTTTCACCGAATAATACCGTGGTGAATCCTCAAATTGATGTTTCTGGTTTTGGTACCTATACCCTTCAGCTGGAATCAAGCAACGGAACACTGGTTACATGCAGCAGCACCGCTACGGTAACTATTAATTTTCATGAATCTCCTTCAGTTAATGCGGGAGTTGATAATACTGTTTGTTACGACGTCATAGACTATGAGTTGATTGATGCAGCTGCATTAAATTATACCGCTATCTCCTGGAAAAATCTGACATCGGGTGATGCTACAGGTTTTGACAATGCTTTTGCTTTGAATCCTATCTATACATTTTCAGCTGCAGATAAAATTCAGGGATATGTTGATTTGGTGCTAACCGCATCCAGCTTATTTTGTTCCGATGTTACAGATACCATTCGTGTGAATATTTCTCCTGAAATGGTAGTATCTATTGGTTCTGTATCTCCTTATTTAATTGGGGCCAGTACACAAATAAATGTTGCTTTCTGGGGTGAACACGAAAATATTGGACAGTTAGGCTTTTATTTAGTCGCTCCTGATGGGACAACAAAAGTTAGGCTGTACCAGCATAATTTGGATGGTTCGGCTTGTATTTTCCCTATAAATCAGCAGTTTGACAGTATTGCGTTTTCAACAGCTAGTGCCACAAATCTTGATTTTTGTTCTTACAATACAGACCCGGTTATAAGTGGAAGTTTTGATGCCGCTGAAGATTGGAGCAAAATATATACAATGGATCCAGCACAGGGAGGCTGGTCATTAATGATAAAAGATAGAACCACGGGAAAAACAGGAACCTTAAGCCGGGCAATGATATCGTTTACTGACATGAATGTTCAGGGGATTATGCAAACCATTTTTTACGATTCAAAAGTGCTGAGCCCTGCTTCTCCGATTATCGATAAAGATTCTACCATTTATTATGTTCCCATGGGCTTAAGAACCAGTTGTAATGGCGCCTGTGATGCCCGGGCAATTGTTTCTGTTATTGGAGGTACTCCTCCTTATGCCAGCTATGAATGGAGCACCGGTGATACCGGTACTGAAGTTGATTTGTGTGGTGGTGACCATACCGTTACCGTAACCGATGCCAATGGTTGTACTGCTGTTGCCATGGTTGAAGTTCTGGAACCTGATCCAATTGAAATTGCAGTTGACTCAACCAACATTGCCTGTTATGGTGGTTCAACAGGTATGGTAAAGGTTACCCCATCGAATGGGGTGCCTCCATACAATTACCTTTGGGACGATGCCAACAACTCTACCACAGCCCAGGTAAACGGATTGCCAGCCGGAACCTATACGGTAACTGTTACTGACCAGAATTTATGTGCGACCATTCGCAGTATTACTTTAACAGAGCCGGCTTCTGCATTGGACCTTACTTATGTTGTGGATCCTACCGGATGCAATACTTCAACCGGAACCATTACACTATCGCCAACTGGTGGAACCCCATACACCGTGGGAGATTCTTACACTTATACCTGGGCTCACGATGGTTTACTTAGCGGGAATATAGCCACCGGTCTTGGTGTGGGTAGTTACAATGTATTAATTCAGGATTCTTTGGGTTGCATCCTCGACACAACTATTACCATGACAGATAACGGCGATATGGAAATTACCGGATTTACCATGGTCAGCAATGTAAGTTGTGCAGGAAGTTGTGATTCTGAAGTTCAGGTTGATTTTACCGGAGGAACCGGTGATTATACTTTCAACTGGAGTGGTGCCGGATTAAGCGGAACCAATGTTTCGCTGCCAAATGTTTGTGGCGATAGTACCTATTATGTTACCGTTACCGATGTGAACACATCGTGCAGTACTTCCGATTTCTTTAAAATTCCGCAACCCGATTCGCTTAAAGTCAATATGGTTTCGCAAACCGATGTACTTTGTTTTGGCGACAGCACAGGAACCGCTGAAGTTATTGGAATTGGTGGAACCGGAGTGTATTCGTATGCCTGGTTTACTACAACAAACGACACCTTAAGCCGGGCAGCAACGGCCAATAACCTGCCTTATGGAAAGATATATATTGAGATTATTGATGCAAATCTTTGCTCTGTAATTGATAGTATCTTTATTAATCAACCAACAGAATTAACTGCAACCACTGCATCAACAAATACATCATGCGGAGTAGCAACAGGTACCGCGTCAGTTACTCCTGCCGGAGGCACAGCACCTTACACCTATTTGTGGGACGATGTTTCGAATGCAACAACAGCGCTGGTCGAAGATTTACCGGTTGGGATTTATAATGTTACTATTACCGATTTTAATGGTTGTGAACGGCTTGAGTCAGTTTCGGTAATCGACGATTCTGACATGCTAATCAGTATTGATGATGTGGTTGATGTACTTTGTGCAGGTGAAACAAGTGGGGCAATTAATATTAGTATTACCGATGCTGTAGCTCCTGTCGATTACCTTTGGAGTAATGGTGAAGTAACAGAAGACCTTACCGATTTAGCCGCAGGAACCTATCGGGTTACTGTAACCGATGCGAATTTGTGTTCGCGGGTAGCTGAGGTAGAAATTATTGAACCGGCATTTTTATCTGCTTCTGTAACTATAGTAAATCAGCCGCTTTGTTTTGGAGCCGCTGACGGAGAAGCCATGGTGGTTCCTCAGGGTGGAGTAGCGCCTTATACCTACCTGTGGAGCAATGGACAAACTACAGCAACTGCAACCAACCTGATAGCCGGAGCTTATGAAGTAAGTATTACTGACTTTAATGGCTGTGAGACTACAACTACAGTTACTTTAACCGACCCAAATCCGGTAACTTTCGATTTTGAATTTACCCGCACAACATGCGGTGATAGTGTTGGAACCATAAATGTGGCCAATCTGGCCGGAGGAACAGGTGCCGGAACTTATACCGTTTCATGGGCATCGCCCGACTGGGCCTCATATCCGGCTCCTGACTCGGTAAATTCCGAAAGCATTAGTAATTTATGGGTTGCTTCTTATGTTGCTATAGTAACCGATGCCAATGGTTGCCAGTTCCGCGATTCCATGAATCTTACCGATAATTCAAATCTTACAATTATTGTCGATTCTATGGCTATGGTAAGTTGCAATGGCGGAACCAATGGAGCCATTCTGGTAAGTGCCATAAACGGTACCGAACCTTATACCTACCAATGGGATTCGGGCGATACCGATTCCCTGCTGAATGATGCAGTTGCTGGAACGTATCATTTGCGCGTTACTGATGTGAACTTATGCCGTCGCGATACTGCTTTTGTAATCACCGAACCCGATGCTTTGGATAATACCTTTGTATTTACGCAACCCATTATTTGCCATGGCGATACGGAAGCCAGCTTTAATGCCGAGATTAGGGGTGGTGTAGCTCCATATACCTATTTGTGGGAAAACAGTGCAGGCGACAACCTGGGCCAGACAGCCGCTTTGGAAAATGTAACCACCGACTGGTATTTCCTTACTGTTGTTGATGCCAATGATTGTGTTTATGAAGACAGCATTGAAATTGTTGAACCCGATACACTTATATTAACTGTTTCAATTACGGAAACTCAGTGTACCGATTCTACCGGAACAGCAACAGCTGTGGTAACAGGTGGAGTAGCTCCTTATACCTATAATTGGCATCAACTTTCGAATCCGGCCACGATACTAACCGGACAAGGAACCAACGCTCTTTCTGACCTTTGGGTTGATGTGTTTGTACTGGAAGTTGGCGATGCTTTAGGCTGCATGGTTACCGATACCTTCGAAATGAAAGATGTAAGCGATATTGATTTTACTCTGGTACTACATAATCAGGTTTCCTGTGTTGACAGATGTGATGCCAGAGCTGAGGTTGTTTTACCAACAGGAGGAACCCAATTTCCAACAGGCTTTGGTTACAATGTAATTTGGAGTAACGGAGAAACAACTCCTGAGGCTGATAGTTTGTGTTTGGGAGAAAATCTGGTTCGTCTTTTTGATGCCAATGGGTGCCAGGCCGTAAAATCTGTGACCATTACTGATGAGGATGCCCTAAAAGTTAAGATTACTCATTTTAACGATATCAGCCAGGGAGGCGAAGATTGTAACGGTTATGCTGAGGCTGTGGTTTCGGGTGGGACGGAACCCTACACTTACCTATGGTCTACCGCTGATAATAATACATCCGATAATATAGCTGATTTATGTGAAGGTTGGTATTACCTAACCGTAACCGACGCTTCTGCGGCTCCTGTTTGTGAGGTTATTGACAGCGTGTTTATTGAGGACGATCCCTTGCGTTACGACACTTTATTGCTACAGCACATCAGTTGTTATGGCGATAATTCTGGGGCAATCACCGTTCAGGGAATGGGAGGTTATCCTGACGGCTACAACTATTTCTGGGCAAACGAGAACTGGGATTCTTATCCGGCTCATGACTCAACAGGAAATTCGCTTACCAACCTGGTTGCGGGAACCTATTTCTTGACCATAACAAATCGCAGCGAACTGGATACCCTGGTTGCTAGTATTGTAATTACGCAACCCGAACCCTTTATTCCGGACTATTCAATAAGTCCAACCAATTGTAGTGATTCATCGGGTGTAATAACCGTGAATTTAGCACTTATTCAGGGAGGAACGGCTCCATTTACTTTTGAATGGGCGCATGAATCCTGGGGTTCTTATCCTGCGGCCGATAGTACTGGTTTTACCTTGAGTAACCTTTGGGTTGACGATTATTATGTGACCATTACCGATGCCAGTGGTTGTACTTACCTAGACACAGTGCGTATGGAGGATAACTCACCCTTTGTTATCGATCCGGTTTTGTCTCCAATACGTTGTTTTAGCTGGACCAATGGTGGCATTGATGTAAATCCATCAAATGGTATTGAGCCTTACAACTTTGCATGGGACAGCGGTCAGACAACACAAGAAATTACTGGCTTGGATGCTGGTTTGTATGTTGTTACAGTAACAGACAATGAGGGTTGTGTTCGCTCAAGAAGCATTGAACTTACTCAGCCCGATTCCATAACCTTTACATTGAAAGACACTTTATCCCTACTTTGTTATACCGATTGTAATGGAGGCATTACCATCGACAATATTCAGGGGGGCAATGCAGGAGTTTGGAATTATATAATCAGAGAAAGTGGTCAAATAGTTCGAGAGGGAACCGATGCAAGTATTAGCAACCTGTGTCCGGGTGATTACCAGATACGGATTGAAGATGAACTGGGATGTTTAAGTGAACCTTATCCTTTTGTTTATTTATCGCGTTCTCCACAAATGTTACCGGAGTTTGAGGTTATTGACACCGCTAGTTGTAATAATAATACCAGCGATGGAGTTCTTGCTGTTGATGTGAAAATGGGGTATTTTGATCAGATTTCTCCAAACTTAGTAACTGAAACCATTACCTATAGTTACCGTTGGGATGAAAATCCGGCATTAGCGAACGACACCTTAACACAAGCTTTAGGAGGCTCGCATATTGTCCGTATTACCGACAATCTGGGTTGCCAAAATAGCTTTAGCACAATAATGCCTTCAAAAACTGTAATCTGGATTGATGACGCCTACATCGTTGGTTCTCAGCTGAAAGAAGATTATTTCTGTCCTGGAGACACCGTGAAATTGTTTGCCAGTGTGGTTGAACCCGATTCTATTCTGTGGAGTAACGCCGATTATATAGTTGGCGATTCCACAGGGCCAATGATTACTGTTTTAGCAACAACCAATAAGATTTTCTTTGTTACCGCATACAACAATAACTGTTACGATGAGGATACGGTTATTGTAGGCCGCTATGTAATTGAACCTTTAATTGCATCAGTTGATGGCGATAGTATAGTGGCTGCCGGCAGCGAAGTGAAGTTGTTTGCCAACAGTCCTGAGGTGAGCTATGTTAAAGAGGAAGTATTCACCACCACCCATAGTTATACCTGGACCTCAGCCTTTGCTGGTGCTACCTGGTTACCAGCACCACCCGATACCATTGCGCCAACACTTATAGCCGGAGAATCAGGTATAATTACAGTTTACGATACCATAAAAATCTTTAATCCATCCTATTCGAACCAGGTTTGTTTAGTTTCCGACACCTTAAATTTAAAAGTGTTGTCGAGTGTTGAAGCTTCAAGCGGATTTACGCCCAATGGGGATGGCAATTTTGATACCTGGGATATTTCGGGAATCAACGGTTGGGCTGAGGTGGAAGTTCAGATTTTTAACCGCTGGGGAGGATTAGTTTGGGAACACAGCGGAGCCTACGATGGCGATAATAAGTGGGATGGTACCAATTCCAAAGGAAATCCTGTTCCGTCGGGCACTTACTATTATGTGATAACCTATGGAAATAATCAGGGAGTTAGCAAAACTTTAACCGGACCTGTAACAATATTGAGATAATATGAAGCGTACAATGAAAAAATACATCGGAATAGCATGGGTGCTCCTGCTTGCTGTGCAAGTGGGGCACGCGCAACCCATGTTTCAGTTTTCGCAATACATGTTTAACGATTATGCCATAAACCCGGCCATTGGTGGAACCAACGATTATTGGCAAATTCGTTCAAATTACCGGTTACAGTATGCCGGATTAAACGATGGGCCGCAAACTTATATGCTGGGTGCTTATGGTCCGCACAAAACCATGCCGATGGGTTATGGAGGTTATATTTTTAACGACATTGTCGGGCCCATTTCTTATCTGGGAATGTATGGTTCTTATGCTTACAACATTCAAATATCGGGCGACATTCGGTTGTCGATGGGTTTACTGGCCGGTGTAGTCCAGCAAAAAATTGATATGGCGGCTATCTCGCCTGAAGATCCGGTTTTTTTAGACGCTACACCCAATAAGTTTATTCCCGATGGAACGCTGGGTGTATATCTCTACACATCGCAATACTTTTTTGGGGTAAGTATGAGCCACCTGTTTTTTAATAACATGTCGCTTTTAAGTGAATACGACGAAGGGTTCAACACAGCCGATGCCCGCTTAAAACCCTACTTCAACATCCAGGGAGGATATAAATACAATATTGACCGGAATTTTGATTTGGAACCTTCGGTATTAATGAAAGCTTCGCCCAATTTCGATTTTATAACCGACATTAATATTCGCACCATATACCAAAAAATGGTTTGGGGCGGGCTGGGAGTTCGTTATAATTTTAAAAACATGGAATCCATTATTGTGTTTCTGGGATACAATTACAACGACATGATAAACATCGGATATTCCTACGATATTGGTTTATCAACCCTGGCAAAAACAACCTATGGGTCCCATGAGATTATGATTGGTGTTAAGTTTAATGATATCCGCAAATCAAAATCGCGACGAAAAATTCGTTAAAAATTTATCTAAACCAATTAATTAAAAATTGTTAATGCGTTTTATAGGAGTGAAAATTTGGTTTTTTCTATTTGTATTAATCTTTGCCGGATGCAGTTCTAAAAACTCCAATGATAAAATAATTGGGCGCGAGAAATTTGCGTTGGTACTTGCCGATTTGCACATGGCCGATGCAACACTGGCTGTTGCTGGGTTAAATGTAAGTAAAGATACCACCGAAATAGAGTTGTATTATCAGGCTATTATGCAAAAGCATGGGGTAACCCAAAAACAAATTGATAATTCGTTTAAACATTACGCTCAAAAACCACGGATTCTTGAGAAAATTTACGATGAGGTTTCCGAGAATCTGGCTAAACAGGAGGAGAATTTTGAAGAACAACGAAAAGAAATTCCTTTAGACGATAAACCGCAGAAACCGAAGCTGAATTGAAAACCTATCCGCATTGAGTTTGCTTTTTTGGGAAATAAAAACATTCTTGAAAAGCATTTGCCGATAAAGCACGAGCACAAATTTTAAGCAGATAAAACCCTATTTTTTTGTAATATTGTTTCCCGATAGACATCGGGATTTTTTATGACAGATAATTTTAACATACGCGGAGATGCTGAGTTTTCAAATGATAAAGAATTTGAACAAAAGCTTCGCCCATTAACATTTAACGATTTTAGCGGACAGGAGAAGATTGTTGAAAACCTGAAAGTGTTTGTAGCAGCAGCCAAAATGAGGTTCGAAGCCCTCGACCATGTGCTTTTACACGGACCTCCAGGATTGGGAAAAACAACCTTGTCGAATATTATTGCCAATGAACTGGGCGTAGGTTTTAAATTAACTTCGGGCCCGGTGCTCGATAAGCCCGGCGATTTAGCCGGTTTGTTAACCAATCTGGAAGAAAACGATGTGTTGTTTATTGACGAAATCCATCGCCTGAATCCCGTAGTTGAAGAGTACCTGTACTCAGCCATGGAAGATTTTCGTATCGACATTATGATCGATAAAGGACCCAGTGCTCGTTCAGTTCAATTAACACTAAATCCCTTTACCTTAATCGGGGCAACCACCCGATCGGGATTGCTTACCAGCCCGCTGCGTGCGCGTTTTGGCATCAATTCGCATTTGGAGTATTATGATGCAGAAACGCTGAAAAAAATAATCAAGCGATCAGCGGGTATTTTAAAAGTTCCCATTACTGATGATGCGGCTCATGAAATTTCATCACGAAGCCGAGGAACTCCACGTATTTCAAATGCCCTGCTTCGTCGGGTGCGTGATTTTGCCCAGGTTAAAGGCGATGGACAGATTGATTTGGCAATTGCCAAATACGCGCTCGAAGCCTTAAATATTGACACCTACGGACTGGACCAAATGGATAACAAAATTTTATCGACAATTATTGATAAATTCAAAGGCGGTCCGGTTGGTCTTACAACCATTGCTACCGCAGTGGGCGAAGACAGTGGAACGCTCGAGGAAGTATATGAGCCGTTTCTGATAATGGAAGGTTTTATTAAACGCACGCCACGTGGCCGCGAAGCCACCGAAAAAGCTTACCTGCATCTCGGAAAAATTCCTTCAGGTAATCAGGGGCGTTTGTTTTAATTCGTTGTTGATTTGAGCCTGACAAAAACAGATATCACCAAAAAAATAAAAGAAAAAGCCCTCGAGCTTGGTTTTAATGGGGTAGGTATAGCCCGGGCCGAAAAACTGAATGGTTTTGCCGACGCTTTAAAAGGCTGGCTTGCCAAAGGATACCACGCTGAAATGGATTACATGGCGCGTAACCAGGAAAAACGCAGCGATCCCACTGAATTGGTTCCCGGCGTTAAATCGGTCATATCACTTATTACTTCCTATTATCCTGAGCAAGTGCAAAACGCCGCACATCCTCAAATTGCCAAATATGCTTACGGAACCGATTATCACTTTGTATTAAAGGACCGGATGAAGGAACTCTGGAAGCATATAGCCACGCTGGTTCCCGATTTGGAAGGCCGTATTTTTGTCGATTCAGCTCCGGTTTCCGATAAGCTGTGGGCTGTAAAAGCAGGTTTGGGCTGGCTCGGGAAAAACAGTTGCCTGATAAATAAAGAAATGGGCTCTTTTGTTTTTATCAGCGAATTGCTGGTAAACCTTGAGTTGGTGTATGATGAACCTTATGCATCGAATTTTTGCGGAAGTTGTACCTTATGTATCGATGCCTGCCCCACGCAGGCTATTGCGCAACCCGGAGTTGTCGACAGCAGGCGCTGTATCTCGTATCAAACCATTGAAAACCGGAACGACTACATTGATGATGATTTGAAGGGTAATTTCAAAGACCGTATTTTTGGCTGCGACATTTGTCAGGATGTTTGCCCCTGGAATAAAAAACCCTTAATTACAGCTTTACCCGAGTTTAAACCTTCCAGCGATTTTTATTTACTCGATTGGGAAGCATGGAATGCCATGGATGAGGCAAATTTTAACCGATTATTTGCGAAATCGGCTTTGAAAAGGGCTAAACTTAAGGGAGTGCAGCGTAATTTGCGTTTTGTTCAGTCAGAATAATACTATCGAAAGACCTACCTCGTATGTATTTAAAGGATTCAGGGTAACTGAATCGAAAAGACCGGAAAGGGAATAATACCCGTGCAGCATCAGTTTTCCGTAGCCGATACGAATTGTGGGACCGTAACTAAGGGGATTAATTCGTTTAATATGATATTCCTTAATCTTGATGTCTTCTCCGGTATCCGGACTTTCACCCACATATTTGGTATGTACATTTACCAAGTATCCGGCACGGAAACCGGGGTATATTTTAAAACTACGGCGATACAGTGCGTCGGGATTGGTTCTTATGCGCAGCTCGAAAGGTATAGTAAGGTAATTGGTGGTGAGCTTGTATTTGCTGTACGATAAATTATCGGGAATTTTTGTAAACCAGGCGTCAGTTGTGTTGGTGTGTAAAAAATGGTCGAGGTAATAGTTTTGCACCGCATAGCCAAAACCCAAAGCCAGCGCCACATTCGAACGGTTTCCCAGAATGGGATACATCATTTGCAGGTTAATGCCACGCGAAAAAACCGTGGGGCGTGGAGTCGCATCAGCAGCCAGCCATTGTGTACCATTTAAGGTAAGCGACAGTTGGTCTTTTTTAAAATAACGATTGTATTTGTCGTTCCTATCCTGGCTAAAAGTTGGGTTATGCCAAAGTATAAGTAAAGAAAACCCTATTAGTATAAATTGTTTCACGCCGCAAATTTAATTAATCTGACGGAAACCAAGGCTCAGGAAGCAGAAATTATCGATTATTCACAATCGTGATGCGGCGTAACCTGTTGTTTTACCGACAAACTTGCTTTTGCAGCTTTTACTGCTTCATCAAAAGAGTCGAAAATATGTTCAGGGCCTACCATTTGGGCAATATTTCCCTTAATCAATTCTTTACGGACTTCGGGGTTTACACCCGAAAGGTATATTTTTATGTGTGCTCCCAACAATAGACACAAAGTTCCTCTGAAATTATGTACTCCGGTGGCATCGATAAAAGGTACGTGGCGCATCCGGATAATTAAAATCTTACTTTTAAATCCGGTTTCACGAATCAGTTCTCCATAATGTTTGGCTGAGCCGAAAAAGAAGGGACCACTGATTTCATAAATACCAATTTCTTTAGGAATCTCGCTATATTCATTTATTACATCACTATCGACAGAGAACAGTCCCTTGGTTCCGGAATCGGCCATGCGTTTCATAAACAATAGGGCCGAAAGTACTACACCAATTTCGATAGCAATCGTTAAATCGACCAGAACAGTCAATAAAAAGGTGGTGACTAATACCATAATGTCGAAAACCGAACCTTTTAATATGTTAATAAATGAGCGCCATTCACTCATGTTGTAAGCAACAACAATCAAGATTCCGGCCAGTACCGACATGGGAATCAGCTTGGCCCATTTGCCCACAAAAAGCATAATTAACAGCAGCGTCAGCGCGTGCATCATTCCCGAAATGGGTGTGCGACCACCATTTTTAACATTGGTAGCCGTACGAGCAATAGCTCCCGTGGCGGGAATTCCTCCAAAAAAAGGAGTAACTATATTGGCAATTCCCTGGGCAATAAGTTCGGTATTTGAGCGATGGTTTCCACCAATCATACCATCAGAAACAACGGCCGACAACAGGCTTTCAATGCCGCCCAGCAAGGCTATGGTTAAAGCGGGTGCAAGATAAACACTCAACGCGCCCCATTCAATGGCTGGCCATTCAAGCGAAAATTTATTGGGAATTTCACCAAAAAAAGTTTCAATGGTGCTTACCGGAACGTCGAAAAGCTGAACGATTAAGGTTATCAGAACGATAGCCACAAATGAACCAGGTATTTTTTGAGTAATCTTTTTAAAATAGATGGTAATAAAAATGGTTACTAAAGTTATTAGTAAAGCGGTGGGATTGAATTCTGAAAGATGTGAAAAATAAAGACTCCATTTTTCGAGAAATTCAGAAGGCACTTTTTCAATGGGAAGGCCAAAGGCATCTTTAATCTGGGTTGAAAAAATTACCAGCGCAATACCACTGGTAAAACCAACAATGAGCGGATGCGGAAAAAATTTCAACAGGTTACCCAGACGCAGCAAACCAAAAGCTATCAGAATTATACCGGCCATTACGGTCGAAATCATTAATCCGTTGATGCCGTATTGCTCCACAATGGCATAAATAATTACAATAAATGCCCCGGTTGGTCCACCAATTTGAACACGACTACCCCCTAAAAGTGAAATCAGGAATCCGGCTATAACGGCTGTAATAAGCCCCTTCTCGGGCGAAACACCCGAAGCTACAGCAAAGGCAATAGCCAGGGGCAAAGCCACAATGCCAACCACCACACCCGAAAGGACATCCTGCGAAACCTGTTTTTTTGTAAACCCGTTTTTCAGGAGGCTGAAAAACTTAGGCTTAAAAAGATTTGCCATAATAAAAAGCTTTTGATTTGAAGGGGGCAAATTTAGATGCAAAAGCAATACCTTATTCTCTAAAGCTCAATTATTTTTTGTTTTTTTTCGATATTGGTTAGGTAAGCTTCACCAAATGGTATTACAGGGGTTGGTGTACTAGCGTTTTTAATCAACCAACTTGTTTCAATTTGTTTTTTTCAATGCTAAAATATTTCTTTGGCAATTTTGCGTATGCTGCTGCCTGCCCCCAGGGTATAAAAATGTAAAACCGGCGCACCGTTTTTCATCAGGTCGCGTGCTTGTTCAATGGTCCAGCGGGTTCCAATTTCAAGTGCTTCTTTGTTATCACGGCATTTTCGAATTTCTTTACTTAGTGATTCGGGAATTTCGGTGTGGAATATTTTTGGCAGCACATCAACCTGGTTTATTAAAGCAATGGGTTTTAGACCGGGAATAATTGGGACATCAATTCCTTCGGCCCGACATTTGGCTACAAAATCGTAGTAGTATTTGTTGTCGAAAAACATCTGGGTAACAATATAATCGGCTCCGGCCAATACCTTGGCTTTCAGGTACTGAATATCGGAATCGATGCTGGCTGCTGCATAATGTTTTTCGGGATATCCGGCAACGCCCACGCAAAAATTCGAAGGGTTTCCCTGTTCCAGATTTTCGTCAAGATATTTTCCCCGATTCATGTTCATTACCTGCTCAACCAATTGCACAGCATAACGATGGCCTTCAGGTTCGGGAATAAAAACATCCTGACCGCGTCCGGCATCGCCCTGCAAAACCAAAAGGTTTTCAATACCCAAAAAGTTAAAGTCAATCAGTGCATTTTCAGCCTGGTCGCGCGTAAAACCTCCGCAGGTCAGGTGGGGAACCACTTCAACCTTGTATTTATTCATTATCGATGCGGTAAGTGCTACCGTTCCCGGTCGTTTTGAAAGGGTACGCTTTACAATTTTCCCGTTCTTTAACTGGGTATAAGTGGCTTCATCCTTATGATAGGTAATGTTGATAAACGCCGGATCAAATTCAATAAGCTGATCAATACGTTTATAAATAGCTTCAATATTGTTTCCCCGCAAAGGAGGTACTATTTCGATGGAAAAAAGTGTTTTTTCCCGCTGATTAATGAGATCTATTACTTTCACTGTTAATTCAATAAGTTTGATAAGCTTTCCATGGATGCATTTTATGCGATAGCCACCCTAAGTTCATCATTTTTTCCGAAAGAAAAAAATGATGAACGGGTCAAGCCATTTACTTCATACGATTTTAATAATTCAATAAGGTTCCCAGCCATTTTTCGGCAGTGGCAAGATCCCAACCTTTACGTTTGGCATAATCTTCCACCTGGTCGCGGCCAATTTTACCCACACCAAAATAATGCGATTTGGGATGCGCAAAAACCAAACCCGATACGGCAGCATTTGGATACATGGCAAAGTTTTCTGTTAAACTTATGCCCGCTTTATCAGCCTGAATTAGCTGGAACAACATGCCTTTTTCCGTATGTTCGGGACATGCCGGATAACCAATGGCCGGACGAATTCCCCGGTATTTCATGGCCAGCAAATCATCAAAGCTTATTTCTTCCTGCGGAACATAGCCCCACCATTCGCGGCGAATTTTTATGTGCAGCAATTCGGTGAATGCTTCAGCCAGACGATCGGCTACATATTTTAACAGAATGGCCTGGTAATCGTCGTTCTTTGCTTTGTATTCCTCCAGTTTTTTCTCAATGTTGATGCCGGCTGTGGCAGCAAAAGCACCCACATAATCTTTAACACCCGAAGCTACCGGTGCAACAAAATCGGCCAACGCATAACAGTATTCACTGTTTGGTGCCGGGTTTTGTTGACGTAAGCTGTGGTAACGGGCAATCTCTTTGGTGTCGTCTTCCGGATCGTAAATAATGATGTCGTCGCCCTGACTGTTGGCCGGATACAAACCAACCATGGCATTGGCACGCAGCGATTTTTCGGCAATAATCTCATCAATCATCTGGTTGGCCTCGTTATAAAGTTTCCGTGCTTCTTCTCCTTTTTCAGGATCTTC
Source organism: Salinivirgaceae bacterium (assembly GCA_050251815.1). Lineage (GTDB taxonomy): Bacteria > Bacteroidota > Bacteroidia > Bacteroidales > SZUA-534 > GWE2-40-63. The sequence goes on along the minus strand of JBFWMB010000008.1, from coordinate 56,104 downwards.
GAGCAGTTGCGGAAATTTCCCTTTAAAGTCCCACGAGATAAAGAAGAAAGTCCAGTCGATGTACTGACGAATTTCCGATAAATCGAAGTCTTCAATTTGCATTAACCCGAGTTTATTTGGCTTTACAATAGCCGATTCCATAAGGTTAAACGGCATCTTTTTAGCCCGGGCTTCGGGCAGACTTAACAAGGGTTTGGCAGTTTTTCCGTAATTGCGACGGATTTTTGCATATTCCTCTTTTAACGATTGGCAAAAAGCTTCACCCGTGGTTTTATTCATTACCTCGTTCATCATTTTTACCGCTTCCGAAGCATCTTTTGAATGAATTACCGGGCCGCTGTAATGCGGATCGATTTTGAGCGCGGTATGAATCTTCGATGTGGTTGCACCACCAACAAACAGAGGAATGGTGAAGCCTGCTTTTTCCATTTCTTTAGCTACATGCACCATTTCGTCTAACGACGGAGTTATTAAACCACTGCACGCAATTATGTCGACCTTGTTTTCACGGGCGCTATTTAATATGGTCTCGCAGGGAGTCATTACCCCAAGGTCGATGGTGTCGTAATTGTTGCAGGCCAAAACCACGTTGACAATATTTTTACCAATGTCGTGCACGTCACCTTTTACGGTAGCCAGTTGTACTTTTCCTACGTAGGTACGCTCACCGCTTGTTCCGCCTTCCTGTTCGGCTTCAATATAGGGTTGCAGAAAAGCTACAGCCTGTTTCATTACCCGTGCAGTTTTAACCACTTGCGGTAGAAACATTTTGCCTTCGCCAAACAGGTCGCCCACCAGGTTCATGCCATCCATCAACGGCCCTTCAATTATTTTAAGTGTGGGAGAATATTTTCCCAATGCTTCATTCAAATCCTGATGCAGGTATTCATTTATCCCTTTCATAAGTGAATAAGAGAGCCGTTCTTCAAGTGGTTTCTCGCGCCAGGCTTCTGTTTTTACCACTTCTTTCCCATCGTTTTTTACCGTTTCGGCAAATTCTATCAGTTTTTCACCGGCATTGGGTTTGCGGTTCAGCACCACATCTTCGACCAACGTAAGCAAGTCTTTTGGAATATCGTCGTAAATCTGAATCATTCCGGGATTTAGGATGGCCATGTCCATGCCTTCTTTAATGGCGTAATACAAAAACACCGAGTGCATGGCCTCGCGCACGGTATTGTTTCCGCGGAAGCTGAACGAAAGGTTGCTCAGGCCTCCGCTGATTTTCGCATGAGGCAGGTTCTGTTTAATCCAGGTAACTGTTTTAATGAACTCCACAGCATAATTGTCGTGTTCTTCCATTCCGGTGGCAATGGCCAGAATGTTTGGATCGAAAATAATATCCTCAGGTGGAAAACCCAGCTGATGCACCCAAATATCGTAAGCCCGTTTACAAATGGCATTTTTACGATCAGAAGTTACGGCCTGACCTTCTTCGTCAAAAGCCATAATTACTGCTGCCGCTCCATATTTACGGACCAGTTTTGCTTTTTTAATAAAGTCGGCTTCCCCATCCTTTAAACTGATGGAGTTCACTATGGCTTTTCCCTGCAACACTTTTAAACCAGCTTCAAGCGCTTCCCATTTCGATGAATCGATCATGATGGGAAGGCGCGAAATTTCGGGTTCTGAAACAATGTAATTCAAAAAGGTGGTCATCTCGCTCACTGCATCCAACAAGCCGTCGTCAAGATTAACGTCAATAATCTGGGCGCCGCCATCTACCTGATTACGGGCGATGCTGAGCGCTTCGTCGTATTTTTTTTCGCGTATGAGCCGGGCAAATTTAATGGAGCCCGAAACATTGGTACGTTCGCCCACATTCACAAAATTAATTTCGGGAGTAATTATCAGGGGCTCCAGTCCGCTTAAGCGGGTAGCCGTTTTTATTGCTGTTTTCTGATGGGGCTGGTACCCTTTTGTAATTTCGGCTATCGCTTTAATGTGTTCGGGAGTGGTTCCACAGCACCCGCCAACAATGTTTAGCAGGTTGTTGTCGAGGAAATACTGAATCTGATGCGCCATGGTCCGGGGCAACTCGTCGTATTCGCCCAACTGATTGGGTAATCCGGCATTGGGATACACTGAAATGTACCAGGGCGATTTGGCTGCCAGTTCCTCCAGGTAAGGACGCAAGCCTTCGGCACCAAAGCTGCAGTTCAGCCCGATGCTCAATAAATCCATGTGCGAAAGCGAAATAATGAAAGCCTCTACGGTTTGTCCCGAAAGGGTGCGTCCGCTTTTATCGGCAATGGTAACCGACATCATTACCGGAAGTTTGGTATTGAATTTTTCGAAAGCATTCAGCACGCCCACGTAAGCGGCTTTGGCGTTCAGAATATCAAATACGGTTTCAATCAGCAGCAGGTCCACACCACCTTCAATCAACCCTTCGGCTTGTTCCTGGTAGGCATCCACCAGCTGATCCCAGGTAATGGAACGTTTTGAGGGATCGTTCACGTCGGGCGAGATGGAAGCGGTTTTATTGGTTGGGCCCATGGAACCAGCAACAAAGCGAGGTTTGTCGGGGTTCATGGCGGTATACTTGTCGGCCATTTCGCAGGCGTTTTTTGCAGCAGCCACATTGATGCGGCGAACCAGGGGTTCCATGGAGTAATCGGCTTGCGAAATGCGGGTTGAATTAAAGGTGTTGGTTTCAATAATATCGGAACCGGCCTCCAAAAACTTTTGGTGTATTTCTTTACAAATGTCGGGGCGGGTAAGCGACAATAAATCGTTATTCCCTTTTAAATCGGCAGGATGGTTTTTAAATTCCTCGCCCCGGAAGTCTTCTTCGCTGAGTTTGTAGCGCTGTATCATGGTTCCGGTAGCTCCGTCGAGCACCAAAATACGCTTTTTAATTAATTCTTCTATCTGAGTTTTCTGATGTGACATGGTGTGTATTTTTTATTTATTCAAAAATTTTTTTAGAACGCCGATGCCGCGGATTTCGCTATCGCGAAAGCGCTGATATTCGCTGATCTTTTTTGTAATTAAATCCGCGTTGCTTGCATCCGCGTTTTGTTATTTTTTTTTAATACTTCTGGCTGTTTCAAATACTTTTCTTTTAAATTCAGGCTTCTTTCCAAAATTAAACAGTAAACCAACCTCAATATCGGTAGCCTTCAAATAGTTTATTAATTGAGCTTCGTTTTCCTGTACCAGATATTCGGCAGCCTTAAGTTCGATAATTATTTTATCATCAACAATTAAGTCGGGATAATATTCACCTACTTCCACATTTTTATAATATACTTTTAATTGTTTGTGTGCTTCAACATAATATCCCCGGGATTTCAACTCAACATACATCGCATTTTGATAAACTTTCTCAAGAAAACCATATCCCAATTCATTGTAAACATCGAAAAAGGTTCTTATTAGCTGCTCTGATAATTCCTGATGTTTTAAAGGCATTGTATTAATTTTTTGGATTATTCTCTGTGACTATAGAACGCTGATGGTGCGGATTTTGCTTCGCGAAAGCGCCGATTTTAGCTGATTTTTATGATTTTAAATCCGCGGTGCTTGCATCTGCGTTATCCGCGTTCTAATCTTTTAACTTCATCAATAAACACTTCTTATCAATTGTTTTAATTTTTACCTTACCTTTTAATAGGTGTTTACCAAATCGCCCAAATAAGCTAGAAACACATCCAGTTTAGGGAGAGTGTTTTTCAGCTTAATCAGTTGGTCGAGTTTAATGGTACCAATAACATAGTTGTTTTGTTCCGAGGTATACCTTTCCTGAATTTGTTCAAAATCAAAAAGGTTTAAGTCCACCGGATTTGTATAGCGCAAATATACGCTTAATGTATGGTTGGTGCTGTATTTTGGCACGTTAAAATACTTTTGCTTTTTGTATTCGTAGCGGTAATTGTGTAAGCGGGCTGTAATGTCTGAAAGTACTGCCGAACCCGTGGGGTGTGCTCCGGCACCCTTCCCGAACATAAATTGCTTATCGTAGGCTTCGCCCTGAATCACTACTCCGTTAAACTCGTCTTCGACACTGTAAATGTATTTGTCCTTGGTTACCAGACGGGGAAGCACATACAAGGTAATTTCATTTTTATTGATTTTAGTTACCTGAGCCACCAGTTTTATGCGATAGCCTTTCTCGCGGGCATACTGTATGTCAAAATCCGAAATGTTTGAAATGCCGTAGTTCAATACCTCATCGGGATTTATTACCGTGCCAAACCCATGTACAGCAAGAATCACCAGCTTGTATAAACTGTCGAAGCCTTCGACATCGAACAGGGGATTGCTTTCAGCAAAACCTAAATCCTGAGCCAGTTTTAAGGCGGTATGGTAATCCATTTTGTCGTTAAAGATACGCGTCAGAATAAAATTCGACGAACCATTTAAGATGCCGGTTATCGATTTAAGCAAATCGTTGTCGTAATATTCTTCGAGGTTACGGATTACCGGAATGCTTCCGCAAGCCGAGGCATCGTAAAGCAAAGCGGTTCCGTAAGTTTTTTGCAATTCAATCAGTTCGGTAAGGTGGGTGGCAATCATCTTTTTATTGCCCGACACCACCGATTTCCCTTTTGCCAGGGCCGAGGTTACCAAATCGTAAGCTGCATCGGCATCGTCAATCAGCTCAACAATCAGGTTAAGCGAGGGGTCATTTAATAGCGAATCGGCATCGGTGGTAAAATATTCCTGAGGAAGCTCCCGCTGTTTGTCTGCATCTTTAATACAGATTTTTTTAATGGCCACCCGGTCGTTGGGCGACTTTTCGAGCACTTCGTAGAGCCCTCTGCCTACGGTGCCAAAGCCAATCAATCCTATATTTATTTGTGTACTCATGTTGTTCTTCGTGTTTTTGAATTTAATCTGCGTTTAAAAAATCGGCATATATCCGGTTTTGTTTCTCAAATTCCAGCAGAAAACCATCATGGCCGTAAAACGATTCGAGCACTTCGAGCCGACTTCCCGGAATGTTCTGGTGTATCAGTTGCTGATCGTCGGGCGAAAACAAGAGGTCGGTATCGATGGATATCACCAGCGTTTTAGCGGTAATTCTACTTAAAGCTGCTTTGTATCCACCGCGAGCGCGACCTACGTTGTGCGAATCGAGTGCCTTGCTTAAGTAATAATACGAATAGGCGTTAAAGCGCTTTACCAGTTTGTCGCCCTGATAAGCCTGGTATGAGCTGGCCCGGTATCCGTCGGTTTTTTCCGGGTCGTCTTCGGCCTGGGTTTTATTGTAGGCATTCGGGTTACGATAGCTGATAAGTGCTATGCTTCGCGCCGCTTTCATTCCCCGGGCTCCGCCATCGGGACGTTTCTCAAAAAATGTAGGGTCAGCCTCAATGGCCAGGCGCTGACTTTCGTTAAAGGCTGTTACCCAGGGCGTGTTTATGGCGTTGGTGGCTACATAAATGGCATGTTCGAACAAATCGGGATTTGAAATGGTCCACTCCAGGGCCTGATGTCCTCCAATGGAACAACCCAGCACCAGATGAATTTTATCGATGCCCAGGTGTTCGCACAATATTTCGTGAGCTTTCACCTGATCGCGCACAGTGACCTGCGGAAAATCGAGATAGTAAGGCGTTCCGGTTAGCGGGTTAAGTGATAATGGACCGGTGCTTCCGTAACAGGAACCCAGAATATTGGCACACACAATAAAATAGTGTTCGGGATCAAAAAAATGCCCCGGGCCCACCATTCCCGGCCACCAATCCACTGGATCGGCATTTGCCGTAAAAGCATGGCACATCCACACCACATTGTTTTGTTCACGATTAAGTGTGCCGTAGGTGGTGTACGCAATTTCCACTTCCGGCAAAACCGCTCCGTTTTCCAGTTTAAATTCCTGCGTGTGTTTCAGGTATTTTACATTTTTCCCTCCGTCGTGCGAGAGAAATTCTGACTTTATCAAACACTCGGTATCTGTTGCTTCCATGTTTTTTGTTTCTTAAGAATGAATTCGAATGATTAAATGTCCGTTGTAAACGACGGGCAATTTGTGGCCTGCCGCCTTTTGCAGCCTGCCGCCTTTTGCGGTGTATAATGTTCTAGCTTTCCATTACAGGTAACTGCTTGCACCGCTTTCGTTTGTCTGTTTCAACTGTTGGCTGCAAACTGCAAACTGACCACTGAAGACTATTGTTCATTACTCATTGCTAATTGTTAATTGAAAAGGCTTGTTTAAAATCAGCAATTATATCGTCAATGTGTTCAATACCCACCGATACGCGAATCAGGTTGGGGGTAATCTTAATGTCGAGCAGTTGGTCTTCGCTTAATTGGCGGTGTGTCATGCTGGCCGGGTGAACCACGCTGGTGCGGATGTCGCCCACATGAACCACCAGTTTGGCCAGTTTTAAGCGATTGATAAGCTGTTTGGTTTCCTCAAAACCGCCTTTGAAACCAAAAGCGAGTACCCCGCTGGAACCTCCGGGCAGGTAGCGTTTAGCCAGTTTATGATAAGGGCTCGATTTCAAATCGGGAAAGCGTACCCAATCCACTTCTTTTTGTTTTTCGAGCCATTGGGCCAGTTGCAGGGTGTTGCTGCTATGGCGTTCCATACGCAGGGCCAGGGTCTGGCACCCGTGATACGTAAGAAAGGCATTAAACGGCGAAAGGCAGGGACCAAAGTCGCGCAGCAACTGGGTGCGGGCTTTCACCACAAAAGGGATGTCCTTAAAATCGAAGGCATAGCGTACACCATGATAACTCTCGTCGGGGGTGGTAAACTCGGGGAATTTTCCATTGTCCCAGTTAAAGTTTCCACCATCAACAATTACTCCGCCCACGCTGGTGGCATGCCCGTCGATGAACTTAGTAGTGCTGTGAATAACAATATGGGCTCCGTGTTCAAAAGGCTGGCAAAGCACCGGTGTGGGGAATGTGTTGTCGATAATCAGCGGCAGTTGATTGTTTTTTGCCAGGTGACTGAATTTTTCAAAATCGAGCACTTCCATTCCCGGATTGGTCAGGCTTTCGGCAAAAATTAAACGGGTGTTGTCCTGAATGGCCTTTTGCAATTCACTCAGCGGGGCATCCTGATCGACAAAAGTACAGCTAATGCCGTAGCGCTTCAGCGTGTTCGAAAACAAGTTGATGGTTCCGCCGTAAAGCGATTTGGCCGCTACAAAATGATGGCCGGCACTACACAGGTTCAGAATGGCCAGCGATACGGCGGCATGTCCCGATGCCAGCGCCAGGGCCCCGGTTCCGCCCTCGAGCGCGGTAATTTTTTCTTCGAGCTGGCTTACTGTGGGGTTGCTGATGCGCGAATAAATGTGAGCGGTATCTTTTAAGTCGAACACGTCGGCAATTTGCTCGGCGGTGTCAAACTTATAGGTGGTGCTTTGAATAATTCCGGCTACGCGGGGTTCGGCATTTTTAGGTTCGTAACCACTCTGAACCGCGCGGGTGGCTATATGGGTGTTTTTTGTTGTCATGATAAATAAATTAAAAGTTTGTATGAGTTCAGGTATAGCCACTGGGGCTAAACCAAATATTGGTGTGCAAACGGTTTTCGGTTCCTTGAACCCAAAGCGTTGCGGCTATAAATAGCTTTTAGGGGTAAATAAAAGAGCACCTACAGGTGCATGCAGGCTTTTGAAAAGGCCAGGTGGTACGAAACTACCGAACACAAAGCAAAGGCTTTTTGCTGCTGGTAAAGGTTTCCTGATTTTTGAGTTGCGAATGTTTTCATCTGTCTGTTTCGTTATAATTTCCCAACCGGAATATCCGGCAGGTTAGGTATTAGCACCTTTCCTTTCGGGGGGAAGGTTGCTAGAGCTTCTGCGAGCCTAATCTCTCTGCTCTTCTGTATAACATCAACCGTAAAAAGATCGATAATTGAGCTACAAATATACAGGCAAAAGTGTTAAATCAAAACAAAACAGCAAAAAAAGTTTCAATTTGTGATTTTTGACCCGGTTATTTCAACCAATTGAAAGACTCGCTTACCAGCTCCCCGTGTGGTTTTCCTATCCGGCGATACACTATAAAAAGAAGTTGCAATACGCATTTTAACTATTAGTTGGTTTAAACGACAATATAAGTAAGATGCGGGCAAGATTTTTCACTTGGTTCGAAAGCCCATAGCATTTTAACAAAGCTGAAAAGTTAATCCCGGAGTAATTTGGGTTCAATACCTTTTGCAGCAGCAAATCTGTGACTCCGATTGAACTCTTACAACTTGTTTCGATAAATCCGTGACGCCGATTTAGCTTTACTACCTTGCAGCAGCTTATCTGAGTCTCCGATTGTTTAATTACATGATGTTTGGGTCAATCTGAGCCACCGATTTTACTTTTACAACTTGTTTCAGTAAATCCGCGACTAAGATTTTGCCTTTTCAACTTGCAGCAGGTTAACCGAGACTCCGATTGAGCTCCTGCAAAATGCAGCAGCATGACCGTGACTCCGGTTAACCTCCTGCATTTTGCAGGAGCATGATCGCAACTCCGTTTGGTCTCCTGCATTTTTGTAGGAGCATGACCGCAACTCCGTTTGTTCTCCTGCAATTTGCAGCGACTTGACCGCAACTCCGGTTGAGCTCCTGCAATTTGCAGCTACCTAACCGAGGCTCCAGTCGAGTTCCTACAAAGTGCAGGAACCTGACCGTCGCTTTGTTTAAGCCAAAATATAAGGCCGCCGCTTAACCGGGTTCCGGCTTGGGCCCTGCAAAATTATTGTAGCTGCGATGTAGGACGCAGGGGCATATATCTATTGCGAAAACTCAAAATAACGGTTCCAATGTTTTTCATCAAAAAGAGTTTTTGTTTAATTCCTATTCTTGTTTTTAAGAATAGATGATTCGAAAAATTAATTTTTCAATAACTGGCTAAAAATGTTATTTTTGATAAAAAATATCCCCAATGGTGAAGTACCTGCTTGCAATAGGGTTTTTATTGTTTTCGTTTGCCGGATTCGGGCAACACGCTGAAACGTATCAGGGCGAAACCGTAAATCAGCGCGATGTCAACAACCAGAAGCAGGGCTTGTGGGTTAGCCTGAGCGCAGCCGGGGTACTTGAGGAAAAGGGGCAATACACCAATAATAAAAAAGAAGGTCTGTGGTATGGCTACTATCCTTCGGGCAAACTCAAACACGAAATTACCTATAAAAACAACCGCCCCGATGGTCCCGCCAAATTCTATTATCCCGACGGCAAGGTTTCGGAACAGGGAATCTGGAAAATAAACAAGTGGGTGGGCGAATACAAATACTACCACGAGAACGGAAGTCTGGCCTACGACTGGAGCTACAACGAAACCGGCCAACGTACCGGCGAACAGCGTTATTACTACAGCGACGGCTCGCTAATGATTAAAGGCGACTGGACCGATGGAAAAAAGCAGGGCATCCTTACCGAATACCACCCCGATGGCAGCATCAAAGCTGAAATGAATTTTACCGATGGTAAAATTGAAGTAGCTTCTATTAAAGAATTTGAGATTGCCGAAAAACCAGCAAAAAAACAGACCGCACCCAAACTCCAGCCGGTTACCAATGATAAAACATCGGGTAAGGAACTCGATTTTTTTACCCAAACCGGCTATTACGTTACCTACAACGAGTTTAAAAAGGTTGATCGCGAAGGCGACTTTGTCAAAGGCAAGTTCATAAACGGCAAGCGCTACCTGTATAACGATCAGGGCGAACTCATCCGCACGCTGATTTATAAAGACGGCAAAGTGATTGAGTCGGTTGAGGAGTAATTCTGCTGATTTCAAAATGCAATTTCCTTTAGTCATACAAAAACTCAAGAACAGAAAATTTAGGCGTTTACCATTTCCATCTTAGCTTAAAGCAAGACATTCTTCAAACCTTACCCACACTATAGCCTGCTTTTAAATAATAATTTTTAGCTTTGCAGCTACAAAACCAGAATATACAATGCAACACAAAGTTTTCATTTATAATACGCTAACGCGCAAAAAAGAAGAATTTATTCCCTTACACCCCGGTCACCTGGGGCTATACGTTTGTGGGCCCACCGTTTATGGCGAAGCCCACCTGGGGCACGCACGTCCGGCGGTAACCTTCGATTTGCTGACCCGCTATTTTGAGCACCTGGGCTATAAGGTGCGCTATGTGCGAAATATTACCGATGTGGGCCACCTGTCTGACGAAGAAGCTGGCGAAGGCGAAGATAAAATTGCCCGCAAAGCCCGGATCGAACAGGTGGAACCCATGGAAATCGTGCATCGATACACCGAAAGTTACCACGACAACATGCGGGCGCTGAACGTGAAATCGCCTTCCATTGAGCCACGGGCAACGGGCCACATTATTGAGCAGCAACAAATGATTCGGGAGATTCTTGACCAGGGTTTTGCTTACGAAGTTAATGGCTCGGTTTATTTCGATGTGTTTAAATACAACGAAAAGCACCCCTACGGAAAACTCTCGGGACGCAAACTTGAAGAACTTTACGAAAATACCCGTACGCTAGACGGACAAAGTGAAAAGCGAAATAGTGCCGACTTTGCCCTGTGGAAAAAAGCCGCCCCCGAACATATTATGCGCTGGCCCAGCGAATGGAGCGACGGTTTTCCCGGATGGCACATGGAATGCTCGGCCATGAGTACCCGTTACCTGGGCAAGACCTTCGACATTCACGGCGGGGGCATGGATTTGGTTTTTCCGCATCACGAAGCCGAGATTGCCCAATCCACAGCAGCACACGGTCACGATGCGGCCCGCTACTGGATGCATAACAACATGATTACCATTAACGGACAAAAGATGGGCAAGTCGCTGGGAAATTTCATTACCCTGAACGAACTGTTTACCGGTTCGCACCCGCTGCTCGAAAAAGCCTATAGTCCCATGACCATCCGATTCTTTATTCTGATGGCCCATTATCGGGGGACTGTCGATTTTTCGAACGAGGCCTTGCTGGCTGCCGAAAAAGGACTCGACCGGCTGATGAAGGGAATGGAAGCCACGCAAAAAATTACTGCCTCTGGCCAAAGTACAGTGGATATGGCTGCTTTACGTGACAAATGTTACCAGGCCCTGAACGACGACCTGAACAGTCCCGTTTTGCTGGCTCAACTTTTTGAAGCGGTGAAAATTACCAACAGCCTGCTGGCCGGAAACGAAACCATCGATACTGAAGGTCTGGAATTACTCCGCAAGTTGTACCACGATTTTGTTGTGGATATACTGGGACTGTTGCCCGGAGAACAATCGGGTTCTGCAAATACCGATTTAAGCGGACAGCTTATCGAAATGTTGTTGAATTTGCGCATCGAAGCCAAAAATAATAAGGATTGGGCTACTGCCGACAGCATTCGCAACCAGCTTACGCAAATGGGTGTGGTAATAAAAGACACCAAAGACGGCTTTGAGTGGGAGCTAAAATAAAAGCAAACAGGGTAAAAAAACTTCATACCAATAAATTGGGCGGCCAAAAACTTGCAACTTGCAAGTAATTATTATTTTTGCCCTTTATTTTTGAACAGGAAAAAATTATGGAATCATTAAGAAGAACAAAAATTGCAGTAGTGCTTAAATCAGACGATTTTGGCAGTAAAGTTTGTGTAAAAGGATGGGTACGGACCAAACGCGGAAGCAAGAACGTGGCTTTTATTGCCTTAAACGACGGATCGACCATTCATAACATTCAGGTGGTTGCCGACCGCGAAAACATTGCCGATTCCATATTGGATCGCATCCATACCGGAGCTTCATTAAATATTATTGGAACACTTACCGAGAGTCAGGGTTCGGGACAAAAGGTGGAGCTGGTGGCCGAAAGTATCGAGGTTTATGGTGAGGCCAACCCTGACGAATATCCTTTACAACCCAAAAAACACAGCCTTGAATTTTTGCGCGAAAAAGCACACCTGCGGTTCCGCACCAATACGTTTAGCGCTGTGTTCCGCATCCGGCATGCCATGGCCTATGCCATTCATAAATTCTTTAACGATAAAGGGTTTTACTACATGCATTCGCCCATCATTACCGGATCCGATGCCGAAGGTGCCGGCGAAATGTTTCAGGTTACTACCCTCGATTTAAACAAACTACCCAAGACCAAAGACGGCGATGTGGATTATTCCAAAGATTTCTTTGGGAAAATGACCAACCTTACCGTTTCGGGGCAGCTGGAAGGAGAATTGGCTGCGCTGGCCCTGGGCGAGATTTATACTTTTGGGCCTACCTTTCGTGCCGAGAATTCAAACACTTCGCGTCACCTGGCCGAATTCTGGATGATTGAACCCGAAATGGCCTTTTACGACATTCACGATAACATGGATTTGGCCGAAGAAATGCTCAAATACCTGATTCAGTATGCCCTCGACAATTGTCGCGATGATTTGGAGTTTCTGCAAAACCGCTTGATCGACGAAGAGAAATCAAAACCCCAAAACGAACGCTCGGAACTGTCTTTGATTGATAAACTGGAATTTGTGACCAAAAATGAATTCGTGCGCTTAAGCTATACGGAAGCCATAAAAGTTTTGGAAGATTCGAAACCCAATAAGAAGGGACAATTCCAGTATCCGGTAAAATGGGGCATCGATTTACAGAGTGAACATGAACGGTACCTGGTGGAGAAGCATTACAAAAAACCCGTGATTCTTACCGACTATCCCAAAGAAATCAAGGCTTTTTACATGAAGCAAAACGACGATAACAAAACCGTTCGGGCAATGGATGTTTTATTCCCGGGCATTGGCGAAATTATTGGCGGTTCGCAACGCGAAGAAAGCTATGAGAAACTTAAAGTGCGTATCGACGAAATGGGAATTGCTGAAGAAGACATGTGGTGGTTCCTCGAAACCCGTAAGTTTGGCACCGTTCCGCACAGTGGTTACGGGCTGGGTTTTGAACGTCTGATGCTTTTTGTAACCGGCATGGGAAACATCCGCGACGTGATTCCCTTTGCACGTACACCTAAGAATGCGGAATTCTAATAAAAATAAGCCTGTTTTAAAATACCAAAAGACCTGCAACAATTGCAGGTCTTTTTTCGTTTTATTAGCAGTGTTTGCAAAGCTTCAAAAAGCAGGATGCTAAAGAAAGAAAACCATATTTTTTCATTAAATTGCATCCAATAAATTTAACGAACCACTAGCAGTTAATTGCATGTTAAAACAAAGGTTACAACAAAAGCTTTTACAAAAATTATCGCCACAGCAGATACAAATGATTAAGCTGCTTGAGATTCCTACCATGCAGTTGCATCAACGCATTAAAAAAGAGCTGGAAGAAAACCCGGCGTTGGAAGAGGGTGCTGAATACGACATCGATCAGGCCGACGAAGGAGTCGGTGAAGAAAAAGAACTGGAGGAATTTTCGCTGGAAGATTACCTGGCCGATCAGGACGATACCCCTGCCTATAAACTGCGGGCCAACAATTATTCAAAAGACGACGAACGCAAAGAAATACCCTTTTCCATGGGTTCTACTTTTCATGAGAACCTGTTAACCCAGTTGGGCCTACGTGTTTTAAGTGATTTTGAAAAAAAACTAGCCGAGTACATAATTGGAAACATTGACGACGATGGGTACCTGCGTCGTGATTTGGATGCTATTGTCGACGATTTAGCTTTTGCCCTGAATATGGAAACCAGCTTGGAGCAACTTAAAAAAGTGTTGGAAGTAATTCAGGATTTCGATCCACCAGGTGTTGGAGCTACTAACCTGCAAGAATGTTTGCTGATTCAAATCAGGAAACGCGACCAGGAAAACGAAGCCTTGGTTTTAGCCGAAAAAATACTTGACGAATTCTTTACGGAATTTACCCGAAAACATTACGACAAAATAATTGCTAAACTAAACATTACTGAAGAGGAATTAAAAGCAGCGCTCGACGAGATTCTGCGCTTAAACCCCAAACCCGGAGGGACTTATTCCGATCCACGCGATCAAAGTAGCCGTCCCATTATTCCCGATTTTATACTTGAAAACCAGGATGGAAACCTTGAAGTTTCGCTATATGAACGCAACGTGCCCGATTTGAAGGTGAGCCGTACTTATGCTGATATGTTGGACAATCTGGCACGAAAAAAGGCCAAGAAAAATCGTCAGGATAAGGAGACCATTACTTTTGTCAGGCAAAAACTCGATTCGGCCCGTTGGTTTATCGACGCCATTCGACAGCGGCAAACCACCCTGCTCATTACCATGGAGGCCATTCTGGAATACCAGCACGAATATTTTCTGGACGGGGACGAGAAAAAACTCAAACCCATGATTCTTAAAGATATTGCCGATATTACCGGACTTGATATTTCAACCATTTCGAGGGTAGCCAACAGTAAATACATACAAACCGATTTTGGTATACTGTCGTTAAAATCGTTCTTTTCTGAAGCCATGCAAACCACCAGTGGTGAAGAGGTGAGCGCCCGTGAAGTAAAGAGTATTCTTGAGGAAGCCATTTCGGGCGAGGATAAAAAGAAACCACTTACCGATGAACGCTTAACAAAAATTCTTCAGGATAAAGGGTATCAGATAGCCCGGCGAACGGTAGCCAAGTACCGCGAACAACTCGACATTCCGGTAGCCCGTTTGCGAAAAGAACTTTAGTTGCACCCCGCTAATTCTGTCCTGATAGGGACTCAATTTCTGTTTTTAAGACAGGAGTTGTAATATTGTAAACTTTGTTGCACCTTCACAAAGTAAAAAATTTTACCTTGCGTAAGCAAAATTAAAACCATGACAAAAAAAGTAGTTTTCCTTATCTCGTTTGTGCTTCATCCGGTTTTTATGACCCTGTTTGGAGTGCTAATTATTTTAAGTTTCAGCCATTTGGCATTGCTTCCATCCGAAAGCCGTATGGCCATTATAAAAATAGTTGCCCTTACCAATGTTATTTTTCCACTGGCGCTATTGCCATTTTTTTATTACCATAAGCTCATAACCGGGATAACAATTTCTGATAGAAATGAACGCTTGTTGCCCATTTTTATAACAGCCGGATTCTACTATTTTGGATATTACCTGTTGCATAGGTATATGGTTCCGGTGTTTCTTCAACAATACCTGTTGGCTGCTTTTATTTGTGTTTTAATGGCAGCATTTATCCATTTAAAATGGAAAATCAGCCTGCATACCATGGGAATTGGTGGAATTATTGGTTTGTTATCTGTATTGGGACATCGCTATCAGATTCAGTTAGATGGATTACTCATGCTGGCCATTCTTATTGCCGGGCTTATAGCTTCAGCGCGCTTATACCTTCGCGAACATACACACTCGCAGGTCTACGCCGGTTTTTTATTGGGGTTTTTGGTAACTTTTAGCTTAATGGTTTATATAAATTAAACGCTATGTCGAAAAAGAAAAGCAAAGAAGGCTGGAAGAAGAAAGGCAAGAAGGCTTCGTTTAACAAACCCTCCCTGATAAATAAGATTCTATCTGTTTTTAACGAAGATCCGGGTCGCTCATTGAATTACAAACAGTTATCCACTCTGTTACACGTTACCGATGCCAATACCCGAAAACTCATAAACGGTTGTTTAATTGAAATGGCTGCCAAAGGTGATTTGATTGAGATTCATCGCGGAAAATTTAAGCTGAAAACTACCGGCAATTACATTACCGGAAAAGTTGATTTAACGGCCAAAGGCTCGGCATATATTGTCTCTGATGAGATTGATCGTGATGTTTTTGTGGCCGCAAAAAACCTTAATCATGCCCTGCACGACGATGTGGTCCGGGTTTACGTGTATGCACTTAAAAAACGGAATCACGTGGAGGGCGAAGTAGTTGAAATTTTAAAACGCAAACGTGAGGTTTTTGTTGGAGTCATCGAGGTTTCGCAGCATTTTGCTTTTTTGATTCCGGAGCGAAACCAAATGCCTTTCGATATTTTTATTCCGCTTGACAAGTTAAAGAAAGCCAAAAGCGGCCAAAAAGCCATTGCCAAAATTATTGAATGGCCTGAGAACCAGAAAAACCCTATTGGCGAAGTGGTTGAGGTTTTAGGAATGCCGGGCGAGAACGAAGTGGAAATGCATGCCATACTAGCCGAGTTTGGCTTGCCCTATGCTTTTCCTCAAAAAGTATTGGATGCGGCAGAACGCATCCCGGAAGAAATTACCGAGGAAGAAATTGCTCAGCGACGCGACTTTAGAAGCATTACTACCTTCACCATCGACCCTTTTGATGCAAAAGATTTTGATGACGCTATTTCATATCAAAAACTTAAGAATGGAAACATCGAGGTGGGGATTCATATTGCCGATGTAACCCACTATGTACGGCCAAATACCGTGCTTGAGAAAGAAGCTTATGAGCGGGCTACTTCGGTTTACCTGGTTGACAGGGTGGTACCCATGTTGCCCGAGCGTTTGTCGAACTTTATTTGCTCGCTGCGGCCGAACGAAGACAAACTTTGTTTCTCAACCGTAGTAGAACTCGATGCCGAAGCACACGTAATAAACTCTTGGATTGGCCGCACCATTATAAATAGTGACCGACGTTTTACTTACGAGGAAGCTCAGGAAGTAATTGAAACCGGTGAAGGTGATTTGAAAGAGGAAATCCTGGTATTGCATCAAATGGCGCAAAAACTTCGGGCCAAAAGGTTTCAGATGGGTTCCATAGCTTTTGAGCGAAGCGAAGTTAAATTCCAGCTCGATGACAAAGCCCGGCCCATTGGCGTTTACCTGAAGGAAAACAAAGAAAGTAACCAACTGGTTGAGGAGTTTATGCTCCTGGCCAACCGCCAGGTTGCCGAGTTTGTTGGAAAACCCGATGGAAAGAAAACCATAAAGACCTTTGTTTACCGCGTTCACGACGAGCCAAATAAAGAAAAACTGAATGCTTTTGCCCACTTTATAAAAAGGTTTGGTTATCAGGTGCAAACCAAGTCGCCGAAAAAGATTGCAGAATCTATGAATCAATTGCTGGGTAATGTTCAGGGACGAAATGAGCAAACGGTGGTTGAAACCCTGGCCATCAGAACCATGGCAAAAGCCGAATATTCAACCAAAAACCTGGGTCATTACGGCCTTTCGTTCGATTACTATTCGCATTTTACCTCACCCATCCGCCGTTATCCCGATATGATGGTGCATCGGCTGCTGGAACAATACCTTAAAGGCGGAAAATCGGCCGTTCAGGAAAAGTACGAAGAAATGTGCAGGCACGCATCCGATATGGAACAATTGGCAGCTACTGCCGAGCGTTCATCCATAAAATACAAACAGGTGGAATTTATGAAAGACAATGTGGGTAAAGAGTACCGCGGAGTTATTTCAGGAGTTACCCAATGGGGCATTTATGTGGAACTTAACGAAACCAAATGTGAGGGCATGATTCCTGTTCGCTCGCTTACCGACGATTTTTATGAGTACGATGAAGCGGAATTTGCTTTGATTGGGGAACGAAATAAAAAACGCTTTACCATGGGCGACAGCATTGCCATTCGGGTAGTTTCAGCAAATCTGGCAAAAAAACAACTCGATTTTGAGTTGGCACCTTTCCCTGAACTGGTGTAAGCAGTTGTTTTGTTGTTCACGAAAATGTGCAGAAGCAAAGAAAGGTGCTTTTTGCCACATTATTACATTCTAATTTTAGGGCGTAAAACAATCCTTATTCAAAAAAGAAACTGAATGCTTTGCATCCTATCAGGTATTTGTTACATTTGAACAAATCATTCGTTTGTTCAAAAAAGGGAAGCATATTTATGAAGACAGAAAGCAATGATTTGGCTGTTGCCAAAGACAGTATGCGAAATCAGGTATTAAAGGTTGCCCGGGATATTTTCACCAAATATGGATTTAAGAAAACAACCATCGACGACATAGCCAAGGAATTACAAAAGGGAAAAAGTTCGCTTTATTATTACTTTAACAGCAAAGAGGAATTGTATAAAGCGGTTTTGGATCAGGAAGCAGGTGAGCTTAAAGATCAGATTCTTGGTGAACTGGGCAAAACTGATAATGCCCGCGAAAAGGTGTCGTTATACATAAAATCAAGACTTGAAGGCATAAAAAGATTGGGAAACCTGTACGATTTCAGAAAAAGTCAGTATTTGTCGCTCGATAATGCTGTGGCTTTACGTGAAAAGTACGACAAATTGGAATTGGAAATAATACAAAACCTGCTGGAATATGGCGTTGCAAACGGAAGTTTTAGTATTGAAAACATTGACGCTACTGCAAAAACCCTGTTGATCATTGTAAAGGGACTTGAAATGCCGGTTCTCAGTCAAAATCGCGATGTCTTAAATCAGCATGTTGAGGAATTATTACCCGTGCTTTTTTTCGGCATCTGTAAATGTTGAAAAATGAAATTAAAAAAAGCTATCCAATCAGGATAGCTTTTTAACCAATAAAATATTTTTGATTACTTATTTTTCTTAAGTTCTTCCAGCTCTTTTTCCAGAGCATTCAGGCGTGTAACTAATTTGGGAAAATTACGAAAATGTACATACGATTTGGCCCATTCGCTGTAATCCTGTACTGGAGCTCCAATCATAGTTGCACCTTCTTTTTTTATGCTTGAATTTACACCACTTTTGGCCCCCAGTTTTGTTCCTTTGGCAATGCTAATGTGCGGAGCCAGTCCAACCTGTCCGCCAAACATACAGTCGGCACCAATTTTTGTTGAGCCGGCAACCCCGCATTGTGCTGCCATAACGGTATTTTCTCCAACTTCTACGTTGTGTGCAATGTGTACCATATTATCAAGCTTAACACCTTTACGGATAATGGTTGAACCCATAGTAGCCCGATCGATGGTACTGTTGGCGCCAATCTCAACATAATCTTCAAGAATTACGTTCCCAATCTGAGGAATTTTTTTGTAATTAGCCGTATCGGTTGGGGCAAAGCCAAATCCGTCGGCACCAACAACAGTGCCTGCATGGAGTGTAACATGATTACCCAGCATACAGTCGTGATAAATTTTTGCTCCGGCAAATAGCGTAACATCGTTACCAATGGTAACGTTATCGCCAATATATACCTGGGGATAAATTTTTACGTTGTTTCCAATTTTTACATTCTTACCAACATAAGCAAAAGCACCCACATAAACATTATCGCCGCAGCTGGCTGTTTCGTGAATATGGCAGGGTTGCTCTATTCCGGTTTTTTCTTCGAAAAGAGCCGATGCAACCATCTCAAGCAGCGAAGCAAATGCCTGATAGGCATCTTCAACATAAATTAACGTGGTATTGATGGCTTTTTCAACCTTAAAACTATTGTTAACCAGCACTATCGATGCCTGGGTTTGGTAAATATAATGCGTGTATTTGGGATTTGCTAAAAAGGATAGCGTGCCTTTTGCTCCCTCTTCAATTTTTGAAACGTTGCTGACTTTTACCTCGCCATCCCCTTCTACACGACCTTTTAAAAATCCCGCTATCTGATTCGCTGAAAATTCCATATTGAATGATTAAAATTTGTGGCAAAGCTAAAAAACAATGGTAAATAATTCATAGTTATTGCGGCGAAACATCAAAATATTCCGGTGAATGCTTTAAATCAGACGACAATTTCTTTCGGGTAACACAAAAAGTATTTACTCACAGTTCCCGAAAGGGCGCGGATATTTAACATGTCAGCAACGTTAACAATTTCAGTTACTGTTCCGTCTTTTTCTTTAATCAGTATTTTGTCAGTTTCCTGCTTGTAGGCACTATTTTCGATAGTATCAGAAATTACAAAATACGAGGCGTCAGCTAAAGGAATTTTATAAGCCTGGCTAACTTTTTCTTTTAACCGGGCAACCTGATCACTTTCAAAAGGCTTATCCTGAATCAGGTTTTTAAATAAGGTGCGATTCACAAAACAGGCACAAAGTCTTGATAGCACCGGGTCCTCATGATTGACCCAAACTTTTATGGAAGCAATCAAATCGTCATCATCGAGCAAAGCAAACAGTTCAAGCACATTTTTTCCGTGAGCTCTTATGTCTGGGTTTTTAAAATCGTTGAGCGTAACTTTATTGTAAAGGAAAAAGCGCATGGCCGGGGTTCCAAACAAATCAATACCCTGTTGTGCTAAAAAAGAGGCTCTTTTTAAGATGCTCAGCACCAATTGTTCAGCCGCATGAACTGTTTTGTGTAAATACACCTGCCAGTACATTAAGCGGCGTGCGATCAAAAATTTTTCAATGGAATATATACCTTTTTTTTCTACCACCAGTTGGTCGTCAACCACATCGAGCATTTTAATAATCCGGTCGCTACTTACTACCCCTTCCGAAACACCGGTAAAAAAACTGTCACGACGCAGGTAGTCCAACCGATCCACATCTAACTGGCTTGAAACCAATTGATGCAAATACCCTTTTTCGTATTGGTTGGTAAAAATGGCAATAGCCATATCAAGGGTTCCATTCATTTGTTTATTTAGGGCTTCCATAAAAAGTAGCGAAAGCTGTTCATGCCGTACATTTACCATTTGGTGCTCCAGCGCATGTGAAAAAGGGCCATGTCCAATATCGTGAAGTAAAATTGCAGTAATAGTCGCTTCAGCTTCTTCGGCTTTTATAATGTGTCCTTTCGAACGTAGTACATCAAGAGCCATAGTAATTAAGTAAGTGGCACCTAAAGCATGATGAAACCGGGTGTGACGGGCTCCCGGATATACCAGCTCGGTAAGGCCCAACTGTCTGATTCGTCGCAAGCGTTGAAACCAGGGGTGTTCAATTAGATTGAAAACCTTGCCGCGAGGCAGTTCAATTAAGCCATAAATCGGGTCGTTTATTATTTTTCGTGTGTTCATTCACGTTCGTGCATTAAATCAGTTTATTAAATTAAATCAAAGCTAAAGTAAAACAAAGCAGCAAGTCATCCGAAAGAATTACCCCTTTTTTAACAAAAAATCACTTTGTAACAAGCCCTTAAAGGTGCAAATTTTTACTGAAAGCCTTTAATTTTCAGTGTAATATTTTGCACTTCAGATATTTCTTTCTACTTTTGCAGGCAATTATTGTGGGGTTAGCACACATCAGGGGACCTGTAGTCCCCTGTTTTATTGGAGATTTGTTATGATCGACGTTAAGACAGTTGAACACTTAGTGAACGAAAAAACACAGGATACCGATCTTTTTCTGGTTGATATAAAGGTAGATGCCAGGAACAACATTGGTATTTTTGTTGATTCTCCTCAGGGAGTCAGCATCGATCAGTGCGTTGCCATAAGCAGACATGTGGAGCATTCACTCGATCGCGAAACAGAAGATTTTGCGTTAGAGGTTTCGTCTCCCGGCATTGGTTATCCCTTTAAAGTAATAGGGCAATATCAGAAAGCGATTGGCCGAACCATTGAAGTTCTTTTTATAAATGGAGAAAAACTACAGGGAAACCTGCTTAGCGTGAACGATGAGAATTTTACACTGAGATATTCGGTTAAGGAAAAACCCGAAGGTGCAAAAAGGCCCGTGCAGGTAGAAAAAGAAAAAACTATTGGTTTTACTGAGGCAAAATCGGTAAAAGAGATAATAATATTTTAACGGAAGTTTAGCATAAAAGAAATGGAAAACTTGAATCTTATAGACACCTTTTCGGAGTTTAAAGAACTGAAAAATATCGATCGCCCAACCATGATGCGGGTTCTGGAAGATGTATTCCGGAGTGTTTTGGTTAAACGATACGGTACAGATGAAAATTTTGATGTAATTATAAACATCGATAAAGGTGACTTTGAAATTTGGCGTAATCGTGAAGTGGTTGCCGACGAAGATCTTGAAGATCCAAACACTCAAATTTCAATTACTGCAGCCAAAAAGATTGATGCAGACTATGAGGTAGGTGAAGATGTGACGGATGAAGTAAAACTGGCCGATTTTGGACGCAGGGCAATTTTAGCACTTCGGCAAAACCTAACCTCACGAATTCTTGAACTTGAAAAGGATAATATTTACGGAAAATACAAAAATCGCATTGGAGAAATTGTAACCGGAGAAGTTTATCAGGTTTGGAAAAAAGAAATTATGGTTGTTGACGACGAAGGCAACGAACTCATATTGCCAAAAACCGAGCAAATTCCATCCGATTACTTCCGAAAAGGAGATAGCGTACGGGCAGTTGTATTGCGTGTTGAGATGCGCAACAGCACGCCACTTATTATTCTTTCCAGAACCAGCCCAATCTTCCTGGAGCGTTTATTCGAAATGGAAGTTCCTGAGATTTTTGATGGTTTAATCACCATTAAAAACATTAAACGCATTCCCGGTGAACGTGCAAAAGTGGCTGTTGAATCTTACGACGACCGTGTTGACCCTGTTGGAGCCTGCGTAGGAATGAAAGGTTCCAGGATTCACGGCATAGTGCGGGAGCTCAAAAACGAAAACATCGATGTAATTAACTTTACAAACAATACCCAGCTATATATTCAGCGTGCATTAAGTCCGGCAAAAGTTTCTTTGATAAAATTGAATGAAGAAGACAAACGTGCCGATGTTTTCTTGATGCCCGATCAGGTTTCACTAGCCATTGGTAAAGGGGGGTCAAATATTAAACTGGCCAGCCAGCTTACCGGCTACGAAATTGACGTGTACCGCGAAACTACCGAAGACGACGAAGACGTTGATTTGGATGAATTCACCGACGAGATTGAAGGTTGGGTACTCGATGTATTAAAAGGTATCGGTTGCGATACGGCCAAAAGCGTTCTTGATTTGAGCATGGAAGATTTGGTTAAGCGGACCGATTTGGAAGAAGAAACTATTAATGAGGTAATTAGAGTCCTAAGAGCTGAATTTGACTAAGCCGGTTCAGGGATTTTTAGGTTCATTTTTAACAAAGTAAATTAGTAAAGGTCAAGAAATGACAGACGCCAATCAAGTAAAAAGACTCAGTAAAATTGCTAAAGAGCTTAATGTTGGGATCAATACCATGGTTGAATTCCTGCAAAAGAAGGGAATTGAGCTAGACACAAACCCAAACAGCAAAGTACCCGCAAATGTATATTCCATGTTACTTAAGGAGTATAGTACCGACATCAGGGTAAAAGAGGAGTCTGAAAAATTAGAGCTGGGATTACACCGGGGTAGGCAAGAGGCCATATCTGCCGATTCCGATTTTGATGAGTCGGACGACGAACCGGAAAATGAACCTGAAGAAGTGATTGTTAAAGATCTTAGCAGCCACAAACCCAAAGAAAAAGAACTTAAACCTCAGGTAAAAGCTGAACCAAAACCCGAACCCAAGCCCGTGGAAACAACCCCGGTTGAAAGTCCTAAAGTAAAGGTTGTGGGTAAAATCGATTTGGAAGCTAAAAAAGGAAAGCCAGCTGCGGAAGAAACAAAAAAACCGGAAAAGCCTGAACCCAAACCCGAAACCAAAGCTCCGGAAAAGAAAAGGGAGCCTGTTGCAGCCAAAGAAGAAAAGATTGTTGAGCCGGAAAAACCTGTAACTACAGAAAAAAAGGCTGAAGAAGTTAACGAAGAAATTAAAACGCAGATAGAACAACTCGAAGATGTTAAGGTGATTGGTAAGATTGATTTGGAGATGCTGAATCAAAAAACCCGGCCGGCACGGAAATCGAAAGAAGAGAAAGCAAAAGAACGCAAAGATCGCGAAAAAGTAAGAAAACCGGGGGATTCTTCTGAAAAAGAAGGCGCTGATGAAAAAACAAGTGCCGATGATAATTTTATTCAGCGTAAGGTCGACAGGCTTTCTGGTCCGACAGTCGTTGGTAAAATTGAATTACCCACCGAACCTCGCCGTCCGGGACAGCCAGGAAGTTCAGCCGACGACGACCGCAAAAAGAAAAAGCGCAAGCGTATTAAAAAAGATAAAGTGGAGGTTTCGAACGAAGTCGACAGCCGGAATCCTAAAACAGCTAAAGCCAAAACGGTGCTGCCTAAAAAAGGACAAAAGCGACCACTTAAAAAAGAGGTGAACGAGGAGGATGTGCAAAAACAGATTAAAGACACCCTGGCCCGACTCACTGCAACCAAAGGAAAAAGCAAAGGTTCAAAATACCGCCGCGAAAAACGCGATATAGTTAGCCAAAAGCATCAGGATGATTTGGCGAAAATTGAATCAGAAAAAAATATTATTAAAGTTACCGAGTTTGTATCGGTAAACGAATTGGCAAACATGATGGATGTGCCGGTAAACCAGGTTATTGGTACTTGCATGAATCTTGGTTTGTTTGTTTCAATTAATCAGCGGCTCGATGCCGAAACAATGGCTCTGGTTGCCGACGAATTTGGATATATTGTAGAATTTGTAAGTGCCGAATTACTCGAAGCTATTTCGAACGAAGAGGAAGACGCCGAAGAAGATTTGATTGCTCGTCCTCCCATTGTTACGGTTATGGGTCACGTTGACCACGGTAAAACATCACTGCTCGACTATATTCGTAAAACAAATGTAATTTCGGGCGAAGCCGGGGGAATCACCCAACATATTGGTGCCTATAGCGTTACCATGGAAGACGGCCGAAAAATTACTTTCCTCGACACTCCCGGTCACGAAGCCTTTACAGCGATGCGTGCCCGTGGTGCTCAGATAACTGACGTAGCTATTATTATTGTGGCTGCCGACGACAGCATTATGCCTCAAACGGTAGAAGCAATTAATCACGCTCAGGCTGCCAATGTTCCGCTTGTTTTTGCCATTAATAAAATTGATAAGCCCGGAGCAAATCCCGACAAAATAAAGGAAGGTCTGGCCAATATGAACCTTTTGGTTGAAGAATGGGGTGGAAAATATCAATCGCAGGACATTTCAGCTAAAAATGGAATAAATATTTACGAATTACTTGATAAAGTAATGCTTGAGGCTGAATTACTCGATTTAAAAGCAAACCCCAACCGCAAAGCATCGGGTACCGTAATAGAAGCTACCCTGGATAAAGGCCGTGGATATGTTACTACCATACTGGTTCAGACCGGAACTCTTAGAATTGGTGATATTTTATTAGCCGGAAATCACACCGGACACGTAAAAGCCATGTATAACGAACGTAACGAAGCCGTTACCGAAGCTGGACCTTCGACACCCGTGCAAATATTGGGATTGAACGGAGCTTCGCAAGCTGGTGATAAGTTTAATGTGATGGATAGTGACCGCGAGGCAAAAGAAATTGCCAACCGACGTCAACAATTGGCGCGTGAGCAGGGCTTGCGTACCCAGAAACACATTACACTCGACGAAATTGGTCGTAGGATAGCCATTGGAAACTTCCAGGAATTGAATGTAATTGTTAAAGGTGACGTTGATGGTTCAATAGAAGCGCTTACCGACTCATTGATCAAATTATCGACCGAAGAGATTCAGGTTAATGTGAAACATAAAGCGGTAGGTCAGATTTCGGAGTCGGATGTATTGCTTGCTGCAGCTTCTGATGCCATTATTATTGGCTTCCAGGTTCGCCCGTCGATGGCTGCTCGTAAGTTGGCCGAAAAAGAGGAAATCGACATACGCCTGTATTCGGTAATTTACGATGCCATAAATGAGGTTAAAGATGCTATGGAAGGCATGCTTTCGCCCGACATTAAAGAAGAAATTACAGCAACCGTTGAAATTCGTGAAGTGTTTAAGATTACCAAGGTGGGAACTGTTGCCGGTTGCTACGTACGCGACGGAAAAATCAAACGTTCGTCTAAAATCCGAATCATCCGCGATGGTATTGTGGTTTACAGTGGCGATCTGGGCTCACTCAAACGCTTTAAAGACGACGTGAAAGAAGTTGCCGCCGGATACGAATGCGGTCTGAATATCGAAAAATTCAACGACATAAAAATGGGCGATGTAATTGAAGCCTACGAAGAAGTTGAGGTAAAACGTACGCTTTAGTCCATTAAAGAATTTAAGATAAAACGGGGTTGTTAATTGATTTTAACAGCCCCGTTTTTTATATCTTATTCTGCATTAGAGTTATTCCGCCTTAAGGGCTTTTATATTTGATAACCAGCTTTTTGGATTTTTCCATCTTTGCCAGAGAGAAGTTACCAATTCCACTTCCTCAGAAGTAAAATACTTTAAATAGTAGAGTGCTATTGGAAAACTTGTTATGGCCACAAGTTTTATCGGAATGCGTATCCAACCCGTAACTGAATTCAGCAGTAGCCCGGAATACATTATCAGGCTACCCAAAACAATAAGTAACCAGTGTTTATTTAACTTATAGGGAATGTTATAAACTTTTTGTGATTTATAATAAATGATATAAAAATACAAGAATTGCGAAAATAAAGTGCTTAATGCGGCTCCATGATAATCAATAAGCGGTATTAATAGCACATTTAATCCAAGATTCAATAGTGATATAGTAATGATTACAATTCCAATAATTTGGGTTTGTTTCATAATGTTTAATCCTATTTGTGTGGTATCCTTTGTCATTCCAAAAAACACGCCGAGAATAAGGGTGGGAATTATATAATTGGCATCCCAATAAATTATATCGCCCGTGAGTATTTTTATCATTTCTAATGAGAACAAGGAAAGTATTATAGAAAAAAACATTAAAATAAAACTGAATTTACTTAATAAACCGGCATAAAAGGTTTTTGCATCCGGATCATTCATTTTTTTATAAATTACGGGAGACAAGGCATATTGAATGGACATAACAATGGTAATCTTTAAAGTGCTCGATATTTTATAGGCTAGGGAGTATACCCCTACATCTTCCAAAGTAGTTAAAAAGTTTAACGAGTACCGGTCAATTACATTTAAAAAAACACCAAATGTAGAGGATAGAATCAATGGATAGGCAAATGCAAGCATCTCTTTTAAGACGACTTTTTCAAAGCGAAGCATCAGGTTTTTCACCAAAATAGGTAAAAGTAAAATCAGATGTAAAAAATTAGCATAGACCTGAGCTTCAAAAATACCATCAATTCTTTTTCCCTTTACGATAATCAGATATATAGTAAGAAACAGTCCAACAATTAGTTTTATGATTGATGTGCCTGAATAAAGTTTTGATTTATACTGAAGTTTGGCTAAAGTGAGAACTTGCTGAACAATTACTTGTAGTATTGATGAAATAACTACCAGTTGTATTACATATTTGTAGCCTACAGTGTCAAATACTAATAATGAGAATTTTTCGTAGAATGGATAGGTCCCCAAATAGAATAGTACCGACACGGCGGTTAAAAAACTTAGCGATGTAAAGAAAAGCGATTTTTGTTTATTGAGATAATTGGAATCATAATACCAGCGGGTTAAACATTGGGGCATCGAAAAACTTAAAATGGCTACAAGTACCTGTCCCGAAATTTCTAAAACACCCAATACTCCAAAATCCTCCACGCTTAAATAACTTGGATTGGTGTATAAGGGAATCAGTATTAGTCCAATAATTTTTGTAGCCACATTTCCGAGGCCGTAAATAATGGAGTTTTTAATGGTGTCTTTTTTTCCCGTTCTATTACCCATAAAGTATTTAGCTAAGGTGATTTTCTATAATTGATTTCATTGTTTTCAGATATTCTTTGTGGGATATTTGATTAGGAATCAATACGGAGTATATATTGGCTGATGAAAAGGCTTTTACTAAAAGTTGCTTTTGGTTGTTTTTGTAGTCTATAAGGTCAATTACAGGTTTTCTTCCGGTCATTTCGGTATTGTATTGGTGCCAACTTAAATGGTTAAAAAAATCAGCATATTCTGTTTGTATAATATTTTGTGTATGAATAGCAGCTGTAGTAGGTTCAATGGTATTAATTTTAAATTCTGTATTCTGATGTCGTGATAGCAGAAAATAAGTATTTAGTTTTACGTGATTTTTAGTTGTTGCATGAAAAAGCTCAGGCGAAATTTTTCGGCGTACCCTATGAATTCCATTTCTGGTTTTTTTGTAATACCAAGCAAATTTATCAAGAATCGACCGGTTGCTAAAAACCATTTGTTTAAATTCAGAATAACCGTCGAAATTATACCCATAAATTTTGGGGAACGCGTAATTTGGATACAAATATCCATGGGTGTCAATAATTCCAATATCGTCGTTTAAAAAATGGTATTTGTTATAAAAACAAAGTTCAATTTCCATTGATGTTTTTCCAATTCCACCTGTTCCTCCCAACAAAATCCCCTGTTCCTTTTGGTTAAATACTCCGGTGGAATGAATTAATCCTAAATCAGCAAAAAAGAACGTTGAAGGAATAATAATTGTTTCATAGAGTACTGCCGACAATTTGTCGCGGAGCGACGAAAATTCCCCATTAATAATTACTCGAGAAAAGATCGTGTTTTTATAGAATAAAGAGCTCAAATAGACTTTAATCACTGGAATATCGGTTTCTTTGGAATATGCAACCTGCCCATAAACAGCAGGAATTACAAAACCGTTTTTAAGTTCCCCATGTATTTTAGGATTTCGGTATTCAATTAAATTGTCTAAGGGTTTATTCACAAAAACAACACAAATTTCTTCTGGCACGTCATCACTTTCCTGATAAAATTCAAGTAATTGAAGTAATATTTCATTAGGCAACCTGGAATCGTTGTTTTTAAATAACCATATTTTACCTGCTATTTGATATTTCATTAAAGTAATTCTTATTTGTAATCAATTGATATTATGCAATCTGAAAATATATATAAGATGCAAACGCAGGCAATAAAGATAATTATAAGGCTTTTATTTCCTTAATAAATTGTGTAAAGTTGGCAATTGCATCATATTGATTCCTCACCTTTTGCTGTGCGTTAATTCTTAAATCTTTAATTGTTGGCTCATCTAAGGCAAAAAAGGTTTCCAGTTGGTTAACCAAAAAATCGACTGAAAATTCTTTGGGCAATAATACTCCATTAGTCGGGTCAACCAATTCTGATGTTCCTCCTACATGGGTTGCTATTACTGGTATGCCAAAAGCCATAGCCTCCATAATACTTACTGGAATTCCTTCTGACTCACTTACATTAAGAAATGCATCAATCGATGTTTGGGAATAAAACTTGTATATTTCAGCATTAGTTAACATACCCATGAATTGAAAGCGGTGATTTGTTGAAGATAGTTCTTTGATAGCCATAGTTTGCAAGTCGTTAAGCAAAGAGCCTCCACCCAAATGAATCCATTGAATGGAAAGGCTATTTAACCTGGCCAGTACTTTAATAATAAGATCAACTCTTTTAACCGGAGATAGAATGGAACAACTCACCAGCGTTTTAACCACATTGGGCTTAAAGGTTAGGGTGTTTTCTGGTATAATTACCCCAAGTCTTGATACTGAGATTTTTGAATTACTGCAATGTAATTTCTCACATAAGTATTCTTTTCCGTGGCTCGATATGGGAAAAACCTTATCAAGCAAATCCAGTTTTATTTTTTGGAAAGACAAATATTTTATAGGACTATGTTCAAAATACAAATCGGCACGATGAGCTCTGCTGATACAGACTGCGTTCGAATTTTGTTTAAGTATAACCAGAGCCAAAGCCTTTTGATCGAACCAATAGGAGTAAAAAATAGTGGATTCAAACCTTTGTTTGTGCAAAAAGCGATAAATATCAAATGCCTTAATTAAATCAATTAATAGTTTGGCAAGTATGGTGGAATTGGGTTTAAGCTTAAATAATAATTTAATGTTTTTTAATTCAGAATTAACCAATGAAATAAATAACTTTAAATGGGTCAAAAGTACCCAGGTCAACATTGGAATTCTCTTTAGCGTAATAATCGACTGAAAACT
The DNA here is from genome assembly GCA_050251815.1 of Salinivirgaceae bacterium. Classification (GTDB taxonomy): domain Bacteria; phylum Bacteroidota; class Bacteroidia; order Bacteroidales; family SZUA-534; genus GWE2-40-63. The sequence continues at coordinate 26,548 of JBFWMB010000008.1, read as the reverse complement.
TAAGATTCGGCAATTTTTAGGAAGAGCTCGCTTGTTTTGGTAATTATTGGAAACGCTTACCAGGGTTATTGTATCAAAATTTTTGGAGAGTTCATTTATTTCAGTTTCAATAAATGTCTCACCAGATCCAAAGGGATATCCATTAGTAAGTAAAACTAAATTTTTCATCAATTATATTAGTTACTTTAAAGTTTAGAGTAATTTCATGAACATAATATTGGAACTTATTTGATAAAATATAAACTTCAGAAAGGCTATTACCTATTATTTTGGAAATCCTGCAGATGGTTTAGTATTTTTTCTCCCGCTTTTCCGTCACCAAATGGATTCCCTTTTATTGTCGGATAGTCGAGTTTTGTTGTTTCAATAATCTTTTGTTGGTCGGTTCCTACAACATGATTCCATCCATGCTCAATAGTTTCAATCCACTCGGTTTCGTTTCGTAAGGTAATGCAGGGTACCTTCATAAAAAAGGCTTCTTTTTGTAAGCCTCCTGAGTCGGTTAAAACTTTCGATGCTTTACTTATTAACTGTAAAAGATTCAGGTAACCAACAGGCTCTGTTATTTTTATGTTTTCAGAATAATGAATTGTCTTCAAAAAGTTACGCACTCGTGGATGAAGTGGTAACAATACGGGTTTGTCAAGGTTCGAAAAAGCGGTAAAAATAGCCTGTAATCGTTTCGGATCGTCGGTGTTTTCCTGACGGTGAATGGTTGCCAGGTAAAATTCCCGGTCATCGAAAGGATATTGATAATTTTGTCGTAATGCCTTTTCTTTATAAAAAAGCACCGAATCGTACATAATGTCACCGGTTAAAAAGCTTTGTTCGGCTAAACCTTCTTTTGCAAGTAGGTTCATAGCGTTTTGAGTAGGAGCAAAAAGCAGGTCAGAAATATGGTCGGTGGCAATACGGTTAATCTCTTCGGGCATTTTACGATTAAAGCTGCGTAGTCCGGCTTCAACGTGGGCAATGGGAATGTTTAGTTTCGAGGCCGCCAATGCACCAGCCAGGGTTGAATTGGTGTCGCCATATACCAATACAACATTGGGTTTTTCGTTTAACAATACAGCTTCAATCTGTTGAAGCATTTTACCCGTCTGTTCTCCATGGTTTCCCGAGCCCACACCTAAATTGTATTGGGGTTTTGGGATTTCAAGTTCCTGAAAGAAAATTTCCGACATGTTTCGGTCGTAATGCTGTCCGGTATGAATCAGGATTTCATTTATATCGGGATGGTTTTTTAGATTCCGACTGATTACGGCAGCTTTTATAAACTGGGGTCGGGCGCCTATTATGGTTGCAATTTTCATTGGTTTAAAGATTTTTATAAGCTTCAATAAGTGTGGTTGCTGTGTTATTCCAGTTGTATTTTGAAAGCACCGCCTTGTTGCCATTTTCGGCCATTGTTAAACGAACCTCAGGGCGCTTATATAAATAGAGTATCTTATCAGCCAGTTCGTTGATGTTGTTATAAACATAAGAAACTCCCGATTGGGTTTCCAACACAATTCGTTCTACTGAATTACAATTCGAAACAATTAAAGGAACTTTGGCATACATACACTGAAATAATTTATTGGGCGATGAGCAGTCAGTTTGTTCCCATTTTAAATGGGGAATTAATGCGACATCAGCATCGCAGGTCATTTGAATCACATCTTTTAGTGGTTTCCATCCCAGAAACTCAATTTGTTGGTTTAAATTGTATCTATCAACCAGTATTTTTAGGTGATTCAGATAACTTCCCGTTCCAACTATTTTTAGTTTTAGTGTAGGTATTTTGTCAATTAGTTTTGCAATGGCAGGTATTACATATTGTAGGCCTCGTTCAATAGTTATTCCTCCGGCAAAAAACAAAACAAATTCACCGTTTTGCTTTTCAGAGGCAGCAAGTTTATAATCTAATGGATCAATGGTGTTTGGTAAAACAATTACTTTTTCATCAGCATATCCCAGTTTAACAATGCGTTCCTTCATTTCTTCAACCACACAAATTATCAGGTTTGAACTATGAAGAATTTCAGCTTCATAAGTTCTCCATTTTTTTTGGTCTGAAAGTATTTTTCCAAAAAAAGTGTTGGTGTGTTTTGCTTGTGATAAATGAGCGGGCCAGTTCTCGTGCAAATCAACTACCAGTTTTAAGCCATATTTTTTTTTAATAAATGAGCCAACTTTTGCCAACGGCAAATCATGAATATGAATAATATCGAATGCTTCGTGTCGCAAAACCGACTCAAGATATTTTTGCCACCATAAAAAGTAAAACCGAAACTTTAACGCGGCCACACTTAATTTATAGATAAGCTTTGGGATGCGTTTTCTGATAATAGTTATTTGCTGAAATACCTCATGTTGCGGTTTTTGGGTAAATGTGTAACAGGCTATAGTAACAGAAAACCCCTCGTTAATAAGGCTTTTTGCTTCTTTATAAACCCGATCGTCGGGCGGAAAATCACCTTCTAAAACCATTAATACTTTTTGAGGCATGTGCTTTTGAATTTAGTGCTGTAAAAGTATAAATATTTTGATAGCACGAAAAATAGTTAGGCTTCAGCTAATTTCCTTGAATGATTTAAAAAATCAACCAATTTTGATGTTTATGTTGATAAGAAATGGCGCAACTTTACTGAATTGTTTTAAGTTTGTAAATTCGTCAAGGCGACAAAAAAACTTAAGTGTTAACAACATTACATTAAAGCTTTGAAAGCAATGAAAAAGGATTTATTGAAAAAGGGATTGCCCCATCTGGCAGCTATTGTTTTTTTCTTATTGATAACAGCGGTTTATTTTTCGCCTATTATGCAAGGCAAAAGTTTAAAACGGCACGATATATCAACCTGGAGTGGAGCGGCTCAGGAGTCTAAGCAGTTTAAAAAAGAAACAGGAGAAACCACGCTTTGGACCAACAGTATGTTTGGCGGAATGCCTACGTATTTAATAAACAACGTAGGTAATCCTGTATTGGGTAAGGTTCACCGGCTTTTCAGTGTTTGGAAAAACGAACCCATGGGACAAACATTTTTGTATTTAATTGGATTTTATCTGGCGTTAATTGCTTTGGGAATCAGTCCTGTATTAGCCGCATTGGGAGCGGTGGCTTTTGCCTTTTCGTCTTATTTTTTCATTATTATTCAGGCAGGACATGCTACCAAGGCTTTTGCTATTGGCTATATGGCACCTATTATTGCGGGAGTTTACCTATCGTTCACCAAAAAACCTATCTGGGGAGCTTTGCTGGCAGCCTTGTTTTTAGCCTTGCAAATTCGGGTAAATCATTTTCAGATAACTTATTATACCGCCTTAATAATACTGGTTTTTGGTGTTTTTTGGTTGGTTAAAACCATTCGTGAAAAATCGTATCAGCCTTTTTTAAAGGCTTTGGCGTTGAATGTAATTGGTGTTCTTTTAGCAATTGGTGCAAACAGTAACAGCCTGTATTTAACCTACGAATACGGAAAATATTCCATTAGGGGAGCATCGGAGTTGACCCATAATAAGGACAACCAAACCAGTGGACTTGACAAGGATTATGCAACCGCATGGAGTTACGGAATTGATGAAACGCTTACACTTTTAGTACCAAATTTTAAAGGAGGGGGTTCTGCCGGTAGTTTACCAGAAAACTCAGCAACTTTTAACTTATTTGAACAGGCGCAGGGGAAAGCCTATGCTAAAAAAGTGATTCAGCAACTTCCGCTTTATTGGGGAACACAACCCATGACCTCGGGACCAGTGTATGTTGGGGCTATTATTTGCTTTTTGTTTATAATGGGACTTTTTGTGGTTAAAGGGCCGGTTAAATGGTGGCTGTTAACGGTTACACTTTTAAGCATTGCGTTGGCCTGGGGTAAAAACTTCATGTTTCTTACCGATTTATTTCTCGAATACTTTCCGGGTTATAATAAATTTCGAACAGTAAGCATGACACTTGTTATTGCTGAATTTGCCATGCCTTTTTTAGCCATTTTGGGATTAAAGGAATTGTTTTCTGGTCAGGTATCAAAAGACGCGTTTAAGAAAGCCCTTTATTGGTCGTTTGGAATTACAGGCGGCTTAAGTTTGATATTGGCCCTATTTGCCGGTGCTTTTTCATTCCAGGCGCCTTCCGATGCAGGAATGCAGCAGGTTTTAGTCGATGCCCTGCAAACCGACCGGCAAATGCTTCTTCGCAACGATGCCTGGCGTTCCTTCTTGTTTATTGCCGTTGCTGCCCTTATAGTTTTTGCAGCTTATCACCAAAAGCTTGAAAAAAAATATTTTTTCCCGGCTTTAATTCTTTTGGTTTTATTCGATATGTGGCCGGTAAATAAACGATACCTTAACGAATCGCATTTTGTAACCGCCAGGGTATCAAATCAGGAATTTCAACCTACCCCGGCCGACCAGTTTATTTTAAAAGATCAGGACCCGAATTTTAGAGTACTTAACCTTACCGTAAGTACTTTTAACGATGCTACTACCTCGTATTACCATAAATCAATTGGAGGTTATCATGGAGCCAAAATGCGCAGGTATCAGGAGCTCATCGATTATCATATTGCGCCATCTATTCAGCGTATTGCCCGAAATTTGCAACAGGAAAATCAACCCAATTATTACCAAGCTGTTTCAAACGAACCGGTATTAAATATGTTAAATACTAAGTTTGTTATTGTTAGCCCGGAGAGTTTTCCAATTTATAATTCCGGAACATTAGGAAACGCCTGGTATGTTGATTCCATAAAAATGGTTGATGATGCCGATGCTGAAATAGAAGCCTTGTATAATTTCAATCCTGCAGTTGAAGCCGTGATTAATAAAAACTTTGAGTCGAAACTTGATCAGCTATCAACCTCCCAGGCTGACTCCAGCGATTATATTCGACTTGAGACATACAAACCCAATTATTTAAAATACCGTTCCAAAGTGGGAACTAGTAAATTGGCCGTATTTTCTGAAATTTATTATCCCAAAGGATGGATTGCTTTTATCGATGGTAAACCTGCTGATTATCTTAGAGCAAATTATGTGTTAAGAGCAATGGTAATTCCTAAAGGGGAACACTTGATTGAATGGCATTTTGAACCGGCATCCTATAAAGTCGGAAAAACCGTGTCGTATGCCAGTTCAGCACTGCTCATATTATTAATATTGGGCTTTGGTGTCAGCGAATTAAAAAAACAGCGCAGCTAGTTATTTGTAATTCGTTTGCAAGGTGTTTCATGAATTGAATTCGACAATAATTTTATATCTTTGCGCACTTATATAATTTTGATATGAGCAAGCAAGAGCATAAGCTGTCGAGACGAAAACTTCGCAGCTCTTATTTTACAACTATTGTAAGTATTGCCTTGGTCCTTTTTGTGGTAGGATTAATGGGGATGCTTTTGCTTAACGCACATAAATTATCGCGTCAGGTTAAAGAGAATATCGGGTTTTCAGTTATCCTCGAAAACAATATACGCGAAGTTGACATGATTCGATTACAAAAAAACCTCGATGCGTCGCGATATGTTAAGACCACTGAATACATTACAAAAGAGCGTGCTGCTCAGGAATTGCAAGAAGAGTTAGGTGAGGATTTTATTGAGTTTTTAGGATACAATCCGCTTTTACCTTCAATCGACGTTCGCTTGTTTGCCGAATATGCCAATCCCGACAGTGTAGCAAAGATTGAACAGGAAATTTTAAAATACGAGCAGGTTAAAGAGGTCGCTTATCAAAAATCTCTCATCGATGTGGTGAACAAAAACATTAATCGCATAAGCCTTGTATTGTTGGTTTTTACGGGAGCCTTGTTCATCATATCACTTTCATTAATCAATAACACCATCCGGTTAACGGTTTATGCGCGAAGATTTTTAATAAAAACCATGCAATTGGTTGGGGCAACCAGGCGTTTTGTGCGCGGACCATTTATCCTAAAAAGCCTGGCGCATGCTATTTACAGCATTGCGTTAACCTACTTAATGTTGGGAGGAACTGTTTATATGATTGAAGCACAACTTCCTGAATTAAGCATGTTAAACGATTTGGACACCCTGGCTTTATTGTTTGCCGGAGTATTTGTTGTGGGAATAGGCATTGTATACATTTCTACACGATTTGCTGTGAACAGGTACCTTAAACTAAGGAGCAGCGATTTGTATTTTTAAACTGACTTAAAATGAGCAATAAAAACAACAGCAAAATGGAATTTGCTTTAGGAAAAAGCAATTTTATATTAATGGGAATTGGTTTGGCCGCCATTGTAATTGGATTTATTTTGATGGCTGGTGGTAAATCGACTGACCCCAATGTTTTTAACGAAGAAATGTTTAGTTTCCGAAGAATTACACTGGCTCCCATGCTGGTTTTTGGTGGTTTTGTTTTTGAGATATATGCCATCATGAAAAAACCCAAAGACAAATAATTTAAACAGTTAAAATGAATTGGATTGAAGCACTTATTCTTGGAATTGTCCAGGGATTAACCGAGTTTTTGCCTGTTAGCAGCAGTGGTCATTTAGAGATTGGCAAAGCCCTAATGGGGGTGGCGGCAACCGAAAGCCTCAACTTTTCTGTAGCTGTTCATGGGGCAACGGTATTAAGCACCTTGGTTGTCTTTCGTAAAGATATATTCGAAATATTTGGCGGGTTTTTTAAATTTCAATGGAACGACGAAACCAAATATGTATCAAAAATATTAATCTCAATGATTCCCGTTGCCATTGTCGGCGTCTTTTTAAAAGATTGGGTTAAGTCATTTTTTGGCGAAGGTAATGTGATGTTTGTTGGCTTTATGTTGTTGATTACCGCTTTTTTGTTGGGACTGACGCATTTTGTTAAAGCAAAAACTCGTGATATAAAATTTTCTGATGCCTTTGTAATTGGTATGGCGCAAGCTTTTGCTGTATTGCCCGGAATCAGTCGTTCCGGTTCAACCATTGCAACCGGCTTGTTGTTGGGCAATAAAAGAGAAGCAGTAACCCGTTTTTCGTTTCTTATGGTTTTGATTCCCATTTTGGGCGAGAACCTGCTCGATATACTAAGCGGAGGTATGACTGAAAACAGCCAGATTGGAATACTTCCTCTGGGAATAGGCTTTTTGGCTGCTTTTATCTCAGGATTATTCGCCTGCAGTTGGATGTTAAAAATAGTTAAAAAAGGAAAGCTTATTTATTTTGCAATTTATTGTTTGATAATTGGAGTTCTGGCCATAGCTTTAGCTTAATTTTATGCTTTATTCTGAAAATTCTCCGGTCGATTTTAAAGAGGGTGCGCTTATTCTGATTGATAAACCCAAAGAGTGGACTTCATTCGACGTGGTGAACAAAATCAGGTATCTGATTCGTCACAAATTTGGCTATAAAAAACTGAAGGTGGGACACGCCGGAACTTTAGATCCTTTAGCTACCGGATTATTAATAGTTTGTACCGGTAAATTAACCCGGCAAATTGATACCTATCAGGCGCAAACCAAAGAATACATTACCACCATAAAATTGGGAGCCACAACACCTTCTTTCGACTGCGAAACCCCCGAAGACGCAACCTATCCAACCGCTCATATAACTCGTGAAAAAGTTGCATCGGCTATTGAGCAATTTATAGGAGAACAGGATCAGATTCCTCCCATGTTTTCAGCTAAAAAAGTAAATGGGAAAAAAGCATATATTTCTGCACGAAATGGGGAAACACTTGAACTAAAAGCCCGGCGGATTGTAATTTATTCGTTGGAACTGATAGATTTTAATATGCCCTTTGTAACCGTTAAGATGTCGTGCAGCAAAGGAACCTATGTGCGCTCTTTTGGACGCGATTTTGGAATTGCGCTGGAATCGGGAGCCTATCTGTGGGAGCTTCGTCGAACCCGCATCGGCGATTTTGATGTAACAAAAGCACTTGAAATCGAAAACTTTGAAAATAGCCTTGGCAACATGCAACCAAATATAGATAAACACGTATAAAAAACCTCGAATTTTAATACATATAGCATAGATTATGAAATTATCTCAGTTTAATTTTAAATTACCTGAAAACCTGATAGCCTTGCATCCGTCAACCAACCGCGATGAATCCAGACTCATGGTAGTGGATAGGGCCACGGGAAAAATTGAGCACAAAGTATTTAAAGATGTCATCGATTATTTTTCCGAGCAAGATGTTTTGGTTTTTAACAACACCAAGGTTTTTCCTGCCCGACTATACGGAAACAAAGAAAAAACAGGGGCGAAAATCGAAGTTTTCTTATTGCGCGAATTAAACCGGGAACAAAGACTTTGGGATGTATTGGTTGATCCCGCACGGAAAATACGTATTGGCAACAAACTTTATTTTGGCGAAGACGATATGATGGTTGCCGAAGTAATTGACAATACGACCAGTAGAGGACGTACACTGCGCTTTCTTTATGATGGACCCTACGAAGAATTTAAGAAGAATTTATACGATTTGGGCGAAACACCGCTACCAAAATTTATAAAACGCGAGGTGGTTCCCGAAGATAAAGATCGCTATCAAACCATTTTTGCTAAACACGAAGGGGCTGTGGCAGCTCCTACAGCAGGATTACACTTTAGCCGCGAATTACTTAAGCGCTTCGAAATTAAAGGAATAAACTTTGCCGAGGTTACCCTTCATGTGGGTTTGGGTAATTTCCGAAGTGTCGACGTTGAGGATTTGACCAAGCATAAAATGGACTCTGAGCAAATAATTATTACCGATGCTGCCGTTGATGTGGTAAATGGAGCCAAAGATAAGCGCAAACACGTGTGTGCGGTAGGAACAACCGTAATGCGAACCCTCGAAAGCAGCGTTTCAACCTATGGTTACTTAAAACCTTACGAAGGCTGGACCAATAAATTTATCTTCCCGCCTTACGAGTTTAGTGTCGCCAGCCGAATGGTCTCCAACTTTCACCTGCCGCTATCTACCTTGTTTATGATGGTTTCGGCCTTTGCCGGCTACGATTTGCTTTTTGAAGCCTACCAAAAGGCCATAAAAGAAAAATACCGCTTTGGAACCTATGGCGATGCCATGTTAATCCTTTAAGATACAAATTAAAAGCCACCATAAACGGTGGTTTTTTTTTTACCCAAAATTTTAACACACATTTAACAAAAATTTTTATTATTTATAAAAATATTTAGTACATTTGATGTTCTATTAATTACCCTATAAAACCGCAAGTTGTATTTTTTAATTAAAACCTATTATTATGAGAAAAATTACATTGATTTTTTACGTGTTTGCGCTCTTGTTTGCACAGGGAGCCTGGGCACAAGACTTATTCTTCTCGGAATATATCGAGGGGGGCAGTAACAACAAGGCAATAGAGATTTATAATCCAACCAGTGCTGATGTTGATTTAACACCTTATGTTGTAAAACTTGCATCAAATGGAGCCGATTGGGGAAATACCCTTGATCTTACCGGAACACTTGCCGCAGGTGATGTTTATGTTATTTACAACTCTCAGTCTGTTGCTGCCGTTGCTGCCGTTGGTGATATCGAAAGCAATGTTACCTTTTTCAATGGAGACGACGCATTAGGTTTGTTTAAAAGCGACGCGTTGATTGACATCATTGGAAATCCAACTGTAGATCCAGGTTCTGCCTGGGATGTTGCCGGAACTACCGGGGCAACACAAAATCATACTCTGGTAAGAAAATCTGCTGTTACCCAAGGTAATGTTGATTGGACTGCTGCTTCAGGAACTGATGCTGCAAGTTCAGAATGGGAAGTTTATAATCAGGATGATTTTTCCTATTTAGGATGGCACATAACTCCTCCTTCAAACGAAGCTGAGATTTTAGGTTTTGTATTAGCCGAAGAAATTAGTACTGCCATTATCAGTTCTGAAAATGCCATGGTAACTTCAACTGTTGCCTGGGATGCTGATTTAGGTTCTTTGGAACCAACCATTACCGTTTCTGCTGGTGCTCAGGTTACTGCTACTACTTTGCCTGTAGTATTCAACGGAGTTGACCCTGTTATATATAGAGTAACTGCTGCTGACGCAACAGAAAAACTTTGGACTGTTTATGTATTGCAAGCTGCTGAACCTGAAATGCTGACCATTAAACAAATTCAGGAAACTGCTGATGCTTCAGGCGACAGCCCATACAATGGTGAAATTGTCAGAACAAAAGGTGTTGTAGTAACCGTGGATGCAAAAGGATTCTATCTGCAGGATGGTGCTGGTGCCTGGAATGGTGTTTATGTATATGAGAATGCCACACCAACTGTAGCAACCGGAGATTCAGTTTCAATTGAAGCAAAGGTTTATGAATACAGCGGTTTGACTGAATTAATTGAACCGACCATTGTGAAAATTAACAGTGGTAATACTGTGGCCGATGCTACTGTAGCAACACTTACTCAGATGAATGGTGAAATGTATGAAGCGGTATTGGTTACCATCGAGAATGTAACCTGTACTGTTCCTGAAAGTAGTAAAAACTGGACTGTAGCTGATGCTGATGGCAATACCCTAGTAATTCGCAACGGGATTGTAGATTATGCCGCAGTATTAGACGAGGAATTTGTGTCAATAACCGGATTCGGACAACAATACAACACTACTTATCAATTGTTCCCACGTAGCTTGGCTGACATAATTACTGTTGGAATTGAAGAAGAACTATTTGGCAATGTGGCTGTATTCCCGAACCCATTCAATAATGTTATTACCGTGAATGGTCTGGCTAATGCCAAACAAATCCGCGTAAGCAATATTTTGGGTCAGGAAGTAATGAAAGTTAATCTTGCTGGTCAGGAGTCGAAAGACATCTCTACCGATAACCTGAACCGCGGAGTATACTTTGTTACCATCACCGATGGAAACAATAACGCTAAAACAGTAAAAGTAGTTAAGCAATAAACACTTTTATCGTATCATATAAAAGGAGCCTTCGGGCTCCTTTTTTTATGGGTGTATATGACTTAATACCCGGAATCGGTACTGCAAATTGCCAGGAATGCAGCGCAAACCCTTCGGCTGGCAGCGCAGATTGAAAGGAATATAGCGCAAACTACACGAGATGCTGCGCAAACAACAATTCGTGTAGCACAACTGGAAATGAATTCAACGCAAACCACGCTGTATACAATGCGTACAATACGTGACTCAACGCAAACCCAAATGAATTCATTGCCAATTGAAAGGGTTGAAGCGGGAGCCTCAATTTATAGAGCGGAAACCCTGGTTTAAGTAGCGGTATCCACAATATATGTAGCGGAAATGCCAATCTAAGGAGCGGGAATCTGGATGAATGTAGCGGAAATGCCAATGTCAGTAGCGGGAATGCCCTTTAATGTAGCGGAAATGCCAATGTCAGTAACGGAAACATCATTTAGTAGTGCGGGAATGCCAGTGTATGTAGCGGAATCATCATTTAATGGAACGGGAACTCCATTTTATGTAGCGGGAATGCCAGTGTATGTAGCGGAAACCCCGGTGTTATCAGCGGGCTTTAAGTTACTGTATGTGGGGTGTGGTTTTTATTGAACCATTAAGGAGTTAAGGGAAGTTAAGTGTCTGAGAGGAAATTTTCTGATTTCGTAGGGTGAGTTTATCCTTCGTTATAAAGTACAGTGGTTCGATTTTGCTCCTTAGGGATTTCGTTATTGCATCTGTTCGATTTCAAAGTTGCACCTTGGCAAACAGGTTAGAAAAAGAGCTGGTACTGATAGCCAGGTAATCATATGGCGTATTGATTGAAGTTTGACCCTAAGGAATTACATAAACAGCAGGAGGCTTACGGCCATTATGGCCATTCCTGATACCAGTCCGTAAATAGAGATGTGGTGCTCACCGTATTCTTCGGCGGTGGGTAGTAATTCGTCGAGCGAAATAAAGACCATAATTCCGGCTACCGTACCAAACATTACTCCCGATATAATGGGATTCATGCCACCGGCAATAAAATAAATAAGTATAAACCCAACCAAAGCCCCCACTGGTTCGGCCAAACCAGAAAGAAAGGAAAGGAGAAAAGCTTTTCGGCGATTTCCAGTAGCATAATAAACCGGAACAGAAACGGCAATGCCCTCAGGAATGTTGTGAATAGCGATGGCAAAGGCAATGGGAATAGCCACTTCGGGGTCGGCTAAACCAGCAGCAAAGGTGGCAATTCCTTCGGGAAAATTGTGAATGGCAATGGCCAATGCTGAGAAAATTCCCATGCGGGCCAGCTTTTTGTTTTTTTCAATTTTGTATTCGGCTTTATCAATTTCCTCAATGCTTCGTATTTCGTGTGGGTTCTCGTACGAGGGAATTAACATGTCGATTAGGGCAATGAATGCGATACCCCCGAAAAAGGCCAGCAGGGTGAAGGCATAGCTGGCTTTGGGACTGTAAAGTTCGGCAAAACTATGAACCGATTTTTGAAAAATCTCGACCAACGAAACATAAATCATCACCCCGGCCGAAAAGCCCAGCGAATAGGTAAGGAAACGGGTGTTGGTTCGTTTGGTAAAAAAAGCCAATGTGCTGCCAATACCTGTCGATAGGCCTGCAAATAAGGTTAAGGCAAATGCAAAGAGTATGTTCTCAGTATTCATGCCTTTATTGAAGTAATTAATCGGTTACTAAAGAAACCACACAAACGCCACAGCCTTCCTGGCCATCTTTAAAATACATGGTTAAGTAGTAGGGCCCGGTTTTGGTGCACATAAAATCGAAAGCTTTGTATTCTTTATCGGTTTCGGCATTGTAGTTTCCGCCAAATTTTGAATAGTCGCTGTTCAGTTCAATAATTGTGCTACCTGGTTTCGAGGGATCGTTGCAGACTGAAAAGCGGTAATGGTTGCCTTTACTTAGCATCATCACAAATTTTCCTTCGGAGCGGTTTTTGGCGTTTTTTGATTCAGCAAAACGAATACGGAAATGCTTAATGTATTTTATATTGCCCGAGCCCGATGCACAATTGTCGATTAATGCCTGATCGCATTGTGCGCTGGCATTGTTGGACAAGCCAAGTATCAGGAAACAAAATAGTATTAGCGTTAGGTATTTACTCATAGATCAAAAATAGGAATATTTTTGATTAGTTGTTTTCTTGTTTTTCTTGCTCCAGTGCTTCCAAATCAAGTTTAATAACAAAGTTACCATGAACAAAGCTGATTTTGCTTTCCAGCTTGCTTATCTCGGTTTGTGACAGTTTAATTTTAAAGGGGTCTCCTTCAGCGGGGGTATAAGGAGTATCGCTACTATTGGGATCGAAGAACACGGGAACACCATCTTTTTCAATTTCGATTCCGGCTTTTAGCTGGCGTAAATCGTTGGGGGTAATCTGAATGACACCGCCACTATTGGGATCGACCATGAGGGCATTTTTTAAGCCATAATCAGCCGATGAATTTTCTTCTTCGTCGCCTTTGGGGATATACATTTCTTTTTTCACCAGAATTCGAATGTAATTGAGGAATTTTTCGTCGCGATAGATGTAATAGTTGTCGCCAATGGTATAGGCGTCAACACGGTATATTTGAGGTTCAATTTTTCGGCACCCTTTGGGAGTGGCTGTACAATCAACTTCTTTAATTTCGCCGGTTTTTAGGTTAATCTCTTTAAAAAGGTTCCGGTATATGTCGTAATTTACATAAAAAAATTCGCCCGATTCGTCGAAAACACTGTTGTACAATTCACATCGGTTATCGTCGAGTTTAATTTTGTATTTTTCTTCCCAGGTATAAAGGTTATATACTATTAAGTAAACATATTTTGATTTTTCGCCACGGAAAGTTGCCACCAAATAATTGCCATGCTCGTCGACCATAAGTTCCAGAACCTTGCTCTTTTTATGATTGGGACCTTTTATGCGTTCCTGAAAACGGTAACCCGTAGTTGGCTTGTTTATTGGTTGGGTTTGGGAATACGCAAAAATGCCGGATGCGCCTATAATTATAGCGATTAAGAGAATTTTCTTCATAATTTCGAGCGTTTTTTTGGTATTGTTCTTTAACAAATGTAAAAATAGAAAATTATGCGATTCGCATAGCAATAAATTCCTTCTATTCGCAATTAATTTATCCTTCAATTTTTTTCAATAAATTGGTCATACTTGTTTTTCCTATTACAATTTCTTTTACCTTGTCGATGGGAATCCGCTCTTGTTGCATGGTATCGCGGTCTCGCAGGGTAACTTTATGGTCAGTTAGTGTGTCGTGATCAACGGTAATGCAATAAGGGGTTCCAATAGCATCCTGACGACGGTAGCGTTTGCCGATAGAGTCTTTTTCTTCGTAGATACAATTTACATCAAACTTTAAATCGTTGAGAATCTCCCGGGCTTTTTCGGGCAATCCGTCTTTACGAAGCAGTGGAAGCACGGCCAACTTTACCGGAGCCAACTCTGGCGGAATGCGCAACACCACACGGGTGTCGGTTTTACCGTCTTGTTCAATGGTTTCCTCGTCGTATGCATTCGACAGGATTAGCAGGAACATGCGGTCGAGACCAATTGAAGTTTCTATTACGTAAGGAATGTAGTTTTTATTTAGTTCGGGATCGAAATACTGGATTTTTTTGCCGCTGTATTCCTGATGTTGCGACAAATCGAAATCGGTACGCGAATGAATTCCTTCCACTTCTTTAAAACCAATGGGGAATTCAAACTCAATATCGGTAGCAGCGTTGGCGTAATGCGCCAGCTTGTCGTGATCGTGGAGACGGTATTTTTTTGTATCGAAGCCCAGGGCCTTGTGCCATCTTAAACGTATTTCCTTCCATTTGGCAAACCACTCGAGTTCTTCGCCCGGACGCACAAAGAACTGCATCTCCATTTGTTCAAATTCGCGCATGCGGAAAATAAACTGGCGGGCAACAATTTCGTTACGGAACGCTTTTCCAATTTGGGCTATTCCAAAGGGAATTTTCATGCGCCCGCTTTTTTGAACGTTCAGGTAGTTAACAAAAATTCCCTGGGCAGTTTCCGGGCGCAGATAAATGCTGCTGGCCTCTTCGCTAACCGAGCCCAGTTTGGTTTCGAACATCAGGTTAAACTGGCGTACGTCGGTCCAGTTTTTTGACCCCGAAATGGGGCAAACAATTTCGCAATCTTCGATAAGTTGTTTTACTTCGGCTAAATTGTCGGTTTCAAGAGCCGACACAAAGCGTTTTTTTATGCGATCGATTTTTTCCTGGTTGGCAATTACCCGCTGATTGGTTGCACGGAATTGGGCTTCGTCGAAGGCTGCCCCAAATTTAGCGGAAGCTTTTTCAATTTCTTTTGATATTTTGGCTTCAATTTTTTCAAGATGCTCTTCAATAAGCACATCGGCACGGTAACGCTTTTTTGAGTCTTTGTTATCGATAAGCGGATCGTTAAATGCTCCTACGTGGCCCGATGCTTTCCATACGGTAGGATGCATAAAAATGGCGGCATCAATCCCAACAATGTTTTCGTTTAGTTTTACCATGGAATCCCACCAGTATTTTTTAATGTTGTTTTTGAGCTCTGAGCCGTATTGACCATAATCGTAAACAGCACTTAATCCGTCGTATAATTCACTCGATTGGAAAATAAACCCGTACTCTTTTGAGTGGGCAATTATTTTTTTGAAAACATCTTCTTGAGCCATAAAAATTTATTTTAATCAACTCGCAAAAATAGCTGAATAGTTGACTTATAAAAAATTTATTTAATTATTGTTTATTTGCTTTTAGGATTAATTATACTGCAATTATTCGGTATGTAAAAAGGTTTAATTTTAGCAGATGGCCGAATCCGTTTAAAAAACGGAATGATTAACAGAAAAATTATAAGCATTATAACGGCTATTTTGCCGGGGGCTCCCTTAATTTTTATATTTTTGATGCAGATTTGAACGTTTAAAAAGCATGAATAAAAAGCCTGGATTTATTATTGTAATTGTAGTTTTTGTAACGGTAATTGTTGGGTTTTATATTTACCTTAAAAAACAGCAAAGTCCAAAAATTGATGCCTTTGCAGCCATTCCGGTTAATGCCGCTTTGGTTGCTGAAATAAATAATCCCGCACTTTTTCTTCAGGAGGTTTCGCAAGACAATCGTTTGGCTAATCAATTGCAGGAGTTGCCTGAACTGGCCCTAGTGGCAAAAAAAATGCTGGTTATTGATTCGCTTTTAAAAACCAATGAAAAATTGCTGAGCGACGGGCGCGATAATACCCTAAGCTTGTCGTTACACGAGGTGGGAAACAAACAGTTTGAGCTGCTTTATATAACTCACCTTTCAGGACGGTTCGAGGCAAATCAGTTTTTTAAACAACTACATACCTCGGTTTTAAATACCGCAAATTTATCGGAAGGCAAATACAACCAGGTAAAAGTTTATACTTATAAAAACTCGCGTTCCAGCGTTTTTTATGCATACCACCGGGGCATACTTATGGCCAGTGAATCGGAATTGCTATTGCAGGATGCTTTGCGTCAGGTTGAAGTGGATACCGGTTTGGGTAGTCAAAACGGACTTCAGAACTTGCGAAAAACAGCCGGAAAGCATGCCGATGCTAACATCTACGTAAATTTTAATCGATTTGATGCCTTTTATACCAAGTTAATAGCTGCTGAATTTCTAAATGAGCGAGAAATTAAGCATATGGGCGAATGGAGCGTGCTCGATTTGAATTTTAAAAACCAAACCTGGCTGATTAATGGCTTTACACAAAACACCAATAATCCGGCACATTTCTATTCATTACTGGATTCTCAGGAACCGCAAAACCTTAAATTTATAAAGTGGGTTCCTACAGGAGTTGAATCGTTTGCTGCTTTTGGTATTAGCAACCTGGCCCGTTTCGAGGAGCAGTTGCAGAAGCATATGGCGGCCATAAACCAAAGCGAACGGCACGAAATAAATCAAAAGCAACTGGTGGCTGTGCTTGGGCCAAGCTACGAAAAAGATTTGCTGGCTATTTTTGACCATGAACTGGCTCAGGTAAATTATGCCAACGGATCAACTTTGTTTTATATCCGAACCAAAGGATATCACGATGCCAATGAGTTGATACAAAAATGGATTACCCATTATGCCAGGACGGAAGGAATTTCGAAACAAAGCCTTATTCACGAATGCAAAATTGATAACGAAACCAAATTTCCGATTTACCGGTTTCCCACCACGTATTTTCCGGTACGTATGTTTGGTCCCTGGTTTAAAGCCTGTTCGGCAACGTATGTAACTGCTTTCGATGATTTCCTGATTTTTGGTGAATCGGTTCACACCCTATCGCGGGTTATATATAATAATGTACTGCAAAAAACCATGGCTTTCGACGGAGCTTACAACCAGTATTCCGATTTTTTGTCGAATAAAGTTAATTTTTATGCTTTTGTTTCTTTAACCGGAAGCACCGGTTTTCTGAATGAATTTTTGACACCCGATGCTTTTGCTTATTTTAAAAAGCATCAATCCATACTGCGCGATTTTTATGCGGTGTCGTGGCAAATTGCATCGGAAAATAACATGTACTACAATAATTTTTTGTTCCGGCATCAACCTTCGAACAAAATAAAAGCGGCAACTGAATGGGAAACCCGGCTCGACACTACCATAGCTTTTAAGCCACAACTGGTAGTTAATCATTACAACAACGAGAAGGAGATTCTGGTGCAGGACATGAAAAATACCGTTTATTTAATCAATAAAACCGGCCGGATACTTTGGAAAAAGAAATTGGAAGAGCCCATTTTAAGCGAAGTTACCCAGATTGATTATTACAAAAATGGTAAGTTGCAATACCTGTTTAATACCGAAAGCCAGATTCATTTACTCGACCGGAACGGAAATTTCGTAGAGCGCTATCCGATTAATTTGCCTGCAAAAGCAGTAAATGCCTTGTCGATTTTTGATTACGATAAGCGGAAAAATTATCGGATTTTTGTGCCCACTGCTGATAAACAGGTTTATTGTTACGATATTGAGGGCCGAATAGTAACCGGGTTTAATTTTAAAGGAGCCGATAACCCGATTATTTCGCCCGTGCAATATGTTCGCGATAAAGACAAGGATTATCTTTTGGTAACTGATGTTTCGCGTATTTACATACTCGATCGCAGAGGTAATCCCCGCATAAAACTAAACAAACAGTTCAATCCTTCGCGTAACAATTTGTTCGAATACCAGGCTGGGACTGCCACACGCAGCGGGCGTTTAATTCGAACCGACGAAGGCGGAACACTTTATTATATTTATTTTAACGGCGAAGTGGAATCGCAACCCATTGCCGATTTTTCACCGTTACATTATTTTAAATTCGAAGATGTTACTGGCGACAATATTGCAGATATTGTCTTTGTAGATAAAAATAAACTGACGGTATTTACTGTTGCGGGCAAAAAGCAATATGAGTATACTTTTTCGACTGAAATTATGCACGAGCCGGCATTTTATCAATTCTCAGCCAGCCAAACTGCCATTGGCATTACCGAGACAGGTTCGCAAAAGATTTATCTTTTTAACTCCCGGGGTAAGTTTATGGATGGATTTCCGTTGCCGGGTAAAACCCGTTTTAGTATTGGTGTTTTAGAACCGGGTTCGGCGCGCTTTAACCTGGTTGTGGGTGGCGACGAACAATACTTGTTCAACTATAAATTAAACTAAGCACATGATTTTTACTTTTTATATTGTATCTCTGGTTTTGTTGGCCATCGAACTCTTTTTAATGGCTTCAATTACTGCTTTTTTTCAAAAGAAAATACTTGCAGTTGATGTATTTAAATTGCTGGGAGCAGCAATTACCGCCTCCCTGGTTTTAGGTGTGGGTATTTTTTTTGGGAATCTGGTTGGCAATACCTGGCCACAATTTAACAACTGGTATGCCGCAAGCTTATTTTTTATTTTTTCAATAAAAATGCTTTTCGACGGGTTTAAACTAAACAAACTCAAGCGAGCCGTTAATCCCATCGATAAACAAGGATATCGGATTCTTACGGTACTTATGGTTATTAATAGTTTTTTTGTGGGTTTGGGGTTTGGAATGTTGGAACAAACTACCGTAAAAATGTTTTATGGACTGACAATATTTACCATTTTTGCATTGGTAGGATATTTGATGGGTTTCCAAATGAAAAAATTAAAACAAGGCCGCTACGAATTGTTTGCCGCTCTATTTTACCTGGTCATAGCAATCGCAATTGCCATTAATAATTAGTAGTATGTTAAAATTTTTATTGATATTTTTTATTGTTATCTATTTGCTCGGATTTCTGGTAAAATGGTTCTTTGCTTCTTTAATAAATAAGGCATCATCGGGTGCTGGATTCGATTCCGGTCGCGAAAACCGACGGAAAGAAGGTGAAGTTTCGGTTGACAAAAACCCGGGTAAATCGAAGTTGTTTACCAAGGACGACGGAGAATATGTTGATTATGAGGAAATAAAAGATTAATCACAGCTTTTTAACAAAAAAGAAATTTTATTTGCTTGAATTAAACAAATATTCTATATTCGCAGACCTAAATAATTGCTTATGGCAGACCAAAATCCGATAATTCGGGAGAGTAGCCGCCACTGAGCATCAGACGAGAAAAGCAAAAAACTTTAATTGTCTGAATGGATTAAAAAGAAAGACCATGCCCAGGTGGCGGAATTGGTAGACGCGCTGGTCTCAAACACCAGTGGGGTTAAACCCGTGCCGGTTCGAGCCCGGCCCTGGGTACAAAAACCCTCAGTTTTGAGGGTTTTTTTTTAATAGTTACGCGTATGGCTGCTCAAAAGTCGAATCCTACAGAAAAAAAGCAATACCTTCTCGATTTGCGCTACATTAAAATGGCCCTGATTTGGGCTGAAAATTCCTATTGTGAGCGTCGAAAAGTAGGAGCTTTGCTGGTAAAAGACCGAATGATAATCTCTGATGGCTACAATGGAACGCCTGCGGGATTTGAAAATATTTGCGAAGACGAAAACAATAAAACCAAACCATACGTTTTACATGCCGAAGCCAATGCCATTACTAAGGTGGCTCGGTCGAACAACAGTAGCGAAGGAGCTACCCTTTATGTTACCTCATCGCCTTGTCTTGAATGTTCAAAACTTATTATTCAGGCGGGTATTAAGCGGGTAGTTTTTTCTGATAATTACCGTTTGCACGATGGAATTAACCTGTTAAAAAAGGCTGGTATCGAAATTATTCAAGTTGAAAAAATTGATGAAAATGAATCAACAAAATAAACTATCAAAATTTGGTGTACCCTTGCTAATTGCTGTTTCAATTGTTTTGGGTATGTATATTCAAAAACAGTCTGACAATAAAAAGGTAAGAAGCTATCATGCCAAAGGTATGGCAAACAATAAAATCGATGCCGTGTTAAACTACATCGATCAGGAATATGTTGATTCCGTAAATATTTCGGAAATAATTGAAAGCACCATTCCACAAATCCTCGATGATCTCGATCCCCATTCCATTTATATTCCTGCCATGGACTATGATGCTATGAACGAACCTTTGGAAGGAAATTTCGATGGTATTGGTGTGCAATTTAATATTCAAAACGATACCGTTACCGTTATTAAAACCATTTTGGGAGGTCCGTCGGAAAAAGTGGGGATAAAAGATGGCGACCGCATTGTATCGGTAAACGACTCGCTTATTGCCGGAATTGGTATAACAAACGATTCGGTAATGAAATTGTTACGTGGAAAAAAAGGAACCAAAGTAAACGTAGGAATTTTTAGGCGGGGCGAGAGCGATTTGGTTTATTTTAACATTACACGCGATAAAATTCCCCTGTATAGCATCGATGTGTCGTACATGATTGATGAAAAAACCGGATACATTAAGCTTTCAAAATTTGCACGAACTACCTATAAAGAATTTCAACAGGCCGTTGTTAAATTAAAAGCTTTAGGGATGAAGCAATTGGTTTTCGATTTGCGGGGAAATTCCGGTGGCTATATGGATGCAGCCATTAATATTGTCGACGAGTTTCTTGAAAACGGCAAACTAATTGTTTACACCGAAGGAAAGGCCCGTCCGCGTTCTGACTATTTTGCTTCGCATCGTTCTTCATGCATCGATTTGGGCTTGGTAATTTTAATCGACGATTGGTCGGCTTCCGCATCCGAAATTGTTGCAGGTGCCATTCAGGATAACGATCGGGGATTAATTGTTGGTCGTCGCTCATTTGGAAAGGGATTGGTACAGGAACCTGTAATGTTTAACGATGGTTCAAGTTTGCGTTTAACCATCGCAAGATACTATACTCCAGCCGGACGAAGTATTCAAAAACCTTACGATGAAGGTCAGGAAGCCTATTATCACGATATTCACAACCGATTTATAAACGGAGAGTTCCAGGAAAAAGACAGCATACACCAAGCCGATTCATTAAAATATTATACTTCAGGTGGTCGTGTGGTTTATGGTGGAGGTGGTATCATGCCCGACGTTTTTATTCCGGTTGATACTACAGGTGTTTCCGACTATTTAATGAAAATACGACGCAAAGGCTTGGAATATCTTTTCTCGTTCGAATATACCGATAAAAACAGGCAAATGCTTTCGCAGTTTAAAAATGTAGAAGGATTAACGGAGTACCTGAATAAGCAAAACATACTTGATGAATTTGTTTCCTTTGCAGCAAAAAAGGGAATAAAAAAAGATGCAGAAGGCCTGGAGCTTTCGGGAAAAATTATCGATGTAGAAATAAAAGCACTTATTGCCCGTAATATTTTCGACAATGATGGGTTTTATCCGGTTATTCAGGAAATAGATAAAACCTTACTTGAGGGAATACGTTTACTTGAAAGCAATAACGAAACAAACATTAATACAAAATGACAGAAGTTTTAACAGAAAGAGTCCCTTTTAAGATTGCCGACATTAAGCTGGCCGATTGGGGCAGAAAAGAACTTGATCTGGCCGAAATAGAGATGCCGGGTTTAATGGCCTTAAGAGAAGAATACAAAGGAAAGAAACCCCTGGCCGGAGCTAAAATTATGGGTTCGTTACACATGACGGTTCAAACCGCCATTTTAATTGAAACGCTGGTTGAATTGGGGGCTGATGTGCGTTGGGTTTCATGCAATATATTTTCAACTCAGGATCATGCCGCAGCAGCCGTTGTGGTTGGTAAAGAAGGAACCATTGACAATCCGAAGGGTGTACCCGTTTATGCCTGGAAAGGCGAAACGCTACCTGAATATTGGTGGTGTACTCATCAGGCATTACAGTGGCCCGATGGAAGTGGTCCTACCATGATTCTGGATGATGGAGGCGATGCTACTATGCTGGTGGTTAAAGGAGCAGAGTTTGAAGCGGCAGGAAAAGTTCCTGATTTTAATCCCGAAACCGAAGCCGAAGAATGGGGTGTGTTTTTGGAATTGTGCCGCAAACAGCTATCCGAAGATCCTACTTACTGGACTCGGAAAAGAGAAGGCCTTCGCGGTGTATCGGAAGAAACAACGACTGGTGTACACCGTTTGTACCAGATGGCTGAAGTTGGTAAGCTGCCTTTCCCTGCAATTAATGTAAACGATTCGGTTACCAAATCGAAATTCGACAACCTTTACGGATGTCGCCACTCTTTAACCGACGGTATCATGCGGGCAACTGATGTAATGCTGGCTGGTAAAGTTGCCGTAGTTTGTGGTTATGGCGACGTGGGAAAAGGAAGCGCACAGTCGCTCCGCGGACAGGGAGCCCGTGTAATTGTAACAGAGATAGATCCCATTTGCGCTTTACAAGCAGCAATGGAGGGCTACGAGGTAAAAACCGTTGAAGATGTGGTAGCTACAGCTGATATTTTTGTAACTACAACCGGTAATAAAGACATTATTACCGCTAAACACATGAGCCAGATGAAAGACATGGCCATAGTTGGTAATATTGGCCATTTTGACAATGAGATTCAAATGGCTGAATTGGCAAGGACACCCGGTATTAAAAGGACAAATATAAAGCCCCAATTCGATAAGTGGACTTTTGCCGATGGACATAGCGTGTTAATTTTGGCCGAAGGCCGCCTGTTGAATTTAGGTTGTGCAACCGGACATCCCAGCTTTGTCATGTCAGCTTCATTTACCAACCAGGTGTTGGCGCAAATCGAACTTCACACCAACAATAACAAGTACGAGAACCAGGTTTATACTTTGCCCAAAGCGCTCGACGAAAAAGTAGCCCGCTTACACCTTGATAAATTAGGAGTTAAGCTTACTAAATTAACGCCAAATCAGGCTCAGTATTTAGGAGTTCCGATCGATGGACCATACAAGCCCGATCATTACCGCTACTAATACATAGAATTTCATCAAAAAAAGGAGGTTTTTTTGAGCCTCCTTTTTTATTTATTATAAATTATAAGGTAATCCCCATCGGATACTACATGATACTCTTTCAGCAAATATTTTGCCGGGCCACTGTTAGGTGTACCAAAGCTTAATTCGTAGTTACTCCCGCAACACGAACAAATGGCACTGTTTATTTGGTTTTTATTGGGGCTTACCTGACAGCCGGCTTCAATTTCATAAGTGCAGGTAGCATCGTAAGCTTTAAATTCATGATTCCCAACATTAACCAATAAAATGCCGTTGTTGAGATACCCTTCGTTGGGGATTACTATCGCGCCAAAATCGTGTAAAAGTTCGGTATATTCCGGATCATAAATATATATGGGTTCAATATAAAGGGCGATATCGGGAATGGGATGTTCGTTTTTTTTACTGCACGAATGGCTAACAAGAAAGACAACAATTGTAAGCAGGTAAAAAATGGTTAATTTTGAACGTTGCATCATCTTAGTTAAATTTTTGACCGGGAAGTTATAAAAAAATGAGTATTTTGCATGGCTTGTTGTATGTGAGTTTGTTTGTGTTAATTTCGGTTTCGGTACAGGGGCAAAGTAATACCCGCTATTCTGTAGACCTTGAGACACCTGATAAACGCAGGGTTCCCCTGGAATATTTTATTGAACAAACCAAAACCGATTTAAAGAACGCTTCAGAAATACGAAAAAAGCGACGCTTAAATAAAAAAGTATCGAAAAAGATACGAAAGCAAACGTACAACAATCAGACTCATGCCGTGAAAAAGCGCATGCGTCGGTCAGAGAAAAAAGCCGATGAATTTAATGATGGAAAAAGATCTTTTAAAGAACGAATAATTAAACTTTGCAGGCATGGATGATTTAATTCAAATACTTTTCTTTGTTTTGACCTTTGTGCTATTTGTATTTTCAGCTATTCGAAAACAAAAAAAGCCAAATAATAAACCGGCGAGCGCTGTGGATGTTACTCTGGAGTCGTTATTTGGGATTCCAATGGCTGAAGAACCCCAGCAAACACAGGTAAATGATTATATTACAAAGGAGGAAGAGGAGTATGAATTTGGAACCGATGAAGGAGTTCCTGAGTTAATGCCCGAAACCGTAACCTCGAAGGTTGAAGAAGAAATGGACGGCGATGAGGAAGAATCAGAAAATATTCCGGCGTATGATTTTGACTTACGCAAGGCTGTAATTTATTCCGAAATCTTAAATCGGAAAATATATTAATTGGAATTCCAATTACAGGTATGTAATTTTTGAGAAGAAGATAAAAAACAACACTACAGTTTTTTACGAAATTTTAGAAGAACAAAAGAATTGGTTAAAACCGAAATGATTTTAATACTTTAACCAGCATTCAGTAATTATTTTTATTATATTTGTATTTCAAAAATGAAAGAGTCCCATGGTTTTCATGGGATTCTTTTTTCTTTTAGTTTAAACAGAAATGGAGGTTTATTATGGGTAAGCTGTCGTATATTACCAGCGAGGGCCTTAAAAAGCTTATAATCCAGGTGGAGCGCTTAAAAACAATAGAACGCCCACAAATATCGCAGGCTATAGCTGAGGCTCGTGATAAAGGAGACTTGTCGGAAAATGCAGAGTACGATGCCGCCAAAGAGGCTCAGGGCTTGCTTGAGCTTAAGATTTCGCAATTGGAAGAAACCATTAGGAATTCACGGGTAATCGATGAATCAAAACTTGATTATACCTGTGTTCAGATTTTATCGAAAGTGAAGATTAAGAATCTGAAAAACAACGCGATTATGGAGTACGCCATTGTTTCGGAAACGGAAGCTGACCTCAAGCAAGGAAAAATGTCGATCAACACTCCCATTGCCTCAGGTTTGATGGGTAAAAAGATTGGTGATACGGTGGAAGTTCAGGTTCCGTCAGGAATGATGAGCTTTGAGATTCTTGAAATTAATCCAATTTAAAGGGTAGAGTTATGGCTTCAATTTTTTCAAAAATTGTGAAAGGTGAAATTCCCAGCTATAAAATAGCAGAGGATGAGCATTATTATGCATTTTTAGACATTAATCCATTGAAAAAAGGCCATACTTTAGTGATTCCCAAAAAGGAAGTGGATTATATTTTTGATTTGGATCCTGAAACACTTTCGGGCTTGCATCTTTTTGCACAAAAAATTGCAAAAGCTATCGATAAAACGGTAAGCTGCAAGCGAGTTGCAGTGGTTGTACTTGGACTTGAAGTTCCACATGCGCACATTCACCTTATTCCGATGGATTCAGAAAGTGACGTTCGCTTTTCAAATCAAAAAATGAAGTTAACGCCTGAAGAGTTTCAGGAAATTGCTTTGCAAATACGAAAAAATTTAGTTTGATAGTAACGGTGCTCACAAGGCACCGTTTTTTGTTTGAGCTTCTTGCGTTTAATGAACAGTATTAATTCTAGCATCCTTAATTAGTTGTTTGTATCATCGTCCTTCGGGTCCGATTCTTAAAAAAGGAAAGTGGAGCACCTGCTTTGTTAATTTTAATCCTTAAATTTGTAAGCGATTAAAGGAGTAATAATTATGAATTTGGAATCCAGAAAAATAAATTTAATTAATTGGATATCATCACTTCAGGAAGAAGCGGTATTAGCCCAAATGGAAAAAATACAAAGGGAAAAAGCTGATTGGTGGGATACCACAAGCCGTGAAGATAAAGAAGCAATTAATGAGGGGCTGAAACAGCTTCATGAGGGAGAGTACCTGACCCGTAGCCAGGTTCGTAATAAAATTAATGAAAAGTTTAACTTCTAAAGAATGGCGTTTGAGGTTCGTTATTCAAGCAGAGCCTATGCTGAGTATGAAGCCATTTTAGACTATGTGTCTGAAAAATTTGGTTCTGAGGTTGCTTTAAAAGTAGATAGGCATTTTGAAGCCGTAATTGACCAAATTTCTATAAATCCACTTCTATATCCATGTACCAGTAAGATAAAGAATCTTCGGCGCTGTGTTATAAGTCCACAAACCACATTGTTTTATCGCTTTAATGGTAGTTGTGTTGAGTTGGCAAGTTTTAGGGGTAATTTATTGAATCCCGATACTCTGGACTTATAGAATGACTATATTTCAACTTATAAAAGAATTGTATAGTTAACAATACTTTTAAGTTGCCAGTTAAATTCAAGAGAAAGCAACCGCCTGTTTTGTTAATTTTGGAAATAAAAACGTTAAGCCAATTATTATTTCACCCTTCCGGGATTCCTGACTTCTGACAATTAGTGCGGTAATAAATTCCATTTAGAGACAAGACCGGCAAGTTGAGTTTTCATAATCTCTTTAGTTGGAGAGCGGAATGTGAATATTTCTTTGGTCAATCGGTCTTGA
>JBFWMB010000007.1:0-97062 GCA_050251815.1 Salinivirgaceae bacterium | reverse complement strand
ATTGCTGTAAAAAATCTGAACAATAGCCGGGTTATTTACTCCCATAAAGATATCGAGGAAGATATTCAACAATATCGAGTAAAGAATCAAGGCATTGGCCCATTTAATCGATAATTTCCGAAGAGCTACCGTAGGAAGGGTAAAAATTACTATAAAAAGACAAAACAGGCTGATGGTCATTCCAAGTGTCCCGTTTTGATTCAAAAAAATATCAACGAGGTTTCCTGCAAAAGAGCTTCCTGCTCCCACAAAAAACAACACCTTTCGTATTTTTGGTAACGAATTTGTCATAGTAATGCTCCTTTCACTCTGCCGTCCTCAGTAAGTAAACGCTACCTAACTGTAAGGGTACAAAAATAGCTGAAAATAAATTACATGCCATTGAGCAAAACGGGAATATAACATTAAGTTCATCATATAAAACACTATAAAATATTCATTGTACCCTTATAAAACAATTTTAAAAAAAAGGCTTCTATTCAGCAATGACCCGCTTTGTCGGGCGTAAACTGCCCGATTAAGCGGTTAAACTGCTTTGCTAAAGAGGAAATAACAGCTTCGTATGTTTCGCCCGTAAGTTCGTTTACATATATTTTTTTAATCTCGGTAACCAGGACCAACACCTGGGAATAAGTGCTATTAATGTATTCAGCCAAATAACCATCGCCAACAAACACTTCGTTTTCAGCCACCCGCAGGCTAAGTTCCGGCAAGGCAATTTTTCGTAACATCATAAGCCACTGCTCAACCTGTGGGCGAAAAGCAGCTTGTTTTATTAACACAGTTCCCAGATTAAAATCGGGAGCCGGATTTGGCATGCGCCTGAAATTAAACGAATGCATATCGAATACAACCAGGTTCAAAAACCGCTTACTCAGTTGTTGCAATAAAACGTCGACCAAAAGGTAAAAAGCCCTGTGCTTTTTAAGGCTGTTACTTTTTTCAATTTCTGATAATGGAGTATGCCATACTTTTTTTCCCCAGGCAGTATCGTAAATCGCTTCACGGGGCGAACGGTTTAAATCGTAAGCGTAACGCGAATCGCAACCAGCCAGCACAATGGGCTGTCCGGCAATAAAATTAAGCGTGTGGGGATCTTCCTCGTACCAGCGATCGTAATCGCTGAGGACACATTTTGTCTGTAATTCGGAGGAAAAACGATGTCCCTGGTGAATGGCAAAACAAATTACCGGAACGTAGGCTTCCACTTTCACATAAAACGAACCCTCGTCGACCAGTGCCTCAAAAGGTATTTGCCACTTTATCTTATCGAGAGCTTTACTCAGGCTAAGTTTTTTCATAACTAAAAATAATAGGCACCAAAACCTGAACTAAAGATAACTATATTTGTTATTAAATCGGGTTTTAGTTCCACGATAAGCGGACTGAAAAAGAGAAACAAAAAAGGCCATTTCTACAGCAGAAATGGCCTTTATTCGATAAAAATAGTATGTATTATTTGCTTTTCTCTTTAGTTGCTTCGGCTGTTTTGG
Source organism: Salinivirgaceae bacterium (assembly GCA_050251815.1). Taxonomy (GTDB): domain Bacteria; phylum Bacteroidota; class Bacteroidia; order Bacteroidales; family SZUA-534; genus GWE2-40-63. The sequence goes on along the minus strand of JBFWMB010000007.1, from coordinate 95,569 downwards.
TAGAACCATCACATTTTTTGGCACAATCTTTTTTAGCTTCGGCAGTTTTGCATTCACTCTTTTTAGCAGCACAATCTTTTTTAGCTTCGCCTGATTTTGCAGCGGCAGTTTTACCATCGGCAGCTTTAGCCTGACAATTTGCACAGGTACAATCGGCCGGGCAGGGTTTTTTGTCGTCGTCAACCACAACAATCTTAACACTATTATCTACCATTACATCGGTTGCAGCAGCTTTAAAACCTAAACCAGCAACAAAAAACAAGCTTAAAACAAAAATCATTTTTTTCATAACAATTAATTTTAGTTAATAACTAACACAAATGTAACAAAGCCTGCACAGGCAAAGCGTTATTTACTTGTTATAAAAATGTTAATGAGTTGTTAAACCCGATTTATAAATCGTCGGGTGTAATTAAAGGAAGAGTAAGGGTAAAGCTGGAGCCGAGATCCAATACCGAACGCACCTCAATATCGCCCCCCATGGCCGTAGCCAGTTTTTTCGACAAGGTAAGCCCCAGGCCAGCTCCCCGGTAGAGTTTTTGGGTGTTACTGTCGGATTTACGAAACCTATCGAAAATTAAAGTTAAGTCGGTAGCCGGAATACCTATACCGGTATCTTTTACTAAAAAGTGCAGCTGACGTTCGTGTCGATAAATTTTAAATTCAATTTTTCCCTCGTGGGTAAATTTTATGGCATTACTTAACAAATTATGCACAATTTGCATTACACGAGATTTATCGGCCACCAGGCGTAGCTGTTCACCGTCCAATTGATTATCGAGATGGAATTCAACGGCCGATTCCGGTTTAAATTCCTCAATCCATTGATACACTTCCTGAACAAAGGGATTGAGCTCAAACACCTCGTAACGGAAACCTATTTGGTCGGATTCAAGCATCGACAAATCGATAATATCGTTTATGAGTTGCATTAACAAATCGGCATTTGAATTAATAAAACGCAGGTAATTCTTCATTTCATCAGAAACCGAAGCCTCCTGCATTAAAATCTGAGAGAATCCAACAATGGAATTCATTGGGGTTCTTATTTCATGGCTCAGGTTAGCCAGAAAAGCCGATTTCAACCGATCCGATTCCTCGGCTCTTTCTTTTGCATATTTTAAGGCTTTTGTTCGCTGGCTTACTTTAGCTTCCAGATTTTCTTTGTGCATGGCCAGTTCCACGTTTTGTTTGGCAATAAGCTCATTTTTAGCTATTAAGTTTTGTTGCTGTTCGATAAGCTTATCCTGAATGGATTGTAACTCTTCGAGGTTTTGCCGGAGTTCTTCCTCAGCTGTTAGTAAGGCCTCGTTTTTTACAATCAGTTCTTCTTTTAGCTGGATTAAATCGGTAATATCGCGCGAAATACCAAATACGCCCACTACCTTACCGTCGCTTGCAATTAAAGGCAATTTTGAAGTGGAAACCCATTTGGTTTGCTGGTTTATTATTTCCTTTTCCAGGATACCAACCAGAGGCCTTCCTGTTTTTATAATCTCCTGCTCGTCGCTGTATGCCTGCTTTGCATGTTCTTCGTCCTGGATATCGAAATCGGTAAGACCAACAAAAGATTCCGTGGTTTTGTCGCTAAAGCGCTCCTCCATGTAGCGGCTCACTTTAATAAAGCGGCTTTCGCTATCTTTAAAGTAAATGGAATCGGGAATCTTAAGCAACAAGGCATTCAATAAGAAAGACTCATCGAGTTCCGGTTTATTGTTATCGGGTGTTTGTGAAGCCGGAGACTTGCTTAACCGCTTTTTTTGTTCCATTTATTTTTTTATTAGATTATTTCGGGTTGAAAGTCACTAACATACTTTGTCCTAAAATAAGTATTTTTTTCCGGTTTTTATAATAGCTATACTTTGCTGGAGTATTAAGGTTGTTTTTACCTAGGTTAACAACTTAGCCTTATTTTTGTTTAATCGATTCTGTACTCCAATCATTTAAAAACCGACCAGGAAACAAGGCTTGTTAATGTTTTGTTAATGAACGGGCAATGGTTTAAATTTTAGCTTATTTTGCACTTATAAACTTAAAGGGATGAAGCATAAAACACAAAAACTGATAATTCTGGTTATTTTCTTTTTAATCAGCCTGATTATCATACAGTTTATCTGGATAATACGGGCAGCAGGTTATCAGGAAAAACAATTTGAATACACCGTAGTGGCCGCATTAAATAAATCGGTTACCGAACTCGACAAACAAAATTCAGTTTGCCTTCAGGTTACCAATTGTTTCGATGTTAAGGGATTTACCTGTTGCGAAAAAGAACACCTGAGTCTTGATAAATGGACGTTTATTGATTCACTTATTAAAGCCGAACTGGCATACAGCAAAATTTGCCTTCCCTACGAATTTCAACTTACCCTGGATCCTCACCCACATCCGGTGTTTACCGATGTTGAATCGCGTCATAAATGCTTTACCGTTAAATCGAACCTGATTACAACCAATAATGAACCCATTTGGCTGCACATAACCTTTCCGGGACGAAACAAATTTATTCTGGCACAAATTGGCTGGTTGTTTATTGTAAGCATTGTTTTAATTGTGTTAACCATTGGGGCTTTTCTGCTTATTTACACTTATTATCGGCAGGAGCAATCGCTGTCGAATGATACACGCAATTTCATAAATAATTTAACGCATGAGTTTAAAACACCGCTGGCTTCCATTCGCTTAGCCAACAACCGTATTTCAAAAACTCCGGGTTGTGCTGAAAATGTTGCTCCATATACCCGAATCATAAAACAGGAAAACGACAAACTCGATTTGCACATTAATTACCTGCTCGATATTTCGCGAATGCAAAAAGGAAAAATGCCCATGAATTTTGAAGTACTCGATTTGCATCAGCAAATCAGGCAGGTATCCGATTCGTTTCAATTGATGATTGATGAACGCAAAGGCAATATTAAACTCGAACTACTGGCTCAAAACTATAGGGTAAAAGCCGATTGCTTTCATATTTCGAATGCGATAAACAACCTGCTCGACAATGCGTGCAAATATTCGCCGCAGGCACCCGATATTGTAATAAAAACCTTTAACAAAAACCACAAGCTGGTGGTGGCCATTTCCGACAAAGGACTGGGCATTGATAAGGCCGATCAAAAAACCATTTTTCAGGAATTCTCGCGGGTAAATACCGGCGATATTCACAATGTAAAAGGTTTTGGACTGGGTTTATCGTACGTTGGACAAGTAGTTCAGATGCATCAGGGATACCTGGAACTGCAAAGTAAAAAAGGCGAAGGCAGTACCTTTTTCATTGAATTGCCTATATTTGATTCAGCAAACGAATAAAATCGCTAACAAATATGGCTTTGCTGATGAAAAGAGAAACCAAGTTGCGCATTTTGCTGGTCGAAGACAACCTGAATCTGGGTTTCCTTACTACTGAGTTTCTGGAATCGGAAGGTTTTGAAGTTAAACTTTGCCGCGACGGCGAATCGGGAGTTAAAGCCTTTATGGACGGACCATTCGACTTTTGCATTTTAGATATTATGCTCCCGAAAATGGACGGATACCAGGTGGCCAACCTTATTCGTCAGCAGAACCCAAAAGTTCCCATTATTTTTTTAACCGCAAAAAACCTTAAAGGCGATAAATTTAAAGGCTTTAATCTGGGAGCCGACGACTACATTACCAAGCCTTTCGACGAAGAGGAACTGCTTTGGCGTATTAATGCGATTTTAAACCGTACCCAAAAAACCGTGGCTACGCTACCCAATCACATCATGATTGGCCGATTTTGTTTTGAGCCCCACAATCAGTTGTTGGTACTCGACAAACAAGAACAGCGACTAACCGAGCGCGAAACCAAAGTGTTGGAACTGCTGAGCCAGAACCTGGGAAATATTATCCGTCGTGAAGAATTGTTACAGCAAATCTGGGGCGAAAACGATTACTTTGCCGGCCGCAGCCTCGATGTGTTTATTGCCAAATTACGCAAATACCTGAAAGCGGATGCTCGGGTTAACATCGAAAATGTTCCCCGGGTTGGATTTCTTTTATCGGTAAATCAATGAACTACGGTTACTCCACGTTTTTTTAATTCCAGAACCTGGGCTAAGGGAATTGGGTTTCCCAACAGGTTGACAAATTCCAAAGCCTGCAGATAAAACAACGGCGATGCATCGTTAATTTTATTCCCCGATAAGTCGAGCATTCGCAAATCCTGTAACTGTGCCAGCGCATCGATATAACGCAACTGGTTATTGGCCAGATACAATTCCTGAACATTAGCGCACGCTGCTATTTTTGAAATATCGAACAGTTGATTGTACGATAAGTCGATGATCCGGGCATAGGTGCAAAACTCAATGCCATCCAAATCTTCAATCTCGTACTCAGCCATTTCAATCTCTTCCAAATCTTCTAAAAGATGCACGGGAAAGTCGAAATGCACCGGTCCGTAAATTTTCCGCTTAAGCACCGTGAGAAAACTGCCATCGGGTGTTCCCTGCCCCTCGCTGAAAAAATACCGCTCATCGATGTTTTCTTCGTCGAACCAGTGGCTTTGGGGTTCTTCCTCTTCGTTTAGCAGGTAATAATCATCGTCGGTTGGCCGGTAGTTCCAACCATACTCTTCTTCAAATGCTTCGGGATCGAGCAAAACGTTTTCAGCATGTTCGTTAAGCAAGTCAATCTGCTCCAAAACGGCTCCCAGATAGCGGAATTGTTGCAGTGTATCGTGATCATTACAACGGTTAATCTGGTTTCGATAATCGCTGAGTTTGTCGGGATGAAACAAAACTATCAGGCGCGAAAACAAACGGGCATCGGATGCTTCGTTAAAGGGATAAAACCGGCTTACCACCTCACCCGTTTGTTTCAAAGCCTTCAGATGCCTGTTTTTATGAAAACCTATTAACCGCGACGAAATATAGGTCAGGTTCTCAGTTGAAAAATCGGCTAACAACTGATTTTTTATAAGGCTTAATTCCATGGTTTATTTTGAAATTTTAAACTGCGAAATTAAAAAAGCTTTTTAAGAACACAATGGCTTAGGCCATACGGTCTTCTTTTCGTTTGAGACCAAAAGAAACAAAAGTGTTGCCCACCACACCGTATTTATCAAATTCCAATAAATTCACACTTTGGCCTGTGCGTGTCATTCCATGCATTGCGCGTGTCACACCCTAGACTGTGCGTGCTACACCTTAGACTGTTCGTATTACACCCTAAATTGCGCGCATTACACCCTGGACAGTTCGTGCTAAACCCTATACGGCGCGTATTACACCCTAAACGGTGCGTGGTACACCCTGGACAGTTCGTGCTACACCCTGAACGGTGCGTGTTACACCTTAGACTGTGCGTGTTACAAGATGGACTGTTCGTGTTACAGGGTAGATGGTGCGTGTTACGGGCTAGACTGCGCGTATTACAGGGTAGACTGTTCGTGTTACAGGCTAGACTGCGCGTGTGACGCAATAGATTGTGCGTGTTACAAGATGGACTGTGCGTGTTACGGGGTAGATGGTGCGTGTTACAAAATGAGTACTTAAAGTGGCTTAAGTTCATGGAGTGACTAATGTTGATGGGGTTTAGAGGCCTGTTCGATTGACATGGGGGGGGGTTAGCGTTTAGACGCTAGACTTAAGACTCAAGACGGCAGATTTTTTTTGCGATGTCTGTATGAGGGTGCATTGCGGTGCATGGATGGTCTGTTTTTAAGGGTTGTTTGCTGCTTGCACCGCTTTTTTTTGTGTGATTGTATTCCCCGGGTTCACACCCGGGGCTACCAAGCTTACGCCGGGGCTTGCGGTTAGTTACATTCCGATGGTTCCTAAAATCCGCATGGCTTACTTTTAACCTCTTGATAGTCACGGCGTGAATATTTTACCAACATTACCAAAACGGACAATCTAAATCACTACCAATCATCAACTCACACCGTGACTTGCGAATATTGGTATACATCGGGACTCGGGTTTTCCTGGTTACCGCTAAGGCGCAAGGGCGCTAAAGAAAGGGTACACTATTTTTATAAGGGCAACTAGTTTATTTAGTTAGGCACTCAGGTGCTCTGCCCCCGATGGATCGGAGGCAGACCTGAAATCACAGTCTCACTGGATTAAAGCGTTATTTAATATTACTGAAACGGATGCCAAAATAAATTACCCTTGGGGTTCCGGGGCCGTACATGTAACCCGGGTCGCGGAATTCGCCCGAATCGAAATCGCTTTGGTACGAATTAAACAAATTCTTAACTCCGGTGCTTACTTGCAGGATGGTTCCGTTTAGTTTGATATCGTAGGCCAACTTAAGTCCCAAATCGAAAAAAGGATCTGATTTTTTCATGATTCCATCGACTCCTGCGGGGAGTTCGGTGCCAAAATAAGGAACCAACATGCTTCCGGTATAGTTTCCTGAAAGCATCAGGCAAAGGTTTTTAACCACGTCGTAATCGATGGTAACAAAACCATAGGTATTTGGGGTGCGAACAAAGCGTTTTTCATCGAGTTCCTGCGGTTTATCGTATTCACTTATTTGTGCCGTAAAACCCAGTTTAGCCATAAAGTTGGGCGAAGGGGCCATATTCCATTCCAGGTTTACCCCTGCCACAAAAGCACCATCGGGAGCATTTACCCGGGTGTAAATTACGGTTCCATCGGCATCGGGCGCACCGTAATCATTTACAAAGGGATTATTCAGGCGGGTATAAAAACCTTCAATCAAACCCTGGTTCTGAAAAGTGCCCCAGGTAGCATTCATATCGAGCGATGCCATTATGCTGCGGCTTTCTTCCTGTTTTAATCCGGGATCGTTAACATGCACTACTTTTCGTGCACTGGAAACTTCGATGTGCAAATCCTCGTCAAAGATTTGCGGTGCCCTAAAACCGTGCGAATAGCTTACGCGCGACATGAAGCCGGGTGAAATTTCATATTTTAAACTAATGCGCGGGCTTAAAACCGTTCCTTCGACTGGTAAGGTTGCATTGGTTTTGTCGTCGATTACATAATGGTCGACACGCAGTCCCAACGAACTCTTTAAAGAACCAAATTCCCACTCACTTTGCAAAAAAGCAGCTATATTCTGCGACGATTGATCGGCAACCAGCGTATTTTCGGTATGGGTATTGTTTTCCCAATCGAAGTAACCCAGTTTTTTATCGTTTAAATAACCGCCGTTGTTTTCAATTCCCATAACCAAATTCCCCGGAGCAAAAACCAATCGGGTCCGCTCCATCGAGAATTGTGTTCCCAAAGCATACGACAAGTCGGTTGTAGCTCCATAGGCCGAAGGGTCCATGCCGGCGCCGTAATAAGAATCGCGTTGCACGTTTTGCACCGAAGCAAAAACGCTTAATTTGTCGGCATGATTGAATAACTGATCGTAGCTTAAGGCTCCGGTATTTATATTGTGAGTTACCGCTTCGGCAATATTCGCTTCATGCAAGGAATAATCGAACCGATCGCCTCCCCGGCGTTTTTCGTTGATGTTAAAATAATCGAACGTAATTTTACCGCGTTTTCCGGTGCGGTGATAGGCCCGTGTACCCACGGTGGTGTTGTTTATTTGAGCAATTTCAGAAAACCCGTCGTTATTGGCATCAAAAGGATTCATTTGCCGATAAAAGCCAAATACCGTGACCCCGGCTTTGGCTTCGGCATCGACCACCGAAGCATTAAAATTTATGTTGCGATCGGGAGCAATTCCACCCGAAGCATTATGTCCGACGCCAATTAAACTTAAGCCGGAATTTACCTCAAAAGCACTGTTTATGGGATCTTTTGTAATTAAATTAATGGTTCCGGCAATGGCATTGCTTCCGTAAAGTGCTGAACCTCCCCCACGAACTACTTCAACCCGCTCAATCATGTTGGCCGGAAACAGTTCGAGTCCGTAAACTCCGGCCAAACCGCTAAAAATAGCCCGGCTGTTAATCAATACCTGACTGTAGGGCCCTTCCATCCCGTTCATCCGCACCTGGGTAAAGCCACAATTCTGGCAGTTGTTTTCGAGCCTTAATCCGGGAGAAAAGTTTAACCCTTCGCCCAGATTTACCGAATTGGTATTTAAGAATAATTTGGGAGTAAGGGAATTAACCAGCGTCATGGCATCCTTTCGGTTTTGCTCGTTTCGGTTGGCAGTAACCACTACCTGCTCCAATCCAATTAAATCTTCGACCAAATCGAACTTAATTTCGGCAGTTTTACCTTCAACAAGTTCCACTTCCTTTTCTTCCGATTTGTAGCCCATCACCTGAGCTTTAACCGTGTAACTACCAACCGGCAAATTTAACATACTAAAATGTCCGGTTTCGTCGGCCGAAGTTCCGATAGAAGTTCCTTTTAATACAATGGATGCAAAAGGCAAATGTTGTCCGTTTGCCGTTACATGCCCAATAATATGGGCATCACTCTTTTTTTGTGCATAAACGCCAAAGGCTATAAAATAAAAGAAAGCGAAGAAAAAATAATACGTAAAGGTTTTCATTTAATATAAAGTATAAAATGTAAGTTCTGATTAGCAAACGACATACTTCTATCGCATGAAGCAGGGTATTGCTTAAAAAAACATTTGAGGAAAAATAAGACCCGTAAAAGAAATCTAAAGGAATAAGGAAGCTAACACGCTGGAGGACCGCGGTGTTCGTTAAATTTATACAGCTCGCGGATTACCGGAGCATCGGTAGTATGGTAAAATTTACAATCGGGAGCACGATTACTTATTTCAGTAAATTCAAGCGGATTAGCATAAGAAGCCAAATGGCCGTCGAAAAAACTAAACAAAAGTATTTCATTTACCTTATGGGTATGGTTTGCTGTTTCACCGGCTCCCTTACTCATTTTATGATACGGATGCGCATGTTTTACCAAAACACCTGAGGGAAGTTGGTGGTAATGCCACGTCCTGTTCAGTTGTTGCTGATAAGTAAGTAAAAGCAGAATTCCTGCCCAAATAACACTATGTTTAATAATTTTTTGCATCCTAATAATTAACCCCACAAAGAAATGGGATAATTCTGGTTTGGGCAATACCAATTAATTGGGATTTGTCAGGTTTTACCATTAAATGAACCGGACTTATCTCCTTTTCATTAAACAAAAATTGTAAAAAGGCACATCGATTTTTACTTACTGACAATCAAACAAATAGTTTTTATGTAAAACCTATCAGAAATTTAATGGGGAGATTTTTGTTATTATTAGTTTGACATTTGTTTTAATTTAAAATATATTCAACTATATTTGTTACGATTTATTATGAAAACTGAATTCAACATATCTATATTCTACAGCCATTCTTTTCAGACCGGGCAACAGGTATATTGTATGGTAAACAGGCATTCTGCAACAACAACTATAACAACTACTATTATTACCACCCCTTAGGGGGTAGTAATTAATAGTATAAATTTCCGCATGTTAGTGCATATTAAATCATCAAAATTTAATTTTTACTTTTATGATAGTTTTAAAGTTCGGCGGAACTTCATTAGCCGATGCGAAACGAATTCGAATTGTATCGGAAATAATTGAAAGTTATCACGAAGCTTCCCAACTTATTATAGTTGTATCTGCCTTAGCAGGGGTAACCAACCTGCTTGACGAAAGCGGCAAGCTGGCTTTGGCCGGAAGCAAAAATTTTGTAGACACCATTCAGCAAATTGAGGATCGGCATTTTGAAATCATCAACCAATTAATCGACCCAAAAAACCGAAGCGAGATAGCTGCACATATTAAAATGCTTTGCAACGAAGCGGAGGAAATCTGTCAGGGTATTGCCATTCTGGGCGAATGGAGTAACCGGAGCAAAGCCAAATTATTAAGTCTGGGTGAACAAATGTCATCTGGCGTAATCAGTTCAGCCCTGAATCATCTGGGGCATCGCAACCAGCTTTTAGACAGCCGGAAGCTAATAATTACCGACCATACCTATTTAGCCGGAAAAATAAATCACAAACAATCGGCGGCTAATGCATCAGCAGCTTTCAGTGAATCCTGCCGCATTGCCATTGTTCCCGGTTTTATTGCCAGCAACCCACAGGGAGAAGTTACCACGCTGGGCCGGGGGGGCTCCGATTTTACAGCCGCCCTGTTAGCCGCTTATCTCAATGCCGAACGTATTGATATCTGGACCGATGTAAACGGCATGCTTACCGCGGCACCACAAATGGTGTCGTCGGCCTATACCATTCCGGCATTGAGCTACGAAGAAGCCATGGAGTTATCGCACTTTGGGGCCAAAGTAATCTATCCGCCAACCATTCAACCTGCATTGGAAAAACGCATTCCCATCCGGATAAAAAACACCTTTGAGCCCGAAAATCCAGGAACTTTAATAAGCCATAGTCCAACTATTAACGGCACCAATGTTCGTGGATTTTCATCGATTCCTGATATTTCGCTGATTACCGTATCGGGAAGTGGAATGGTAGGTGTTCAGGGGATTGCCATGCGCGTGTTCAAAGCCTTACATCAGGCCACCGTAAATGTAATGTTTATAACCCAATCGTCGTCGGAACACACCATTTGTATTGGAGTAGCCTCTGCCGATGCTGATCAGGCCTGCCACTTCATCGACGAAGAATTTGAAAACGAAATTGTCCGCAAAAAAGTTAATCCGGCTATTTACGAGGACAAACTCAGTATAGTTGCCATGGTAGGCGATAAAATGAAAGAAAGCGTGGGCCTTGCCGGAAGGGCCTTTAAACTGCTTGGCGATAATGGCATAAACATTCGTGCCATTGCCCAGGGTGGAACCGAACGAAACATATCGATAGTAGTTGCTGAAAAAGATACCAAAAAAGCACTCAATGTTTTACATGATGGGTTCTTTTTATCGAAATACCGAAAAGTGCACCTGTTTAACTTAGGAATTGGCACCGTGGGTGGAACCATGCTGCAACAATTAAGTGAACAGGCTTGCTTCCTGAAAGAAGAATATGGCATCGATATTAAACTGGCCGGAGTAGCCAACAGTAAAAAAATGCTTTTCAATTCGCAGGGTATCCCGCTTGACAACTGGAAACAGGAACTTTTAAGCAAAGGAGAAACCATGCATGCAGCGGAGTATTTACTTCGCATGAAGGAAATGAACTTACGAAACAGTATTTTTATCGATAATACCGCATCATCGCTTATTGCCGCTATTTATCCTAAGGTTGCCGAACTCAATATTCCGGTGGTGGCCTCAAACAAAATAATGGCTGCATCACCCATAAAGCAATTGTTGGAATTTAAACAAAGCATGAAAAAACGCGGATTAAAATTCCTGCATGAGACCAATGTGGCCGCCGGTTTACCGGTATTAAAAACCATTGAAGATTTGGTGGCATCGGGCGACAAAATTTTAAAAATCCAGGCGGTGCTTTCAGGCAGCCTGAATTATATTTTTAACGCCATCAGTGGCGAAGTTACCTTTTCGCAAGCAGTACTTCAGGCCCGCGATAAACGCTTAACCGAACCCGATCCGAGCATCGATTTGAGTGGACTCGATGTGCGGCGTAAAATTCTGATATTGGCCCGCTCAAGCGGATACCCCTTGGAGCTGGAAGCGGTTTCGAAAAAAGAAATCATTCCAGATAAGGAGCTTAAGGCTCCTGATTTTAAAACCTTGTTAAAACAACTGGAAGCTTACAATAATGCCATTGAAAAAATGCGTAAGCAGGCTGAAAGCGAACAAAAAAAGCTGCGTTATGTAGCTACCTTCGATCAGGGAAAAGCCACCACCGGACTTGAGATGGTTGATGCCAGTCATCCGGCCTACTACCTCGATGGAATGGACAATATTATTTTACTTTTCACCCGGCGGTACAACAAACAACCGCTGGTGGTAAAAGGTGCCGGTGCGGGTCCTGAAGTTACCGCATCGGGGGTGTTTGCCGATGTTATGCGTTTGGCAAACCGCTAAATAATTTTAAAAAACACTTATTTTTAAGGATGGAAAATAAAAAAATAAAAGCTTTTGCTCCGGCATCGGTGGCTAATGTGGGTTGTGGATTCGACGTATTGGGATTTGCCATGGACCAGGTGGGAGATGAACTAACCATTGAACTTAGTTCAAAGGCCGGAATACATATACAGCCCATACAAGGACAGGGAAACCTGTCGACGGATCCTGAAAAAAATGTTTGTGGGGTTGTTGCCCAGGCTATGCTCGAAAAACTAGACTTTAGCGGTGGATTAAACCTGCAATTAAGCAAAGGTATTCTTCCGGGAAGCGGTTTGGGATCGAGCGCAGCCAGTTCGGCTGTTACCGCATTTGCTGTAAATGAGCTTTTGGGACAACCTTTTACTGATTTACAGTTGGTTGAGTTTGCCATGCTAGGCGAAAAGCTGGCTTCAGGAACCGCGCATGCTGATAATGTGGCTCCTGCCCTTATGGGCGGATTTGTGGCTGTGCGAAGTTATGAACCACTCGATATAATTAAAATCCCGGTTCCGGAAGCATTGTTTTGTACAGTTATCCATCCTAAAATTGAACTTCGCACCGAATTATCGCGGAATATTCTAAAAAAAGAAGTGCCTTTAAAAACGGCCATCAGGCAATGGGGTAATGTGGCCGGATTAATTGCCGGATTGTACAGCAATAATTACGAATTAATTGGTCGCTCGCTAACCGACTATATCGTGGAACCTGTTCGTTCGTTGCTTATTCCCGGATTTGCCCCCTTAACTGAAGCTGCATTTTTGGCCGGAGCCCTGGGCTCGGGAATTTCAGGTTCGGGACCATCGGTTTTCTCACTTTGTAAAGGAAAAGAAACCGCCAACCAGGTGGCTAAAGCCTTTCACGAAAAAGCCGTACTTCTGGGATTACCCTTTGATGTGCACGTCTCAAAAATTTCAAAAACGGGATGCCGAATTATTGAATAAGGTTTCCACACGCAAAACGATTAAAATAACAATGCATGAAATTCTACAGCATAAAGGATAAAAGCCATCAGGTAAACTTTTCAGAAGCCATGATTCAAGGATTGGCCCCGAATAACAGCCTGTATTTTCCCAATAAAATTCCGGTATTCAGCAAGCATTTTTTTTCAGATATGCAGCAAATGACACTACCCGAGTTGGCTTTTCACGTTCTCAAACCTTATGTCGAAGAAAATATTAGTCCTGCTGAACTGGTCGATATTACCGAAAAGGTTTTCGATTTTAACATCCCTCTGGTTCCCGTGCAGGATTCGATTTATGCCTTGGAACTATTTCACGGTCCCACCCTGGCATTTAAAGATGTGGGAGCCCGTTTTTTGGCCCGTTGCATGCAGCATCAGCATAAAAACCTTACAGCCCGTGTGCTGGTTGCCACCAGCGGTGATACCGGAAGCGCAGTAGCCAATGGGTTTTTAGGAATTGAAGGAACACAGGTTGTGGTGCTTTATCCCAAGGGAAAAGTGAGTCTCCTGCAGCAAAAACAATTTGCCACACTGGGACAAAACATCAAACCATTAGCCATAAATGGTACTTTTGACGACTGCCAGCGCCTGGTAAAAACGGCATTTTCCGATTCCGATATTAATAAAGAAATGAATTTAACATCGGCCAATTCAATCAACGTGGCCCGATGGATTCCACAATCGGTTTATTATTATTGGGCTATAGCACAGGTAGCCGAAAAACATAAGAAGGTTGTTATCTCTGTGCCCAGCGGTAACCTGGGAAATCTGACTTCAGGAATCCTGGCCAAAAAAACCGGTTTGTCAATCGATACTTTTATAGCAGCAAGCAATCAAAACGACACCATACCCCGCTATTTAAAATCAGGAAAATACAAACCCATGCAAACCGTGCAAACTGTTGCCAATGCCATGGATGTGGGCGACCCAAACAATTTTTCGCGTTTGCTCGAACTATACCATTCCGATTACAAACAAATAAAACAGGAAGTGCTAAGTTTCAGTTACGCAGATAATGCCATAAAAAAATGGATTAATAACTGTTATCAAAACAACCATTACCTGCTCGATCCACACGGAGCGACGGGATTTGCTTCGTTAATCGAAAGCAAATTGAATCCGGATCAGGTAGGAATATTTTTAGAAACTGCCCATCCGGCAAAATTCAGGGAAACGGTTGAAGCAGTGATTGAGCAAAAAATTACACTTCCCGAAAGACTGGCCGCCTTCGATAAAAGAAGCATTCAAACCGATGAACTCAATGCATCGTACGATACATTCAAAGCCTATTTGATGCAATTGACATAGGAAACCAATAAACATCAACCAAAAATTTTAAAAGCTAAAAAAACACAATTTTGCATGTGCAACTTTTGTTAAAATGAAAATTTCGCTTCAATTTCCCCGGTGCTTGATAAATATTATTAAATTAGCACAAGTCATATCAAACCGAGACTATGGGAAAATTAATTTCTGTAATCAACAATAAAGGAGGTACCGGTAAAACCACTACCGTATTAAATCTGGGAGCAGCCTTAAAAAAGATGAAATACAAGGTATTGCTTATCGATCTCGACAGTCAATGCAATCTGACCAACTCCTTACATCTTAACGATATAAAAAACCATGTGGGTGAATTGCTGCTGGGAAAATGCACCATGGCTGATTGCCTGCATAATGCCGAAGGTATGGATGTTATTCCCTCGTCGCCCAATTTGCTCGATTTTGAATACATGATTAACAACGAGCCCGGCCGTGAATTTCTGCTGCGTGAGGTATTAAACAAAACAAATAGTTACGATTTTGTATTAATGGATTGCCCACCCAGTATGGGAACCCTGTCGATAAATTCGTTGGTTGCCGCAAACCAGTTTGTGGTTCCCATGCAAGCAGAGAATTTTGCATTTATTGGACTCGACCGTATTCTGCAAACGGCCGAAAAAGTGCAAAAACGCATGAATACCGAACTTACGTTAGCCGGAATCCTTTTTATTAAGTACCAGCCACGAACCAAATTCGGTCAAGCCGTTTTAAGCAACATTGCTGAAAATAACCTGCTTAAAGAAAAATTGTTTAATGCTTACATCCGGCAGGATATTCTCCTTATGGAAGCCACGGCCTTTGGACAATCCATATTTGAATATGCTCCTAAAAGTCGTGGGGCCTTCGATTATTTAACCTTTGCAAAAGAACTGGTAGCACATTATGAAAAAAACTAAAAAAAATATCAAACAATTTCAGCAAGCCCTGCTTACCAATACCGGGTTCATTAAGCAAAGCGATGAATCGGAGCCTGTACCTGAAGTATTGCATGAATCGTTAATTGAAGATGAAGTTCTGCAAAAATTTACCCTTTTGGCCGAATTTGAGGGAACCACTACAAAAGAACTTATTAATAAAGCCTTAAACCATTTCCTACGACTCAAAAGCTTACAGCTTGAAGAGGCAATGAAAAAACTAAAATAATAAAACATTATTGGGTTGACATACGAAACAGCCATACATAGCAGTTTAATTAAATACAAAAAGAAAATCCGTTTATGTTATTAGAGATTCTAAAATATACCCTTCCCGCATTGATTGTATTTCTTACCGCCTATTTGATTTTGAACAAACTCATTACAAATGAATACAAAAAGCAAAAGGTAGAGATTGTACTGAACAATCAAAAAATTATAACTCCCATCAGAATACAGGCTTATGAACGGATGGTTCTCTTTTTAGAACGAATTTCTCCCCAATCGCTGGTGTTACGATCGCAAAAGCCCAAAATGACCAATCTCGATTTGCAGAATGCTTTGCTGCGCAATATACGGTCCGAATTTGAACACAACATGGCCCATCAACTGTATGTAAGTGATAAAGCCTGGGAGATGGTAAAATCGGCCAAAGAAAGTTTAGTAAAACTAATCAATCAAAATGCCATTCGGGTTAAACCCGATGCCCCGGCTATTCAGCTGAGTAAATTAATTCTGGAGAAAATGATGGATGGTGAAAACGATCCGACACAAAAAGCACTTGCTTTTCTCAAATCCGAAATCCGCACCTTATTTTAAACTGTTTTTAGCAACTTCATCGGGTTAAATTTTGGGCTTAAGAAATAACAGAATCACTTAATTTTACTTTCTAAAAATTAAAATTATTCCTTTTTGACAGGGTCTGAATTTTCAAATTCAATCGAATTCGCAATCGTTTGAATAAATTTCCGTGTACCTTAACGGTAAAATCAAGTCTTTTTTTATTACCTATTGATTAACATGCATATAAAAACAATTGTTGGAATTTTTACAACTGCTTTTCGGTGATATTTTACCCGCAATTGGAATATTTACCACTGAAAATAGGAATTTGGGAATTTTAAACGCCCGATTCCATCCACTAAATTTGACTTACAACAAATAAATTATGGAAAGCACCGAAAAAAAAATACAACATTTAAAATACTACATTCTTTTAGGCATTGTGGCATTTATTGTTTTTTTGGTAATAATTATTGAAACCGTTTTTTGAACCTATTCATTAATATGTATAAACAAATGATACCAATTAGTTTTAAGAGCCGGATACGTAAGATAACCGGAGTATCTTTACTTCTTTTATTGATGACCCAGGCCTGGGCTCAAAAGCAGATAACAGGTACGGTAACCTCAGCTACTGATGGCTTACCACTTCCAGGAGTTAACATAATGGTGCAAAACAGCACACTTGGAACCATTACTGATTTTGACGGTAATTTTTCAATAAGTGTTCCTGAGGATGCACAACAGGTTTTAGTTTTCTCCATGATGGGGATGTTAACCGAAGAAGTGCCAATCAATGGCCAGACTACCATTAACGTTTCGATGCTTGAGGATTTAATTGGCCTCGACGAAGTAATTGTAGTTGGTTATGGTACCATGAAAAAGTCAGATTTAACGGGTTCGGTGGGTTCCATTAGTACGGAAAATCTCGTGAAACGAGGTTCGCCTTCTGTCTTGGAATCGATGCAGGGAGCAGTTGCCGGGGTAAGTATCACCCAAAGTGGTGGACGTAATCAAGCGGCCGGATACGACTTTCAAATCCGGGGTAAATCATCCATTAACTCGGATGTGACTCCCCTTTATGTGGTTGATGGGGTAATCGTAGGTGATATTGATTTTTTGAATCCACAGGATATTGAACGGGTAGATATATTAAAAGACGCCTCCTCAACAGCCATTTATGGTTCTCGGGCAACTGCCGGTGTGGTAATGATTACTACCAAAAGCGGTAAATCCTTCGCCGGAAAATCGGAAACAAAACCCTCTATAACCTATGACGGATATTATGGATGGACCAAAATTGCCCGTATGCCCGATTTCATGGACGCCCAGCAGTTTTACGATTATCGCGTACTTAATTTTTTAAGCACTAACGATCTTTCCTCGCAACCAGTTTATCGAATGGCTCCTGAAAGTTTCCAGCAGGGAATGCTTTACGACGGCACCAGTAAATATGTACTAAAAGAAATGTTAAATACTGGCGAATCATACGATTGGCCTAGCATGATAACCCAGGACGGGCACGAACAAAACCATTTTCTTACCGTTAGTGGAGCTACTGAGTCAGTAAGCTATTATTTTGGAACCGGGTACAATACAAATATTGGAACCTACAAAGGCGATGCACAGGATCGGTTCAATTTAAAGGGTAGTATTGATTCAAAAATCAACGACTATATTTCGGCAGGTATGAACTTTAACTTATCGCATACGAAAACCGATTATGCCAGCGATAATGCCATTGAGGAAGCTTTTCGCATGAATCCCTTTATGCGCCCTTACGATGAAAACGGTGAGTACAACGTACGTCCTGGAAACTTCCAGGCCATGGGTACGGCTATGCATCAGTTTTCTGATCAGGAAAACCCCCTGCTTTATAACGAAGATGAAATTAAAGAAGGAAAAAACTACCGGGTATTGGGCAATGTGTACCTGGAAGTCAAACCCATTGAGAATCTGTCGTTAAAAACAACCTTTTCACCGAACTTCAGTCAAACCCGCACCGGTGAATACCGGGGCGATGCCGTAGGAAATGTCCCTACCGGATTCTATACCTCAACTCAGGGATTCGATTGGACCTGGGACAATATCATCAATTACAATAAATCAATTGGTGAGCATACTTTTGGAGCCATGGGTTTATTTAGTATGAATGCCTATAACTACGAAAGGTACTATATGGAAGTAACCGATCCCACTGAGGGAACAACCTGGTACAATCTGGGTTCCGGTACCATGCAGGAATATGCTTCGGAATATGCAGAAAACAGTATGGTTTCGTATGCCTTGCGATTGAATTATACATTCCGGGGAAAATATATGATTACAGCCACAGCCCGGGCTGATGGTTCCTCGCGATTTGCCAAAGACTATCAATGGGGTACTTTCCCATCGGCTGCCTTGGCCTGGCGCATATCAGAAGAAGACTTTATGCGCACCAGCTGGTTATCGAACCTTAAATTGCGCTTAAGCTATGGTATTACCGGGAACAACTCGGGTATCGGTAATTACGCTACTCATACAACAGGAGCAGGACCTAATTATTATGCCTTTGGCAATCAACTGGCTTACGGGTATCACCCAAGTGGGGTGGTTAATTCAGCCTTAACCTGGGAAACCTCGGCAGAAACCAATTTTGGCTTCGATTTTGGTATATATGCCGGAAAAATATCGGGTACAGTAGATATTTACAACAAAGACTCAAAAAACCTGCTATATGAAAAGTCGCTACCCCTAACCTCTGG
Organism: Salinivirgaceae bacterium; assembly: GCA_050251815.1. Classification (GTDB taxonomy): domain Bacteria; phylum Bacteroidota; class Bacteroidia; order Bacteroidales; family SZUA-534; genus GWE2-40-63. The sequence goes on along the minus strand of JBFWMB010000007.1, from coordinate 76,949 downwards.
AGGTGGAACCGTGATTGATAACGTGGGTAAAGTTCGCAACCGCGGTATTGAACTTTCGTTAAATACGGTTAATATCAGCACTAAAGACCTTACCTGGGAAACCTCCTTTACCTTTTCGGCCAATAAAAACGAAGTGTTTGAAATCAATGGATCTAACGATTTCTTGATTGATAGTGATTATCCCATAACACGCTCCCTGTTTCTGAATGAACCGGTTAATAATATTTATGCCTACGAATGGGATGGTATTGTGAGCGACAAATTGATGACTGTACCTGACAATGCAGCATCAACAGCAGGTGGCTTTGCTCCAGGTACCCAGGTAACCGAGGCTGATTATTACTATGCTATTTATGGCTGGACCGAGGGCATGCCCAAAATTGCAGATCAAAACCAGGATGGTGTAATTGATGCCGACAACGACAAAAAAGTACAGGGAAGTCAGGATCCCCAATGGACAGGAAGCATCAGCTCAAACCTGACCTATAAAAACTGGGATTTCTCATTCTCTATTTATACCAAACAAAACTACCTGGTATATTCGAATTTTTTGTATGAGTATTACAACTATGCTTACCGGGGTTGGAATAAACTGAATATGGACTACTACATACCGGCAGGTACCCTGATTGATGCAGATGATATAACAGCTGATGGATTGTATGTAAATCCGGTATATCAGGAACAAACCCATTACGGTGACTTCCCCTTCTTTAACGCCACCACCCAAAACTATGGCGCTGGTTCTATCTGGTATGAAAAGGAAGAACACAACCTGGCAGCCATTGTTGATGCATCCTACTGGAAAGTTAGAAACATTTCGCTGGGTTATACTTTCAATAAAAACTTACTAAACAAATACGGAATTCAAAACTTAAGGGTTTATGTGAATGTCACCAATCCTTTTGTATATAGCAAATACAAAGGCTTTGATCCGGAATGGGCCGGTTCTGAAAGTCGTTACGATGGACCCAGCACCAAAACCTGGCAATTTGGGCTTAATTTGAAATTCTAAACGAATAAAGAATAGACAGTTATGAAAAAATCATTTATTATAGTATTGTTTGGAGTTCTAATCGGTTTTATCGGCTTCACCAGTTGTGAAGACTTTTTAGAAGCCGATAACAACTCAGCCATTACAGCCGATGAAATGTTCTCGACACAGGAAGGCTATGAAAACCTGGTGAACCAGGCCTATTTCAGTTTACGCTCCCTATACGACGACCCGGCCATTTATTGTGCTGGTACCGATTTGTACGTTGGAATCCGTGCTGCCGGCGATCAAACCCTCGAAGGATACACGCTTACTTCAGATAATGGAACAGTAAAAGAACTGTATATCGACCTTTATGCGGTAATTAATGCAGCAAATGCCGTATTGTATTACGCCGATAAATCGGAAGCCTTTGCTGAAAAAGCATTGCGCCAGGAAGAAGCCCGTTTTATACGTGCCTATGCATATTATTTGCTTTCACAGCAATTTGGTCGGATTCCCATCATAAAGGAATACATCAATACCGCTGAAACTTCCTATCCCCGAAATACGCTCGAAGAAACCTATCAATTTTTAATTGATGAGTTGGTAGAATTATCGAACAGCACCCTGTTGAGTGAGGTGGATAAGACCGGACGAGCAAGCAAACAGGCTGCAAAAGCCTTATTGGCTAAAGTTTATCTGGCAGCCGGCTGGGATTTGGAAACCTCGTTGAGCGATGCCAGAACAGGTACTTTCTCTATTAACAGCACCAGCTATTTCGATTTAGCAGCTGCTACTGCCAAACAGGTTGCCGATGCGGTTCCACTTACGCTTTCATTTGAAGACAAATGGTCGCCCGATAACGAACAAAACGATGAAGTTATTTTTGCCATTCAATGGGACAGAGCTACATCACTCGATCAGAATGAAGGGGGATATTCCCACCAAAACGATTTTGGAACTTACCTGGGACTTGCTTCAAATCTGGGAATGAAGTTTGTAAGTTCCGATTTGAATCCAACCACCAAAACCTATTACCTCTACAATGCAGATGATGCACGTTACAATAGTACTTTTATGACAACAGTATATAATTACATAAAAGTTGAAAACGATGGTAATTGGGGTAAACAAGGTTATTGGGCTTACTATAATGCTACAGAAGAAGCAAAATCCACCATGGGAATTGCTTTTCATTACCCGGCCTGGTATGTAACCGATCTGGAAATTGCTGATTACCAGACAGCCAATGCCGCCCGATTTGTGAGCGATGGTATGCAGAATATTTCCCAGATAATACGTACTTCTGCCCCTATTCGCTGGATAAAATACAAAAAGGATGGGACTCTAGATACCGACGAAACAGATTTGGATTACAATCAGGCATTGGCTCGCGTTGGAGCAATTCCACCCATCAAAAAGTTTGATGATCCAAATACCTCTATAAGTGCAACTACAGGGGATGGAAGCTATCGTGACTTTGTTGCATTAAATATCAGCGATATTTATTTGGTAGCTGCCGAGGCTTATTTAATGGCAGGTAACGAAGGAGAAGCACTCAATTACCTGAATCAGGTAAGAGCCCGTGCCGGAGCCAGTCAATTGGTTTCTTTTGCTACCTATCAACGATACGATCCCAATGAAGAAGCTTACGTTTCAGCCGATCAAAATATTGATGTAATTCTTGACGAACGAGCCCGTGAGTTGTTGGGAGAATACCACCGCTGGATGGATTTACGCCGTACCCGCCAGTTGGTAAAATACAACGAAAAATGGAATTTGAATTTTGTTTATTCCAATATGGTTGGTGGCGATGGCAACATCAAGTGGTTACGCCCTATACCGGCTGACGAAATTGGTTTGAATACGGGAATTTCGTCGAGTGATCAAAATCCGGGGTATACCGCTGATACTGCAGAATAATAATAACACTAAAAAAATAAAGCAATGAAAAAAGCTAAAAATATACTGGGTTTTTTAATGGTGGCGCTGGTTGTTTCATTTACATCGTGCGACGATGAAATTGAAAGAAGCAGCACTCATACCGACGCCTCAGCACTGGTTGGTGGAACTTACACCGGCACCTTATCTTTCGAGGGTGACACTTATAATAACATAACGATTACACTTACTAAGATGAGCAGTGAAACCATCCAGGCTGTTGATTTAAATATTCAGGGTGCAAGCTTTGTTTATACGGGAGCCAGTGGTTTAAACCTGGATGCTACAGTAAACGTAGCCCGGGCCAATGAAACCTACGCCTTTTCGAGCGGTAATTCAGATTACTTAAGGCTTAGTGGTCGCTTATCTGGTAATAACCTGGTAATGACCTTACCCATTCAGGTAAAAAGCGATAAAACGGTACGGTTCCATACCAATGGAAAAAACTGGCAATTTGTTGGAACAAAAAATTAAATCCGGGAGCAGACAGTAAACTTCCTGTCTGCCCCCTATTTTATACTAAAAACAACTATTTCTATTTATTAATTTAAATCTTACAATTATGAAAAAAAGTTTACTCTTAATGGCAGCATTTTCATTGGCTGCTGTAGTATTTGTTAACGCGCAGGAAGAACCAGTTACCTGGCTTGCTGAAGATTATTGTGTTGAAAACAGCATAGCTGAGGGTGGTGATGCATTAACTACCATGCAGGCAATTACCTTAGGTGATCTGACTTTTACTGCTTACGAAAAAACTGGTATAGCCTGGTTATACAAACCCAGTACCGCTGAAACCTTTGATTTTAATGGAGTAACCTATCATCCATCGTATGTTCAGGGCCAAACCAATCCAAAAAATGGATATCCTTTGGTTGAAGGCGACTGGTCGGCAGTTGCCCACTTTGTGTCAACTTCAACCGGTTCACTGGATATCGTATTCAAATTTGGTTACAACAAGCGTTTCTGGGTGGCTGAGATTCCAGACAATGTAATGGAAGATATCAACATGGGTGACTCTACCGCTATTTCTGCTTATGCTTATGAGTTTGATACCGAACAAACTTACTGGGGCGGATTCTTTGATCCTTCAGGAACACCTCCTGCATACTATTATTCGTTGGAAATGCCAACTACAGATCCGGGTGGCGTTTACTACACTGGAGTTAGCCTTAACATTAAACCTGGACATGAGTATTTTGTATTTTTCTCTGGTTCAAAAATTATGTTGAGTGGTTTAACCTATACTCCTACCGTATCAGTAAAAGACAATATGCTGAATGCAGCTAAAGTTGTTTCCGAAGAGTATTACAACATTGTTGGACAAAAATTAGCTAAACCTCAATTGGGTGGATTAAACATCATAGTTAAAACCATGTCGGACGGTTCAATTAAAACTGAAAAAGTATTCATTAGTAAATAGTTGGTTATAAAATTACAATTAAGAGAGGCTATCGTTTGATGGTCTCTCTTTCTATCCACACTTGTTTTTCTGAATAACTCCATTATCAGAAAGTATGGTAAAACCTGACTCATAATTTGCCGGTAAATTCAAATTTAAAATCCATCATGATATCTAAGAAAAAAAAAATAGTTAAAAGCATCACCTTTATCAGCTTACTATATTTGATGCTTTTTACAGGCAACTTCTCAACCCAGGCACAACAACTGGCATTTCCCGGAGCCGAAGGCTTTGGAAAATACACTACTGGCGGACGTGGTGGTCAGGTACTAAAAGTAACCAACTTGAATGATAGTGGCGAAGGTTCGTTACGTTGGGCCATCGATCAGAATTATCCCCGAATTATAGTTTTTGATGTCTCAGGAACCATTTATTTAAAAAGTCGCTTAAAAATAAAAAACGGTAATGTAACCATTGCCGGGCAAACGGCACCGGGACATGGTATAACCCTTGCCCATTACAATTTTTATGTCGAAGCTGAGAATGTTATCATCAGGTACATTCGAAGCCGTCTCTCGGCCGAAGCCGGACAACAGGATGACGCCTTTAATGTAATTGGATCTACCCATGTCATAGTCGATCATTGCTCCTTTTCATGGAGTGTCGATGAAGTAGCTTCACTTTATCACAATAAAAAATTCACCCTGCAAAATTGCATTATTGCTGAATCGTTTCATAATTCCATTCACGAAAAAGGGGCGCATGGTTATGGAGGAATTTGGGGAGGCGACTCTGCCAGTTTCCATCACAACCTGATAATGCACAATACCAGCCGAAATCCACGGTTTCATGGTTCCCGTTGGTACACCGATTGGGAAGAACATGTCGATTTCCGCAATAATGTAATTTACAATTGGGCATCGAACACCATTTATGGCGGCGAACCCAGCGAAATTGACGGTAGCCCCGTCTTTATTAATATTGTAAACAATTATTACAAATACGGTCCGGCTACTTCAAGTTCTACCAGTGACCGGATAGTAGATCCTGATCCGGATGGCACTTACGGTTATGGCAGGTACTACATCGATGGAAACTACACTTATGGTTCACCCGAAGTAACTGCCGATAACTGGCTTGGGGTGGATAATGTTTCAGAAACAGTAAAAGAAGAAATAAAAAGCGAAACGCCATTTCCTTTCGATATTACTACGATTCATACAGCCGAAGAAGCCTACGAATACGTACTGCAAAATGTTGGAGCAAATATTCCCTACCGCGATACTGTCGACAGACGTTTGGTATGGGAAGTTGCCAACGACACAGCACTTTATGGAGGTAACTATGGCGACAATAAAGGAATCGTTGATAATTTGGAAGATGTAGGGGGTTATCCGGAATTATTTACGGACTGGGCCCCGGTAGATACGGATGCAGATGGCCTGCCAGACGATTGGGAAACTGAAAATGGACTCGATCCCAATAATGCATCGGATAATCAAACGATTTTAGAAGGAAATACTTATCCGGCAATTGAAGAATACATCAATAGTATTTTAGCTTCAAATAACACGTTTATGTATCAGCCCACCTATCTGGAAGCTGAATTGACACAGATAAAAGAAATCAGCTTATGGTGGAAGGATAATTCAACCGATGAAACCACATTTTTGGTTTGGCGTTCCGAAGGCGAAGCATTCGAGTGTATCGATACCTTACCGGCCAATACCACTTTTTGTACCGACACCAACGTGGTATTCGATAAAACCTATCTTTATAAATTACAGGCTATAAACGAAGCTGACAGCTCCGCATTTTCAAACATTGCCACAGCCTCAACTCTGGGGGCCGATGGCCGGCCAAAACCAGCCGATGAACCCTCACCATCGTTTGGAGCCAACAACATAAGCACAACCATCAACCTAAGCTGGAAACCAGGTATCGGGGCAGAAAGCCACGATGTATATTTGGGAACATCGTATCCACCTCCTTTCCTTGCCCATGTTGACGTCGCCAATTACACCGTTACAGGTCTGAATCATAATACACGCTATTACTGGCGAATTGATGAAATCAATGAAAATGGAACGACCGAAGGAAGCGTATGGAATTTTGTGACCCGAACAGAGTTTCCAGAGGAACTTATAGCACATTTTTCGTTTAATCAACCCATTTCAGTGAACGATGTTTCAGGTAATGGAATTACTGGAACCGGAAACAATATTAAAGTAGCAGATTTTGTGGATGGTATTTATGCCAAAGGTATTCAGTTCGATGGAGCTACGAAGTATTGTATGTACCCGCACAATGAAAAAATTAATTTCGACAACAACGCATTTACCATTTCATTTTGGATAAATCAAGACTTGAGTACCGTTGATCGATCACACTCACAACGCTATATCGTTAAGGGCTCCAATGTAAAAAACACATCGGAAGGTCGTTCGGGAAAACGCTATGAAGTTTATTACACCCCCGATAAAAATATCTTCAGGTTTTGCGTTGACGATGATGTGGTAAAAAGTGAAATAACTGTTGACGAATCGGTTTTTATTACCAATGACTGGGTACATGTGGTTGCTGTGCGCGATACTGCTGCAAAAAAACTTCTTTTGTATGCCAATGCCGAATTGGTTGGCCAGGTAGCCGATGCCACAGGGAATATTGCGCAAAGTGAGCCCATGTATTTTAGCTACTGTGTGGATGAAAATGGTTATGTAAAAGGAATTATGGACGAAGTGCAGCTTTATGGATATGCCTTAAACCCAACCCAAATTGAATCACTTTATACCAATGGCTTTGTATCGGTAAAAAATCGTTTGTCCGAAGGATTTCAATTATATCCCAATCCATCGTCGGGAAAATTAACCATTAAGGCAGCTGATAACAAAACCATAGAAACACTAACCCTTACTGATGTTACGGGTAGAACGCTGCTTCATCTGTCGAACGCACCGGGCTCATCTTCAGAAATTAATTTAAACCTGGAATCGCTGGCAAAACGAGGACAACAAATGCTAATTGTCTCAGTCCGGATTGAGGGGCAGGTGTATTTTCAAAAACTTATTCTTAACTAAGGTATTATGAAATTATTTCGAATTACATTTTTATTTATAGGAATGGGCCTTTTGTTTTCCTGTTCCAAAGAAAAAATTGCAGACGATGCTGAAAAAGGAGTTTTTGTAGTATCGTATCCCAATGGTTACGCACCTAAAACAGAAATGATTTATTTAAGCCTTTCCGAATTAAAACAGCATTATGGTTTAACCAATTATTCAAACATACAGTTGGTAAGCATGAACAACCATAAACAGCAACCGTTTAAATTGTATGATTTAGATGGCGATAATACTGCGGAGTTGTTGGGTTTTTTGCTCGAAATTAACCCCAAAGAACCCTTACGTCCGTTTGTTTTATTTGAAACCGATAAAAGCGAAGAACACCCCATGGAAAGCTTAGACGGTTATATTAACAATACTACCATTACTTACTTACAAAGTGCACAATACTTAAATTCAGACACCATAGCATGGAGTGAAACGCTGGCTAATACATTTATGGATTTATATCCTGAAGCCTGCAATCTGGAAATTTTTTCGCCCAATAAATGGACTTACACTAACGGTTTCTTTACCAATGCACTTTGCGAACTTAGTTTAAAAACAGGCGAAACATCCTATAGAGACTATGCAAAAAAATGGATGGATTGCTTTGTGGCTGCTGATGGAACAATTGCTGCTTACGATCAGGAAAAATACCGACTTGATGATATTCTGCCAGGACGAACGCTACTTTACCTATACCAGGCAAATGCAGAAGAAAAATACAAAGCAGCGGCCGACAACTTTATTCACCACCTCGAAAATCAACCAAAAAATAGCGACGGGGGCTACTGGCATAAGGAGGTTTACCCATACCAGATGTGGCTCGATGGCATTTATATGGGCGATGTATTTGCTGCCCAATATGCTAAAACCTTTAATAAACCAAAGCATTTCGACGAGGCTGTAAAACAAATAAAACTTATTTATAAACATACCCTCGATTCAGTTAGTGGATTAATGTATCATGGCTACGACGAATCCAGAAACGATGTGTGGGCGAATCCCGAAACCGGCACTTCACCTGAGTTCTGGGGACGCGGTATGGGTTGGTATATGATGGCTTTGGTTGATGTACTCGAATATTTACCTGCTGATCATCCTGAAAGGAATACGATTATTACTATTCTGAACCAAACCAGCGAAGCTTTGGCAAAAGTTCAGGATCCATCCTCCCACTTATGGTATCAGGTTTTGGATAAGGGCTCACTACCCGACAACTGGATAGAAACTTCCTGTTCGATAATGTTTGCCTATGCATTCGCCAAAGGCGCCACAAACGGTTATTTGCCAGCAGCTTATTTACAGAAAGCAAACAATGCGTTCAACAGCCTGGTAAACAACTATGTATATTTTGATTCCAAAGGGAATTTTTATTTAACTGAAACGGTATATGTGGGAACCCTGAACTTTAAAACCTCCGACGGATCGTACAATTATTACATCAATGTCGACCGCCGTATAAATGATTTTAAGGGGGTTGCAGCATTCTTATACTTATCTATGGCGTTGGATAAATAGCAGGATGACATCTGAAAAAAAATTTAAATTAACAGAAATGATGAAAAAAGTTGGCTATTTTTTAGGGATAATGATTTTAATTGGTTTGACAGGATCATGTAATAGCAAAAACAACAATAATGGTGATAACAAGAATTCGTGGGATTTTCAGTATGAAATTCTGAAGCAAATTAAAGAACCTGCATTTCCCAACCATCAGGTTACTATTACTCATTTTGGAGCTATAGGCGATAGCGTAACCGATTGTACTCAGTCTATTAATGAAGCTATTAAAAACTGTGCCGAACAAGGTGGTGGTAAAGTAATTGTCCCCAAAGGCATTTTTCTGACCGGTGCCATACATTTTAAAAGCAATATAAACCTGTACCTTGAAGAAGGTGCTACCTTGCTATTTTCAAAAGACTACTCAAAGTACTTACCGGTAGTTCAAACCCGATTCGAAGGCAACGACTGCATGAACTATTCTCCATTTATCTATGGATATGAATTGGAAAACGTAGCCATTACTGGAACCGGAACATTGGATGGCAATGCGGATAATGAAACCTGGTGGCCATGGAAAGCTCAGGAAAAATATGGTTGGATTCCTGGCACACCAAATCAATTGGCCGATCGCGACAGTCTGTTAAAAATGTCAGATGCCCAAATTCCGGTTGAACAACGTGTATTTGGCGAAGGTCATTACCTGCGACCCAATTTCATCCAATTCCACACATCAAAAAACATTTTAATTGAAGGGGTTACCATCCTGCGCTCGCCCATGTGGGAAATACATCCTATTTTATCAGAAAACATCATCCTGCGCGGAGTAAAAATTATCAGTCATGGCCCAAACAACGATGGTTTCGACCCGGAATCGTGCAAAAATATACTGGTCGAAGACTGCTATTTTGATACCGGTGACGATTGTATCGCCATAAAATCGGGTCGCGAAGAAGATGGCCGCAGACACAATATTCCCAGCGAAAACATCATTGTAAGAAACTGCCAGATGAAAGACGGCCATGGCGGCGTAGTTATTGGCAGCGAAATATCGGGCGGATGCCGTAATGTTTTTGTTGAAAATTGCAAAATGGACAGTCCCAATCTCGACCGGGCCCTAAGAATAAAAACCAACTCATTGCGTGGCGGGGTAATCGAAAATATCTACATGCGAAATTGTGAAATTGGCGAAGTAAAACAAGCCGTACTGCTGGTTAATTTTTATTACGAGCAGGGCGATGTGGGAAAACACACCCCCGTTGTACGAAATATTTTCCTCGACAACATTACGTCAGAGAAAAGTAAATACGCAGTTTATTTAAATGGTTACGAACGTTCACCCATAAAAAACATTGTAATTAACAATTCACAGTTTAACGGAGTTAAAAATGAAATTTTTGTGGAACATGCCGATAGCATCCGTTTCAATAATGTGACGATAAACAAAAAAACATTTGAATTTAATAACTAAACCACGAATCAATACATTTGTAATGAAATTTATTGTAAAAAAAATAGAGGTAACAGCATTTTACCTGTTTTTGTTGTTTATTTTTAACGGATGCCAACAAAAGGAACAACCTACACTTTACCTGATTGGCGATTCAACCATGGCCAACAAAGAAAAACTTTACCTGCCCGAACGTGGTTGGGGACAGGCTTTGCCCTCATATTTTTCCGATGAACTGCATATTGAGAACCATGCAAAAAACGGACGAAGCACCCGATCATTTATTTACCAGGGGCGATGGGATTCTGTTTACAACCATTTGCAGCCCGGCGATTTTGTAATGATACAATTCGGGCACAACGACGGTAGCATCAAAAAAACCGAACGTTATGCAACACCTGAAGAATACCAGTACAACTTAAAAAAATTTATTAACGAAACGCGGGCAAAAAAAGCCTCTCCTATACTTTGTACTCCCATTGTGCGTCGCAAATTTGATGAAGAAGGTAAATATATGGAATCACATGGTGAATATCCCGATTTGGTGCGTCAGGTTGCCGAACAGGCAAACGTTCCCTTGTTGGAAATGCATCTCAAAAGTCGTTATTTACTTGAGAAACTGGGAGCTGAGGAATCAAAAGCGCTGTACCTGCATATTTCACCAAATACCATCGACTCGTTGCCTGAAGGTTTGACTGACAACACCCACTTTTCAGAATTAGGTTCTCACAATATGGCTCAAATTGCTGCGGATGAAATAAGAGAAAAAGTCCCCCAGCTGGCAAAATACCTAAAATAATGCGCATTAAAGTTTCCTATATTATCCTTCTTGTTCATATTGGCCTTACTTCCTGTAACCAAGGAAAGCCTAAACAACTAACTTCATACACCAACCCAATTATACATGCCGATTATTCTGACCCTGATGCCATTCGCGTAGGCGAAAAATATTACATGACTGCCTCAAGTTTTAATTGTATTCCGGGATTACCGCTGCTCGAATCAAACAATTTGGTCGACTGGAAACTGATAGGTTATGCAATCGAAAAACTGGAACCCGATTCAGTATTTTCAACACCTAATCATGGCGGCGGTGTATGGGCTCCATCACTTCGTTATCACAATAAAAAATTTTACATTTATTACGGTGATCCCGATTTTGGTATTTACCTGCTTACAGCTGATAATTTTAAAGGCCCGTGGACCAAACCCCAATTAGTAAAAGCCGGAAAAGGCTGGATTGATCCCTGCCCTTTTTGGGACGATAACGGAGACGCCTGGTTGGTTCACGCCTGGGCCGGAAGTCGTGCCGGAATAAAAAGTACGCTTACCCTGCACCGGATGAGCAATGATGGTTCCCGTTTGCTCGACAACGGAGTGCTTATTTTTGACGGTCACGGAGAAAACCCTACGGTTGAAGGACCAAAATTTTATAAACACAATAACTTTTATTACATTTTTGCACCAGCCGGCGGTGTTACCCACGGATGGCAGTTGGCGTTGCGCTCGAAGCAAATTACCGGCCCCTATGAAGTACGTAAAGTAATGCACCAGGGAAATACACAAATAAATGGTCCTCATCAGGGAGCCTGGGTGCAAACACCCGATAACAAATCGTGGTTTATTCACTTTCAGGATAAAGAAGCTTTTGGACGCATCGTTCATTTGCAACCGATAACCTGGCAAGATAATTGGCCGGTAATTGGTTCCGATATTAATAATGACGGAGTTGGAAAACCCGTAATAAATGGTCAAATTGAGTTACTAACAACAAGTGAAAAAGCCGTTTTTGATTCAGGTTCCGATGAATTTAATGAAGCTGCTCCCAGTTTAAACTGGCAATGGCAGGCCAACCCAAATGCAACCTGGGGTGCACCGAGCGGTAACCTGGGATTTTTTCGCTTAAATGCTCTGGCTTTTCCTGATATAAAAAACCTTTGGGAGGCTCCCAATTTATTGCTTCAAAAATTTCCTTCATCCAGTTTTACTACAACCACAAAAATTGAACTTTACCTAAAGGAAGAAGGAGATAAAACTGGTTTGATTATTATGGGAATGGATTATGCCTACCTGGGTGTTGAGAAAAAAGAAGATGCAATTTATCTGGTTTACCGGCAATGTTTAAATGCCGAAAAAGGTAATGAAGAAACTACCCTGTACTCAGAAAAATGGACTGAACCACTAGTTTATCTGCAATCGGTGACCGACAGTCTGGGAATCTGTAGTTTTGCATATAGTGCCGACAACCAAAACTACCAACCGCTTCCCAATTCTTTTAAGGCTAAGCCCGGAAAATGGATTGGTGCAAAAGTTGGACTTTTTTGCATCGGTAAAACCCTTACCAACGATGCCGGCTACATCAATGCTGATTGGTTCCGCTTTTCTAACGAAACAAATAATTAAAAATATAAGGCTATGACACGAATTGCTATTTTATTGGTTGCCCTGAGTTCGCTTCTTGTTACCATGCAATGCAAAATGAACCAGAAAAAAGCTTCAGAACTTACAGTTGAGGTTAGTAATCCAGCTCCCATTGCAGTGACCGATGCTGCTGTAAAAATTCCATGGACTGTTATCAGTGAGAAATTACCGCAGGCAAATCAGCAGAATATGGCCGTTTACCTCCATGGAAAAGAAATTGCCTCGCAGTGGATTACCACAGGCAAAAATGCCCCCTATTTATTAACCCTGGTAAATATAAATGAGGAAGCTTCCACTACATTACTGGTGAAGGAGCGTGGAACGGACGAAATAATTCCTGAATTTACCAAACGCACCTATGCTGAGTTATCTGTAAAAGAAGGTGGACATTGGGAATACATTACCAAAAAGAACGGAAACCAACAATACGAATACCAGGGGGGCGAATTTAAAAATATTGAATCGCTAAAAGTACCCAAAGAACATACCGATCATTCTTTCTACATTCGTTACGAAGGTCCGGGATGGGAATCAGACAAAGTGGGTTACCGTTTATATCTCGACTGGCGCAATGCCGTGGATATTTTTGGAAAACTTACTCCCGAGATGGTTTTGCATAAAGCCGGACTTGATGGTTTTGAATCGTATCATGAACCTGCTGAATGGGGACAGGATATTTTTAAGGTAGCCGAAACCCTTGGAATTGGTTCCATTGGTTATTGGAATGGTGAAAAAGCCGTTCGGGTAGAAACGACTGACAGTGTGGAGTGCACAGTGACTATAAATGGTATATTGAAGTCGGAAATTGAAACCAATTATTTCGGTTGGCAAACCGGTGAAACCAAATGGAACCTGAAAGCTAAAACATCAATTTTAGCAGGTTCACGCTTAAGCAAACAGTATTTAGAAACAACCGACCAAACGCCCCTGTTATGCACAGGTATCATCAAACACAAAGGAATTGATGCATTTACCAATCAGGATAAAACCCATTCGGAATGGCTTTATCTGGCTACTTACGGCTATCAGTCGCTAGCCAACGACAGTCTGGGCCTGGCTGTAATTGTAAACAAAAAATACCTGAATGAAATTACCCAGGATCCGCTGAATCACATTCTGGTGCTTGAACCTAAAGACCACGCAGTAAAATATTATTTTCTGGCAGCCTGGGAAAAAGAACCCAATGGAATTAAAAACAGGGCAGAATTTGTGGCTTACCTCGAAAATCTTATGCTAACATTCAATCAACCGCTACAGATAACTTTTAACTAGTAAAATAGCCATCATGACAAAAATTCTGACAGTAACTTTCTTTTTTTGTTTAAACTTAGGGCTTTATAGTTCCATACTTTTGGCTCAAGTTGTGGAACCAAACTTTGCATTGGCCGGCTTTGCAACCGTAAACTCCGGCACTAGTGGCGGTAAAGGTGGTTCCACAATAACCGTTTCCACCGGTACCGAATTACAGAATGCCATTAATGCGCACCAAAAGAGCAGCGAACCATTAATAATATTAATTGAGGGAATTATTAACCTGGAAAACTCACCCGGACTGGAAAAAATTGATGTAAAAGATGTTTCCAACCTATCCATTATTGGTTCGGTAAATGGAGCCGAATTTGATGGAATTGGGCTCAAACTGCGACGAGCCAATAATATAATTATCCGAAATATAAGCGTACATCACGTCACCAGTGGCGAGAAAGACTGTATAGGCATAGAAGGGCCAGCCGACCATATTTGGATTGACCATTGCGAGTTATATAATGAATTTGGTGATGTTGACGGCGACGGTGATTTAGATTCGAACGATAAGGATTTTTACGACGGGCTGCTCGACGTAAAGGCTGATGCGGAATACATTACCTACTCGTGGAATTACCTGCACAGCAGCTGGAAAACTTCATTGGTGGGAAGTTCAGAAAACGATACTTACGATCGTAAACTAACCATTCATCACAACTATTACAACGATTGTTATTCCAGACTACCCCTTTTTCGCGGAAAAACAGGGCATATTTTTAATTGTTATTATTCAAATATTGAATCAACAGCAATTAATTCACGCCTGAATTCCTGTATCCGGATAGAGAAAAATTATTTCGAGAACGTAAATAACCCCTGGGTATCAGCTTATAGCGATGTACTGGGGGGCGTTGAACTAATAGATAATTACCTGGATAATAGCCCCTTCGACTACTCTTCGTCCGATACGTTTGAACCCTATTCCTGCGAAGCAGAAATACCCTACAATTATGATGAAGTATTAAATGCAGTTATGGATGTAAAGGAAATGGTGATGCAATATGCCGGTAACGGAAAACTGGACGAACCCTGGAAGTTCTCAGTTGTTGGTGGTGAAACTGATCGAGTACAACATAAACAACAGCATTATAACTTGGCTTTTTTTCCAAATCCATCAGATGGAAACGGTATCTTAAGCTTCCATCTGGAAGAAGCATCGCCGGTAACCATTAGTTTACACGATTTTCAAGGCAAACAAATAAAACAATTTAATGCCGGAAGTTATAATACCGGTTATTACGAAATTACCATTGAAAATCAAAATATAAATCCGGGAATATATTTTCTGCAAGTAAGCACCCACAAAACCAGCAAGCAAATTAAAATGGTAATTATGAAGTAAAAAAAAACCATCTAATGAAACAATTAGTTAGCATACTGTTTTTATTTATTGTTTTAGGGGCAAAAAGTAAGGAATTGCCCGATACACTTTTTGTAGCCCACGACAATTCCGGACAGTATACTACCATAACCCAGGCGCTGGAATCGTTACCTATGTATTGCTACGAACGCGTAGTAATTTACCTTAAAAGCGGAATTTATAATGAAAAAATAAAGATTGACCGCGATTATGTTAGCCTGGTGGGCGAAAACAGCGAAACAACCCGTATTGAATTTTCACAATTACGTGAAACCTGGAATCGTAATCCCGATGTCATTGGCCCTGCCGTTGTCAATATTTTTGCTGACGATGTGATTTTAAAAAACCTGACCATTGAAAATACCCAACCCGCAATTGGTCCACATGCCTTTGCTATTTATGGTACCGGAACACGCACCATTTTATTAAACTGTAACGTATTAAGTAAAGGTGGCGACACCGTTTCCCTTTGGAATTATAAAACCGGAATGTATTACCACAACAATTGCTTCTTTCAGGGAGCAGTCGATTTTGTTTGTCCGCGTGGTTGGTGCTATATTTCAAATTCCACGTTTTATGAATTAAAGAACACGGCAGCTATCTGGCATGCGGCCCCAACAAACCCTAATCAAAAATTTGTATTGCAAAATTGCAGTTTCGAATCGGCCGATAGTTTCTACCTGGCCAGGCATCATTACGATGCCCAATTCTATTTTCTAAGTTGCAGGTTCCCTGCTTTAATGCGAAACAAAGCCATTGAACATGTTACCTATCCTGACAACCCAGAAAAAAATCGCCCCTATTTATATGGCGACCGCTATTTTTTTTATAACTGCTCACGAAACGAAGGAAATTTTCCCTGGTTTGCCGACAATTTAAACCAATGGCCAAAAAGTACTACACCCGATAGCATAACTGTTGAATGGACTTTCGACAGACAATGGAATCCGGTTGACAGTACCCCTCTTCAACCACTTGCTATAGAACGAATCAACAACACATTTGTGTTAACATTTAACGAATTGGTTATGGCTACCCGTGAAACCATTGTACAATCCCGTTCGGGAAAAACGTTCAAATACTTCAAAGGAAATGGCCGTCACAAACTTGAATTTAGAGGCGAACAAAGTCTTAGCAACGAGGAGCTTAATCAAGGTTTTTTCGTGATTAGCGGAACCATCCAAAATATTCAGGCCATGGTTCATCAGAAAAAACTAAAAAAAGAATTCCGGGTGAAAGTTAATTAAAACAAAACCGCAAAGTGGAGTAAAGCCTGTTTAACCCTGAAAAAAACAAAATAACCGTGAAAATAACACAGCCAATAATTAACATTACTGATTACCCTATTAAAAAAGATTGGATTCAACGCTAAAACAAATTTGTTATGAAAAAAAACAGTTTATCGCGTCGTGATTTTATAACTGCTGTTGGAACCATGGCAGGTGCTGCACTCATTCCTCAACAGGCTGTAGCCAAGCTGGCTGCCATTCCCAAAGGAACAAAACGCAAGCTGGCTTTGGTTGGAACCGGAGTTCGTGGAGTTTCGTTCTGGGGTAAGTACATAGTAGAAAACTACAGCGATGTTACCGAATTTGTAGCCCTCTGCGACACCAATCCGGGACGCTTAAAATATGCGCATCAATACATTGGTGCCGAATGCAATACCTACACTTCGTTCGATAAAATGCTGGAAAAAGAAAGCATCGATTTGCTGATGGTAACTACTGTTGATGCTACCCACGATGAATTTATTGTAAAAGCACTGGAAAAAGGTATTGATGTGGCTACTGAAAAGCCCATGACTACGGATGAATTCAAATGCCATAACATAATAAAGGCTGATGAGAAATCAAATGCCAACGTTTTTATGGGATTCAACTACCGCTATGGTTTGCTGTTTACCGAATTAAAACGCCAGCTTCAACAACAAAAAGTTGGCGAAATTACTTCCATCGATTTTAATTGGTACCTGAATGTATTCCATGGGGCATCGTACTTTAGGCGCTGGCATGGCGAAAAAGAAAAAAGCGGATCGTTGCTTCTGCATAAATCGGCGCATCATTTCGACTTATTAAACTGGTTTATTAATTCAGAACCCGTTGAAGTGCACGCCTTTGGTTCACTTGAACATTACGGAAAAAACAATGCATTCCGGGGAAAGAACTGTCGCACTTGCGAACATACCAAGGAGTGTAAATTTTACTGGGACATAACCCAAAACGAGCATTACATGAAATTGTATGCTGAAAACGAAAAATATGACGGGTACATTCGCGACAATTGCCTGTGGCGCGAAAATGTTGATATTTACGATAAAATGGCTGTTCAGGTAAAGTATGCAAACAACGTTCAGGTAAGTTATTCCCTTACCACCTATTCGCCATTTGAGGGTTTTCGCATTGCTTTTAACGGAAAACAGGGGCGCATGGAAACCTGGGAGGGTATTCCCTGGCGTGAAAGTAAAAAAGAGGATCAGGCAACCTTGCATGTTAAAGAAATGGATCAAAGCCATACCCTGAAAGAAAATAAATTCCACGAGATTTCCATTCAACGAAATTTTGAAGATTATGAACAGATTCAATTCCCCTATGTACGCAGTGGACACTGGGGAGGCGATAAAATCATGTTTGATTTACTTTTCAGGGGAAAACGGCCCCATGCAGAAATTAATCACGAAGCCGATTCACGCGATGGTGCCATGGCTGTTTTAATTGGTATTGCTGCGCGCAAAAGCATTGAAGAGAAACGTGTGGTACGCATCACGGAGCTAACGCATTTGGTACCTAAACATACTACCAGATAGCTTTAATAAGGTTTAAAATTAGTGCTTGGTACTTTTTTTATACTCAGAGGCACTCATACCAAATTTTTCGCGGAAACATTTTCGGAAGTAAGATACGTCGTTAAAACCAACATCGTAAGCTACTTCAGATATGTTTAGTTTATTCTGCACGATTAGTTGAGCGGCCCTTTTTAAACGAATATCCTTAACAAATTCCTTGGGTGTCATGTCGGTAAGTGCACCAATCTTTCGGTACAATTGCGTACGACTAACATCGAGATTTTGCGATAAAAACTCCACATCAAGCAGTTCTTTGGCTATGTTTTTCTCAATCAAAGCTATAAGTCGTTTAAGAAATTTCTCGTCGGGCGAGGCCAGAATAATATCTTTGGGTTTAAGTACCATTTCTTTGCTGTACCTCTCGCGCAAGGCTTTACGAATGCTCAATAAGTTATCGACCTTTGCTTTTAACAAACCTACGTCGAATGGTTTTGTTAAATAATCATCGGCACCGGCGTCAATCCCCTGCAACTGGTTTTCGCTCGAACTCAACGCCGATAAAATGATTACCGGAATGTGAGACGTTCGTTCATCACGTTTCAGCTTTTTGCACAACTCGTTCCCATTCATAACAGGCATCATTACATCGGCTATAATAACATCGGGAATACGGTCTAAGGAAATTTCCCAGGCTTCTTTCCCGTTTTTAGCTTCGAGCACCTGATATTCAGGTTCAAAATGCGCTACAATAAATTCTCTTAAATCCGGATTATCATCGACAACCAAAGCCATTAATCGATCTTTTTTCCCGGCGTACCTTTCGTTTTTGTTATAATCAGACTCCAATCCATTTTGAATCACTTCGTCTTCGGGTATGATGTCGTGATTATCGAATGGTAAATAAACTGAAAAACGACTACCACTGCCTAACTTACTACGCACCTTTAAGTGCCCATTGTGCATTTTGACCAATTCCTTTGTTAAGGCTAGTCCAATACCGGAACCTTGTGTTTGATTGCCATCGTTGGAATTTATTTGACGGAAGCGATCGAATATTTTTGATAAATTTTCGGGAGCAATACCAATACCTGTATCTATAATTTTAATCTTGACAAACTTTTTTGAAGCCACATTCTCAATATCCAATGGCGGAATTAAAAGGTTGGGTTCTTCCATATCACCTTTAAATATAAGCGAAATAGAAGCTGAAATACTGCCCTTATTGGGAGTATATTTGATTGCATTCGAGATTATATTGTTAAGAATTTTTTCAACTTTATCGGCATCGAACCACATAAAAATGGAAGGCTGAAAAGCATTAAACTCAAAATTTATTTCTTTTTCTTCAGCATTCATTCGAAACGATTCAAATATTTCTTCAGCAAAAGTCCGGATATTTCCTTTTCGAAGGTCGAGTTTCAGGTTCCCGGTTTCCAATTTTCGGTAATCGAGTAATTGATTAATCAAACGTTTCAGATTATTGCTGTTTCGCTGAATAATTTTCAAATTCCTAACCACTACATCATCGTCGAAACTATGGTTCAACAGTTTTTCAATGGGTCCTGAAATCAGTGAAAGTGGCGTTCTTATTTCGTGCGAGATATTCATAAAAAACTGGTGCTTAAGCCGGTCAACTTCCTGTATTTTATGGGCGGTTTGCCGCTCAAAAATCAATTGTTGCTTAAGCACTTCCCTATTTCGTATCATACTAAAAATCATGTAAAACAAATACACTAAAAACAAAATAGCCAACATACGGAACCACCAGGTATTCCAAAACGGAGGTAAAAGAGTAATGGCAAGTTCAGCACCCACCTGGTTAAATAAATTATCGTTGTTTGAGCCCTGAACCCTGAAAATGTATTCGCCATGTTGAATATTGGTATAGGTTGCCATTCGTGAGTTTCCGATATCGTTCCACTCTTTATCGAAACCCTCGAGCATATACTTGTATTTGTTTTTATTGCTGTTGGCATAATTCAAAGCAGCAAAATCGAAGGTAAACATGTTTTGGTGATGGGCTAAAGTAATCGATTTGGTTTCGGAAATATGATTGTTAAGAATGCCTGAAGGTGAAATCTCTACTTTTTTATTAAAAAGTTTAAAGCCCGTTAATACAACCGGAGGAATATAGGTATTCTGATTTATTTTATCGAGGTAAACAAAATCGACACCATTTTTTCCACCAAAAGCCAATATATTTTTTGAGGTTTTATAAAAAGCTCCGTAGTTAAACTTATTATTTAACAAGCCATCGGAACTGAAATAGTTTTTAAATTCCCCGGTTTCCAAATTAAACCGCGAAATTCCATTATTCGTGCTTAACCACAGGAATTGATTGTTAACATTAATTATTCCATTCAACACATTACTGCATAAGCCATCTTCAGTGGTAAACTTAGTCAATTCATTTCCTGACCTGTCGAGTTTGATTAGGCCCTGCCCTAAAGAAGCCAGCCAGTAATTTCCTTTATTATCTTCGCAAAGGGCACGACTCTGATAATTGTGAAGACGAAAAGTTCCGTCGGAATATATCTGCATCATCCGTTCCACATCGGGCGAAAAAACCCACAGATTGTTTTGATTATCTTCATAAATCATTGAAACCCAGCTCAAATTGTATCGTGGACCGTAGTGGTAAAAAACCTTTTTTTCCGGATCAAATAAATCAAGACCTTTCGATGTACCTACCCAAATACGTTTTTTAGAATCTTTAAAAACGGCCCAAACCTCGTTATCACATATTGATGTGGTATCGTTTGGGTTGTGTTTGTACTGAATAACTTTTCTTGTGTCCGGCTGGTAAACATTCAAACCACCCAGATAGGTTCCAATTAAGATAGTACCATTATTTCCCGGGCTAATGGCTTTAACACAATTGCTCGACAATCCATTATCGACGGTTAAATAAGATATTTTATCGTGCTGGGTATCAAAAATATTTACACCACCACTCTCGGTACCAATCCACAGACGTTCCTGAATATCTTCCCAAAATACATAAACTTCGCCATTGTTAAGTGTTTGCTGTTCGCCTTCTGATTCAACCAGGTAGCCAAAAGCCTGTTTATCGAAGTTTAAAAAGCTCAATCCATTGCGCGTGCCCACCCATAAGTCTCCTTTTTTGTCGGTAAACAAATCGAGGACAGAATTATGTATTAAACTAAAATTGTTGTAACGCTCACTAAGGTACAGGGTAATTTTATTGGTGAGTAGGTTCATTTTATACAAGCCCCCGCGGGTACCAAACCAAATATTACCATAACCATCCTGAATTATAGTACGAACAGTTATTGAACGATTGTTATCGGAATCGAGCTCAACCGGGTTTAAAATTCCGTTAGTTTTGTTCAGCTTAAGCAATCCTCCCAGATAAGTACCAATCCATAAAGTTCCGCTCAAATCTTTATAGATTTCCCATACTTCGTTTTCGCGCTCTTTGTAATGCGGACCAACTAAATACGTATTTACAAGTTTAAAACCTGAATTTAACACAACAATTCCCTTGTTGGTTCCAACCCATAAATTACTATCAGAATCGAGGTACAATTTTCGCACCCAGTTTCCGGGAATAACCGATGAATTAGCCGTGGTAAAAGTCTGCTCAATCTCTTTAGTTTCGGGATTAAAGTAATTCAATCCTCCTTCGGTTCCCAGCCATAACTTTTGTCGGCTGTCTTCAATAATATCCCAAACCGAATTATGCGAAAAACCTTTGTCTTTAAACTGTTGCAACGTATTCTGTTGTCGATTGTATTTAAAAAGTCCTTGAAAATCAGTTCCTATCCAGATATTTTCTTTAGAATCTTCATAAATAACCCGAATCAATGCATTCGAAAGCAGTTGACTGGCAGAACTACTGTGCTCAAGTGAGGAAAACTGGTAACCGTCGAAACGTAATACGCCATAATCGGTTCCCAGCCATATCCAGCCTTTACTGTCCTGAAATACACAATGAATTTTTTCATCAGCAAGCCCATTCGAAACAGAATAATTCTCGAAAAGCGAACTTTTTATCAATTTACTTTCCGATTCAGCATTAACCGATAAACCAATAAACAAAAACAGTAAAACTTCCAAGGTTTTCCTCATACTTTCGCACATTGAGCATAAAATTCAAACGACCTGAATTTAGGACAATTTGAATTAATTAAAAAGTAATTTTAAATGACGCTCCAATAAATTGTGTTTTACATGCCCCTCAATTACCTCGCGGTAGGTATCCAAGGCTGTAATGTAACGCGAACCCATTTCAACGGCAATTTTATAGCCCACATGAATTACCTGACGGAAACTGGGATTGTAATCGCTACACGATTGGTTGTGCGTTAAAGCATCGGAAAACTGCTGGCTTGTCCATGCATTTACTTCATTTACTGAAGGTAATTTTTCCTTTTCGATATTCAACACCGTAGCATAGGGGCCGGTAAGTTCATCGTAACGCTCCATCGATTTGGCATAAATTTCTTTTGCAATTGCCAATCCTTCGCCTCCACCCTGAGCCAACCCGATTACTTCTTCGAGCCAGGTTGTTCCGGCAGTTTTTACATGAATTCCTGCATCAAATTTTTTAATGGCTTTTTTCATGGCCGGATAAATGGCAAATTTATCGCTGCCACTGTGAACACTGAGCTTTAAACTGGATGGTAATCCTAATTCTTTAATGGCAAATTGGGTAACGGCTACATCCTGTTCAAACTCCAAAGCAAATTGTTCCACGTTTCCCTGATAATCAACTCCTTTGGCAAACAAGCCAGTAAATTTTGGGGCAATGGTTTGCACCTCAACACCCAAACGCTTCAGTTCTGCCAAAATAAAAAACAACTCCAGGGGAGTCTGGGCTATTTCACATTCATCCATCGACACTTCAGGAATAAAATCAGCAGCACCCTTTTTTGAAGCAATATGGTCGTAAATGGTTTTTACTTCTTTCAGTGCATTCAGATAGTTATTGGCTACCTTTGCTAAAAAAGTTTCAGTAACATCAAACGATTGTTCGATTCCGGGGATGGAAAATTTGCCCAGATATTTTGAATGATTCATCACAAAAGCCGCACGTTCGGTAGCATCGGCACTTTGACCAATAAAATGAGCCACATCGATGGTGAAAAAATTGCTTGCATTGATAAACTTATCAACAGTAGCCATTCCAATATGGTCGGCATCAATATAATAATTTCCACTGTAGCTGTTGGCTTTTACCGCTTCGGCAGCTTCAGTAGCCACATCGTCGGGTGTTGTATGAACAATGCTGTGTTCCCGATTGCTTTTATTCCATACGGGAACCACGTTGAATCCCACTTTATTTATTTCCTGAATAGCGGCTAATTGCGCCCGACCTTCTTTTCCAAAGCGGTCGCCGGTTCCAAATGAATATTTTTCGATTAGCATGTTTTTAAGTTTAGGTGTTAGAATTTAGACTTAAGATGTTAGATATTAGACTTGAGATATAAGACTTTTTAAAGTATGTTTTTAATTGATGTAATTTTTGAAAAAAATTACAATTAGTTAGCTTTTAGTTGCTTAACAATAGCAAGGGCTTCACTCACTTTATTTTCAATAAAAGAAAAATCGCCCTTTTCAATCACTTCTTTCGGGGTCAATTGTGAGCCTAAACCAACACATGTAACTCCGGCATCAAACCATGCTTTTAGGTTTTCGCGGTCGGGCGACACGCCACCACTTGGCATAATACTGGTCCAGGGACAGGGAGCTGTTATGGCTTTTACAAACGATGGTCCGCCGACTTCTTTTCCGGGGAAAATCTTTACAATCTCACAACCCAGTTCTTCGGCCAGGTTTATTTCCGACAGGGTTCCACAACCAGGCATCCAGGCAATTTTGCGTCGGTTGCAAACTTTGGCCATATCGGGATTCAGACTAGGTGAAACAATAAAATTTGCACCTAATTGAATGTAAAGCGATGCTGTTCCGGCATCAACCACCGAACCCACACCCATAATCATTTCGGGGCATTCACTTGCACACCATTTGTTTATCTCAGCAAATACTTCGTGGGCAAAATCGCCCCGGTTAGTAAATTCAAAAACCCTTGCACCACCAGTATAACAGGCTTTAATCACATTTTTTAACACTTCGGCATCGCGGTGGTAAAACAAAGGCACAATACCGGTTTCGGTAAAGGTGTTTAATACTTGCAATCTTTTAAAACGTGCCATTTCAATTTTTTTTATTGATGATTGATTATTGCCTATTGCCAATCAAAAAGTAAGTAGAAAATAGGCAATCAAAAATTATTACCTCTCTACCCTGGCGCTTCCACCACCAACCAGCTTTTCAACTTCTGCCAGTGTGGCCATGGTTGTATCGCCGGGTGTTGTCATGGCTAAGGCTCCGTGAGCAGCACCATACTCCACTGCTTTTGCCGCATTATTAAATTCCAAAAAACCATAAATTAAACCCGAAGCAAAACTATCACCACCACCCACGCGATCTAAAATTTCCAGATCTTCACGGTGTGTAGCTTCATAAATTCTACCATCGGCATAACAAATGGCTCCCCAGGAATTTATGGTAGCCGATTTTACCGTACGTAATGTTGTGGCTATTACATTAAAATTTGGAAATGCTTTTACGGCTGATTTTATCATGCCTTTATAACCTTCTATATCCAGCGCTTTAAGGTTTTTGTCGTTTCCCTCTACTTTCAATCCCAAACAAGCGGTAAAATCTTCTTCGTTGCCAATCATTACATCTACATAGTTGGCAATTTCGCGATTCACTTCCTGGGCTTTAGCCTCACCACCAATGGCTTTCCAAAGCGATGGGCGGTAATTCAAATCGTAAGAAACAATGGTACCATATTTCTTAGCTACTTTTACTGCTTCAATCACAACTTCGGCAGTAGATTCAGACAAGGCCGCAAAAATACCCCCGGTATGGAACCAACGAACACCCAAAGTCCCAAAAATATATTCCCAATCGATGTCACCGGGCTTAAGTTGAGAGGCAGCTGTATTCCCCCTATCGGAAACGCCTTTGGCTCCCCTAATTCCAAAACCCCGTTCCGTAAAATTCAACCCGTTTCGAACTGTTCGTCCGCAACCGTCGTACGAAACCCATTTCACAAACTGCGTATCGAGTCCGCCCTGAAGCATAAAATCCTCGATTAATGCACCCACCTCATTGTCGGCCAATGCAGTAACAATGGCTGTTTTTTTATTAAAACAACGACGCAATCCCCGGGAAACATTGTATTCGCCTCCGCCTTCCCAGGCCTGAAAGTGACGGGCCGTTCGAATTCTACCTTCGCCTGGATCCAAACGCAACATCACTTCACCCAACGATATACAATCGTAGGTGCATGCATCTGATGATTTTATTTTTAGTGTTGTCATAGGCTTAGTTATTTATAGCACGTTTAAAGTTTCCCATCGCCGCAAACCTGACTCCTCATCTTTTTTTGCAAGCGGTTAACTACCTGATAATTTAAAATTTAAAAAAGTTTTTTGCATTATAGTAACTGATATTTTCAACCATCTGCCCCAAAAGTCTGCGGTCGTTTGGCAACAATCCATTTTCAACGTCGTTGCCCAGCACATTGCACAGGATGCGTCGGAAATATTCGTGGCGCGGGAACGATAAAAAGCTGCGCGAGTCGGTTAACATGCCCACAAAACGACTTAATAACCCTAGATTCGATAAGGCGTTTAGTTGTTTTTCCATACCGTCTTTTTGATCGAGAAACCACCAGCCTGAACCAAATTGAATTTTTCCGGGAACCGACCCATCCTGAAAATTACCTATCATGGTTCCCACCACTTCGTTATCGGCCGGATTCAGGTTGTAGATAATGGTTTTTGCCAATTGATCGGTAGCATCCAGACGATTTAGAAATTTCGACATGTTTTGCGCCTGGTTCCAATCACCAATGGAATCGAAGCCGGTATCGGGACCTAATTTATTCAATAGTCGTTGATTGTTATTCCGTAAAGCGCCAATATGAAATTGCTGGGTCCAGCCTCTTTCGTGATCCATAAGGGCTAATTCATACAACATGGCCGATTTAAATTTCAATTTTTCATCGCCATTCAGATTTTTGCCTCCACGGATTTTTGAAAACAAGGCATCGATTTCGGTTTGCAGGTAATCGGCTGCATAAAACTCTTCCAATCCATGATCAGAAAGCTTACATCCCATCTTAGCAAAATAATCATGACGTAAACGCAAAGCTTCCAACAACTTTGAAAAGCTGTTGATTTCAATTCCTGAAACTGCCCCCAATTTATCAAGGTATTGATTGAATGCCTCAACATCTTCAACCGCCATGGCTTTGTCGGGACGCCAGGTAGGCAACATCTTTACACTGTCAGAACCTGCGTGTTGTGCATGAAATTCGAGCAAATCGGTTGGGTCGTCGGTAGTACAAACCAATTCCACATGCATCTTTTTTAACAAGCCATGAACCCTGTAATCATTGGTTTGAAGCATGGCTGAAGCTTTATCGTAAATAGCTTTTGCTGTTTGCGGATTCAATAAATCGGTTATTCCAAAATAACCTTTCAGTTCCAAATGGGTCCAATGGTACAAAGGATTTCGCAAGGTATGCGGTACGGTTTCGGCCCATTTTTCAAACTTCTCATAATCGGAAGCTTCGCCGGTACAAAAACGCTCATCGACCCCATTGGTGCGCATGGCCCGCCATTTATAATGGTCGCCATATAACCAGGGTTGAGTCAGGTTTTCGAACTGTTTGTTTTCGGCAATTTGCTGCGGAATTAAATGGCTGTGGTAATCGATAATGGGCATGACTTTAGCATGCTCATGATACAGGTATTCTGCAGTTTCAGTCTGTAGAATAAAATTATCATCTAAAAAATTTTTCATAGTTTTTCAATTACTCATTCTTTCTTGCCAATTACTCATTGATATCATTTTCGCCTTTTACATAGCCAAAGTTGGCTAAAATGCCCCCATCAACATAAAGCACATGGCCATTTACAAAATCGGCAGCTTTTGATGCCAAAAAAAGTGCAGCATTGCCCACATCTTCGGGCTCACCCCAGCGTCCGGCCGGTGTACGGGTCATTACCAAATCGTTAAACGGATGATTTCCTTCGCGGATGGGTGCGGTTTGCTCGGTAGCAATGTAACCCGGCCCAATGCCATTTATCTGAATGTTATATTTTGCCCACTCGCAGGTCATGTTGGCGGTTAACAGTTTTAATCCGCCTTTGGCCGAAGCATAAGCCGAAACAGAATTACGTCCATACTCACTCATCATGGAACAAAGATTGATTATTTTTCCGGAGCGTTTTTTTATCATTCCGGGAACAACCCGTTTTGAAACAATAAAAGGTGCAACCAAATCGATATCAATTACCTGTTTGAAATCGGCAACCGGCATATCCAAAATAGGTATGCGCTTAATAATGCCAGCATTGTTTACCAGAATATCAACCGGTCCAAGCTGTTGCTCCAGTTCGCTGATGCCTTTATCGACTTCCGTTTCGTTGGTTACATCGAACTTAAAGGTTCGAATGGTAAGGCCCTGTTGCTGAAATTCCTGTTTGGCTTTTTGCAGCTTTTCGTCGGAACGGCCATTGACACAAACCGTAGCTCCGGCTTTTCCCAATACCATCCCGATAGCCATCCCAATTCCGTGGGTTCCACCGGTAATCAGGGCAACTTTTCCTGTCAGGTCGAATAAGTTATTTATCATTAGGTTAGAGATTAGATGTTAGATGTTAGATGTTAGAATTTAGATTAAAGACATTAGACAAAAGATATCAGGTTTTAAACCTATACTTGATTATTTAAGCAGTATCTTCCATCCAATGTCTTTTAGTTCTATCTTAAATCGTAAGGTTTTAAATGATCCATATCGGTATAATCCAAATTCTCACCTCCCATTCCCCAAATAAAAGAATAGCTGGCTGTTCCGGCTGCTGAATGAATTCCCCATTCGGGAGAAAAAACAGCTTCTTCGTTCTTAATAAACAAATGACGGGTTTCCTGGGGTTCGCCCATCAGGTGTAGAATAACCTGGTCGTTGGGAACTTCAAAATAAAAATAAGCTTCCATCCGGCGATCGTGTGAGTGCGGTGGCATAGTATTCCAAACGCTTCCTTTGTGTAATTCGGTAAGTCCCATCACCAATTGGCAACTATCAACAATTCCGGGAACAATTAACTGGTAAATGGTACGTTCGTTACTGGTATCGAGCGAGCCCAGATTCAGCACATTGGCTTTATCTTTATTGACCAATACTGTCGGGTATTCTTTATGAGCCGGAGTTGAACTCAGGTAGAATTTTGCCGGATTGTTTTTATCCTTACTGGCAAAAGTTACCGATTTACTTCCACGACCAATATACATGGCTTCTTTTTTCTTTACCGGATAAGCTTTTCCATCGACAGTAACTACTCCTTCACCACCAATATTAATCGCGCCCACTTCGCGCCGCTGGCAAAAATAATCGGCTTTTATAGCATCAATGGGATCAAGACTTAAGGTCTTATCAACCGGGAAAGCGCCGCCCAAAATGTATCGTTCGTACTGAGAATAACTTAAATTGATTTCATCTTTAACAAAAAGATGCTGTACCAAAAATTCTTTACGTAACCTTGCGGTATCGTAGTGTTTCACATCATCAGGATGGCACGCCCTGCGACGATCGTAATTTATTGTTGTCATAACTTTAAAATTTTAATTCGTTAAACATTTCAATTAAAATCCAAAAAATTGCGGCAACCACAAACTCAATTGAGGAATGTAAGTTACCAGCAATAAAACTACTATCATGGCCAAAAACATGGGCAACAAGGGTTTTATAACCCTATCGATTTTAACGTTTGCTACACTGCAACCGATAAAAAGCACCGAACCCACCGGTGGTGTACATAAACCCACACTCAGGTTAAGAACCATGAAAATTCCAAAATGCACCGGGTCGATTCCCAAACCGGTTACAATGGGTAAGAATATGGGAGTAAATATCAAAACAGCCGGAGTCATATCCATAAAAACCCCAACAAATAAAAGTATCAGGTTAATAATCAATAATATTACCAAAGGATTATCGCTTACCCCCAAAAGCCCTTCACTAACCGTTTGCGGGATGTTTTCGTAAGCCATTATCCAGCTTAAGCCCATACAGGCTGCAACTAACAGCAATACAATTGCGGTGGTTTTAACCGACCGCAAAATAATCTGTGGCATATCCTTAACGCTTATTTCCTTGTAAATTAAAGACAATACAAAAGCATATAAAACGGCAACGGCCGATGCTTCGGTGGCTGTAAAGAATCCGGCTACTATGCCACCAATTACAATTACCAAAAGTAGCAGACTGGGAATGGCATCCCAAAGAATTTTTAATGCTCTTAATGCCCCTTTGGGACTTCTTCGGGCCCTATAAGTAATGTATCCGGCAATTGCACCAAATAGCATCAGCCAGATAAATTTTAAAAGCAAGGCGGAATAATTTCCGGCTTTATTCATACCAAAAGCAAGCGCAATAAGCAGCGATGTTAATACTGCAAATTTTACCAGGGAAATTACCACTCCTTTAAAACCTTTGTTTTTGTAAACCATAATTCCCATGGCGGTAAGCATTATGGCTATGCCGGTTAAAATTCCGGGAATATATCCCGCAAGGAAAAGTGCCGTAATGGAAACCCCGCCACTGGCCAGCGAATACACAATTAATATGTTACTGGGCGGAATGGAAAGTCCGGTAGTGGCCGACGAAATATTAACCGCTGCACTAAAGTTTTCGTTATATCCTTCGCGTTTCATTTCGGGTCCCATAATGGAACCTATGGCTGATGCCGATGCGGCCGCAGAACCCGAAATAGCTCCAAACAACATATTGGCAAACACATTAACAAAAGCCAGTCCGGCTGGCCATTTGCCCACAACAACCCGGGCCAGATTTATGAGTCGCATGGCTATTCCCCCACTATTCATAATGTTCCCGGCCAGAATAAAAAATGGTATGGCCAACAGGGCAAAACTATCGAGTCCGGTGGCCATACGATGTGCGAAAGTGGTTAAAGCCGGTAGCGTTTCAATACTTACCAACATAGTTAGAATTCCCGAAATACCAATACTATAGGCAATGGGAACACCAACAACCAATAAAATCAAAAAGCTCAAAACCAAAATAAGAATTCCTGTATAGTCCATTATATCTCCTCCTGTTTATCAGAAATCATAAAAACCAGTGAATAATAAAGCATGAGTAAACCACTGATTGGCATCACACTGTATACATAACCCAAAGGAAGGTGCAATGCTGCTGAATTAACATTCAACTGAAAGCGGGTTAACATAAGCCAGCTGCCACCAATCACCATTACAAAAATGGCAAACAAGGCAATCACCAAATTAATGGTAAACAGGAGTCTTTTTTGTGTAAGCGGTTTCGATTTTTGAATTAACAAAT
Organism: Salinivirgaceae bacterium; assembly: GCA_050251815.1. Lineage (GTDB taxonomy): Bacteria > Bacteroidota > Bacteroidia > Bacteroidales > SZUA-534 > GWE2-40-63. The sequence continues at coordinate 46,302 of JBFWMB010000007.1, read as the reverse complement.
CAATGGCCAGGTGTTCTTTTTGCCCGGTAACATAGGCTGCTCCAAGTACCCCCACCCATATAAGCAGGTAACCGGCAAGCTCATCGGTAAATGAACTGGGCGATGACAAAACATAACGTCCAAATACCTGCCACAAGACATCGACAACCAAAATAGTCATGAGTCCGATAAGGGTAACTTCCAGTATTCTATCAACTTTGTTTTTCATAGTAATTCCTTTATTCCGTCTTTCGAATACGGTTTATTAAATCATACAATTCAGGATTCGTTTTGTAGGATTCAAGCAGATCCTGTACTTTTTCGGCAAATGGTTCCTTATCGGGATAAGTAACGTTTACACCGGCTTCTTTGACAATCTCAAGCGATTCTTTTACCGATTCTTCCCAAAACTTACGCTGGGCGGTCACCGATTCGTTAGCAGCTTCCTGAAGCCATTTTTTTTCCTGGGCAGATAAACGGTTCCATACAACAGTACTAATTATTACAACATCAGGTACCATGGTATGTTCATTGATACTGTACTCCTTGCAAACTTCGTAATGGCGCGAGGTATAAAAACTTGGCGGGTTATTTTCAGCACCATCAACCACGCCACTTTGCAGCGCAGTATATAATTCGCCCCACGAAATAGGCGTAGGTGAGCCTCCCATGGCTTTTACAAAACTCATGGCGGTCTGACTTTGCATCACCCTTATCTTCATCCCCTTTAAATCGTCGGGGGTTTGAATGGTTTTGTTCAAGGTATAAAAACTCCGGGCACCGGCATCATAAAAACACAAACCCCTTATTTTGTAAGGCTCTGTCGATAACAACAGTTCCTGACCAATGGGGCCATCCAGCACATGAAAAGCATGTTCCTTCGACCTAAAAATATAGGGCATGCCCAGAACCTGAAAATTATCGGTAAAGCTTTCGAGCACAGCAGCAGAAACTTTGGTTATGGCCAGACTGCCAATCTGCAAAAGTTCCACACATTGCTGTTCCGATCCCAATTGCCCGCTGGGATAAATGGTCATGGTTAACTTTCCATCCGACTTTTCCTTAAGCTTTTCGGCCATAAACACCATCCCTTTATGTACGGGATGCAGGGGATCGAGACCATGAGCCAGTTTTAAGGTTTTTTGCTTTTCAACATTTTGGCAGGAAGCCAGAAGAATGAAAAAAAACAAAATCGATATATATTTCATGATTCTCATTTTTAAACGTTGTAAGTTGTCGATGCGGTATCACCACCACGACCGGTCCAGTTGGTATGGAAAAACTCGCCCCGGGGTTTGTCAATCCGCTCGTAGGTATGTGCACCAAAATAGTCGCGCTGCGCCTGCAATAAATTAGCAGGTAAGCGTTCGCTGCGGTAACCGTCGAAATAGGTTAAAGCACTGGCCATTGCCGGCACCGGAACGCCATTGCTGATTGCCGTGGCCACTACACGTCGCCAGGCTTTTTCAGCTTGTTCAATCTTATTTTTAAAGAAAGGATCGAGCAATAGGTTATTCAAACCGGGATTGTTGTCGTAAGCCTCTTTTATTTTCCCTAAAAACGCCGAACGAATAATACAACCGCCACGCCACATGAGTGCAATGCCTCCGTAATTCAGGTTCCAGCCAAATTCATCGGCAGCCGATTTCATTAGCGTGTACCCTTGTGCGTACGAAACCAGTTTTGAGGCATACAAAGCTTCCATTAAATCGTCAACAAATTGTTTTTTCTCGCCGATAAAAGCGGGCTGCGTGGCCGTAATTTTTTTGGATGCTTCAACCCTTTCATCTTTTAATGCCGATAAACAGCGGGCAAAAACCGCTTCACCAATTAAGGTAAGTGGAATTCCCTGATCCAAAGCAGTAACCGCAGTCCATTTTCCGGTTCCTTTTTGTCCGGCCGTATCCAGAATTTTTTCGACCAAAGCTTCACCATCGGTGTCTTTATAAGCCAGAATATCGCGAGTAATTTCAATCAAATAACTACTGAGTTCACCTTCGTTCCACTGCTTAAAAACCTGATGCATTTCATCGGCATTCATTCCCAGGAGGGTTTTCATCAATTGGTAGGCTTCCGTAATCAACTGCATGTCGCCGTATTCAATTCCGTTATGAACCATCTTTACAAAATGTCCGGCACCATTCTCTCCCACCCAGTCGCAGCAAGGTACATCGCCATCTATTTTTGCCGCAATGGTTTGGAAAACAGGTTTTACTTCATCCCAGGCACTGGGCGAACCACCGGGCATAATTGATGGGCCGGTTAAAGCACCTTCTTCGCCACCGGAAACACCAGTTCCGATATAGCGTAACCCTTTACTTTCAACATAAGCCACCCGGCGATTGGTATCGGGATAATGGGTATTTCCTCCATCAATAATAATATCGCCCTTTTCAAGATGCGGAATCAGGGTCTCAATAAAATCATCAACGGGTTTTCCGGCTTTTACCATAAGCATTATCTTGCGCGGTTTACTCAAGGTACCCACCAACTCTTCAACAGAAAAAGCGCCGCGAATATTTTTATCTTTGGCCCTGCCCTTAATGAATTTCTCTACTTTATCGGTAGATCGGTTGTAAGCAGTAACGGTAAATCCTTTGCTTTCCATGTTAAGTATCAGGTTCTCACCCATTACAGCCAAGCCAACCACGGCAATGTCAGAAAGTTCTTTCATATGTATTTATTTTTTTAATTTTTTATAATATTCGTTAACCACTTCGTCCATGACCCAATTGGTACGTGCACCGGAAATACCCGTACTGGGCGATTTTCCTTTCCCGAGTAATTCGTCGACTACCATTTGAATCAAATCCTGCTGAACATGTTTGGGTTTTGGATAATTAAAAGATTGAATTCCGGCTTTTGTTTTTAACTGAACCGGTTCAAAACCAAAACATGAAAAGCTTATGGCACCTTTTTCACCCATGATTTCGATGCTATCTTTCTCAAGAAAACCGGGAACGGTAAAACACCAACTGCCGTTAACAAGCACATCGTTTTCCATCAAAAAAGCAGCACTTACAATATCTTCAGCCACATATTGGTTTGTTTGATTTAAAGCAAAGGATTTAACCGCTTTCACTGGTCCAAATAAGTAATCCATAAAATCGAGCTGGTGCGATGCCAAATCGAAGAAATGTCCGCCACCGGCTATTTCAGGTTGCACCCGCCAGGGAAGTTCGGCACCTGCCGCATTAAGCGATAAGGCTTTATGAAGCTGCATATTTACCATTCGTACGGCACCAATTGCTCCCGATTCAATTAAAGTTTTTACTTTTAAAAACCCGGGCAATGCTCTTCTGTAATAAGCCACAAACAAGGGTTTTTGGTATTTTTCGGCTGCCTGAATCATTTCCTGTGCCTGAAGGTAATTTAAAGCCATAGGCTTTTCCACGTAAACCGGTTTCCCGGCTTGTAAAGCTTTTATAGCTAATTCAGCATGCACATGAGGTGGCGTTGCAATATAAATGGCATTAACTTCAGGATTATTTATTAAATCGTCGGCATTGCTATACCACTTCGAAACCCCGTGACGCAAGGCATAATCCTTGGCTTTTGCTGCATCGCGACGCATTACGGCATGCAATTCGGAATTTGCCACCCGGTTAAAAGCGGGTCCGCTTTTCACTTCGGTAACATCGCCACAGCCAATAATTCCCCATTTTATATATTTCTGTGATGCTGTGATGCTGTGATGCTGTGATGCTGTGTGAAAATTAGAATCCATTATTTACGTCCTTTCCTTAAATGATTCATAAATTAACGATGCTGTTATTTTTGTATTCACAAGCTTCCCTTCGCAATAAAGCCGCTTCTTTATCTAAATAATTCACAATCTCTCTTGCTTTTTTCCAAATTTCCAGTTCTTCAAAAGTCCTTGCTATCATTTATTTACTAGTTGACTTTTATAAAAAAGTGTAAGAACATTACTTTGTCATTGTATAACTGTATCACCGAGTCGCTGATTCACAATTATTTAAACCGTTCTTTATAAGCCCACAAACCAATGGCCGGGTTTGAAATGTAGAAAATCTCCTCTCCATTGGCCAGGGTATTAAAACCATCGTTAAGTTTATCGGGATGGTACTTTTCCATCATCTCATCGAGCGGCGCATAGTTAAAATTAACCGATTCAATCTCTTCACGCGATAGGTATCCCGGACAATAAGTTATGGAAAAACGATCTTCGGAACTGCCATGAATTAAATGTGCAGCTGCACTCAGGTTGGCTTCCAATTCAGGGTTTTCCTTCAAACTTTTTAGGGTTTGCGGTGTGCCACGATAACCGTATTTTCGAATCAACCGATCGATTTCCTTATCTTCGCCAAATTCTTTTAAGGCCGGAGCCAAAACAATCAGTTCGCCCCCATCGGCCATAGCCATGCGGGTTCGGTAAATGCTTTTGTTGCCCAGCCAGGTGCTTTTAAATTCCGACGGATCGAGATAAACCACCACCTTTTTTAAGGGTTTATCAAGCATGGTGAAATTTACTTTTAGTGATAATTCAGCTGCTTTGATAAATACGCTGTAATCGTCGCCAATAAACAATCCACGGGTTACCAGTTTGCCCGATTCTGTATCGCGACCAACAACAGTATGCATGTAAACAATGGGTAAATGATTGGTAAAATTGTCGGATGCATAATTCAACAACTTACGAACGGGATTATCGGCTTTTCCCATCAGGTTTTCCATTCCATAAACAGCGCCAACAAAATGGCTCTTGTTGATTCCCTCGGAACCACCTGTCCCCACAAAAATATTTTTATTGTAATTAGCCATGCCAATCACTTCGTGGGGTACCACTTGTCCGATAGAAAGAATCAAATCGTGGCCTCCTTCCCAAAGTAATTTATTGACCTGTGCAGGCCATTCAAAATCAAGACCACCGTGGGTTATTTCGGAAACAAAACTTCCGGGAACTTTTCCCACCGTAACCACATCGTTACGCCAGTCGTGTACCCGAAACAAGTGATGGGGAATACCAGGAAACATTTTATCTATCTCGCCTGCGGTCATGCCTACATGGGTTCCCAAGGCCGGAAGAATATCGGTAACCTTGTTTTGATAATGTTGATATACATAACTGGTAAGTTCTCCGGCCCGCGAATGATAACGGGTAAAGTCGGGCGGAATTATCAATACTTTTTTTCGTTCTCCCAGTTTCTTAAGGGCAATGCTTACTCCCTGCATTATATCGGCCGCTGTAAGCTTGTGGTTCTCGGAACCTATTTCGTAGTACATCATGTTAATTAGTTTAAAGTTTTAAGTACTTAAAGTGACTAAAATGAATAGTTCATAAACTCCAATCACTTTAATTTACTTTAGCTCACTTTAGTCACTTTAGCCACTTTCTTTAACGTTTTACCCGGGCATTGCCTTCCCAAACACTCCAAACCATTTCTTCGTCGGCGGGTTGTGCATAATCGGTTAAAAAGGTTGTAGCCAAAGCTCCGGTTGCCCAGCCAAATTGTGGCCATTTTGCAGGTTCCCAGTTTTTAAGAATACCATAAAGCATACCGCCTACAAAGCCGTCGCCACCGCCAATGCGATCGAGCACATGAATGGTTCGCGGTTCAATTACCTGCCAGTTATCACCTTCAAGCATAATGGCTCCCCATAAATGTTCGTTGCTGCTCACAACCTCGCGCAGTGTGGTTGCAAACACGGAAGCATTGGGAAAAGCCTGCTTCACCCGACGAATCATTTCTTTAAAACTGTCGATTTTATCACCGATTGATTTTCCTCCAGCTTCCGGACCTTCAATTCCCAGGCACAGTTGAAAATCTTCTTCGTTTCCAATTAAAATATCAGAAACTGAAGCTATTTCGGTAAAAATTTCATGTAATTCCTGCTCCCGCCCTTTCCAGAACGAAGCGCGGTAGTTTAAATCGAACGATATTTTTGTTCCGTGTTTTTTGGCTGCACGGGCCAGCTCAAGACAAAACTGACTGGTTTCGGGCGACAGTGCACCAATTAATCCCGAAAGATGAACAATCTGAACGCCTTCGCTCCCAAAGATGCGCTCCAAATCAAAATCTCTTACATTAAGCGTACGTCCCACTTCGCCAGCGCGATCGTTCCAAACTCTCGGGCCGCGTGAACCATAACCGCTATCGGCAATATTTATCTGGTGACGAAATCCCCAGGGGTCACCTTGTTCCACTTCAGGTCCTTCGTAATCCATATGGCGGGCTTTCAGATTACTTTTGATAAACTGAGCCACGGGACTTCCCTTAACAAAAGTGGTTAATACCTTAACCGGTAAACCCAGGTACGATGCTATGCTGGCCACATTAGTCTCAGCACTGGTAGCCTGCATTTTAAAGATGTCGCTGCTATGCACCGGTTGTCCGTTTGCCGGTGTAATGCGCAATCCCATACTGGTTGGCACCAAAAGGGAATATTTACAGTTTGTTTTTAAGTTCATATTGTTGATTTTTTAATGTTACTGGTTTCTTGATTCTGGTTTCTTGTTATTTCGTTCTACAGCTTGTATAAAGCTATTCAACTTTTTACCAAGCAAATCCAATTTACTGTGAATCAACTCATAAGTTCCTCGATTTACTAATGAGCCTGTTTCGTAAAGTGTTTCTAAATGATCGATTGTTTCATCGTTCGATGCCTGAGCAAATACCAGAAATCGGATATATTCAGCCACATAACGGCGTCTTCCATAACCTTCTACAATATTTGATTTAATTGACTTACTTGACCTTCTGATTTGAGAACCTTCCTCATAAAACTCATGTTTAGGTAATTCAAGCAGGGTCATCTTATGTAAATCGATTACAATTTCCCGAGCTAATTGCCATATTTCCTGATTTTTATAACTCATCTTATTCTGTTTTATCCAGCATCAAGAATCCAGAAACCCGATTCAAATTTTAAACTCCACCATACGCACTGTAGCCTCCATCAACGGGAATGCAAACCCCCGTAACAAATTTGGATGTGTTACTTAATAAATAAAGTGCTGTTCCCGAAAGCTCCTCCACTTCGCCATAGCGATTCATAGGCGTACTTTCGATAATTTTTTTCCCTCGTGCTGTGGGTTCGCCGCTCTTTTCGTCGATTAGTAAAAACTCATTCTGACTGGTTAAGAAAAACCCAGGGGCTATGGCGTTTACGCGAATACCGGTTTTTGCCAGATGCACCGCCAACCACTGTGTAAAGTTATTGATGGCTGCTTTGGCGGCCGAATAAGCGGGAATCTTGGTCAAAGGCTTGTAACTATTCATTGACGATACATTCAGAATGGCTCCTTTTCCCAATTCCAACATATCGCGCGAAAAAACCATGGTCGGAAGCAGGGTTCCTTTAAAATTCAGGTCGAATACAAAGTCGAACCCTTCGGCATCGAGTCCATAAAAAGATTTCTCCAACTCATTCAGGTTTGCTTTTTCAATTTTTTCCAATTGCGTGCTCGCTTTTGGTGAATTTCCACCGGCCCCGTTAATCAATAAATTAATGGGTCCCAATTCCTGATTGATTTGTTCCTTGGCTTTTTCAAGCAACTCCTTATCGAGCACATCGGCATAATAACCTTTAACAACGCCTCCACAGGCACACTCCTTTAACAATTGCTGGGCAATTACCCCCGAACGTTCTTTATCGCGATCGATAATGGCCACCTTAACACCCAAACGTGCCAGATCCTTGGCTATAGAGGAACCAATGACTCCGGCTCCCCCGGTAATTACACAAACCTGTCCTTTTAAATCTTCAAAACTCAACATAAACTATACAGTTATTTATTTTCGAGATAATATTCAATGTTTTCTTTAATGATAATATCAATGGCACTGTAATTGGTTTTACGCACCGGTTTTTTAGTAACCAAATGGTCGAACAAGGCCCAAAGGGCTTTATAAGCCTGCAATTCGGGCTTCTGACTAATTAAATAATTCAAATAGCCTTGTTGCATAAAATCAATATTTGCATCTACCAGATCGTAACCAATGGTAAGCAAATTGGTTAATCCTGTAGATTTAAGAAAAGCAGCCATTTTGAATCCGCGTGAATTGGGCACAAAAATACCATGGTAGCTGCTTCCATTGGCAAACACCTTATTCAGCGATTGGTAAGGCTCATTGGGAGCATTCAAATCAATTTCGATGGTTTGCGCATTAATCTTTTTTTGCTGCTCGGCAAAATAGCGGGTAAAACCCTCAACGCGTCGCTCGATATGACTGGAGAATACTTTACGTTTCGATTGCTTTACAATCAATAAATTGGGGTTATCGGGAGTACCGGCATCCATTAAACGGGCTGCTACCAAACCACTTTGCTCCGCATCCTGTCCAAAATAGGCCAGATTATTTACCTCTTTTAAGTTAATGTCGATAAAAACGTAGGGAATGCCCCGTTTGTCGAATTCCTGAATAAAGTTGAGCGATATTTGCTTAAACACCGGGTTCAATACAATGCCATCAGGATTCTGATCGCATACTTTACGAAGCACGCATTCAAAGGACGCCTCATCGGATGCATCAAAATGTTCGTAAAGGATTTCAGTATTATATTGGGTCAGTTCCTCAGCGGCCAGCTTAATTCCGCTAACAGGCTTTTCCCAATAGGGATTATTGTCGCTGGAATCGGGAATAATAATGGCCAGTTTGGTAGTACGTTTCGACGAAAGCGATTTGGCAAAAATATTGGGGGTATAATCGAGCTCCTGCACAATCTCCAGAACTTTTTGTCGGGTAGCCTCTTTTACTTCTCCCCTGTTATGCAATACCCTGTCAACCGTTCCGATGGATACCCCGGCCAGCGCTGCAATATCTTTTATCCCGATGCGTTTATCCGTATTTCTTTTCATCTTCGTGTACGTTAACGAAAAGCAAATATAAAACATTTTTAAAACTTCCGTGTACGTTCACGCAAAAATATTTTTTGCCAGGTCTTTAACCCCTTAATGTAGGGAATGATACAAAAACTTTAAATCATTGCTTTGGTTATCGGGTCGATTCAGCCGGTTTATTATACCGAAGCAAACGACTCTTAACCGCACGGTAATTTTTGGCCAGCCAACGGCCAACCTTTTGCATGAACGTTAAACGTTCGGCTTTAATAAATGCCCGGGTTACACTGCTCATTTGCGGGGTGCGCAGGTAACCGAACGATTTATGCGGATTGGACTCCCCGTTTATCGTATAGGTATTGGCCACCAAAAAATCGATGGGGCTAATTCCTTTTGCATTGGGCAAAAACACATCGTTCAAGCGGTATTTAAAGGCAACTTTATCCAAAATGTCGGAAAAATTGTACCAGGCATGCGTAATGTTTTCGGGGGTAATAATCTGTACCGGAGTGATGTTTCTACGGCGCTGTTCGGCTGCTATTTTGGCCAAAACCACCGGTAAGCCCAAGGGCGAACCCATGGTTACCAAGGTGTGAATTTTTATTTCGGGAGCCAGAAACGACAACACATCGTAAGCAATAATGGTTCCCATGGAATGACTCACCAGCATGATGTCGTGGTTTTTGTATTTCTCCAATACCTTTATCAGTCGGTTCCTTATTTGGATTTTAATGGTACAAAGGGCATTGTCATCGGGCAAACAATCATCTTTATAATAGATGTCAAGATCATGAAAATATTTGCTTACAATGGAATCGGTAATTATGGAATAATTCAGACTTAAATCGTCGTTCAAAAAAATGCGGTTCAACTGGTTCCCCAGGAAATCAATAACAGTCAATCGTTTGGAATGGTTCTCAACAGTCACATGGGCCGGGGCTTCAACGTAAGGTTCATCAATGTAATAGGGACTTTCAGCATTGGATTCCGACGGATCGAGCAGTTTATCGTACAACAAATCGGTCCAGAAAACCATTTCGGTCTTTGGCAGCACACTTTTTTGATTCTCCCGGTTTAAGCCCTCCAACAAAGCCCTTTTCCACCAGTTTTCAAGCAACTGTTTGGGTGGTTTATTGCCTAGTCCGTGAATAAAAATAATTACATTTGGCATAACTATTTATTGATTGAGTTTTGTAAGCTCATGGTACATCTCCCGAACACAATCGGTGGTCAGGCCATCGATGCCGCATTGATAAAGTTCATTTGCCTTACGGGCATCATTCACGGTCCAGCAATAAACGTTTAAACCGGCCCGATGAAAAGCGCTGATAAACTTTTGGTTTAACACCTTACCGGCCCAAACATTCACTCCATCGAAACCCAGTATATGAGCCAAACGAATTAAGCGCTTTTTATAAAAGGGGTAGGTCATAAAAAAACCGCTGTAATCCAAATCGAGCAACCAAAGATGCTTATAATAGGGCATTAATTGCTTCGATTGACTGAGTGTTTTTCTATTAAAGGCAATAAGTTCAATCTGACTATTATTAACACCGGCTTCAGAAAGGGCTGTTTTCAGAAAAGGCAGCACTTCGGGTCCGCATTTTATCTCAATCACCAGTTTTCCATCGGCCAGAAGGCTTTGCAAGGCTTCACCCAATTCGGGAATTCGTTCACCTCTAAATTCATCCCCCTTGTAGCTGCCCACATCGAGCTGCTTAAGTTCTGCCAAAGTTGTTTCGGCAATAATTTTCTTTACTCCCGAAACACGCAGCGTATCGGCATCGTGTATCAACACCACGCGTTTATCAGCAGTAAGGTGAATGTCGACCTCAACTGCACTGGCTCCATGCTCCCAAGCTCTACTGATGGCCGACATGGTGTTTTCAGGAGCCTCGATCGAAGCTCCCCGGTGCGCAATAAGTATTTCCCGAAAGTCTTTCACTGGTAAATTGTATAAACATAAAATTAGGCAATGTCGGGCGTATTACAAGCTTAACCCTGAAAATATTTTTTGTTTACTCGCGGCAAAGCCCTGCCCAACTAATGAAACCAGCTAAGCACTATAGCTACTATTCCCGGCCAGCCAGCCGGTAGAAAAAGCAATTTGCAGGTTGTAGCCGCCTGTATCGGCATCTACATCGATAATTTCACCGGCAAAATATAAGTTTTTAATCAATTTCGATTCCATGGTTTTGGTATTGATTTCCGAAGTTCGAATGCCACCTGCCGTAACAATGGCTTCTTTAAACGGGCGGTAAGCAATTACCTTAAAACGCCAGTCTTTCATTAAAATCCGAATGCGTCGCCGGTCGGCACTACTCAATTGGTTTGCCGGCTTGCTTGCATCCAAAGCCAATAAGCTTAAAAAAGGCTCAATCAACTGCATGGGCAGCCAAAGTTTGAAGAGTTTGGCCAGCGGCATCTTACCATTAGCATCAATATCGCGAAGCAAACGGGCATCGAGGGTTTGCTCGCTTAAAGCGGGTTTTAAATCGATGGAAAGAGAAACCTGATTTCCAGCACGCAGTTCATCCACCATAAGGCGACTCAAAGTTAATATAATCGGACCGGTCAAACCCCATTCGGCAAAAGTAACTTCACCAAAATCGTCGGCCTGTTTTTTTTGGTTCGACCATACACTGGCTTTAACATTCCTCAGGTTCAGGCCGCTAAGGTTTTTTGCCAGCGTTTCTTCAACTTCAACGGGAACCAGAGCCGGACGAACCGCCTCAATGGAATGCCCTAATTTTTTGGCCAAAAGGTGACCATCGCCATTAGAGCCTGTGGCTGGATACGAATAGCCTCCGGTGCAAACAATCACGGAACCACAACCAACCTGCTTTTGCTGACCGTTTTCGCTGTAAAGCACGCCCTGCACCTGCTGGTTTTCGGTCAATAGTTCTTCAAACTTACAGTTTAAGCGAATACCAACTCCCTGCTCTTTAGCCCAGTTTACCAGGGCATGAACCACATCGGCAGCCTTATTGCTTTTGGGAAAATACCTTCCACCCCGCTCCAGCACGGTTTCAACCTGCTGTTGATTCAGCAGCGCGATGATGTCCTGGTTATAGAATCCCGAAAGGGCCGGTTTTAAAAAATTACCCGCAGGATGCACATGCTTAACAAATTCCGCGATAGAGGCATCGTTGGTAATGTTGCAGCGCCCCTTGCCCGAAATACGCATTTTTCGTCCTTCCTGCGGCATTTTCTCGAGTAACAGCACCCGGGCACCACATTGCGAGGCCCTTCCGGCAGCAATTAAACCGGCAGCTCCGGCTCCTATAACAACTACATCGTAAGTTTCCACTATTTCGTTTTTATTTGCACCAAAATTAGCTTTTTAAAACTTTATTTCGTCAGAAAATAGAAATTCTGCCAAAGCCTTTTAATTTTGTCGCTTCATTTAACTGGGAAACATTTTGAAGCACTTATCGGCAAACCTGTACAAACTTTACCTGATTAAGATAGCCAAATGGTTTATGCTGATAATGCCCATTGTGGTCTTGTTTTACAACGAAAACGGCCTGGAACAGTTCGATATTTTTTTATTGCAGGCCATATACTCGGTTGCCATTGTGGTACTTGAAATCCCTTCGGGTTATTTTGCCGATGTACTGGGACGAAAAAAAACGCTGATAGCCGGAAGCATCCTTGGATTTCTGGGCTATGTGGTTTACAGTTTTTCCTACGGTTTTACCGGATTCTTAATGGCTGAAATTATTTTGGGCATTGGTACCAGCCTGATTAGTGGTGCCGATTCGGCCATGCTTTACGATACCCTACTGGATGAAAAACGTGAGGACCAGTATTTAAAATACGAAGGACGGATAATTTCCATCGGCAACTTTGCCGAAGCCATTGCCGGAATTGCCGGTGGTTTTCTGGCCACATACAGTCTGAGGCATCCTTACTATTTTCAGGCCGCAGTGGCTTTTCTGGCCATTCCTGCTTCTTTTACACTGATAGAACCCAGCCGACATAAGGCTTTGGTAAAAGCCAGTTTTAACGACATTGTGAACATATTCAGATACACCTTATTTGAAAACAAAGCCCTGCGTTTAAACATTGTGTATTCGGCGGTTATTGGCTCTGCCACCCTGTCAATGGCCTGGTTTGTTCAACCTTATTTTAAAGAAGTACAGGTTCCAATTGCCGCCTTTGGCATACTTTGGACCCTTTTAAATTTATCGGTTGGCATCACTTCGATGTTTGCCCACCGCCTGGAAAAAAAACTGGGCAGCATAAAAAGTGTATTTTTCATTACCCTGTTTATTTCGGGCATGTATTTGCTCACTGGCTATTATCAAAGCATCTGGGGCATCGGCTTATTGTTTGTTTTTTACCTGGTCAGGGGCTATGCCACACCGGTATTAAAAGATTACATCAACCGCCTCACCGAATCGAATATCCGGGCTACCGTGCTTTCCGTTCGCAATTTTATTATCCGTCTGGTTTTTGCCGGACTGGGCCCGCTCCTGGGATACTTTACCGACCACTTTAGCCTAAGCTTTTCATTAAAAACTGCCGGAATTATTTATTTAATACTGGGTATAATAGCTACTTTACTCTTTATTAAAGTCCTGCGAAGCCATTAAACCAAAACCTGCATGCCTTTAGAACTTTCCAGCGGATAAAAAACAGCGATTGTTAATAACTATTGTTTGCCGGATTCCAAACTTTGCATATTTTTGCATCCTGAATGTATATTTATACTGTAAGTTTTCATGGACAATAAAAGCCAACGACTGGCAACCATAAAAAGAATCATTCAGACCACGCACATCACCTCGCAGGAGGAGCTGCTTCAAAACCTTATTTCCCTCGATTTCCATATTACCCAAGCTACCTTATCGCGCGACTTAAAATTCCTTAAAGTGGCAAAAATGCCCGACGGACAAGGCTCGTACCGCTACCATTTACCCGATGCAACCAGTCAGGTAAACCTAAGCAGTAGTGGCAAACATAGTTTAGACGGGTTTCTGTCGCTTGAGTTTTCAGGTAATATGGGCATAATAAAAACAATTCCGGCTTTTTCGCACACCATAGCTTTGGCTATCGACAGTGCAAACCCCGATTCCATTGCCGGAACCCTGGCAGGGAACGACACGATATTCTTTGTGGTCCGTGAGGGCTTCACCCCCGACAATGTAAAACAGGCATTGCGTAAAGAATTCCCCGATAGTATAGACAAACTCATTTAAATCATCATTAATGGCAAAAGCAAAAAACGCGAGACTGGTATTAGAAAATGGAAAAGAATTTTCGGGACGGTCTTTCGGATTCCCATGCTCGGTGGCCGGCGAAGTGGTATTCAATACCGCCATGACCGGATACCCCGAAAGTCTGACCGACCCCTCGTACAAAGGACAGATCCTGGTTTCGACCTTTCCCTTAATAGGGAACTACGGGGTTCCCAGGCCCGAAACCGAAAACGGACTCTTAAAATACCTGGAGTCGGATACGATTCATATTTCGGGACTGGTAATATCTGATTACTCCTTTGAGTACAGCCACTGGAACGCCGAACAAAGTCTGGGCAAATGGCTTTACGACAATAAAGTGCCCGCCATTTTCGGCATCGACACCCGGGCTTTAACCAAGGTGCTGCGCGAATACGGTAGTATGCTCGGCAAAATTGTTATTGATGAGCAGGAAGTTGACTGGTACGATCCCAACGAACAAAACCTGGTGGATTTGGTAAGCACCAAAGAAAAAATTGTGTATGGCTCGGGCCAACACAAAATCATGCTGGTCGATTGCGGGGTAAAATACAACATCATCCGCAGTTTGTTGCGCTACGACACCACGGTGATTCGCGTTCCCTGGAACTACAATTACAGCAAAGAGGCTTACGACGGATTGTTTATCAGCAACGGCCCCGGCGATCCGGCCATCTGCAAGCCGGCCATACACCAGTTGGAAACAGCCTTAGGGAAAGACCAGCCCATTTTTGGTATCTGCCTGGGTAGCCAATTACTGGGTCTGGCCAGCGGAGCTGAGACCTACAAATTAAAATACGGACACCGCAGTCACAACCAGCCGGTAATTCAGCACGAAACCCATCGCTGCTTTGTTACCTCACAAAACCACGGCTTTGCAGTGGACCATCACAAACTGAAAGGCGATTTTGAACCGTATTTTACCAACTTAAACGACCAGACCTGCGAGGGCATCCGGCATAAAAGCAAGCCCGTATTTGCCACCCAGTTTCACCCCGAGGCATCGGGCGGGCCCACCGACACGGCCTTTCTGTTTGAACAGTTTATCGACCACATTAAAAAAAGCAAATAAACCATGAGTACTATTGACCACAGCATAAAAAAAGTTATTGTTTTAGGTTCCGGGGCTTTAAAGATTGGCGAAGCCGGAGAATTCGACTATTCCGGCTCACAGGCACTCAAGGCCCTGCGCGAAGAAGGCATCGAAACCATTCTGATAAACCCCAATATTGCTACGGTACAAACCTCGGAAAATATAGCCGACAAAATTTACTTTTTACCTGTAACCCCCGATTTTGTAGAACGTGTCATTCAAAAAGAAAAACCCCAGGGCATCCTTTTAGCCTTTGGCGGACAAACTGCCCTGAACTGCGGCATAAAACTCGAAGACAGCGGGGTACTGGAAAAATACAAGGTGCGCGTTTTGGGAACTCCCGTTCAAGCCATTAAAGATACCGAAGACCGCGACTTGTTTGTGCAAAAGCTTAATCAAATCAATGTTAAAACAGCCCGAAGCTTTGCGGTAAGTAATCTGGACGAAGCCTACAATGCCGTCGATAAACTGGGTTACCCGGTAATAGTGCGGGCGGCTTATGCGTTGGGCGGACTGGGTTCCGGCTTTTGCAACAACCACAGCGAGCTGGAAAAAATATGCAACAACGCCTTTGCCTTCTCGCCCCAGGTGTTGGTCGAGGAATCACTGAAGGGATGGAAGGAAGTGGAATACGAGGTGGTACGCGACCGTTTCGACAACTGCATCACCGTTTGTAACATGGAAAACTTCGATCCCCTGGGCATTCATACCGGGGAGAGCATTGTGGTGGCCCCTTCGCAAACCCTGTCGAACACCGAATACCATAAACTGCGCGAACTGGCCATAAAAATCATTCGCCACATTGGCATCGTGGGCGAGTGCAACGTACAGTATGCGCTCGACCCCGAATCGGAAGACTACCGGGTAATTGAAGTAAATGCCCGCCTGTCGCGTTCAAGTGCCCTGGCCAGCAAAGCCACCGGTTATCCCCTGGCTTTTGTCGCTGCCAAACTGGGCCTGGGCTATGGCTTATTCGACCTAAAAAACTCGGTGACCAAAACCACCAGTGCCTTTTTTGAGCCCGCCCTCGACTACATTGTGTGTAAAATCCCCCGTTGGGACCTGGGAAAATTTGAAGGCGTAAGTAAACAGATTGGCTCATCGATGAAAAGTGTGGGCGAAGTGATGAGCATCGGGCGCAATTTTGAAGAAGCCATACAAAAAGGCTTACGGATGATTGGTCAGGGCATGCACGGCTTTACGGGCAACCGCGATTTAAACTTCGAAAACATTGACGATGAACTGACCCGACCTACAGATATGCGTATCTTTGCCATTCAGGCCGCTTTGGATGCGGGCTATACACTGGAACAAATTCATGAACTGACTAAAATTGATAAGTGGTTTCTGGTTAAGCTTCAAAACCTTAACGACCTGAAAAATAAGCTACACACCTTTGATACCCTGGAAGAAACCCCCTTGGAACTACTACGCGAAGCAAAAATCAGGGGCTTTTCCGATTTTCAGCTTACCCGCATGATACTGAAAAGCGAAGTGGATGCCATTGAGAGCAACATGAACAAGGTGCGAACCTTTCGTAAAAAGATGGGCATTGTACCTTTTGTAAAACAAATTGATACACTGGCCGCCGAATATCCGGCCCGAACCAATTACCTCTACCTCACCTATTCGGGCAATGAACACGATGTGGAATTTCCGCGCGACAACCGTTCGGTAACCGTGCTGGGTTCAGGGGCTTACCGTATTGGAAGCAGTGTGGAGTTCGACTGGTGCGGGGTAAATGCCTTGCAAACCATCAAAAAGGAAGGTTTCCGAAGCATCATGATCAACTACAATCCTGAAACGGTAAGTACCGACTACGACGTGTGCGACCGCCTGTATTTTGACGAACTGTCGCTGGAACGGGTACTCGATATTGTTGATTTGGAACAACCCAAAGGGCTGATTGTAAGTACCGGCGGACAAATACCCAACAACCTGGCCATGCGGCTGCACCGGCAGCAGATAAACATACTGGGAACCTCGCCCCTGAGCATCGACCGGGCCGAAGACCGCAACAAATTTTCGGGCATGCTCGACAAACTGGGCATCGACCAACCCCGATGGAGCGAATTAACAAGCATCGACGACATTTACCATTTTGTCGATAAGGTAGGATTCCCCGTGTTGATCCGTCCCAGCTATGTACTTTCGGGAGCTGCCATGAATGTGGTATCGAACCGCGACGAACTGGAGCATTTTCTGAACCTGGCTACAAAAGTTTCGAAACAGCACCCCGTGGTAGTTTCGGAGTTTATTGAACAAGCCAAAGAAATTGAAATTGATGCGGTGGCCAATAAAGGCGAACTGATAAGTTATGCCCTTTCGGAACATGTGGAGTTTGCCGGAGTGCACTCGGGCGATGCCACCATGGTGTTCCCACCCCAAAAAATCTATTTCGAGACTGTGCGACGCATCAAACGCATAACCAAAGCCATTGCCCGCGAGCTCGATATATCGGGGCCCTTTAACATGCAGTTTCTGGCCAAAGACAACGACATTAAAGTAATTGAATGCAACCTGAGGGCCTCACGAAGCTTTCCTTTCGTGTCGAAAGTGCTTAAGGTAAACCTGATAGAAATGGCCACCCGGGTGATGCTGGGCAGGGAAGTTGAGAAACCCGACAAATCGATTTTTGAATTGGATTGCATCGGGGTAAAAGCGCCCCAGTTCAGCTTTTCACGTCTGGCAAAAGCCGACCCCATATTGGGCGTGGATATGTCGAGTACCGGCGAAGTGGGCTGTATAGGCGACAGTTATTACGAGGCCATCTTAAAAGCCATGCTATCGGTGGGCTACACCGTTCCCAAAAAGAACATCCTGCTAAGTACCGGGCCCATGCGCTCGAAGGTAGAACTGGTAAATTCGTGTCGCATGCTGATTGAAAAAGGCTATAACCTTTTTGCTACCAAGGGAACCGCGCAATTCCTGCAGTTAAACGGCATCCCGGCAATGGCATTGCATTGGCCCGACGAAGAAGCCAAACCCAACGTACTCGATTACCTGCGGGGCAAAATGATTGATTTGGTGATTAATATTCCCAAAGACTTAAGCAAAGAGGAACTGGCCAACGATTACACCATTCGTCGCAGCGCCATCGATTACAACATTCCGCTGATTACCAATGCCCGATTGGCCAGTGCCTTTATTTACAGTTTCTGCAAACTAACACCCGACGACCTGGCCATTAAGAGCTGGAATGAGTATTAACATGGAACAATGGGCAATGTACAATAAGCAATTAACAATGAGCAAACAGCCCTCAGTCTCCGGTTCGCAGTGGGCAGCCAATGAACAATTAGCAATGAGCAATTTACAATCAGTTCGCTGCCTTAATAAACATCAGACCCCGGAGGGGTTAAAGCTCGGTAGAATTTCAATATTCGGTGAACAGCTAACCCCGGAGGGGTGGTATGATTATAGAAAAACAATAACACACCGAATAAAGCGGTGCAAGCAATAGTTTGCCATGGAAAGCTTTATTTATCTGCACCGTAATTAGCCCACAATCAACAATGGGCGATGAGCAAACAGCCCTCAGTCTCCGGTTCGCAGTGGGCAGCCAATTAACAATGAGTAATTAACAATTAACAATCAGTTCGTAGTCTGCTTAGTGTCCCTGAAAGTTTTCGGGGCTGCAGTTCTTTGTGTCACTCTGAGTTATAGTTTTTTAGAATATTCATTTACGATAAAAAGTTATCCGGAACCACACAGCGCAAATCTTAATCTCTCAGTTAATATCATAAAAATCAGTGTACCCTTTTTTGTCTAACTTCTGATTTCTAATCATCCAAAAAAAGCCCGGAGCCATCAAAATATACCAGGGAGGTATGAAAATAAAGTATGGTGTTTTGAAATTATACCCGGGAAATTTCAAATTATAGCAGGGAGCGATCGGATTATAGTAGAGTGATTTCAAATTATAGATCGGAGATCTCGGATTATAGTCCGGAGATTTGAAATTAGAGTAGGGAGTGATCAAATTAGAGATGGGAGAAACGCGTTAGAAGCAGGGAGTGAAACAATTAATTCAGGGAGTGATGAAATTAATTCACAGAGTTGGCCGATTAATGATGGGAGTGACAAAATTAATGATGGGAATTAGGAAATTAATTTACGGAGTGACGAAATTAATTCACGGAGCGGCGGAATAAATGATGGGAGTTTCACGATTAATAATGGGAGAAACGAAATTAATGATGGGAACAAGGCATTAAAAAAGCGGGGACGTATGACTTAAAAACAGGGTTTAGAAACCTGTTATGGCCTATGAATAAAGGCTTATAGAGTTCATCGCCTTTTTTTGGGGCAACTTTTGAATCAAAGGACATGCCAAAAAACAAAGCTGTTAGGCACAGTTTTTGATAGTATAGCCCTTCCCTACTTTCTGGTGCAAGGTACAATAAGTAAAAATCTAAAAGCACTAAGCTGAATTCGTTAATCAGAAATGAGATAGTCCTCTTGTAAGGTAATCTAAAATTCAAGAAACAAGTAACCAGTCTCCGATTGGCAGTCAGCAGCCAAATCAATGGGCAATGAGCAGTTAGTAATTAACAATAAGTAGGTATTTGGCAGCCCACAGTGGCAATAAACAGTATCCTGTCGGCTAACAGACCATATAAAACGATAAGCATTTTCTTTGCAATGCTGTAGTAAAAAAAGTTACACAGAGTTACACAGAGTCTATTCCAATCAATTAGTTCGTTTCATAATAATCAGTGTAGCATTTCTCAAAAATCAAATAGCAAAAAAACAAAAACTCTTTATCCACTAATCATCACGAATTAACACGAACCCGCCTGAACGGATGGGCAGGCCCGCCTGAACGGACCTGCTAACAGGTAGTTAAAATGTGTAGCATTCCCTTCGCGTCTTAGTTTCTTAGCGGTTTACAACTTCTAAACCGCAGAAGGTGCAGTCCCGATGACTACCGGTGGCAGAGAAAACAACCCATAACTGAGTAAAAAACTCAGCGATTCTCAGCGTCTCAGCGGTTAAAATGGTTACACAGAGTTCCACAATGTAATCACAAAGTCACACAGAGCCTATTCCAATCAATTAGTTCGTTTCATAATAATCAGTGTAGCATTTCTCAAAAATCAAATAGCAAAAAAACAAAAACTCTTTATCCACTAATCATCACGAATTAACATGAACCCGCCTGAATGGACGGGCAGGCCCGCCTGAACGGATGGGCAGGTTATCACGAATTATTCTTTTGAAGATATTAAATTTCGGATAAAGAATTGTAAGTTGAATTTGCTTTGTACTAAGAATAAAGGGCAACAAGCCATCAGCCCACAGTAGCAGTCGGCAGCCCACAATAGGCAACAAACTTTGTGTCCCCGAAAGGTTTCGGGGCTGCGGTTCTTTGTGGCCTCTGTGTTATAATCTTTATTCAAGAAAAAAGTAACCAGCAACCAGACCGGCGTCTTTAGTCTTTATTTTAAATTGCGTCCCATCCTAGCGGCTGGCAGGCTTGCGACTTTGCGGTTTAATGTATAAATATCAGCCACCAGCCACTCACCTGCCGGTAATTAAAATACTGCACCCAAAGCACCTCTTTTATAAAAAAAGTTTAAATTTGGATAACTGAAACCCAAAGTGCAACTATTCTAAAGATATACATACCGGCTTACTGATAGCCATCCGAATTTGGGTTGATAAAAGAAGTTGGGATGCAGGTAGAAAGTAGTCAGCGGTAAGGCAAAAAAATAATAATCAGTATTTAAGCAATGATAAGCAAGATTGAATCACTATTTGAAGATTACAAAAAAATTGGGAATGACGATTTAGTATCAACAATTGATTTTGTAGATGAACATTACTCGTTATTGATTAATTTTAAATCTGATGAGGTAAATATTATAGAGCAAATTTCTATAATTTTCAAAGAGTATTTTATTTGCCTAAATGAATTAGGGAGATTTAGTGTGATTATTGAAAAAAGACCAGAAATTAAATCTTTTGTAGAAAACCTAAATAAAAACTCAAGATGTTTCAAGGACTGCTTTGTTGAGATTGAATATCTTTTTGCAAACGCACTTTCATCAAATGGGTCAGAATATAAAAAGGCAATATCGGTTTTAACTAATATTCAAACAATAGACCCTAAAAATGAAAATATATCTTTTAATCTGAAGTATGCTAAACTAAATTCAAGGAGAAAGTATTATGTAAAATTTATAATTGGTGGATTAATAATTGCATTTATTGGATTAGTAGCTAGACTAGTAAATAATAATAGAGTCTTTTTAATTATTGACCTCATTGGCTTTGGAATATTTACACTAGCATATTTAACTCAAAATATAGATGAATACTTAACAGAAAAACGCCCAACCGCCAACCCACAATAAACCCAATGCGGTTTACGAGCGGACGGAAACCAATTTTTATGTGCAAGCCCGCAAAATATCGCTTGGCTTACATAAATAAACAGTAATGTAAACGCTAAGACAATTTTTTACTATAAATGGAATTGAAACAGAAAAGCTTTTCAGTCCTGTTTTAAAAATTAACCCAATGAATAACATTTAATCCAAATAAAAATAGAAACCATGAGCAAAGTTATTTTTGACAGTGGAATATCCCTTGACGGTTTTTTCGCAGGCGACCACAGAAGTCCGAAAAATCCAATGGGAGGCGTTTCCGGACAATTACATCAGTGGATGTTCAAACAAAAAGCATTCTGGAAACACATTAAAATGGAAGGTGGACAAGAATATGGTGCCGACAGTAAATTAATTGATGAGGTCTTTGCAAGAACCGGTTCTTACATTATGGGGAAACGCATGTTTGAAGAAGGCGAAGTGGTTTGGGCCGAAGATTTATATGAAGCTGATGTTTATGTACTGACCCACGAAAAACGGGAACCCTGGATTCAAAAAGGAACAACAACTTTTTATTTCATCAATGACGGCATAAAAAGTGCGTTGGAAAAAGCGAAAAAATCGGCCAAAGGAAAAGACATAAGAATTCAAGGGGGCGCAAACACCATTCAACAATTTTTAAATGCAGGACTTGTGGACGAATTTTTCATTCACCTTGCTCCCGTTTTTTTAGGAAGTGGCATTCGACTGTTTGACGGCATTAACAAAGACAAATACGACATTCAGATTGTAGAAGTAATTCCATCGGACCTAACAACCCATTTGAGGTACAAACTGACGAAGAAATAAAACAGTCAAGGCTAAAGCCCATTACAATAATTGCCGAAACGGTCTTTTTATTAAAGAAAAGAATTAATTTTGGTTAACTGAAACCCAACGTATTGTGATACCAAACAGCAACTACACCAAAGACAAACGCAAATACTATCTATAGCATTCCTATTTTGGATAGATAAATGGATTGGGCGCAGTTAGCTTTTGGTTAGTCAGCATAACTTTTGAACCATGAACGCAAACCAGGCAGAAAGACCAACAAAAGAATCCGTTACGTTTTTTAAAACACCCGATGATTTTAGAAGTTGGCTCGAAAGTAACCACGAAACCACAAGCGAACTAATGGTCGGGTTTTATAAGGTGGCCAGCGGAAAACCATCGATGAACTGGTCGCAATCAGTCGACCAGGCCCTTTGTTTTGGTTGGATTGATGGCGTAAGACGATCGATTGATCAGGAGAGTTATTGCATTCGTTTTACCCCGCGCAGGAGTACAAGCAATTGGAGTGCCATCAACATAAAAAAAGTAGAAGAGCTCACCAAAGCCGGACTAATGAAGCCCGCCGGATTAAATAGCTTTAATTTACGAAAAGAAAACAAATCGGAAATTTACTCTTACGAAAACGAGACCGCAAGGCTTGAATCAACTTACGAAAAGCAATTTAAAGCCAATAAAAAAGCCTGGGACTTTTTCGCGAAACAGGCCCCTTCGTATAAAAAAGCCATAGTACGTTGGATAATGAGTGCCAAACAGGAAAAAACAAAACAAGCCCGCCTTGCAAAGACAATAAAAGCAAGCGAACAAGGCCTGCGGGTTTCGTAATTCCAAAAGCACTTACCGGAAAAGGCAAACAAAAGTAATGTTGAAATGGGGAGATTCGCCGCTTGGCCTGTAGAAACGACTTTAAAAAATGAATAGATTAAATGGCTTGGTATCACATACGAATCTGGCAAAAAATCAGTAAGTTGCTACTAAATTTTAAACTTCAGTAAAATAAAAGGTAAAAAGGATGAAAACTACCGACCAACCCATTGTAGTAGAACAACTATTCGAAGTTTCGCCCACTGAACTTTGGAATGCGATAACCCAACGGGAACAAATGAACCATTGGTTTTTTGAGAATATTGAAGCCTTTGAACCCAAAGTGGGCTTTGAAACCCGGTTTGTGGTTGAAAGCAACCATAGAACCTTTCCTCACCGGTGGAAGATAACTGAAGTTGAACCCCTCAAAAGAATTACCTATAATTGGTGCTACGACGGTTATGCAGGAGATTCCCTGGTAACCTTCGAACTTACCGAACAAGGCAAGAATATCCGTTTAGTACTGACTCACACCACAACCAAAGACTTTCCATCAAACATTCCCGAGTTTACCCGTAAAAGCTGCATCGGCGGATGGAACTATTTTATTAAGGAAAGTTTAATTAATTATATACAATCGATCCGCCGATAAAATACAGCGCAACTGGTAAAAAAGTCTACTTTTATAATCGATAGCCATAAATAATAACAATCATGAAGAACTACTTGAAAACAATTCTGAAAAATCAATCAATCCTATGGGATTTAGTTGTTATCCTGGTTCTAGCCCTGTTTTTAACCTACCTGTCAATTGTTGACCGAATGGAACTTCTTATAAAACTACCTTTTATAAGCCTTTATGCGGCTTATATACTGGGAAGAATTATTGGAGTGCAAGCCGGAAGAAAATCCAAACAAGGATAAATCATTAGAAACCGAAAAATCCCAGATCAATTTATTGGCTATAGATCCAAAAAACTTCGCCTGAATCTGGTGCGCCACCTGTTATAAGCAATCCAAATTTTGACGCGATTCCGAACCCTTGATAAGCATTTAAGCCGGCAAGCGTGCTATGTAGCAAGTTTTTTATTAACGGATAGGGATAGAACTTAAAAATATTTTCTTATTTTTAGCCTGATAAACCAACGAAAATAAGTCCAAATAAGCAACAAACCGCTATATAACTATGGATATAGATTCATTTGAGATTCGTGCGACTAAAAATGATTGTAAAAACCTGCAAAGGCGCCATACCAATTCGGCCTGGCATAAGCTAAAAATGAATAATTATTATATCCCGATAAACTTTTTCAAGAATTAATTACCCAGCAAAAACCTCCAACCCATGAAATTAACACTCACTTTTTCTATTATACTTACTGTAATCCTTACAGTAAAAACTTACAGTCAGAACTTATACGACATAAAGCTACCCGATAAAGAGGATTATTACAAAAAATGTGAAGATTGCATCAATCTACTAAATACGAAACCCAATGAAATTCAATTTGGCATTCAAAAAGACGATGCCGATAATCTTTTTTTTGTGGTTACCCATAAAGCATGGTTCGACCAGCTCATAAAAAAAAGCAGTGACGGAATTGCTATTGATATTGTAAGCAAAGACCGGTACGATTGCTCAACAAAACCGCTTAACAACCAAACTCCCATAAAAGGAGATTTACAGAAACCTCTTTATAAAAAAGAACTGGAACAAAACATGTTCGTATCAGAAAACGGTAGCCTTGCCATTTTGATGGGCAAAGTACCTCAAAAATATATTGGTGACAAAGTAGAATTCAATATCATTCTCATCAAAAACAACAACCTGTGCTATTACAATAGCTTTTACGATTTAGAATCTTATCGCTGGGACTTACTGGATATGGGTTTTTACTTTGACACACTCACATACAAAACCGATCTTAATCAGAAACTTACGGAGCAGGAAAGTTATATTCTTAAGAACAAGCGGCTGAAATTTGAAATTCCTTTTGAGAAAAACAAATCGGAATACTCAAATGCCGATATTAAGCCCTTGTACGATTCATTAAGGCTCACCGATTTTACAATTAAAAAAATTACCATTCGCGCCTATTCATCCATCGAAGGCGACGAAGAACGGAACTATAAATTACAACAGGAAAGAGCACAAAATATTGCTAAAGCTTTACAATCCTTTCAAACCCCGTCGATAATAACAGAAATTTTGGTTTCGGAGAATTGGGTCGATTTTTTAAATGACATGTCCAATACGCAGTTTTCCGACTTAACTCAATTAAGTAAGGAGGAAATCAAAGAAAAAATTAGTGATAAAAAACTTCAGTCACAGTTGGAGCCTTACTTACAAAAACACCGGAAAGCCATTATAATTCTTGAATTACAAAAAAAAGACAAGTACGAAAATATAGCTTCCGCTGAATTAATTGAACTATTCTCGAAATCCATTGCACAAAAAAATCTTGAACAGGCTATTGATATCCAGAATTCCCTATTCGAGAAAGTTAGCAACCACCAAATCCCGGTCAATTACATCAATAAACTGGAGATTCCGGAGAAATCAGAATTTAGTTTATTGCTTAATAAAAACTCAATTTTCAAGTACCTGATGAATGAACACGATGTGTTTTCTACCTATAAAGAATTAATGGACCTAAACGACTTAATCCCCAACGATGGACATATAAAATACAATATTTGTGCACTCAAATTTAAAGTTTGGTTGTTAGGAGAACACACCATCGATCCCCCATCCTTTAAAAAAGAAATTAACGAACTTAAAAAATATGGGATTCCACTCAATTTAGTAAAACGAATGCTCATGAATTACGAGATTATCATGAGTGAATATTATATGGCTGCGGGTGATTACGTGAATAAAGATAAATCACTAAAATTTATTTATGCCAATTACAAGTACATCCCCTTAGCCGATCCTGATTATCTAAGTTTAGCCCAGTATTTTGCTTCCTACACCAAATACGACTGGGCAACCAAACTTTTAGAGAAAAAGGTGAAAAATATTAATGTAAACGAAGATTTACTCTTTTATTACCTCAACCTAACCATAATCAACGAATCAATTACTAAAAAACCAGCATACAGAACCGTTCTGTTAAACGCTTATAATATAAATCCAACAAGGTTTTGCGGACTTTTTGAACCTTTTGGACAAGGCGGAGTAACGTTTCAATTACTCGATAATGAATATTTAAGAAAAACCTATTGTGAAAGCTGTAATAATTAAAATTGAATTAATGGCTTTTGAACAGTACGTTAACTCTGGTTTTATTTTTACACACAAATAAAAAATACAAATCCTGTCGAAAAACAAAGCACGGGTAGAGGATTCCGAAAATCTTAAGAGTAGGATAACTAGTAGAATAGCAGGAATGAAAAACTTAAAAATTATTTCAATTGGCTTGGTTTTATTTTGTTTAACGCAAACAGTAAAGGGACAAACAGATATGGGAAATATCTTAATCGGGGGTGCAACTAACATGAACCTAAGCTTTATGAATTCAAAATGGAAAACCGACGACAACAATGGTGATGCTGGTAAAGCAACAAAACTGGAATTAACACCACAAATTGGTTTTTTTGTTTCCGATGGTCTGGCGTTTGGCGTAGAATTACCTATCTCATACACTAAAGAAGAAGATGAACTCCACGATGAATATAGCACCACCTCCCTGGCTTTTGTTCCTTTTTTAAGGTACTATTTCGGATCTGGCATCCTTAAACCCTATGTACACGGAGGACTTGGATTTGGTGCCCTCAGCATGAAATATGAACCTGATTTTGGTTCTACGGAAAGCATGTCGGCCGGAATGTTTCTATTTGAAATGGGTGGAGGTTTAAATTATTTTATAAAAGATAACGTAGCCCTCGATTTTGGGTTGGGCTATGCTTATGCATCAGCAAAACCTAATGAAAATAATAATGTAAATTACAAAAATATTACAAGCGGTTTGGGTATTGAAATTGGCATTACCGTTATGCTTGATTAGCAAAATAACAAAGCCTGATAAAAAATAAGGTCAATGGCGGAGAAACGGGAAAATAAACTGGGATATTTTCAGCATTCAAGGAACACAACTCCTTATAAATTCTGAAACTAACAAAAAACACTCCACATTGGCCTTATTAAAAAACCGAATCAATTTGATAAACCAAATATATTTCATATTGAAGTTTAGGTGGTCGCTCCTGTCAATAACATTAATCATTAGCAGGTACATACCAAATTAACGGATACAATAAAATAAATGAAAAACACTTCACCTAAGGTATTCACCAACAAAGCCATTTCAGTGGCAACATTTTTTGGCGGCCCCATTGCGGCCGGACTTTTAATGGCAAAAAACTTTAAAGCTTTCGGAAACGAAACCGCTGCCCGTAATTCGGTATTTTGGGGAATCATATCAACTGCTTTGCTGTTTGCCGGGTTATTTTCGATTCCCGAACCAATAGTGGACCAAATCCCAAACAGTCTGATACCAGGAATCTATACCCTGATAATTGCCTTATTGGTTGAAAAATTACAGGGACAACAAATAAAAGAATTCATTGCTGTTGAGGGCACAAAAGCCTCAAACTGGCTGGCTGCCCGATACGGTTTACTGGGACTGCTGATTATGGGTGCCCTGATAGGTATTATGATTTTTGCATTTCCACCCGAGGGTTTTGAAAAAACTGTGGTTGTGGATAAAAATATAAAACTGCATCACAGTAAAGCCATTGAATCAGAAAAAGCGCAACAGTTAGCCTGGGTAATTAAGCAATCGGAATTTTTGGAAGGTAGTGAAGGTGCCGATTTGTTTTTAAATACCGAAGAAAAATTTTACCGACTTAAATTCATAGTACCCGACACCACTGTTCTTTCTGACACCCTGTTGCAAACCGATTTTAACCACTTTGAACGCTATCTGAATCACAACCTAAATCTGGATAAGCACCTGAAAATTGGATTTACCGACAGCGAATTAGAAAACAGCTATGAGTTAAGCGAAACAACCTTTGAAGCTTTGCAGGTATACGAGCCCCTGTTTTATTTAGCACAATACCCGCTTAATGATTTTCATAACATTTTTTACAATGCATTGATGCCGATTGAAGATGTAAAAAAAGTGGAAAGCAGCATTCGACGGCTAAAGGCTTATTTCCCATCCAATCAACGAATCGATATTGTCTTCATAAATTCCGGGTCCGACTATACCCTAAAATTCTTTATCGATAAAAACAATTGGCAAAATCGGGATATAACCAAAAGACTTCAAAGTACGGTTGAATACATTAAAAACAGTGGCATTGATAAAACTATTAATATAGTACTGATTGATTCCCGAACTTACGAAGAAAAACAATTGTAGTAAATAATTAAAAATTGGGTCGTCTCATAGGGTTTTCAATAAAAAATAAATGTAACTTGTAATTCAATTCTAAAAAAACTATTCTCATGAAACAAGTAATCCTGGTTATTATCCTGGCTTTTGGCTTCCAGATGTGCATCAACAGAGACAAGGCAACTAAGTTAGAAGTAAAACTTTGTCCCGATAGCGATAGCATTTTAACTAAGTATAAAAACAGCATTGCCGCCGAAAGCATCGACATAAATTTTAAAGATTCATCGCTTATTGACGACACCATAAACCGTGTACATGTACTGCTTTTTAACCCCTCGAATTTACCGGAATCAGCAATCGATTCGGTTACCTTTGCACTGGCAAAAGAACTATTCAACTGTTTGCTTAATAAGAACGACTTTGGACGAATTGAAATTGATTGTATTTTCGATAAGGCATATTTCAGCAACGCCTATTCCAATATAGTTAGAAGCTATAACTACAACGAACTCGAATAATTATCCCTTTGCATTGCTATCTGTCTTTACTTAGCCCAAAGGTAAAAGTCCACAGCTAAATAACAATTAACAATGATTGATTAGTGAAAAGTGAAAGTCTTGAATCTTGAGTCTTGGATCTAAATTCTAACTTCAAGTAATAAGCAAAATCTATAATCCCATAGTTTTTTCATATCTGTAATCACCAATTTGTTTTGTAAATTAGTAAACCTTTAACAACGATTAAATGTTCATTTATAAACAAATACGCATTAGAAATGGAAAACAACACTAACAAACACAGCAAATGCCCGGTAACCGGAGCAACCGGTAAACACATTATTGGAGCCGGTGGAACAAAAAACCGCGATTGGTGGCCCAATCAGTTAAAATTGAATATGCTAAGGCAACATTCCACCAAATCCAATCCCATGGACGAAGGGTTTAATTATGCCGAAGCCTTTAAAAAACTCGATTTAAAAGCATTAAAAAACGATCTACACAAATTAATGACCGACTCGCAGGATTGGTGGCCTGCCGATTTTGGTCATTACGGACCATTATTTATCCGTATGGCCTGGCACAGTGCCGGAACCTATCGTATTGGCGACGGTCGTGGTGGTGCAGGAAGTGGCCAGCAACGTTTTGCACCGCTTAACAGCTGGCCCGATAATGTTAACCTCGATAAAGCACGACGCTTACTTTGGCCCATCAAACAAAAATACGGACGCAGCATTTCCTGGGCCGATTTAATGATTCTGGCCGGTAACGTTGCCCTGGAATCCATGGGATTTAAAACCTTTGGTTTTGCCGGTGGAAGAGCCGATGTGTGGGAACCCGAAGAAGACGTTTACTGGGGTTCCGAAACCAAATGGCTGGATAACGACGAACGCAAACTCGATAAAACCGAGGTTGAAAACCCGCTGGCAGCTATCCAAATGGGACTTATTTATGTGAATCCCGAAGGACCCGACGGAAATCCCGATCCCCTGGCTGCCGCTAAAGATATACGCGACACCTTTGCCCGTATGGCCATGAATGACGAAGAAACCGTAGCATTGATTGCCGGGGGCCATACCTTTGGAAAAACCCACGGAGCCGGCGATGTTAAGCATGTTGGACCCGAACCTGAAGCTGCCGACATCGAAGAACAAGGACTGGGCTGGAGGAATACATTTGGTTCCGGAAAAGGGGGCGATACCATCTCCAGTGGCATAGAAGTTACCTGGACCCAAACCCCAGCCAAATGGAGTTACTACTTCTTCGACAACCTGTTTAAATACGATTGGGAATTAACAAAAAGTCCGGCCGGTGCTTACCAGTGGGTAGCCAAAAATGCAGGCGAAGTGGTACCCGATGCGCACGATCCGAAGAAAAAACATGCACCAACTATGTTGACAACCGACCTTTCCCTACGTTTTGATCCGGTTTACGAAAAAATATCGAGACGCTTTTACGAACATCCCCTGGAGTTTGCCGATGCTTTTGCCCGAGCCTGGTTTAAATTGACCCATCGCGACATGGGACCAAAATCTTTGTACCTGGGGCCTGAAGTTCCCGCTGAAGATCTCCTTTGGCAGGATCCCATTCCTGCTGTGAATCATCCTTTGGTTGAAGATAAAGATGTAGCTGCCTTAAAAAGCAAAGTGCTGAATTCCGGATTAACGGTTTCCCAACTGGTTTCTACTGCCTGGGCATCTGCTTCAACCTTCCGCGGTTCCGACAAACGGGGCGGTGCCAATGGTGCACGTATCCGTCTGGCTCCGCAGAGAGACTGGGCGGTTAATAATCCTGCACAGCTGAGTAAGGTTTTAAAAACTCTAGAGGGAATCCAGAAAGAATTTAACGGGGCTCAAAGCAATGGAAAAAAAATATCCCTGGCCGATCTTATTGTACTGGCCGGATGTGCCGGTGTTGAGAAAGCTGCAAAAGATGCCGGTTTTACAATAACTGTTCCCTTTAAACCGGGACGCATGGATGCTTCGCAGGAACAAACCGATGTAGCATCGTTTGCTTTACTGGAACCGGCTGCCGATGGTTTTAGAAATTATTTGAAGAAAAAATATGCCATATCAACCGAAGAATTATTGGTGGATAAAGCCCAACTGCTAACCTTAACAGCTCCTGAAATGACGGTTTTGGTTGGAGGCATGCGGGTATTGGATACCAACTTCGACCAATCGAAACATGGCGTATTTACCAGTCGTCCCGGAGTGCTTACCAACGATTTCTTTGTAAACCTGCTCGATATGAGTACCCGTTGGAAAGCCACCGATGAAAGCAAAGAACTTTTTGAAGGAACCGACCGGGCCAGCGGTAAAATAAAATGGACCGGAACCCGAGTGGATCTAATCTTTGGTTCAAACTCTGAACTAAGAGCTTTGGCCGAAGTATATGGCAGCGAAGATGCCAAAGAAAAGTTTGTAAACGATTTTGTAAAAACCTGGGATAAAGTGATGAACCTAGACCGGTTTGAGTAATACAGCATCTATTTGATGTAAAATAAGCTAACTAAATCAGAAGGTTAGACAAAGTTAAGAAGGATTGCTACGGCAATCCTTTTTTTTATTTTTAAACTCGTACAAAATAATTAACAAAAAGATGTATTTTAGAACAAGAAAAAAATACTTGTAAACCAACTTAACCTGTTCTTTATTGGACAAAAATGAGGATTCAATGAAAGTGAAGGCTTGTGTATTGTTTTTACTGATGCTATCGTTACAAATTCAGGCTCAAATGGGTTCCAACGAATTGTATTGGATAATTGCCCAGGATGATTTTAACGAACGACTCGAAAAACATAAAGATGTTGTATTAAGGCGCTACGTGGTTGTTCCCGCCATGGATAAAAAATTCAAACAGCTTTCAACCGATCTCAATGATTCGCAATGGCTGGCTAAATTTTCATTTGTATTGAAAAAAAACAAAGAGCTATGGATTGAAAAATACATGGAAAAGCTCAATCCGGAATCCGAAATATATCCATTAATAAAGGCTTTGTACTTTTTTTCCAAAAAACAATACCAAAGCGCCTTAACAAGTTTACAAAACGTAAATACCACAGATTATGAAGCGCTTAAATTATTGCTTATAGCCGACTGCCAGTACGAATTACTTGCTGACAAACGAGATTATAAAACAGTACTAAAAGCGTATCAACAGGCAATCGACAATAGTCCGGATGAGCAAAACAAATTAATCATAAACAACCGTATTAAATTCATCAAATACCATTAAGGCTATGAAAACAACTGCCCGCTTTATTGTTTTTATTCTTATTATAAGCATTGCATTCAGTTGTACATCAACAAAAAACATTCAGACCAACATGAATGCAAAACGTAATTCATTGGCTTACATTATGGACTCTGAAATTACTCCAACAAAAAGTGAATTTTCGGTATTTACCGATACCGTACTTTTCGACACAAGCTTATTAAACCCATCGACCCTGGTTACAAGAGAAAAGGGTTGGTTTATACCCCTGGTTTTTGTCTATATTTGGAACTCGCATAACAACTGCATCCAGGGTAAATCAATTATGGAAGAAGATCCGGCAGTTTTTCTTAAAACATCACTGAACAGCGAAATTAACCGATCCGGTTATTTTAAGCTTGATTCCTTAAAAGAATCGGAGTATTCGCTGGAACTCTCCATTGATGAAATCAAAGCTGAAGGTCCTTATGTAAGTAAAGGATTCTTTTACTTTGCGCTGTATGCCTATGGATTTTCCTATGGTGATTATGCGGGTCCGGCAAATGCCAGTCTCAAAGTATCGTATCAATTAAAAAAGAACGGACAGCTTATTCATAGCAATACCTTCAGTTCAGAAAAGAAAACCGAACAAATACGAAAGCGTTACAGCAATTTGGCTATACTGCAACAAGATTATGCAACCAGCATGGTAGAAGCCACATCGTACAATTTTAAAACCCTCAGCGAACTTATTGTGAACGATTTAAACACTTTTTTTAAAAGTCAATTATCTAATTAACACATGCCAGTTAAAAAAAATATCCTGATTAAAACTACTGTAAGGTAAACTCAGAATATCTTTATATAAATGCAACCCAACAAATTTCAACACGAGAATTATTAATTTAAAAATATTACTTTACCTTTAAAAAGCGTTAACTGTCAAAGTTAGAAGTGTATTTATGCAGCAAATAAAAAGAACAAAATTTTCATTATTCGATCAATACCTGCTCATTCCCATTGTTTTGCTGGTATTCTTTGCTGCTTTTTTTCTTGTTTACGAAGATATTAAAGACCGAACCATTAAAGAGTTTAACAACGAACAATTGGTTCTTGCCCGTACGGCATCGCAGGCCATTAGTGGATTTTTTAATGAGTCGGAAGCTAACCTGACTTTCTTAACCCAGGTGGAATCAATCATTGATTTTGACGACACCGGAAAAGAAATGATGCAACGTTTTTTTGAAAATCATCGTTCCATTATGGCAGGACTGACTCGTGTCGACTCCTCCGGAAACATCGTTCACACCTACCCCATCGATTCATCGGTAATTGGAAATAACATTGCCTACCAAAAGCATGTAAGCCAGATTCTTGAAACCCACAAACCGGTAATCAGCGATGTTTTTAAAGCTGTCCAGGGATATTATGCCATTGCCATGCATATCCCCATTTTTAAGAAGGACATGTATGTAGGTAGCCTGGCCATGCTTATTCCTATCGATGCACTGGGCAAGCAATACCTGGCCAATATTGAAATACAAGGAACCGGAAACGTTTGGCTGCTAAGCGAAAACGGCATCGAAATATACTGCCCCATTGAAGGTCATACCGGGCAAAACCTTTTCAATATAAGCAACCAAAACAACCTTACACTCGATTTACTTAAAGAAATAAAAACACGGAATAGTGGTACCGTAAAAGGGGTTCACGAAGAAAACACGTTCAAAAACAAAAAAAAGTTTCACGAAAAATACATTACTTTTTATCGCACTCCACTTGAAAACACCTATTGGACCATCCTGATTTCGTATCACGAAAAAGACATCTATAAGGAATTAAACCGACTGCGCAACCGGTTAATTATCGTATTCTCGCTACTCCTGGGGGCCATACTTTTTTACTTTTATTCGCTGGCAAAAGTGCGCAATGTGTTGCGCGAGGAAGCCAAACGCAAGCAAGCTGAAAAAAACCTGCGTCAAAGTGAGGAAAGGTTCCGAAGCCTTTTTGAAAATTCAGCGGTGGGCAATACCATTACTTTTCTTGACGATACGATAAAAACCAACCGGGCATTTAAAGAAATGCTGGGTTATTCCGATGCAAATTTTCAGTTTACCAACTGGCAGGAAATAACGCACCCGGTTGATGTGGAACTTAGTCGCCAGGTTATCGATTCAATGTTGCGTGGCGAATACAATACTTATGAATTTGAAAAACGTTACTTGCACAAAAACGGAAAAACCGTGCTTACCGAAGTACGTACTACCCTTCAGAACGACGAATATGGCAATCCCCTCTATCTTATCAATACCATTATCGATATTACCGAGCGCAAACATCAGGAGTTTTTACTTAAAGAAAAAAACGAAGAAATTGAAACACAAAACGAAGAATATAAGCAAATTAATATAGAACTACAAAAAGCCGTAGCCAAAGCCGAAGAAAACGACCGGTTAAAGACAGCCTTCCTGCAAAACATGAATCACGAAATCCGCACGCCATTAAATGCAATAGCCGGATTTACCCAGCTGCTCAGTCGAACCGACATTACCGAAGACGAACGGGCTAATTTTGGTTCCATTATTGAAAATAGCAGTGCCCAGTTGGTTTCAATAATAAATGATGTACTTTCGATTGCTTCACTCGAAACCAAACAGGAAACCCTTAACATCGAAAAAGTGAATGTAAACGAAATACTTACCGATTTACATGCCATTTTTAAATCACAAGCTGACATAAAGGGCATTGCACTTGATGTAAACACAGAGCTAAGCAATGAGCAATCAGAAATTTATACCGACAAAACCAAAGTAACCCAGATTCTTACCAACTTTTTATCGAATGCCCTCAAGTTTACCCACGAAGGAAAAATTTCTTTTGGCTATCGGTTAAAAGACGTGGACAAAAAACCGGTTCTCGAATTTTTTATTAAAGATAGCGGCATTGGCATCGCTCCTGAAAATATTGAAAAAATATTTGAACGCTTCCGACAGGCCGACCTATCAATTAGTTACAAATACGGAGGTACCGGACTGGGACTATCGATATCGAAAGGATTGGTTGAGTTACTTGGTGGAACTATATGGGTATCGTCGGCACCGGGAAAAGGCTCCATATTTTACTTTACGCTTCCTTACCAGGTAAAAAATAAAAATTAATCGTTAGGGCTAAAGTGGCAACTGCTCTTTAACTTTTTCAAGCGGCCATTGTTCGGCTACCGCCTGCTGATAGGTCTTTGCCCGTTCTTTATCATTCATCATTACCATACCCAAAACTTTAGCATCGAGCACATAAAACTCCCGAAATACACCATTAAGCTCTTCGGCCGAAACATCGAGCCGGTACGAATGCGATAAATGATAATTTGCCGAA
Source organism: Salinivirgaceae bacterium (assembly GCA_050251815.1). Taxonomy (GTDB): domain Bacteria; phylum Bacteroidota; class Bacteroidia; order Bacteroidales; family SZUA-534; genus GWE2-40-63. The sequence goes on along the minus strand of JBFWMB010000007.1, from coordinate 10,829 downwards.
AAATAAAAATTGCCGAATAAAGTGGTTTTTAATCGTAGCGGTACCGGATGATAAGCGCTTCCCACAGCAAGCATGTTTTCACCAGCACAATAACCCTGATATTCGGCCGGATGCCACAAACCCGTAACCAAACCATCGGGATGCTGGGCCACATCGCCAGCAGCAAAAATATTGGAAATTGAAGTTTGCATATACTCATTTACCAAAATCCCCCGGTCGGTAGCAATTCCGGTATGTTCAGCCAACCTGATGTTAGGACGTACCCCGGCACAAACCAAAAGTGCATCAAAAGTGGTTTTGTATTCCGGCGTATCCATTTTGTAACGTTTATCATCGGTTTTAACCAGCTTGTTTAGCGTAAATCCGGGAAGATAAACAACTCCGGCCTGATGCATGTCTGCATAAATTTTTTTGGTAAGGTAATCGGGGAACAATTTTCCTAAGGGATCTTTCAAGCGATCGATTACAACCACTTTCTTCCCCATTTTAATCAACTGATTGGCAGTTTCCAATCCTTCAACACTGCCTCCAATAATCAGCACTTCGTTTTTATTAGCCAGCATATTACGGATGTGCTCCACATTCTTTGCAAAATGCACATTCAGTAAATCGCTATCAGAAATACCATCAATAACCGGATAAACCGGAGTGGCTCCCGGGGCCAGTAATAACTTATTGTAACGGATAATTTGCCCGTCGGCCAACACCACTTCATTCTCAGCAGTATTTATTTTTAACACCTCTTCGAAAGCCAAATCGACATGCTGTGCTTTGTACCAATCTTCAGGATTCAGCATGAATTCATCCTTAGAAAAACCAGCAGCCATGCTTTTATTTATCTTAGTCCGTTTGTAAGGCAATCGGTCTTCGTTACTTATTAAAAGAATGCTCGACTGCGTATCCGTCTGTCTTATGGTTTTAATAGCCGATAATCCGGCTATGCCTGCTCCTACAATAAGGTAGCTATAGTTTTGTTGTAATTTCACGGGAATCTGTTTTTAGTTCAAAAAATAGTCTTGCCAAAATTCTATTTACAAGACCTTGTTTTTTTAAATTATTCTTCTTGGCTTATATGTGCAATTACGTATTAATCTGGCAGCAACATGAATTTGCATCTGTAAACATTTAGCAGTATAACAAACAGTTAAAAGGAATGGTTTATAAGTAATTTCAATAAGGTGTTCAATCGAATCTATTAAGGGGGGATGGAACAACAAAAGGACTTCGGTTTCGTCAAAATTTTTCTGTTTTGGGTGAGTTCATCCATAATTATCAAAAACATGAAATACTGAGAATATTATTAGCGAAACCTATAAGTGGGGCACTTACTTAAGTTTTAAATGGGAAATTGACTAAACATGGGTGTTAATATCAGATTTTACCATCAAAGCCTTTTTAACAAAATATAGTACTCTACGATTAGCAAGTATTTCGAGCCTTACCAATAATATCACTGAACACCTGGGGCTGATTCTGCAATACCAAAATATTTACGATTATAATCCCAGAGTTCCCGTCGATAAATGATACAACCACTTCATCGCATCCATTGAGGGTTCGTTTTAGAAGCACAAATGATGCTGAAAAATCAGAAACAGTTTTCAAAATTTGAGAAAGCTAATTTACAATGCTATTTTTTTAGAATTTAAAGATTCACCACAGCATAACTCAGATTTTCACAGATAGGAATAAAGTAATTATTTGGGTTTGCTTTGAAATCTATTTGCTGTAATTCTACAATAAAAATAATCCATTGTACACATAGAGTTTAATTCCAAATCATTACAATTATTTTTCCTATTATATGGGTTTTTTACTAATTTAGTAAATACTAAATATTATGACCATTGACCTTACTAAAAGCAAAATACAATTTCCCTTTACTTTCAGGTTTGACAATACTCCTATTGTCCTTTCTTTTTATACCAAAAATTCCACATTACCAAATAACATTAAATAACCAGGTGGTAACTCCGGAAGGTACCATATTCACTTATGACGATTTAGATTTTGACGGCATCAGTGAACGCATTGAATTCATTTTTAATCAGTATAATTATTGCCTTGTAATGATACGACAAGGCAATATTATTCAGGGACAATGGAAATTTCACGGTTCTTTTGCTTTAGCGAACTATTATTGCTTTTATGATTTAGACCACAACGGGTATAAAGAATTATGCTTGTTCACCATGCGCAACGATTCCTTATTTCTGAGTATTATTGAAAGTTTTACCACGAAAACTTTAGTTGGAGAACGATATATACGTTCAATGCATATAATTAATAATGTTGCAAATATTGCCATTTACACTCCTCCAAATAGCTATGATTTTAATAATGATGGCACTGATGAACTTTTCTTTGTAACTTATGGTGGTTATAATTATGGAAACCGTCAATTGTTTTGCTACTATTTAAATAATGATTCACTTATACATTCAAAACATAAGGGAACGGCAATCATGCCGCCATTTCAATTTTTGCAGCACGACACTTCCATTTTTATTACAGGAATGGGTTATAATTCTGGAAATATGCCTAACCATCTAAAATACCAAGACAGTTCTGCCTGGGTCATGGCTTTCGATAAACACTTGAATTTTATTTTTCCTCCGGTTGTTTTAGGAGAATATCCATCAACTACCTTTACTAAGCCAATTTTAATAAATAAAGAAATTAAATTCGTTTCATTTTATAATTATTTGGGTCAAAACGATACTTCTAAAATTTTCATTTTTGATATAAATGGAAATATTGTCAAGAAAAAAAACTTGACCAGTTTCTTTGCCCAAAGTGCTATTTTGCTGGATAATGCCAGTGAACCGATTACATTAATGGGTTCAAATGGAATTACCATATTTGATGAAAATACCCTGGAAACCAAAAAAAATAAAAGCTGTATTGATGTAAACAGTGCAAATTATTTTAAACAGGACCTAAGCGGAGACAAAATCATTGACAACATATCGTACGTCACTAAATTTGACCGATTCTGCTTTACCGACCCGGTAACATTAGAACAAGTAATACTTCCTATTACCTGGAATAAAACGGCTTTTTCTCTTTCAAAATGGACTGATAATAAAAACACCTTTATTTATTTCCATGAAATGGGAAATGCTTACATTATGGAGTTCAAAACAAATCTTTTGTATCGAATCCGCTACCTGCTACCCCTATTTTTATTTATAATTATTGGCCTTGTTTGGATTTCCATACAACAAGCCCTTAGGTATTATGGAAATAAACGGGTAGCAGTACATAATGAAATAGCCCGACTACAATTATTGCATGTTAAGAATCAACTGGATTCGCACCTGACATTCAATATGATTGATTGCATTGGCAACAGTTTCCGAAAGAACGACTATGAAACAGCCGATAAACTCATCACACGCTATGCACGTTTATTACAACAATCGGTACAACAAGGTTCAGAAATTATGATTCCCTTGGGTCAGGAATTTGAGTATATTGAAAACTATTTAATTTTGGAACAAGCCCGTTTAAAGCAAAAGTTTCAATTCAACATGAATGCAACAAGTGATTTATCGCTTAAAATACCCAAATACCTGGTATTTAATTTTGTTGAAAATGCAGTTAAGCACGGGATTGCACCAACAAACACCGAAAATGGGTTTATCGAAATAAAATCGTTTGTTGAAAAAAAGAAAACCCAAATAACAATACAAGATAACGGCGTTGGTTTTTCTGCAAAAAAAATAAAATCGAATGGAACCGGTAACGGATTAAAAATAATTGACCAATTAATTAAACTAATTAAAACCGAGCATAAACAAGACATTAAATATGCTATCTCAACGGTTCAGAATAAAGGTACAACAATACAAATAACAATTGCTAATGGAAACTAACCTGACATGTTACTTAATTGACGACCAAATTGATTCATTAGAGCGTTTGGAATACCTTATTGAGAAATGCGGAACAATTAAAGTTTCGGGAAAAAATACAAATCCCGGACAAGCCATAAACGAAGTGGTTAAAATAAAGCCCAACATAGTTTTTGTTGATGTGGAAATGCCATCATTAACAGGTTTTGAGGTAATAGAACAGATTCGTTCAAGGTTAGAAAGTCCACAATTTATTTTTACTACAGCTTATTCACAATATGCCATAAAAGCGATAAAAGCCAGCGCTTTTGACTATTTACTAAAACCCATTGATTTGGATGAGCTAAAACAAGTAATCAAAAGGATTACACTAAATAACCCGAAGATGGTGTTATTAAAAAAACTTGAGCTTAGCGAACGGGAAAAAGAGGTAATCTCATATATAATTGAGGGCAAAACCAGCAAAGAGATTGCCGACAAACTATTTATATCAAAAAATACAGTGGATACCCACCGAAGAAATATTCTTGAAAAAAATGGCTTAAAAAATATACAGGAGTTAATTCTTAAATTGAAGTAAATAAATGGTATTAAACTTCAGGGTAGAACCATGAACTATTGTTTCCGGTGCAAAGCATCTGGGAACCGAGTTTACTGCCTGCCCCAATACATTGGGGAGCTCAGCAAAGCTAATTAAATCAAGCTTCTCGAACGCCAAAGCGAACGCGAAAAAAGGAATATATACCGTAATAAAATCCACAAATAGCCAGAACCAAAAACCTTTTTAAAATTTAAAATACTCAATTATGAGTATAACATATAGCTATTTACTTGATTATTATTAAAATCAGATTGCTTTAATTTTGGTTATAACCAAAAGTTAAGTCATGAAAGCCCTAGCTGCATTTACCTTTTTTCTTTTTTTTGCCATTAATATCATTTGGGGGCAGAAAATAATTCACAAACAAACTGTACCAAAAGAATACAACTTAAAACCAGAGTATAAAAGGGGATTACCTCCTAATTTATATGCAGCTCTCGAATTTAGTGATGCCAATGGAAATGGAATATTAGAAGCTGAAGAAAAGGCTACATTGCTGTTAACGCTAATTAATAAAGGTAAGGGCAATGCTCAGGACATGCAAATAAACATAAAGGATAATCATGAGGATACAGCTTTCCATTATAAAAAAAGTGATAATATTTATCTGATACATCCTAACGATTCAGCCCAAATTACAATACCAATTAAAGCTGGTTTTCATGTAAAATCGGAAAATCACCAACTTGCAATTGAGGTTAAAGAAATGTTTGGATACGATATGGATCCAGCCATATTAAAATTAAATACCCTGGAATTTCAAAAAGCCAGACTCAACCTCGCCGGAATTGAGATTATGGATTATGGAGATAATACTTTGGCCCTTTTAGAAGATGGGTTACTACAAGCCGGAGAGCAGGTAAAAGTAAGAGTTATCATTCAGAATATAGGACAAAACATTGCCGAAAATGTAAATTATCAGGTAAAAACAACTGATCAGAATATTTATTTGGAGAATACAACAGGGGTTCTGGGAAATCTTGAAATAGGTCAAACCAATGAGTTTGAGTTTATTCTTAGTCCAAACAAACGGGTAAAAACCCAGGGACGCTTATCGTTATTTTTAAATGTATCAGAAAACAGAAATCTTGGCAATATAAAAGACTCAATACTACCCATTGAATTAAACCAACGTCCTGCACTGGCTCAGGTTTTGGATATCAAACCAGTTATTGACAATCTAAAAAATCAGGTAGCATCGTTTGAATTTACATCGAATAAAATAAAAGGCAATATAGGAACGATTCAAAATATTTATAAAATACATAAATCAAAAACCTCACGACCAAATGCCATTGCAGTAATAATTGGAATAGAAAAATACAAAAACAACTTAGCCCCGGCTCCTTTTGCTGAAAACGATGCAGATATAATGACAAAATATTTTAAAAAAGTATTAGGAGTTGAAACTGTATATACCTATAAATCGGATGAAGTTCATGGTTTCTTTTTTCAACAAATATTTAACCCGGTAAATGGTGAACTGCAAAAAGCAATTGTCAGAGGCGAAACCGAATTGTTTATTTATTATTCAGGGCACGGTATTCCAGATAAGAGTGGTGAAAATATTTTTTTGTTCCCCTCTGACGGAAACATTGAAATGGTAGATATTCAAGGATACAATCTGAATACATTTTATAACGACTTAATTACATTAGGTGCAAAGAGCACTACGGTATTTATCGATGCCTGTTTTAGCGGGTCTTCAAAAGCATCAGAAAAAATTGAAACTCAAAACCTGATAGCCTCAAAAGGAGTGATTATTCATCCTAAAATAATTGAACCCTGGCAATCCGATTCTACTTTTTGTGTGTTTAATTCATCGTCGTTCAATGAAACATCATTGGGTTTTGATCAATCGCAAACCGGTTTATTTACTTATTACTTATGTTCTGGTTTGCAAGGTGCTGCCGATTTCAACAAAGATAGTTGCATAACTAGCGGAGAATTAGGCTCTTTTTTAATACAAAAAATACCAGAGACTGCCCGAAAAATTTCATCCGGCAAACAAACCCCTGAATTTCATGGAAATCAGGAATTTATCCTTACTGAATACTAATATCTTAAGCTATGATTAAACAAATATATCCATTATTCATGCTACTCACTTTACTCTTTAACTCTTTAGCAGGACAGGAAATTTCAAGTATTTCAACAACAACTAAGGGAGAGCAAATAATCATTGATTATACATTAAGTTATGCAAGATTTTACCAGACTTTTAATACTTCTGTATATGTAAGTTTTGATGGGGGAAGCTCTTTTCAGGGGCCATTAAAAGCTATCAGCGGCGATGTGGGTGAAGTCAGTAAACAGGGCAAACATACCATTGTTTGGAACCCCTTTGAGGAATACAATGCTCTGGACGGACCAATAGTGTTTGATGTCCGTAGTGTTATTACAGAAAAAAAACGGACCCGGAACTTTTTTGTCAATTATTCACCCAATATACTGCTTACAAACACCAATTACCAAGCCTTATATGGAATTCAATTGGGACAAATCGGAAAAACAGGTTGGTTCCTGGCTGCAAGGGTCAGTAATTTTTCACAAGCTGCTTATAAATACGATGGCGAAACCATTACCCCGGAAAGCGAAACCCTGACTTACAAAGAGTTTACCGGAAAAATAAATTATCCCAGGTACATGATAACCGGAGGATTAACCTTTCAGATGAATTGGAATTCCTTTTTTTATCTTGGTGGAGGTTATGGTTATACAAAAGTTAATTGGGAATTTAACGAATATGAATACACCATAAATACCCCAATAAACAAAGAATGGGCTGAGATAACATCTTATAATACGGAAAGTATTGAAGCCGAATTGGGATTCATCTTTAAAGCCAGGCATATGACATTCATGTTTGGAGTTACCGCCAATAATCATGAACAAGCCGGGATAACAGCAGGTATCGGTATTAACTTCTAAATAATTAAACCATGAAAAAAATAAGCCAATTTATTATCTATTTCCTTTTGATTTTCATTTTTAGTCTTTGTCAGGATGAAGATTTAATAAATCCATCAAATGAATCACCTGATAAAATCAGCATTAGCATTGTCACGTCGAGTAATATTACATATCGTCAATTTGAAGCAACAGCTTATATCCATCTGAATAGCACTTTGCAAGCCAATTCCTATGGTATTTGCTATAGCACTACCCAAAACCCAACACTTTCAGATTCTATATCTTTTGTTTCTACACTTAAAAATGATTCGATTATAAATGTGGTAATTGAGCATCTGAGTCCAAATACCACCTATTATCTAAAAGCTTTTGTAAAAATTGGAGAGACTATTATCTATAGCAACGAAAACAATGTCCAAACTATAGATGTACAGGAACCCACTTTGGGGGGAATAATATTACAGGATAAAACCAGCATATCATTTTCAATCAAATGCGAGGTTATTGCTGAGAATGGAGAATCTCTCACTGAAAGAGGAATATGCTGGTCAAAAAACGAAAACCCGACCATAGAAAACAATGTAATTAAAGATGATTCATTAGCCCTTGGTGAATTTTACATTTCTGCAACAGACCTTTACCCCAACAACAATTATTTTGTAAAAGCCTATGCAAAAAACGCCAAAGGTACAGCTTATAGTAATAATCAATTACAAATAACTACCAACGATGTACAAATAGAAGTAAATCTTAATACAATTAGTGAAATTACTCCCATTGGAGCTACTTTTTCAGCAGAAATATTAAGCAATGGTGGACATGAAATTTTGGAAAGGGGGTTCTGCCTTGATACTTCTGGCACCCCAACAATTGATAAACTAAAAAAACAAGTGCCTGGCACAGATAACTTGTACAGCAAAATATTTACTGAATTAAAAAATAACACAACCTATTACATTAGGGCCTATGCAATAAACAAATACGATACGGCATACAGCCAGGAAAACAATTTTACAACCTTAGATGGAATTCCAATTGTTACCACCAATTCCTGGAATGATTTAACTTCAACTTCCGTTAATATATGTGGAGATATTACAGAAGATTACAACTTTCCAATTTTAGAAAAAGGAATCTGCTATGGACAAAATACAAATCCTACCATAGATAATGCACATAGTATAAATAATGAAGATGAAAACTCATTTTGCACCACCCTTACAGATTTAGAACCGGAAACCTCGTATTATGCCAGAGTTTATGCAAAAAACCAATTTGGTGTTGGATATGGTGCAAATATAAATTTCACAACCATTACCGGATTACCATTTATTGACACAAAAGATATTACTGAAATTACGATCTCATCTGCAAAATCAGGAGGTGTAAATGTCGTTGATAACGGATTTAGTATTACATCCAAAGGTATTTGCTGGGCAACTACGCAAAATCCGGTAATTGATGATAATCCCAATATTACAAATGATGGAACAGGAACCGAAGAATTCATCAGTATTATGGATAATTTAGAAATAGGTACAAGATATTATGTGAGAGCCTATGCCAGCAATGAAAATGGAACATCTTATGGAACTGAAAAAACATTCCAAACAAAAAATGGCATTCCGGTCTTAACAACGACAACACCAACTAATGAAACTTCCAGTTCGGTAGAAACCGGGGGAACGATTACAGATAATGGAGGTTATGCCATTACCCAACGAGGTATTTGTTGGGCAACCACAGAAAATCCGAATATTACTAACGACCATACTTCCGATGGTACGGGTACTGGTATTTTCACAATTACTATTACCGGTCTAATGCCGGAAACCACTTATTATATAAGAGCTTATGCAACAAACCAGTTTACCACAGCCTATGGACAACAGGAAACATTTACCACTACTTCAAATCTACCTAATGTCACAACTGCTGTTATTACAAACAATACTACCGGAACCACAGCAACCAGTGGCGGTAATGTCACCTCCGATAATGGATTTACAGTTACAGCCCGTGGTGTTTGCTGGAGTATAAACCAAAATCCAACCACTTCAAATTCGTACACCATCGATGGTGCAGGAACAGGAACCTACACCAGTAGTCTAACCGGGCTTAGCCCCAATACCACTTATTACGTAAGGGCCTATGCCACAAATGCCAATGGAACAAATTATGGCAACGAAGTTTCTTTTACTACACCTGTTATTTTGCCCACCGTAACTACTACTGCTATTTCTGCCATAAATGCTTATGGGGCTACCAGTGGTGGTAATGTAACAAGCAACGGTGGAGCAACTGTAACTGCACGGGGTATTTGTTGGAGCACCAATAGCAACCCAACCATTTCTGATAATGTAACCACCGACGGTACAGGAAATGGAACCTTTACCAGTACCCTTACCGGTTTAAATCCTGAAACCACTTATTATGTAAGGGCTTATGCAACTAATAGTTTAGGGACTGGGTATGGAGATAATATAGATTTTAAAACTACCCAAGTATTGACTCCTTCAATAAATTCTGTACTGAGCATTCTTATTCACGATGGAGGTGGTGGTGGAGTCGGTAACGAGGATGAAATGATAAATGTAAATGAAGAAATTGATCTGGATATTGAAATAAAAAACAATGGTAATGGTAACGCATTAAATATTACTGGTACTTTATCTTTTGATGGAACTAATGATGCCGGTTTAACCTGGGATCAGGATGTGGTTACAATGAGCTCATTAGCTGCTGGAACTTCCAACGATTTTGATGATTATGACTTTACCATAACAGGTATGCCTTCCGATGGAAAACTGGATTTTAAATTAGTTGTGACTTATGAGGATGAATATGGCAATACTTACTCAAATACTTTTACTGGTGGCGTATTGGATATTCCTGTTTATGAAGGAAACTCTGGAACTTTTACTGACTCGAGAGATAACCAAACATATAATTGGATTAAAATTGGCAATGATATTTGGATGGCAGAAAATTTGAACTATGCTATGTCTGGTGCCATTGGTGTAAGTCCTACTAGTGTTTATGGTTGGTTATATAATTATAGTGCAGCTGTAAATGCTTGTCCTACTGGCTGGAGCCTGCCATCTTCAGGAGATCTAGACCGTCTTATAACGAATTTAGGTGGTGTTGAAATAGCCGGCGGCAAAATGAAAACGACAGGTACTACTTATTGGATTTCACCAAATTCTGGAGCTACTAATGAAAGTGGATTTTCAGCTTTGCCTTCTGGAACTTATACAACAACTATAACCGAGCGGGGTCAATATGCAAATTTTTGGGTTGATTATGAATTTAGTGATGAAACCATATTATTTTTAATGATTAGTCATTATTATACCAGTAATTATCAGACATAGCAATGGCAAGTCTGTCAAAAACCTTATCACCAAAGTATCTACGGTTTAATTTGTAGCAAAATTCATCCAAATAGGATTGAAGAT